>CAZECN010000033.1:0-29124 GCA_964510575.1 uncultured Bdellovibrionales bacterium | reverse complement strand
GAGCGGAATGGGCTGATCAACCACCTTGAAGCCAACAAAACTGCGTATTCAAGAATAGTATTGAGCTCCTCAGATTATAGGCAGTTTAGCTCAGAACTTTTAGAGCTCTACACTGCAAATATCACTGAAGGCGGCGAGTTGTGGGCCTTTTTGAGCGACGAGCCTGAAAATCGAGAATTGACCAAGCGAGTGCTTTTTTCTTTACGAACCCGCTTCTCTGAACTGCGAATTTTTCGGAGTAGTCAGCAAGGGCAACTTTTACTTTGGGTATCTAACAATCCTGAGTTAAGAAATGAATTAGCTAGCAATGGTTCTACAATTCTTTTAGGTCGTGAGATATGGGCTCTTCCGGTTGAGATACTTCCAGAAGCTGAGCTTTCTCTGTTTAAACCTTTACGAACTAAGGTGTCAGAGACTCAGTCTTGGAGCTCTGAAATTGAAAATAATAAGAAGTGGTTTTACCGGCTTTATGGAGCAAAGCGCTCTTTGCTGGGATTGAAGTTGGTCAACCATAGTTTAGAAAAGATCATTCCCATTTTGCCTAGTTTGATTAAGGAGTCCTGCGGTGGAATGAAAATAGAATTAAAGGAACCGGACTGGCGTTCGAACCGCTCGCTTTGTCGTGACTCGGTTGTTGCGGCTATGGTCGCTCAAAAAATCAATTCCCCTCAGGCAATGGCTGAGGATATTGGCTGGGCCCAGGCTTTTATGGAGGGAGAACCAGTTCTTGGAGGTTTGAACTGGCAGAGAGAGCTAGCCAACTTTGCGATGTTTGATTCAATTTTCTTGAAGCTTTCTCCAAAGACATTACTTGATAGGCTTCGACCATGCTTGAAAGGTACTTCAGAAGGCGCTGATGCCTGCAGGCAGCAGCTAGCCCGTAGCTTGAGTATGACAACTCATCATGATCTCGCTCAGCAAGTTTTTCTTGCTGATGGGGGTGAGGATACTGAATTAGAGGATTATCTACAGCTTAATAAACGAATTTTTGAAAGCAGATAGTCTTCAGCCTTGGCTAAGAAAATGTAGAAATATCAAATACTTAGCCCTTGCTTGGCTGAAGCCCATTGAATTTATTGGAGATTTAACAAAAAAACTTCACTTTCTGTCTTGAAGTTTTCCTTCTTCAGTGATTATTGGGGTGGTAACCGAGGGTCGAAAGACAGATTGGAAATGATTTCGATCACTTTGGTTGTCGATTTAAAAATTTTTGTTGAATTGATTCGTGGGGTTTGGATTAGGAAAGAACGAGCCCCCGAGTTGTGACTGAAGCGTAGTTTGGAGATAAGGTAATGTCGGAAAACGCCGAAAAAGTAAAAAGAATCATTGTTGAGCAGTTAAGTGTTGCAGCTGAGGATGTAAATGAGGAAGCTTCTTTCATAGAAGACCTTGGAGCGGATTCATTAGACATTGTTGAACTAATCATGGCTCTTGAAGAAGAGTATGACATTGAGATCTCCGATGAAGATGCTGAGAAGATCAAATCAGTAGGAGATGCTGTTAAATACGTAGCTGATCACTCAGCTTAGTAAATATCTTCTATTCAAGAGTAAAAAAGCCGGCTTATGCCGGTTTTCTTATTGATATTATAGTGAGGCCATGGCAGGTAGCTGCTGAAACCAAAATCCTGGAGGTAGCATAAATTGATTTCTCAAACGCCCCTTTCCGAATTTGATCCAGAAATGGCTGAGCTTATTAAAGCTGAGACAGAGAGAAAAGAGTTTTCACTTGAACTTATTCCATCAGAGAACACTGTTAGTGAAGCAGTGCTAGAGGTTCAGGGTTCGATTCTGACTGACAAGTATTGTGAAGGTTATCCAGGACGAAGATACTACGGAGGATGTCAGAACTACGATGTTATTGAAACCTTAGCTAGAGACCGTGCAAAAGAAATGTTTGGTACAGAGAGAGCTAACGTTCAGCCTCATTCAGGTGCCAACGCTAACATGGCTGTATTTCTTGGTTTGCTTGAGCCAGGTGACACCGTGATGGGTCTTCGTTTAGACCATGGTGGACATTTAACTCACGGTAGCCCAGTTAATTTCTCTGGTCTTCTTTATAATGTTGCAGCTTACGGAGTTAATCCTGAGACAGGATTGATTGAAGAAGAAGAAGTCATGAGGGTTGCTAAGGAAAGCAAACCTAAGATGATAATTTGTGGTGCCACTGCTTATTCCAGACAGATTGACTGGAAGATGTTTAGAAGAGTGGCGGACGAGGTGGGTGCATATCTTCTTGCTGACGTTTCGCATTATTCAGGTTTAATCGTTGGAGGAGTATATGACAATCCCGTTCCTTATGTTGATGTCACTACTACCACTACCCACAAAACATTACGTGGCCCGAGGGGAGGACTGATTCTTCCGAAGAAGGAACATTACAAAGCGATTAACAAGGCAGTATTTCCAGGTCTTCAAGGTGGCCCATTGATGCACCAAATTGCAGCTAAGGCTGTTGCTTTTAAGGAAGCTCTGCAACCAGAATTCAAAGATTATGCAGCAAACGTAGTTGCTAATTCACGTGCACTTGCAACCGCCCTGGCCGACCTTAAATTGAAAATTGTTGCGGACGGAACTGACTCTCATGTGATGCTTATTGACCTCCAAGGAACTGGTGTGAATGGAGCCCAAGCTGAAGAATCTCTTGGCTTAGCCGGTATTACAGTAAATAAGAATACTGTCCCAAATGACCCTGAACCTCCCAAAGTCACCAGTGGTGTTCGAGTTGGGACTCCTTGCTTGACGACCAGAGGTTTTACCACGGAAGATATGCCAGCAGTGGCGGAGTGTATTCGAGGTGCCGTTGATGGCGCTGGTGACGATAAGAAGCTAGCAGCTGTCCGAGAAAAAGTCGTGGAGCTTTGTAAGAAGAGACCTCAGTTTCCATACAGGCTTAAGTAAGATTTTCTAGCGATCAAGCTCAATTATCTGGGGGGATCGACTTTCCCCTAGTGGATCACACCTGTTAATTGATACGAAAATTGTAAAATTTTCCTTCTAGGACTATGCTCTGCCTGTCAGAGTTCTAACGACAAGCGCGCTAACGAATTTAGTCCAGAAGCTAAAATGAAATGTCCTCGATGTAGTTGCCAGAAGACAAGAGTAGTTGACTCCCGTGAAGGCGGAGAGGGACGCTCTGTTCGTCGCCGTCGCGAATGTGAGGAGTGTGAGTTTCGTTTTACAACTTTTGAGCGCATAGAAGAGAGCTTACCGATGATCGTCAAGAAAGGTGGTCAGAGGGAAGCTTTTGATGGTGCCAAGGTCATGAGTGGTTTGAGAAAGGCCTGCGAGAAAAGACCTGTCAGTGTTGACCAGATGGAGGACGTAGTTAAGAGTATCGAAGCTCGTCTTTTAGAAATTGGTGACAAAGAAGTACCGAGTACAGTTATTGGAGAAATGTTAATCGAACGCCTGCATGCCCTCGACCAAGTAGCTTACGTTCGTTTTGCCTCAGTATACAGAGAGTTCTCAGATGTTAATGAGTTTATGGAAGCTCTAAAAAACCTTGTCTCGGGTAGTATCTCATCAACTTCAGCCAACCCAGAAGACGTGATATCTCTGGTCGAGGATGTGAAAAAGAGAACTTCTAAAAAGGGTTGAGCAGAAGCTAGGCCCAAGCCAAAAATGTTTAGTGATAAGAGATTTATGCTTCAAGCACTAGCCTTAGCCAAAAAAGGATTGGGTTCAGTTGCTCCGAACCCGATGGTGGGAGCACTCGTCGTAAAAAATCAGAAAGTCGTTGGTAAAGCTTGGCATCAAAAAACTGGTGAGGCTCATGCTGAAGTATTGGCTTTAAGAAGTGCTGGAAAGGCTTCAGTAGGCTCAACTATATATGTCACTCTCGAACCCTGTTCCCACCAAGGCAAGACGCCTCCCTGCACTGAAGCAATTCTGGCGAGTGGAGTTAAACGAGTAGTGTATGGCTCAAGAGATCCTAACCCGAAGGCTTCTGGTGGAGGTGAGTTTTTGAGAGCTAGGGGGCTTGAAGTGAAAGAAGGGGTTTGTGCGGAACTTGAGCGGCAACTAAATAGAGGTTGGCGTAATCTTGTGCTCACTGGCCATCCCTTTGTAACTCTTAAGCTGGCACTCTCCTCAGATAGTAAACTTAGCGCAGGGCGAGGATTGCAAACTCAAATTAGCTGTCGTGAGTCTCATCGCTTGGTTCAATGTTTAAGAGCGTACTCTTCGGCTATTTTGGTTGGTGCGGAAACCTGCAGGGTTGACGATCCTTTACTTACCAATCGCTCCGGTTTTGGGCGTGAGCCCAAGCGCATGGTAGTTTCTTCTGATTTGAAATTACCTCTAGAAGCTAAGATGCTTCAATCTAATGCCCAGATTGTTTGTCCGTTGGGGCTGAATCAATTATTAAAGCAGTCGTTCCTTAGTAGAGGTATCGAGCTGATAGAGTTGGATAGTCAGGATTCTCAGCCAAATCTTTCTAGTCTTTTTGAACGTTTGGGTAAAGCAGGTTTGGAGTCGGTCCTGGTTGAAGGGGGGGCTGAGCTTTCAAAGTCTTTGCTGAGATCGGCATTGGTAGATAGGTTGCTGATCTTTAAAAGCTCAGATAGTTTGGGCGGCGATGGGGCCAGCCTAGAAGTTGAGGATTATTTGAAGACTGCAGGGTTGGAACTTAGATCTGAAAAGCGATCAGGAAGCGATTTGCTCAGCTGTTATCAAAGGTCAAACTAGTTTGTTTAGTGGAATTGTAAAATCAAAGGGAAAAGTTTCAAGTCTCGAAGCTGGAGAGCTTGAAATCGAAAGCAGTCTTTTCTCCGAGCGAGAATTTGAAGAAGGTGCCTCGATAGCAATATCTGGCGTTTGCTTGACGGTAGTTTCCCAGACCAATGGTAAAGCCTCCTTTCAGCTTGCAAGCGAAACCAGAGAGAAGACAACGCTTGGAGAACTAGCGGCTGGGGCAAATGTCAATCTTGAACCTGCACTTTGTTTGGGAGAGCCCTTGGATGGTCATTTGATGCTTGGCCATGTGGATACAAAGTGCCAGCTACTCGAGGTCGAGACCCCAGATGAAAATACTCATCGTATGTTTTTCTCTCTACCCACTGGGTTGGAGTCACTAGTTGCGCCAAAGGGATCAGTCGCTATTTCAGGAGTCAGTCTTACAGTTGGCGAAGTTACTGATCTAGGTTTCTCTGTATATATTATTCCTTTGACCTGGTCGGAGACGATTCTAGGTGAGCTTAAGGTGGGGGATAAAGTGAACTTTGAGGCTGATTGTTTAGCCAGATATGTTCAAAGAGCAATGGAAGTAAGACAGGCTAGCTAAGATGAGCACCACTTTAAAACTCGACCCCTTTGAAGAAATTCTGGAAGATATCAGAGCAGGGAAACCTATAGTTCTAGTTGATGATGACGATCGGGAGAACGAGGGAGACCTAACTATCGCTGCTGAATCAGTCACCCCAGAGGTGATAGCTTTCATGATTAATGAGGGGCGGGGGCTTATTTGTATAAGCCTTGAGCAAAGGAAGGTTGAGGAAATGGGCCTCAGCATGCAGGTATCCAATAACCGAAGTGTCTTCGGGACTAACTTTACTGTTTCTTTGGACCACCGAGATGTGGCCAGGGAGGGAGTTACTGCCAAAGGTCGAAGTAAAACTATTCACGCCTTAGCTGAAGATCAGGTTAGCCTTGATGACTTTGTTTGTCCGGGTTGGGTTTTCCCCTTATCAGCTCGTCCAGGAGGAGTGTTCGAAAGAAATGGACAAACTGAGGGCTCAGTGGACTTAGCTAGACTTGCAGGTTTAAAACCTGCTGGAGTGATTTGCGAAATTATGGACAAAGAGGGGCAAATGCTACGAGGGCAAGCCCTTGTCGACTTTTGTCAGAAACACAAATTAAAAATTACAAGTGTTGAAGAAATTGAAAAATATCGAATAGCTACTGAGCGCGTAGTTAGAAGAGTAGCTGAGGCGGAGATTGCTGGTTTTCAGGCAGTGGGGCTTTTTTCAGAGCATGGGGTTTTTCCATTGGATACATTGGGAGAGAAACTCAATGAGCCTTTGAGAGTTTTAGTTTATGAGAATGACCTAGACCAACGAGAACAATTGGTAATAGTAAAAGGAGAACCCTCCGATGGTTGTTTGGTTAGAGTGCACTCCGAGTGTTTAACAGGCGACATTTTTGACAGTGCTAGATGTGATTGCGGCGATCAGTTAGCCTTAGGGCTGAGCAAACTTTTAGAAGAAGGCTCAGGTGTCATAATTTACCTTCAGCAAGAAGGGCGAGGCATTGGCCTTGCTAACAAAATTAAAGCTTATGCTCTGCAAGACCAGGGTAAGGACACAGTTGAGGCTAATCTTGAACTCGGTTTTGAAGCTGACCAAAGAGACTATCGGGGAGCCTGCGCAATACTCCGGGACTTAGGACTCTCCAAGGTTAGGCTAATGACCAATAATCCAGCCAAGGTTGAGGCTCTAGAGGCGGGAGGGATTTCGATTAAGGAGCGGGTAAGCCTCTCTGCAAGAGTGACCCCTCATAATCGCTCTTATATCGAAACTAAAATTAAAAAAATGGGCCACCAAAGCTAGTAGACGCTCAGATTAGCCTTCTTTGCGTTGCTCTATCGCTACGTGGATAAATAAGACTCTCTTGTCAGCCTTTGAGCGCCTAAACAAGGCCATCCTGAATACCAACTCGCAACCTAAGGCACTGTATTTACTCAAGAAAAAAGTTGTTCACATTTTTACTAGAAAATGTTCTTCTCCCTGTGGAAAATTCTGCCAAGAATTTATATGTTACACTCCGCGGTATTTGGAGCAAACCAAGCATGAAGCAGTATTTCGGGTTGTTGTTTGCTTCCCGTTCTTTTTAATAGCTGGCTTATTTTGCAGAGCTTTTTGGCTCAGCTTAAGCCATTGGTCGAGATGAATATTACTTGATGATTCCTGGGAGGAATTAAGAGGTGCAAGTTAACGAGAATATTCAAGTTAGAAGAGGTGAACGCAAACCTCTCGGGCAGCGCTTTGCTGTTATTTCGGCCGAATTCAATAAAATATACTGCGAGCGACTAGTTCTTGGAGCCACAGCAGCTTTTCAAGCTCATGGCGTAGATCCTTCCGATATAGAAATTATTTGGGTGCCTGGTTCGTACGAGCTTCCCCTCATTGCCAAAGTGGTAGCAGAAAGTGGAAACTTCTCTGGAATTGTAGCACTGGGCGTTCTTATTAAAGGTGACACCGACCACTATCACCATGTAGCGACCGAGGCCTGCTCTGGCTTGACCCGGGTAATGCTCGATTCAGGTTTACCGGTAGGCTTGGGTATTATTCCCGCCTTAAACACGGCTCAAGTGGAAGAAAGATCTCAGTATTCGGAAGACGGATTTAACGAGGGTAATAAGGGCTGGGAGTCAGCTTGTGCAGTTTTAGAAGCTAGTAGCCTTATTAAACAATTGAAGGAGCAGTAAGATGGGTTCAAGAAGACAAAGCCGAGAATTAGCGTTACAGGCAATTTTCCAGTCTGATTTTTCAGAGACTTGGGAAAGCGCGAACCTAGCATTTTGTTTAAAACACTTTGGAGCAAGTGAAAGTGTTGTCACCTATGCCTCTCATTTGTGCGAAGGAGTTATCGCAAACAAAGATAGAATCGATGAAATCATTACTGTGGCTAGCCAAAGATGGAGCCTTAGTAGGATGGCAAGAGTTGATCGCTCAATAATTCGCCTGGCAACCTATGAAATCGCGCTAATGCCGGAGGTTCCACCAAGAGTAGCTATTAATGAAGCTATCGAGGT
Organism: uncultured Bdellovibrionales bacterium; assembly: GCA_964510575.1. Classification (GTDB taxonomy): domain Bacteria; phylum Bdellovibrionota_C; class UBA2361; order SZUA-149; family CALKYB01; genus CALKYB01. Next base: position 21,372 of record CAZECN010000033.1, on the reverse strand, counting down.
TGCTAAAAGATTTGGAACAGAGGACTCTCCTCAGTTCATCAATGGTGTTCTTGATAAGATTGCTTCGAACTTAGAAGCTACTGCAGAGGAAGCAGCTTAAACATCATCGAAGGAAAAAGTTTGATCATTAGAGTCTGAGGAAAAGTATTCTGCCTCAGGCCCCTCTGCGCCATCAACAATTCCGTCACGGTCGGAATCTGGATCTAGAGGATCAAAGCCCATCAATATTTCCAAAGCATCGTTTAGGCCATCTCTATCTGAGTCGCTTGATTGAGGACTCGTTCGAAAACTAAATTCGAGCTGGTCGCTAAGGCCGTCCTGATCTTGGTCAGACAAAGTGCCTTCGTCAGCCACCAAGGGGTTGCTTTGGTTTAGAACTTCATGACCATCAAGTCTTGAGTCTTGGTCACTATCTGTTTCAAAAACAGATAAGCCTCTTTGAGTTTCAAATTGATCAGAAAGCCCGTCTCCGTCACTGTCAACCCCAGGAAACACCGCTAGGGTCTGTCCGCTAAGAGTGCTAACTCCCGAGCTTCCTAAAGGGCTACTAAAACTACTTAGAGGGTCGAATCCATTTCGATCTTCAAATCCATCCGTGATTCCGTCACCATCGGAGTCAGGGTTGTTGGGATCTGTTCCAATAAATTCTTCATCGCCATCTGACAATTGATCACGGTCGGAGTCCTGATTAAGATCGCTATCAGAGTCATTATTTCTCGAGCCATCAGCTTCAAAATCATCGAGGCTGAAGGTCGGATTCTCGGGTGAGATTGGCAAGGTGGTGGTTGTGGTAAAAATGAAGCTCGAGCTGGAACTTGAAGAAGAGGGAGAGAAAGGAAAACCCGAGGAGCTGCTCGAAGACGGAGTTAAATTGAAACTAGAGGAGGAGCTCAGAATTCCTGAACTAGAGCTACTACTAGAAGAGGTTGTAGTGCTTGTCGAAGAAGAAGTTGTAGTCGTTGTAGTAGTAGTCGTGGGATCAAGATCTATATTATCCTGGCAGCGATCGGTGCCGGTCAACATTAAGCAAGCAAACAATAAAGCGGGAATTCTTCCCTTAGTTGAAAAGAAGGACGTTGAAAAAGAAGACAATGCGGACTCCAAAATTAAAAAGGGCGAAAACTTTGCTTATTATAGCAGCAAATTACAATTGATCAGATCCTTATTAGCCCAACAAAGGTTCTCTCGCTCAGAGCCGCAAGAGACAGCCTGAACGTCGATGCAACAGCTTGCCAATCAGTTTGTTTTTATCATACTAGCAGTAATTGCAACTAGTTTTTAGTTTAAAACGTCAGTAATTTAATAGAGATTATCTTTTGAGAAATTCAATCCCTTTAGTGCAGTGGCTTCTTATTTCTTGTTTGCTTCATTCAATGACCGCACCGGTGACAGTGATCGGTGAGGTTGTTGAGAGCTCGCCTGTGAAAGAAACTGTAATTGCTGAAACTAGTTCTGCCAATTCCAACTCTAGTAAAGATTTCCAAGGTATCAGAAAAAATGTGGAGAAGTTTACTCTTTCCAATGGTCTGAGGGTTTTAGTTTATAAGAGAAGTTTCTCTCCAATATTTACCGGTCAAATTTGGGTTAAAGTTGGTGGTGTGGATGAAGTGCCAGGAGAGACGGGTTTAGCTCATTTTCTTGAGCACATGGCTTTCAAGGGATCTGAAACGATTGGCACCAATAACTACCAGGAAGAAGCGCCATTATTAGAAGAATTAGAGAACATTCAACTAGCCCTTCAGATCGAAGAAACTCAGGAACTGAAGGATCAGCTCAAGTCCGTTAGCGAAAAACTAGAAAAGCTTTGGAAGCCAAATGAATTCTCTAAGCTTTATAAACAACGCGGCGCTACAGGCTTGAATGCTGGGACCAGTAAAGACTACACCGTCTATTTGGTTAACTTACCAGTAAGCGCGCTTGATTACTGGATGTGGGCGGAATCTGACAGGCTTATCAATCCCGTCTTTCGTCAATTCTACAAAGAGAGAGAAGTTGTGCAGGAAGAGCGCAGGGGGAGGGTAGAGAACAATCCTTCCGGTAAGCTTTATGAAGCTTTACTTGCTACAGCCTACTGGACTCATCCCAACCGACTTCCAGTAATTGGGTGGCCCTCAGATATTAAGAGCCTTTCCGCCTCGGCAATGAGGAAGTTCTATCACAAACATTATCGTGCAGATAACATGGTGATAACTCTTGTTGGTGATATTGATTCTTCAGAAATTAAGGCAGATCTTGAAAAGTATTTCGGTAGTGTGCCTAAGGGTGAGGGGCCTCGCCCAAGGTTGTTCATTTCTGAGGAAGAACAAACTGGGCCGCGAGAATCTGTAGTCTACTACGATGCAAACCCTCAGTTTTTTATGGCATGGCACAAGCCTTCTTGGCCCAATCCGGAAGATGCGCACTTTGCTGTTTTGCATTCTATTTTGAGTGGAGGTCGTTCCTCAGTTTTTCATCGTGAGCTGGTTCAGCAGAAGAAGATTGCTCTGTCGGCCTACTCTACTGAGGCCCCAGGTGAACGCTATCCACCTTTGTTTTTAATTGGTGCTGTTCCGATTCCTGGAGTTAGTAACCAACAGTTAGCTGAAGAAATGCAGACTATTCTTGATCGCTATAAAGAAACTCTATTTACCGCTGAACAAGTAGCCGCAGCCAAGCGCCGGATTAAGGTGGGACTTCTGGAAGGTCTAGATTCAAACCAAAGTATCGCTAGAATGATCGGCAAAGCTGAAGCTTTATGGGATGATTGGGAGATGGTTTTTGAAAGTTATGACCAAATCATGGCTACCACCCCAGAGGATCTTCGTTCACTGCTTCGCAAATACTCAGACCCTGAAAAACGCACGTGGGTTCGACTTGAGCGGCCTTCTGCCAAAGGGCAAGGCGCACAGAAAGCTTCTAATGCAAAGGGGTCTAATTAAAATGGAAAATTTACCTTTCCGGGTTCTAAGAACTCTATTTATTCTTTTTTGTTTAGCCTTTAATTATGGCTGTTCTTCTAGTTCGAACCCTCTAGAGCTTGGTTTGAAGACTCAGGATTTCAAGCCTGAGAGCCCAGAATCCTGGATGTTACCTAACGGGATGAAGGTACTTTACAGTTACAATAACGAGCTGCCAGTTGTAACTGGTACTCTTTACGTCAGAGGGGGAACCTTAAACGATAGTCTTCAGCTAAAGGGATTGGCTTCTGCCTGTGGCTCCCAAATGCGCTCGGGTGGAATCCAAGGCATGCAGCCGGCTCAATTGGATCTTTTGCTTGATTCTATGGGTGCTTCTGTAGAGTCAGGTTTTTCATCTGAGTACGGCTCTGTATCTTTTTCAGGCCTTAATGATGACTTCGAGAAAGTTTTTGAAATATTCTCTGAGGTAGCGCTACGGCCAGCTTTTGATTCTGAACGTTTTTCTCTATGGAAAAAATTATCTACAAGCTCTATTTCCCGCAGAAAAGACTCTCCAGACACAATGGCGGCGATGATTTTTGATCAAGCAATTTACGGCAGTAATTCTGTGCTCGGTACTTTTACCACGAGTAGTTCTGTTAAAAGAATTAGTCGCCAAGATCTTCAACGTTGGCACAGAAACTTTTTTGTACCTGAGGGCTCAATCCTAACCGTCAGTGGTAACATCTCGAAATCCAGACTTGCCAAAGCCATTGAAGGCCGCTTTTCTAACTGGACTGCAAAATCTTCGATATCCCGTGATTTCCCAAAAGAAACAGATGGTTTTTCGCCAGGCATCTACTTGCTCGAGAAAGATATTGAACAGGCCGTTGTTTTAGTTGGGCATAGAGGTCCAAAGCGACATAGTTCCGACCGCTATCCTCTTCACATCTTTAATTTGATGTTTGGCTACGGGTCTTTTGACAGTCTACTTTTTAATGAGATTCGCTCTAAGCAAGGCCTGGCTTATACAGTTTACGGCGGTTTTAGCGGGGATAGCGTTAGCGGCCAATTGCAAATTTATGCTGGAACTAGAAACGATCAAGCACTGAAAAGTGTTGAAGAGATACTTAAACTGATTGAACAAAGTAAGGCAGAAGAGCCTGCTGAGGAAAGAGTTCAGTCAGCTATTTCAAGTGCCAGTAGAAATTTCGTTTTCAAATTTGCTACGCCTGATTCGGTAGTAACTCGGGCAGCGTTGCTGGAAATGCTGGGATTCCCTGAAGGATACAATGACAACTTTATTTCCAATATTAAATCAGTAACGGCTTCGGAGGTTTTTGAAGTTGCCCAAAATAGACTGAAAGACCAATTCGTCATAGTCGTGGTTGGGAATTTAACAGCTGAGCAGCTTAGAGAGCGGTTCAGGGGGAAAATGCCTGTGAATAAGGTTGAATTCAAGGAAATACCCGTCTTTTAAGTATTATTCATTGCCAGATGGTGACCTTGTGGAAATTGCGGTTGCATACTGGGTGCAGCAGTATGATAATAATGGTCAGGATTTTTCTTATCTTTAATGCCCTGGAGGGTAGCTTGAAAAAGTTTGTATTTCTCTTTCTTTGTTTGTGTGCCTCATGTACGCCTTTTACAGCGCAGCCAGTTCCGGGGCCTGACAAGCAAGCCTCTGGAACAATTCTAGGGGGTGCTCTGGGGGGAGGGGCAGGAGCAATTGCCGCCAAAAGTCTAACTGGCGCCGCTGGACCTGAAGGAGCATTAATTGGAGTTGGTTTTGGAGCTGTGTACGGAGCATTGACAGGCCTTAGTCATGACTTAATTGAGGAGAGCCAGGTTACCCTACTAGGTCAGGAGAAAGCTTTGAAAGAACAAGCTTGGGCTCAGGACCTTCTTGCTCAGCACTATCAAAGGCGACTTGAACTTCATCCTTCTAGAGATATTTTTCCAGCAGATTGGTTTTTCGAAGGTGATGAGCATAGGCTAAAGCCTGAGGGGAAGATCTTGGTAGACCAAATAGCTAAGCTTACCAAGAACAGAATGCCTTGGGCTAGACTAGTTATCGCCTCTTACTCTATTAGTCAGGACCCAAAATCCGAGTACTCTAGTTTTATCAATAAGCGTCGTGCCCAGAGTATAGCCAAAGGCTTTGTTACAGGTGGGGTAGAGCCTAGGAGGGTTTTTACCAAATCAGTTACTTTGCCCTCCCCAGTGCTTGTTGATCCTCATGATGACCCTTTTCGTTATCATCAGGCTATAGAGATCATCCCGCTAGACTATTAAGGAGCTCCAAAAAAGAGCCTCTGAAAGCTTCAAAATTGACTCCTATGCAGTAATTCAGGGTGGTTAGTGAATGCCATGGTAGATTCCACCAAAAATACCTCTAAAGATTTCCCATTGGTCTGCCGTTTTCTCCAATGTGTCGATTTTAATTTTAATAGATGATCAGGGTGATATCGCGCCTGTCCTTACTGAGGCTACTGCTGGCTGTGGCGTTGAGCTGAAAGTAGTTAAAGATACTCAGTCTGCAAAGATGGCTTTATTGGAATGTACCCCAGAGTTGGTGCTTTCCAGATTAGAGCTTGGAAGTGACGAACGTGCTGGATTGAAATTCTGCCAAGAGCTTAGAGATCATCATTCGTTTTCGGAAATTCCAGTAGTTTTGTTTGTGGAGACAGTGGACGAGTCAGTAGGTCAAGCCGCCCAGCATTTTGGCGCTAAAGCTGTTTTTCCTTTCCCTGTTTTGGAGATGGAGCTTAGAAGGCTTTTATCTCAAATGATGCCAGAGGTTGTTGGCCCACCAGAGGTGATCGGGATTCGTGAAGAAACTGCTCAGGCCGTGGAGAAAGTCGACGAGGAAGGCCCGGTAGAAATTGTTCAACAAGAGGTTGAGGTTGAAGAAGAGCCTGACGAAGATAACTTAACCTATTCCCAAAGAATCTTAGCGACAGTCCTGCATAATTTAAAGACATCAGATTTGCTGCAAGTTGTGGAGCCCGAAGATGTGCCTAGAATTGTTTTCGAAATGACCCGCACCGTGTGTGAAATTCGCGAAGAATTTCATCGTAAAGAAAACGGCCTAGCGGAAGAGGAAGACGCCTCAGAAGAGGATGAGCAAGATCAAAAAGAGCTCTCGAGCGATTTAGACCGAGCTTTTGGCTTTTCGCCGACAAAATAAGACCTCTGCATCCCTTTTTTATCTAAAGCATCTAAATAATAATCAGTACTTTAAGTGCCAACTTTTGATATTTTATTGGCAAAGAAATCAATCCCAGCGTATTATCGATGTGCAAGGGATTTTTAAATAAAGGAACCGCATTATCATGGCCAAAGAAAAAGCCGAAAAGCCGAAAACTTTCACAAAGCAAGAAGTTAAAGCTTTTTTAGCAGATGTATCGGAACAGATTGAATCCTCTCAAGGAAATTACTTGCACAGTATCCTTGCTCTTAATGAAGTAGTCAGGCAGCCGAATGCGGAAAAGCTTTTTGACCAAACCATGAAGCGTCAAGCTGTTGAAATTTGGACTAAGATTAAATCAGCGGGTTTGGAGCTTAACGATCCTCCATTCTTGTTTGGGTACCAAGGCTCTGAAGAAGCTTAATCTAAATAAGTTTTATTAATATATTTTTTTCTTATTGCGATTTCCCCCCAAGGCTTAGAGGTAAGGCTAAGCCGGCGGGTACGAACTTCAATGGCGTAAATGGTCTACGCTTGCAGAAGAATAGAAAACTACTAGAGCCTTCTTCATCCGATACAAGCGGCTTTACGTCAAAGCAGTCCCAGCGTTCCTGTCCTAGAGAGTTAAGTTCATCCTGAAAATCCTCATTGGCGCTGTCCACCGGCATCTCGAAGACTTTGTATTCAAACTGAGACAACTTTTTAACTTCCTTTGCCGGAAGTGAGTCCGTTGAGCCTTTTAAGATTTCCCCAATTTTGTCTGAGACAGCGTTGGCAATTTCCTCCGTCTCTTCACTAATATCCTTGGTTAGTTCAGAAGCTTTGTCGTTAATGTCAGATATGACCTCACCAGCTTTCCAGCCTTGCCTTTGCTGGTTCTTACCTTGCTGGGATTTATCACCTGGCTCGCAGGCAGTCAGTAAAACAACTGATGCTAATAAGTAGGGGTAAAGGGTCTTCGTGGTTCGTCTATTCATTACTGAAACTTAGGAGACTAGGCAGGGGGTTTCAAGCCTGATGTTTTCCACAGGCCTAGTTTTTGGTCCCAATGTGGATAACGAGATTGACCTGGTTTGTTTAAGTGAATTAAAGTTTGGTTGTGTGGAAGAGAAATAATTGGAGCAAGGTATGCCAGCAAAATCAGGAACAGCGAAAAACAAGTCGTCGGAGACTCCTGTTCAAATTGAAGAAGTAAAAGAGTTGCTGGGCATGGCTGCTGCCAAACTGAAAACCATGGATGAGCCTTTGCAAGAAATCTCTTGGCTTGTCGAAGGGGTATTGGAGCAGGTCGAAAATGTTCTTGCAGAAAACCAGCCTCTTCCAAATAAGAGACATGTTAAAGTTCTGGATGACCTAGAGGAACAGCTGGAACGAGAAGCGAACTCTTCCGCGAGCTAACCGTTCAGGTGCCTTTTCTTTCCGACTCTTCGAAAGAATGATTCAGTACGCACTTTAGAATACAAGTACAGTTTGAATAGTAGGCGTTTAAAGCCAAACTGGTTTAGCTGAGGCTTTGCAATAGCCGGACTGGCTCGCCTGTATGCGCTGCTATAACGGGTACTGGTCCCGGGCCGAAAGTTCGGTCAACCAAAGCTACCCAAGCTACAACATGAGCACCCATCATAGTAAGCCTTGCATGAAGTTCTAAACAAGACTTGGCAGTAGTTATCACGTCATTTGCCACAATCACTCTTGCGGACTTTAGCCTTCTAGTAATGCCATTGCCTTGGCCAAGCTTATTAGCGTTTACGACTTCAACGGGCTGAGCAGGTGGTCCTATGCGTTCAGCAATTAAATCAGGTAAGTCAGTAATACATGAGGAAAGATGAATCACCATAGTTGGTGAGTCAGGGTAACAAACCTCTTCCACGCGTCCGGCAAGGTAATGAGAAGCTTGTTCTAACTCTCCAACAGTGAGATCTTCAATATGATAGAAGGTGTTCGCTTCGCACTGGCTGCCGATTTTAATTGGCTGATCATAGCGCTCTGCAATTCTTCTAAATATTTCTTCTAGCTCGTCTTGCATCTTTATTGAGTCTCTTTACGGGGTACCAAATAGTCCGTGTAAAAACAGGCTCCTAACTCGAGGCTTTACCTAACCGTCTAGCGTCATAATCCGAAGAAAACATAAACTTTATTTCTTCAGATCTCTAGGATCTTTAAGTCTTCTATCGACAAAACACAAGGGTAACGAGCTATGTTGCCTTTGAGCCCAAATTTCCGTAAAAATAGGGCTACGGCCTCCGATTGGTAGTTCGTGAATGAACAGTGAGTTAGTAACCCAAGTTTTAGGCTTTCAGTGGCACTTCCATCTAGAAAAACTCGAAAAATTGCTGTTGGTGACCGTTTTATAGGTGGCGATGCACCGATATCTGTTCAAAGTATGTGTGCCACTCGGACCACGGACATTGAAGCTACTGTGCGTCAAATTAAGCTACTGGAGCGAGCTGGGGCAGATTTCATTCGTATTGCCGTAGACAGCAAAAAAGAGGTCGAGGCCCTAAAACAAATTAGGAAAGAGACCGAGGCAAATTTGGTCGTCGATCTCCAGGAGAATTACCGCTTGGCTGAAACCTTGGCCCCATTGGTGCAAAAGTTACGATATAATCCCGGTCATCTTCATCATCACCAAAAAGAAGTCTCAGTGAAAGACAAAGTGGCTTTCCTTGCTGATTGCGCCGGCAAACACAACTGTGCGATGAGAGTTGGCGTTAACTTTGGTTCTTTAGATCCAGCTCTGAAGGAACAGGAAGAGGACTCTGTGCAAGTAGCCTTGAGTTCAGCTTATGAGCATTGCGCGCTCTTGGATGAACTGGGCTTTAGTAATTTTGTTGTCTCTTTGAAGAGTTCAGATCCGAAAGCGGTGATTGAAATTAACCGTGAATTCGCCTCTGCTCGGCCTGATGTGCCTCTTCATTTAGGAGTGACTGAAGCAGGTCTTTTGCCTGATGGGGCTATCAAAACGCGAATTGCTTTTGAGCAATTGCTCGGACTTGGAATAGGGGACACTGTAAGAGTGTCTTTAACACTTCCTGATGATCAGAAAGATAAAGAGATAGAAGTCGCGCGCGATATAATCAAAGATATTGAAGAAGGACGCTTTAGGTCTGTCCCTGACTACTTTGACTCTGGACTAAACGTTATCTCCTGCCCCTCTTGTTCACGAGTTGAAAACAGTAAGTTTGTTGAGCTTGCCCAAGAAGTTAAGAAGGTCACTGAATACGCAAAAGATTATGATCTGACCATTGCTGTTATGGGTTGTCGTGTAAATGGCCCTGGTGAGACAGATGACGCCGATTTAGGGCTTTGGTGTGCCCCAAACTTCGTCAATTTAAAGAAGGGAACCGAAGCCTTAGGTGCTTTCCCTTACGATGAGGTGATTGAGCGCCTTCTTGAGCAAGTTAATTTGCTGATCGATCAAAGAGCTTAGAGAAAAATAGTTTACCCTCTCGGGCTTGGATCCTTCTTTGCTAAAACGACCTAAATTTATAAGTTGTTGATATTACTAATGTTCCTCTATTCCATTACTCAAGTTTTATGAAGCAAGTCACTTAATTATCGAGACTATAGGGTATAGAGTATTAAGGTTGAAGTAATTCAGACAGGTTCTCAGCATTTTCGAGAGCAAAGTTTGATTGAGTTTTTTTAGGAATTTTCGTTTGGGAAAGAAGCATCCACAATTGAGACTAGTAAAGCAGCAATCTCAAAGTGATATCTTTGATGAGCACCCTAGTCCCGAAGCCGCATTTGATATAGTTAGCAAAAAAGCTCTCTCATCTGCTGAACGCAGTCATATTGATCGCGTTATTTCCAGCGTTTGTCCGGAAGCAGGGATAATTGGTGTAGCTAAAACGCCTCGTTCTTGGGACTTGCGGCCCGTTCTAAAGTTGTCTGGTGAAAGTTCTCCTTCAGTAATTAGATTTTTTGGTCCAGAGGTTGCTCTCTCAGATAGCATTACATCTCGCGTAAAAGAGACGCTAAAGCTTTTTGATAGTTATCCTGACCTTAGAGCTTTGATAATTGATCATGGTGTTCTCGAAGGGCAAATATGGATTAGAAGAGAGTTTGTTGACTATACACTTGAAGATTTACTTCGAGTAGACAAACCTCTTTCCACCAAACGAGCGTGGAATCTGACTAGCAACTTACTTAAAGCAGTTGGAAACTGGCATGCCCGAGGAATCGCCCATGGGCATTTAACGGCTGCGAATGTTGGTCTGTCTGGAGTTCATAACGGGCGTTTTGAAGATGACCTAACCTTGATGGATGCCGGAGTGGGAGCTTCTTGTGTTCAAGCAGCAGCTTCTATTGGACTAGAGCAATTCCCTAAAGGTTACCTACAAAAGTCTTTTGCACCAGAGGTGATAGAAGGTGAGGCGGTTCGTTTCTCGGCTGATGTTTATAGTTTAGGAAGAATTTTCAACCAAATTTTTTCTAGGGTTTACTTTGAAGAAGGTCAAATAGGTCGATTTAAGAAAAGCCAAGAATTTTTCGCATCAATGTCCTCAGCTAAACCAGCTGATCGTCCAGAGCTTGCAAGAGTGCTTGTAGAGTTGAGTAGCTCCTTAGAGCCTCGGTCTAAGAATAAGAAGCAAAAAGAAAAGGCTAAACAAGGAGCTCAAACTCAAACTTCCAGTAAGAAAAATGCCAATATAGAAAATAGTAAAAAGTCTAAAGCTAATCATGCAGCAGTCGTCCCAGTTAAGCCAACTCAGAAAGCAGAAGCTAGCAATAGCAGCAGGGCAAGAGTAAAAAGAGACCGACAGGGTACAGCGTTAATGAGGCCTGGAGTTAGGCCAAAAGCTGGAGGATCTCATCCCAGTAACCAAACAAATTCTCAACCAATTGTTAAACCTCGTTCTAGCGCAGAACCATCTCAGTCGAAGACTCAATCTACAGTCCAAAAAGCACCCTCGGGGATAAAACAAGTCGTCGATCCTTTGAAAACCCGAGGAGCTGTAGTTCGTACAAAAGAAGAAATGGAGACTTTCTCTCAGGAGAACCAGGATAAAAAAGTAAGCAGTGCTCGACGTAAACAAGAGTTTGCTTTGAGAGAACATGTTTTGAGGGAACGCCTAAGAGCAAGTCAAAAAACCTTGAAAGCTACTGCTGTTAAAAATTCTCGAGTTAAGCCTACTCAAATGTTGCGCCAGGCCAATATAGATACTGTAAAACCAGCTCAAAGTAAGAAGGGCGAGGCAACTCCGGTTTCAGAAAAGCCTAATAACATAGAAGTCCTTAAAGCGAAGGAGCAGCCATCCCAGCAGAAAGCGACCCAAGAAAGCGCAGAGCAGCTTTCCGAGTTTGAAGAGGAAGCTAGAGTTCGTCAATTGGCGGAAGAAGCGGCCTCTCTTCAGGAGAATAATTTTATACAAGAAGAGGCCGAGCTTCACGCTCATGCTAAAGATTTAGTAAATGATGCTCACAAAGGCTCCAAGCTTTTCTTCTGGATGATTGCTGCCGGAGTTATGATGCTTGCCTTAATTTTCTATCAGAGATCTTCCTCAACTCAGCCTGAGCTTGATATAGCTTCTCCCGCAGGCTATTCGGAACTGCAGCTCAGTGAATTCTGGCGTTCAGGGCTACACAGTAGAATGAAAGAGGTTGCGAGAGTTGCTGTCGATCCAAAGTCGAACCAAAACGAATTTGCCCTTAGTGTAATTGTTGGTTCTGCCAGAACTGGTGCAGTTAACGACGCTGGTTTTAAGGCAGAATTGCTTAGAATAGCTTTTGATCCTCGCTGGGAAAAAGATCTTAGCATGGAAGACCGAAGAACAGTGGTTGCATTAGCTACTGGCCCTTTAATGGGAGGGGAGCTTCATAAGAACCCTCAATCAATTCATAGTTTTCATTCTGCTGTAGTACTTGCCTTAGCAGCCTCAGGTGGTGATGGTTATGCTAACATCCTCAAGGGGTTTCCTGTGGATAGACTTTATGAGCTACCAGCTCCAGTCTCCGCCGCATTTCGTCTTTTGGGACAGGATGAAACGATTAGAAATGCTTACCATCCGGCCGTAAGAACAATGGCAAGATTAGCCACGCGAGGTGTGTTGCCTGGCTTTGAAAATACAGAGGAGCTGCACGCCTTTATTTCAAGAGATTCTGAGCTTAGAACTAGAGCCTTAGCATTGCTTTATTCTAATGATTCAGCGAGGGCATCTAGGGCTTTGAATGCAATTTTGGGGCATGTTAGTCTTAGACCTACAGGAGATAATATTTCTTGGGCAATCGCTCATAAGCTTAGTGGTAGTGATTGGGGTAGACTGTCTCCAGTTAATAGGTTGATGGTTCTATCTGGAGCTTTGCCAGAGGTAGAGTTCAACACTTCCCAGGTTCAGTCTCTTCTATTGCACCCATTCTCAGAAGTTCGTGCCCAAGCCATCGGGCTGGCTCTGGACAAGTATAGCTGGAAGCACAGGGGAGCCATTCCAGTATTAAAAGCTGTTAAAAAGCATTCTTCGAGTTTATCTGCTCTTCAAACTGCTCAATTGGTAGCAATGGTCAGTGATCCAGACAGGATTTCTGATTCTATCGTGAAATCCTGGCTAGCAACCAAGCCTCCAAGAAGTATCGTTAAAGAGCTTCTACTCTCTTCTGTGAACGCTGAAAAGTCTAATAAGCTAGATGTATATTTCTCACGTTATTTGGAGAAGACTGGTTGGCAGCCTAAGTTAAAAGAGCTTCGGGAGCTAGTATTGCACCCTAGTAGAGTGGTTCGTATGAGAGCTTATGACCAAACTTTCAAAATGGATAATGCTGAGACAGCGATAGATATTCTTCGCACAGCTAAGTCTGAGGAAACGGACCTAGGGTTTATTGATGACTTAACTGAAAAGATTGAGTTCTTAGCTACCCAAAGCTAGTACGGTAAACTTGATAGAACTATAGCTCTTGTTCCTGATCTGTTTGTTCCACTGCGTCTTTCCAACCACCTGCTTTAATCCACTGATCAAGCTCGGCGATTCCAGGATGTTTCTTCTCTAATTCTTTAAAATCTTTTCCATGCATGATTCTTCTGCCGTTTACAATTTTTGGCTGGCCTAGAAAAGCGTGGCACATCTCATGATACAGAAGAGGCTCTAAGTAGGTAATGCTCTCCGGTCTCTTCATTGCAGCCGCTACCTGCACTCTTTTTCTTTCCACGTTACAGGAGGCTAGACTGGAGGTTTGTCTGCGTCCAGACCAAACTACCTTATACTCATCCAGGTCCTCTCTATCGGGGAAATATTGCATTCTAATGCTAGTCCAAAGCCCACAGAGAGCTTTGGTGTTAATTCCCTTGGCTTTTTCAAGCTGTTCAGCATGCTCTTTTTCTTTCAGAGCCTCTGAGAGTTTTACTAATTCTTGATATTCAGCTGAGTTTTTGAAAAAGCTCTTTTCGTCTATATCAGTTTCTCGACGAGCTTGCTTGGCATAGCTTCGAGCAATTTTTAGAATTAATCTTTCAACTCCTGGATATTTGGAGTCATTCAAAAGAGGTCCGTAGACCTTAACTAAATACTTATTACTATAATTTCCAAAAATAGATTTTGAGTTGCTGCTTTTTGGTTCAATTTTAAGAGGTAACTCTTTTTTTCCATAGCGCCGGTTTAGAGTCTTAACTGTGAACTGGGGGTAGGGTAGGAAAAAATTTTGTAGTCGGAAAAGCTGTTTTTCTAGCTCACCTAAAATGGGAAGAGTTGGGCCTTGGCGAGTTGAACTTTCATTGGCGCTTCGGCCAACTGAAAATCCACCTATTTGTTCTTCTGCGCTCATTTTAAAAAATGTCTATCTAGAAGTTAAAAAATTGTTATTCATTAGCTTGTTCGGCGAACACTACTTATAGTTACTATCTTGAACCTTCTCTATCAACGTTTTAGTTGCTTTTGGATAGCCTCTGCTCTGATTTAAAGGGCAAATTTTTCATGCCCTCATCAGTACATTAGCAAACTGTTAATAATAGCTTGAATCAAGATAAAAAGACTTGGCAGTTTCTTTTTATTTGAACTTAAGAGCCTTGATATCAGAGAGCAACCTTGCTCCGGATGCCTCCGAAATTATTGAACAAATTGCTGATCCTTAGAGAAGCTAAAGAATGCCAAGGGGAAAGCCGACCAGAGTAATGTGGGGCAGACGCCAATATTTGGTTGATATCGAGGATTTCGTATCCTCTGGGTTTAAGCCCGCTCGCGGGCACAGCAAAATTTTTTTTAAGGTTTCGGTATCTGCCCCACTTTTAAGCCTTATTTCTGGGCTATTGGTTGGAGTATTTGATTTTGGTTAAGACGTGAGGCCTGAATAGTCTATGAAAGACGAGGGCGAAATTTCTGAAGGTTCGGACGCTGTCGTCGACGGTAAGCGAGACCCTATGCGTAAAAAGACCCCAGAAGAGATATCAAAGGCTTTGAATCAGACCACTGCGCCGCCAAGCTCCCGAGCTAGTGCTTCCACACTTCGTCCTGGGAATATAGTCGATAATCGCTATCAAATAGTTTCAGAACTAGGCCATGGTGGAATGGGAGCGGTGTTTAAGGTTATTGATCACTCTCTGGATAATGAGGCAATAGCCCTTAAATTGCTTTACCCCCATCATGTTCAAGACGACACGACGTTTGCCAGATTTAGAAACGAAGTCCTGGTTGCTCGAAAGCTTTCTCATCCCAACATTGTTCGACTTTTCGATTTTGGCGAAGATGGAAAAGGGGCAGTTTACCTAACCATGGAATATGTTGAGGGTAAAAGCTTCTCCCAATGCATCTATGCACCAAGGCATGACAGGCTGGTTTTTACTGAAGTTCTGGATATTCTCTCTCAATTGATTGAAGGTATGGAGTCAGCTCATAGAGCCGGGGTTATTCACCGAGATCTCAAACCAGATAATATTCTTATCTCCAAGGAGAAAGAAGTAAAGATTACAGATTTCGGACTAGCTCGTTGCTTAGGAGATAACCACGGATTTACCAAAAGTGGAGAGGCGGTTGGAACCCCGTTTTACATGTCTCCAGAGCAGATTCGAGGTGCCAATGTTGATGTGCGCTCCGATATATATGCCTTGGGTGTAATTGCTTATGAGGCAGTAGCGGGTCAAAGACCATTTATTGATGACCAGTACCTTCAACTAGCCGCAATGCATCTAAAAACCCCTATGCCTAGTGTTCGTGAGGCTAATCCGGCTGTTCCGGTATGGTTTGATGAGTTTATTCAGATTTGTGGTGAAAAGAGTCCGGGAGACCGTTTTCAGACCATGACTGAAGTTCGTGAGTACTTTGAGGAGCGAAAGCACGAAGTAGGAACGGCTAGTATTAGTAAGCCAGCAGTTTCAATGGCTATTGCTGAAGGTAGAAAAAGAAAGTACAGGGGGCGAGATCGCAGCCTTAAGCAAAGAAAGCGCTTTAAAAGCTTGGTGATGACTTTGCTATGTTCTGGGCTTTTGGCAGCCTTTGTAACTTGCTTACGAAATGTTGACAGCTTTAATAAGGCTGCAGTAGCAACCTTGCTTAGCACTGAGTCTGCTCTTGGAACCAATCTTTCAATCTTTAAGCCTTTTCTTAAAACCGACCTGAGCTTAAACCAAGCTAATCTAGATGCGGCTATGCTTAGGCATGATATGCGAGATATTGAGATCTTGCTAAGAGCTGGTCTTTCTCCCAATTTTAAAACTAAAAGTGGTGACAGCTTTCTCTATCAAACTCTTGCCTTTGGAAATACAGAATTAGCTGGAGTCCTACTTAAGCATGGAGCCGATGCTAATTCGGCAGACGCTGACGGAGTTACGCCTCTAATGTTGGCCGTTGGTAATGAAAGTAGTGAATTAGTACATGAGTTACTTAAGCAAAGCGCCAACGTCAACGCAGTTGATAAAACTGGTGAGACTGCTCTTTTTGGTGCAGTCAGGGCTGGCAACCTTCAAATTGTTACGGATCTTGTTAATGCAGGTGTGGATGGGAACGTCAAAGATATTTCCGGAAAGAATGCCCTATTCTATGCTGTAGAAGCTGATCAGCATGCCATGGTTAAAGTCTTTGTTGAAAAGGGCTTTGAGCTTGATGGCTTTGACGATAATCGCATGACTCCGCTGATGCACGCAGCAAAGGGCGGGTATCACGACATAGTCAAAACTTTGATTCTGGCTGGCGCAGATCATAATAAGCGTGATTTGAGAAGGAGAACAGCTTCTAGGTTTGCCTCACGTGATACTAGAAAAGTCATAAATGAGGCTGTTAAAGAGCGTAAAAAGGCGAAAGAAAAAAAAATAGCCTTCGTAAAACAGGGTGAGAAGGTTAAAGCAGCAACAAAGAAGGCAAAGAAAAAGTCAGCCAAAACTAGTAGTCGAAAGAAAGTAGGATTTAAGAACCAAGCCAGTAAAAACCTATCTTCTGCTTCAGCCAACTCTAGTGCTAAAAGGTCTAGTAAAAAGAAGACTGGAAAAACCACTCTAAGAGCCCAAGGAGAGCCTAAAGGTTTATTTCGTTTTGGCAGAGGGGTGCAATTTGAGCATGTGCAGTTCACTGTGCAGAATGTGGGTGAGTATACTGCTGAGAATATTGAGGTTTCAGTAAAGATTCCTGGTGGACGTGTGGTTAAACTGACTGGGCCAAAGAGTCTTAATCGTAAGAAAAAGGCTACCTGGGCATGGGCGGGGAAGATTGACGTCTCTAAGCACTACAACAAGACCAAAAAGAAGCTGACACCTTATATTAAGTGCAAGAATTGCCCCTAGATCTAGGGATAAATCCTAAAAGAGCCTTGAGCTTTTTTCGCACCTTCGGGCTAAGTGTCTGTAATCTCGCATAAATAAATATTTTGCCTCCGCGCCAATTCGTAAAGTTTTTTACTGATTTTTCCGATTTAATCCATAAGGGTTTTCCCTAGGTCAGGGCAATTGACCGGCAGGGAGTTTTGCTTCACCTAGGGTAAATATACAGTTTACGAAGAGCTAGAAAGGGATTCCCTTCGCTCTATAGGTTTTAACTATTTTTGGTTTTTATGTTTTTTAGTATTCGAAAAGAAAACTCAGAGAATCAGCGTATCACTTCTGATGAGAAGGGAACTGCGTTTATTGAGTTCGTGGTTGCGGCACCTTTTCTAATTCTTTTGATGATGGGGGTGATAGATTGCGCCCGCCTTTTCAACGCCTACCAGGCGATGAATCAATTGGCTAACAATGCGGTAAGTTTAGCTGCTAACACTAGCCGGCTTGAAGTAGGTACTTTTGCCTCTGATATGCATGGCAGCGGCTGCGGCGGTCTTGCAGCAGCTCCTCTTGGTGGAAAGCAAGCGTCTTTGCAAAACCGAGTAGTTAAGCTTGCCTCAGGGACTCTTGATCAAAAGGATTTCAAACTTAACTCAGATTCGGTCTGTATTTGTTCAGAATATTCATCAGCTCAGGTAGCATCAGCTGCTGGCAAGCCGGAAGCCTCTGAAACAGTAAATAGCATGGTCACCGCTCGTTTTGATGGCCTTCTTCCTTTTCTAAAAAACCTGAAGATCACAGCAAATAGCAGAGCGCCATATTTATCCTCAACTACCAGTGACAACTGGAGCGGGGCTTAAGTCGCTTAAAAAAGGTCAAACAATAACATCGTGAAAATAACAGTCGTAGACGAGTAGTAAAGGTAAACAAGCAATGGATTAGAGCCACTCCTTTGTGGCCAAAGAATAGCATAGGGTGTGAAGCTTCCGATATGACGGTCAAGCTTATAAATAGTAATTCCAGTAATTTCTCCTTTTTGTTAGGCAAGCACCTAGTCTACCCAACTCCCAGCCCAAGTGTCTTCCACGGAGCAAATAAACCACTAAACGAACGAGGCGGAATACTTCCATTTGTTTCAATAATCGCTGTTGTTTTGATTCTGTTTGCGGGCTTGGCAATCGATACTTCTTTTCTGTCGGTTTCTAAGTCCGATCAGGACTCTGATGCCGGGAAAGCTGCCCTTGCAGCACTTCATGCCTGGAAAACCTCAAGTCTTGCTACTGAGTCTGAGAAAATGAACCTGGCTCAAAACAGAGTTGAGGGGATACTCGAGCAAAATTATTCAATTGTTGAGAAACGGCAGCAGAGTTTCAATAAGACAGTGGGTAATGCCCCAAGTGATTTTGCCTCAGTTTCCTTTGGTGATTGGTATTTTGAAGATCCTGGCTGCGGAGACCAGAGCAATAACTTTGATGCAACTGCCTCTTGCCCTTGCCCGCTTGGAGTTTGGAAAAGGCCTTGCTTCCTTGAAACAAGTGTAGCTGAGGTAGCCAATCAAAATAAGACGGTTAACGCCTACAGGGTTAATCTAAGCACTCCGCAAGGAAATCCAATCAAAAACTTTTTAGGTGCTGCTGCTGGTCAGTCGGATGTTTATCTTAGTTCTCAAGCCACCGCTGCTTCCTATTCCAAGAATATTATATTTTTAATTGACCTTTCACGTTCCTCTTTTGAGGATACTCATTTTAGTCAGTCAAAAATTCAACTAACCGCCGCAGGATATCCTGGGGTTCACCTTGCTAAACATCTACCTGGATATGATGACGCAGAGGCTGCTAATAATACTTTTTACGCCAGTGAGTATAATTTTCGTTGCGCTCAGGGAGTTTATACTGACTGCAATAAGCATATTAATGACGGCATTCCTACCTGGGGTTGTGAAGATCCTGCTAGTTGCCAAATGCTTGGTGGCGCAGGCTTAGCAAATACTGTCTGGAATAACTACATGGCTTCTAGTATGGCTGGAGCCCCTGTAGGTCACGGTGATACTCGTTCTATGGGCCCAGCCACCTTGAGAGTGAATCCCTTAAAGCATTTTAAAGATGACTATGCTGGTCTTCCTTTAGCTGACCCTACTAATTACGGATTTCACTATGTTGATGCTCACTGCCAGGCTTCTGACCAGCCCGGAGTAATCGAGGGCTACATGAATGATTGTCCGGCAGACTATCTCGGCCCAGAGCCGCTATCATCTGTTCTTGCTGGGGTTAGGCATGCGCTAGACTTGCTTCAACCAGTAGATGGAGTGGGGGTTATCGGTTTTGACTCTGCAGCGGATAATTACCACCGCAGGTTTCATGGTGGAATTAGTTTGCCAAGCGATATTAACGACCCGCTAAGTTTTACTCCTCCTTTTGTTCCAGAGCCAAGCACTGATATTTCCTCGATTACGCCTATTATGCAGCGTCTAAGAGAGGTGCTTGATGTTGAAGCCAGGGATGGCGACTTTTTTCTAAAGCGAATTCAGAATCACCATTTTCTGAATTTGGATGATGATAATCTGAATATTCCAGAAGCTCTTTCAGAGGCCTTGGTTGTTCTTCAGAACTCTCCAAATTATGACACTAGTGACAACATGGTTGTGTTGATTTCAGATGGAATTACGAACTGTGTTGGAAATACTTGTGGCAGTGACTATCTGTCCTACCAGAACTCGATGGCAGCAGCTGAAGCAATTATAGACGACAGTTATATTCCTGCAGGTGTAAAGTTTCATTTTCTAAACGTAGGAGAGCTTGCCGGAGCGCATCAAATTCTAAGAAGGGGAGTAGAGCCGGTTTCGGACACTTGTCTTGAACCAGGGCCATTTTCAGGAAGTGTTCCCTTAGTTAACCCTTGTGCTTCTTGCCCTGATGCCGACAGTTGCGCCGCTTGCCAGGATGGTCAATTGAACTGGGACAACTTTCAAATGGGCGAAGAAATCTTCTTTGAGGCTAACAGGCTTTATCAAAAGGCTGTTGAGACTGGTGGAACCTACCGGGCAGTGCTTCCTCCTTGTGACCCTTCTCTAATTGGCGGTGGAATTAGCATGGCTCAGTGCCGCGCAGGAAGTTTTGAAGATTCTCTAGAGGATCAATGCAAAGCAGCTCCCAGCCCGGGTGCTGTTGTAACAGTGCCTCAATTTACGGATGACTCGGGTAGGATGCTTTGTGAGCCAGGCTGTAGAACAAAGTCAGAGCAGATTAAGAATCAAATGGAGAAGATTTTTGATAGTCCAGGATTCTTTTTGGTGCAGTAAGTAGGACTAGCAGTAAGGCTAGTAGTAAAGGCAATGGATAAAGAAGTGATTAAAAGAAAGCTAGAGAAAGAATATCTAGAAAAAGAGTATTTGGGTAGCGATGAGGCTGGAGTCACCATGCTTCAGTTCGCAATAGTGTTTCCAGTTTTAATGCTGCTTTTAATCGGTGTTATTGATCTTGCTCGAATTTATTCGGTTAAAGCCTTGCTTCAAACTGGAGCGGAGGAGGGGCTTTCAACTGCTTTGGCTATTCCGAATTTGGATATTGATGCCAGAAGCTTAGACCCTGCTAATAGTGCCGAGTTTTATGACTATTACCGCTACCAGTGGGCAAAGCAGCATGTAATGGACGCTGCTGAGAGAGTGCCTCTTTCAACTTTAGTTGGACAAACTGGCTCCGGAAACTGGGCGGAGGTAGTTCCCTTTCAGCATAAAGACTCAACTTTAGTTTCTAACGCAGCTCTGCTCAGGCCTTACGAGTGTGCGAGGGCAGAGCTAGGCGACCCAGACGGCTGTGCTGATGGAGAGTCAGGCTGTTTTCGCCATCCTTCTTTAAATTCTTCAACTGGTTGTAATTCTTACCTGGGAAACGATCCTAAAACTCTAAAAGAAGAGCCGATTATTGTAGCTATGCGGGCCAGAGTAAAAACTATTTTGCCAGTTTTTAATAATCTGGAAGTTCAAGGATTAGCTCAGGGTTTTCGTCCAGCAATTCCACTGGCTGATGTAGATTTGAGTGATTTGGGGGTTGGGAATGTGGTTACTACTACGACCATTACAACCACTACAACTACCACGGTTAGCTCTACTACGACTACGACTGCGCCACCAGTGGTAGTTTGCCCACCATGGAGACCGGCGGAGTGTGAAGCGAAGGATACTCCTGAAGTTATGAATCCATTAACTTGTTTATGTGTCCCGCCCACAGCTACAGGCGGAGGTGGCCATGGCTTCGACCCAACGGATCTAACCTCAGGGGCTCAAATTGTAAACTAGTTAGGGAATAGGGCGAATCTTAAACAAACAGGGCCTTGGTAAAAAAGAATTGGTCAGCGGTAGATAAAAATCAATCTGCCGCCGACCATAAACCTCAATTAGCTTAGAAGTAAAAGTGTATTTGCTCACTTTTTATTCTCGCAGCACTAATTCCCTACTTATCTAAAGATACCTCGGTAAGCCAGCCGCCCTTGATAGTAACGAAACTTATTTTGACTGATGCCTAACCCTTTAAGTAAGTCGATACGAGCTTGGTTAATCTGACGATTGTTAAAGCCAGGCTCAAAATTAGCAATCCCGTTGATAATTTGAACAATCTGATTATCAGATAACTTTGTGC
>CAZECN010000032.1:25762-29615 GCA_964510575.1 uncultured Bdellovibrionales bacterium | reverse complement strand
AGAAGCTCTTCGTGAGGCCAAGCAAGATATTGCAGAGGGAGCCGACTGTTTGATAGTTAAGCCGGCTCTTTCGTTCTTGGACATTATTCACTCTGTGAAGAATCAAACAGACTTGCCCGTTATTGCTTATAACGTAAGTGGTGAGTACTCGATGATCAAAGCTGCCGGAAAACTGGGCTTGGCCGACGAGAATGAGTTGGCTATTGAAACACTTACTTCAATTAAGCGAGCAGGAGCTGATTTGATTATCAGTTATTTTGCCAGTCAATTAGCCTCTCAATTTCGCTAGGTCTTCAACTAAGGCGGCAAAGTTTTCTGCTTTCGGCTTCCCCCGATGTTTATGGCTAGATTGCCTAAACATTAATATTTTTTATTAATTATTGCGGTTAATAAGTGGTTAAATTTACTTTATTTTTCTCTCAAACGTCGCTTCACTAGAACGGTTATTCTAGAGAAAATTACAGCCTAAACTATTGGCTTTGTCTTTATTTGCTGTCACACTCCGCGGTCGAAAGTAGGAGGTTAGGACAACTTCCTTAACTATTAACTGCATTGAATTTTACAGGTGTAGTATGGCTCATCGCGCCATCAGAGAGTTTGACGGAAAGAAAATGGTTTCTGATTTGCTTGCCAAGTTTGGAGCTGAGGAAGTTGCTCACTCTAATAGAGTAGCCCAGGTTAATGAAGAAACCGAATATGCTTTTCTTGTAGAAGAAAATCCTTGGTTGGAAACTGAGAAGTTGGTGGTCAAGCCTGATCAGTTAATTAAGAGAAGAGGTAACAATAACCTTCTTCTTTTAAATGCAGAATTCCCTGAAGTTCGCGCTTGGATCGACGAGCGAATGAACAAAGAAATTACCATTGATGATGTTACCGGTGTTATCAACAACTTTGTTATTGAACCGTTTATTCCTCACGAAGCTAGCGACGAATATTACGTTGCGATTCACTCTGAGCGTGATGGGGACGAGATTCTTTTTTATAAAGAGGGTGGTGTAGATGTTGGTGACATCGATGCTAAAGCCAATCGCCTCAAGGTGCCAGTTCTCGGTGAGCTTGATGAAAGTAAAATCGAGGCTGAGTTATTAGCTGGAGTTCCTTCTGATAGAATTCCTGTTTTAAAGCAGTTCATTAGTTCCCTTTTTCAGCTCTATACTGAAGCAGGCTTTGTTTATCTTGAAATTAACCCAGCAGTTTATCTAGAAGATAAGATTATTCTTTTAGACTTGGCTGCAAAGCTTGATGACACGGCTGAGTTTGAATGCGGAAAACTATGGGGCAGTTTTCAGTTTCCTGCGGGGTTTGGAAGAAAATCGATGAGAGCCGAGAGGCATATTGCTCGTCTTGATGCTCAGTCGGGTGCTTCGCTGAAGTTAACGATACTAAATCAAAAAGCTAGAATTTGGACCATGGTAGCTGGTGGGGGAGCTTCGGTTGTTTACACTGATACTATCGCTGACCTTGGTGCTGGAGAGGAGCTAGCTAACTACGGTGAGTATTCAGGTAATCCAAGTGACGAAGAAAGCTATGAGTATGCAAAGACTATTCTCGAGTTAATGACAGCTGAGCCTGATCCTGAAGGAAAGCCTAAGATTCTTATCGTTGGTGGTGGTATCGCCAACTTCACTGATGTTGCCAAAACTTTCAGTGGAATCATTAGAGCCTTCCGCGAATATGGCGACAAACTTAAGTCTGTTGATGCCAAAATTTATGTGAGACGTGGTGGTCCTAACTACAAAGTTGGACTGGAAAGGATGCGTGAAGTTGGAGAGGAGATAGGTCTTCCAATTGACGTTTACGGTCCGGAAACCCACATGACAAAAATAGTAAAACTTGGTCTAGCCGCCTAGCAGTTAAGAGGTGAAGTAATGGGCAACGCTAATAGAAAAATTGAGAAAAGAGACATGTCAGAAACAAATACAGCTCCAGAATACGAGCTGTTTCACGAAAATACCCAGGCAATTATTTTTAACTACCAGACTAAAGCTATCCAAAGGATGCTTGATTTTGACTATGCCTGCAGAAGAAAAACTCCTTCTGTAGCCGCCATCGTCTATGCTTCAAGACCGGGGTACCATAAGTGTTTCTGGGGTAGTGAAGAAATAATGATCCCGATTTATAGAACTACTAAGGAAGCTGCAGAAAAACATAAAAACGCAGATGTTTTTATTAATTTCGCCTCATTCCGTTCTTCTTACGAAAGTTCTCTTGAAGCCTTAGAGCAGCCAAGCATTAGAACTGTAGCGATTATTGCCGAGGGAATACCTGAAAGAAAATCTCGCTTACTTGTCGCTAGAGCTAAAGAACTTGGTAAGTGGATGATTGGCCCAGCTACTGTTGGTGGAATTAAAGCCGGAAAGTTTAAAATTGGTAACACCGCTGGTTCTATTGAAAATATAATTGACACTAGACTCTATGTCCCGGGTTGCGTTGGTTTTGTTTCAAAATCAGGTGGAATGTCTAACGAGTTGTACAATACTATCAGCCTTGCTTGCCGTATCGACGGTGAAGAAGATGAGACACTATCTTATCCTGCGCTCAACGAAGGGATAGCAGTTGGAGGGGATAGTTATCCCGGTTCAACACTCTATGACCACCTGATACGGATGGAGAAAAATCCAGAAGTTAAAATGCTGGTGGCTTTGGGTGAAGTTGGTGGTGATGGCGAGTATCAGATTGCTGAAGCAATTAAGAATGGCGAAATTACCAAACCACTTGTTATGTGGGTAATGGGAACTTGCTCGACCTTATTCCCAGGAGAAGTTCAATTTGGTCACGCAGGAGCTAGAGCTGACGCTGAAGAAGAAACGGCCCATGCTAAAAACAAGGCTTTAAAAGAAGCGGGAGCTATTGTTCCTAATTCTTTTGACGACCTTGGAGATATTATCAAAGGCGTTTACACCGACCTGGCAGCTAAGAAAGTAATTGAGCCAGTCAAAATTCCTGAAGCCGTTGTTGTTCCAATTGATATTCAGGATGCTCAAAAACAAGGTCTTATCAGAAAGCCGACAAACTTTGTCTCTACTATCTCTGATGACCGTGGTGAAGAGCTTACTTATAACGGTGTGCCGATATCTAAAGTTGTTGGGGAAGGATACGGAATTGGAGGAACCTTAGGTCTTCTTTGGTTCAAAAGAGAGTTACCTCAGTTTGCCAGTGACTATCTTGAGCTAATCCTAGTTCTTACCGCTGACCATGGTCCTGCCGTGTCGGGAGCGCATAATACCATCGTTGCAGCTCGTGCTGGTAAAGATTTAGTTTCTGCCGTTGCTTCGGGAATGCTTACTATTGGGCCTCGTTTCGGTGGAGCAATTGATGGTGCTTCTCAAAGATTTAAGCAGGCAGTTGATCAAGGCCTAAAGCCAGAAGCTTTTATCGACAGTATGAAAAAAGAAGGTATTCCAATTCCTGGTATTGGTCACAGAGTTAAGTCTCTCTCCAATCCAGATAAGAGAGTTGAACTTCTCAAGAACTATGCTCTAGAGCATTTCGGTGCGGCTAAGCACATCAAGTTCGCTATGGAAGTTGAACAACTCACTACTAAAAAGAAAGGTAACTTAATCCTCAATGTTGATGGAGCCATTGGAACCTCATTCATCGATATGCTTGTTGCTACAGGTTGCTTCGATGATAAAGAAATTCAAAGGTTTGTTGACCTAGGATTTTTGAACGGACTATTCCTTGTTGGACGTTGCATGGGAATGGTCGGTCACTTTATGGACCAGGGGAATTTGGAGCAGTCGTTGTACCGACATCCATGGGATGATATTACCTACATGTAATCTGAGGATTGGGATTTACGATTCTCTTCGTCAGATTGGGTAGCTTCCTCGTTACGACGTATGGGCATACG
>CAZECN010000032.1:0-25662 GCA_964510575.1 uncultured Bdellovibrionales bacterium | reverse complement strand
ACTCACTCGTCGCTACCCATCTTCCTCGACAATCAAAAATCTCAAACCTCAGATAGTTTCTAGGTAGGGTTTTAGGTGCGGCGTGCATTAGCACGCCTCCCTCTTCGACTTTCGCTCGCCTCGATAAACGAAAAGCTCATCCCTCAAAACAGATTTTTGTTTAGGGTATGGGTATACGACTCACTCGTCGCTACCCATCTTCCTCGACAATCAAAAATCTCAAACCTCAGATATTTTCTAGGTAGGATTTTAGGTGCGGCGTGCATCACACGCCTCTCCTTAAACTGCTCTTAGTTTGGTGTCGGAAAAGCTGTGCCCTCAGATCCGACTCATCGCTAGGTATAACCTTATTGTTTGATAACCATGAGCGGGACCTTACTTCTTTTGCTTTAAATAATTTGTTCGAACTTTTCTGCATCTGCAGCTAAAAATGCGCCTGATACTTCCATGCCCATAAATTTAAAATGCTCAGCAGTTAGATTGCTTCCTTCTGGTATGAGTACATGGTTTAAGAGAGTTTCGGTCATTGTTTTTAGAAGCTTTCTGAAATCCCAAACAGGCTTCAGGTTCTGAGCGCCATTAAGTTGACCTCGCCAAATGAACCTTACAGTTACTGATTTATCTATTTCTGGAGACAGGGAGAAATCTTTAACCAGCGTTAATTTCTCGCTTTGTTCATCTCCAATGCTGAAACTAACTTCGCCCTGTTGGCAGATTTCAATTACTGACTTAGCTTTCTCTGGCGACATCCTAGGACCAGAGACAATGAACATCAATTCTTTATTTACTATGGTATCGGTATCCACTTTAAAAATCCTCTTGATTTTATATAACCTTCCCAGGATGGGACGGATCTGAAGAGATCATTCTGGTAGAACGATCGCATTCTCTATTCTAAATTTAGAAGATAAAGATCGGGAGGATGGAGTTTTTGGGAAAACAGTCCAGTAGGGGAAAGTTTACATTAGAAGTAGCTGAAAATCAAAAAGCCCTTGCCTAGTATTTGCCCTAGCCCTTAGCTGCAAGAGTGGGGTTTCTTAGGATGCTTAGAAAGAGGGAAGTTAGGAGTTAACTTATTAAACAAACTTGAAAGTTGTTTGAAACCTCTTATCACTGAGACTAAGTAAACTTTAGGTTATTGTTGCAGTTACAACAATGAATAATATGGCCGCAGGAGAAACCGCTGCTATAAAATACCATTTCCTTTTTTTCCAGCCTTTTTGATATTCCAACAGGCTGTTTAGCACATCATTTGCTGGAGCCTTTTCTTTAAATAGAAAGCTAGGTTCTTGCAAGCTTAAACCATAGAGAACAACTTCATAAAAAGATAATAAAAATGCTGGTATTGGGGCCAAAAGATATATTCCTTTGTTTATTGGAAGGAGGCCTAAGAAGGTAAGCGTCATTAGGATAACTCCGATCCACGTCAAAACAAGCAGAGCGAAATACAAGATTGATGATTTACGCATAATCTCTTTAATTTCAGTGTGAATGGGCACTACCCGAGGCGCTACTTGAGGCACTGCCAATTCACACTTACATAAAAAACCTTTATTCATTACTTCCCAAGCAACTAACTAACATTTTGATTGTTGGCCTTCAATATCGCGAACTAATCGTATTCGGAGGTCAGTTACCCAAAAAACATGGATTTCTCTCAAAAAGTGTAACAATTTCAAGCCAGTTTCTTAACTATTTCTCTACCTGTAAAATTGAATGGAAATAAGGGTAGTATGATTTCAGTGCTCGCTTTGAGAGTTCCTCTCACGGCGGGTAGATACTTTTAGGTTTTAAATATTTTTTATTCTTACTTGAAGTTCTTCTAAATCAATTTATTTAAATCTGCATTTTTGCCTGAAGCTTGGTTCCTTTTTAAGACTCAGGTCTGGCCCTTGGCTGCGGGCAGAAATGCATTTTTTCAAACAGAAGGAGACTGACAGATGCTTATACTGTCAAGGAAACCAGGTGAAACCCTTTGTATCGGTGATGAGGTTACGGTCACGGTATTAGGAGTTAAAGGGAATCAGGTGCGCATTGGTATTAGTGCCCCTAAGGACGTTGGCGTTCATCGCGAGGAAATTTACCTAAACTTGATTGAAGAGGGAAAAGGTAACGTTTCCTTTGCGAGTACGGATCCTGAGAGTTAGTTCCTCACCTAGGGTTATTCCAAAGGATGACCTCGGTCATCCTTTGGGGTTTTACCAGTCATTTTTATCCAAGGAATATTAGTATCTACCGCTTTTTCTAAATTTAAATTTCGTATTGGTATAAAAAAGCCAAGGACATTACCGTTCACCGGGAGGAAATTTATCAAAGCTTGCGTGTAATACTCCTGTTCCCCTAATCTCAAATTACCTTGCTCAAAGACATAATCTGTTCTCTAGTCACTTGGTGTTTCCTACTATAGCCTTCGAGACTGAGATGGTTCATTACCAAAATATCTCAGCTTTTGAACAGTCTTTAGCTGAAGGGAAATATAAAAGTAGTTGGTAAGGCCTTGGTGATAATTTTATTGAAGGTAATTTGAACACAGAACTCCCTCGATCATCAAGAATGCCAGCACTTGATATGTTGAGATTTCTGGCCGTTTTTTTAGTCCTTGGTCGTCACCTGCCGTCAGTTGGAATTTCTGTTGCAGAGCCTGTAATCCAGGCAGCCACTTTATGGAACCAAATTGGCTGGATGGGGGTGGATTTATTTTTTGTTCTTAGTGGATTTTTAGTCTCAGGACTTCTTTTTAGAGAGTTACTAGGGAAAGGTTGTATTGATATCAAAAGGTTTTTAATAAGAAGAGGGTTAAAGATATATCCACCGTTTTACACATTTCTATTACTAACACCTTTTCTGGGTAATATCATCGGCGAAAAGATAAGCCTTCGGGCATTTCTTTGCGAGGCATTTTTTATTCAAAACTATGCCGGAGGATACTGGAATCATACATGGACACTCGCAGTTGAAGAACATTTCTATCTTTCTCTTCCTTTTATAGTAATTTGGTTCAATAATAAATTTGCCCAAAATGCATGGGCTAAGATTAAAAAATCTTTCTTTATCCTGTCTGCCTACTTAATATTTTTACGATTTGCTACAGCGGTTCTTACGGGATATCCCGTTATTAACCATTTAACTCATCTGCGACTGGATTCTTTGTTCTTTGGTGTCTTGATTTCTTATTATTTTCACTATCATTACGAGGCCTTTCAGCAGTTTCGAAAAAAAAATTATAAGCTAATCATAGTGATGGCTTTCTTGCTCTCCTTGATTTTCTTCTTGTTTTCGTTGGAAGGCCCCCTGATGCTTTCATTTGGTCTTTCTGCTTCTTACTTTTTAATGGGGTTGCTTCTGATCCTAGCTCTCGATCAGCCTTTTCTAAGTAGAGAAGTTTCTCATGGTCGACTTAGGCGGTGCCTTTGCTATTTGGGCAGGCATTCTTATTCAGTCTATTTGTGGCACATGCCAGTTTTGGTAGTGTTGAAGAAAAAGATCGATTATTCTGCTCAGTCGACTTCTGATTATCTTGTTTTATGCCTGAGCTATGTAGTTTTAAGCTTTATCGTAGGTCTACTATTCTCTAATTTGGTTGAAGTGCCGACTATGAGAATCAGGGACAGGTTTTTCCCATCAAAAAGTTCTGCAAACTAAGTAAAATTAAAATATTTAGCCTCAAACTTCGATAGAGGATTTTTAAAGGTTATTTAGGCTTAGGTTGTTCTTTTCAGTAAATTCAAAAATCATATTTTAATTTCGCTCTGTTCCGTTAGAAGTTTAACGGAACTAGGGGCAAAGATGAGTCGCCACCTTTCGTCTATTTTCTCTACGTTGATTTATTATACAGTAAAATTCAAAAAGCTTACCGTTGTTAGCTTTTTGGTATTTCGGCCTCTTGTTTCTACAAGTATTGTTTAGGCTAAAATTGATCGGATCATTGAAAGATAAAAATGAGAGGCAAGGGGGAAAAATTTTTCCCCCTAGGGTTAACCTTTCAAAAAACTAACGGCCCTATTGTAGAGTTCTTTTGAGCTCATACTTCGGGAGCTGAGGATCTCTAGCTTGAATGCCACAGTATGTACTAAAGTGAAGTTTTGAAGCAGCTAGAAGGCAGGCGTCGGGTAGACATATACCTTCAATCGCTAATGCCTTTGCGTCAAATGACCGTTTCTCCCCAGTTAATATTTTTGAAAAACAGCGATATTCAAGGATGCCTCCTGCTGGACTAAAGAGGAGGGAAAACTCTAACTGCTCAGTTTTCAGATTGATATCATTTGAACCCTCGAACAGACTTTTCGCTTCATTAACTGCTTGGTTGGTGAAGTTTTTATCAGAGATAAAAGCTACACCTCTGGGCTTGAGATTGAGGTCTAAAGCGAGAGATAATGCTCTAGTCCATTCCTCGTCGCTATCAATTGTTAGCAGGTTTCCAATAGGACGGTTTTCTTCGAGGTAGTATACAACCATTTGATGCATGGTTTGATTCTCCGGTTGGTTATGAGTTCAACTAAATAGATTCTCTATTCACTTGAACTCACAACTCTAAAACCTTCTGTTTGCCTACTCGGCCACTACTTTACTATTCCCGGTGAAAAAAGTCATTTTTCAAAGGCCTTCAACCTACCATTAGCTATGTATTGCTCGGTCAGATCTGACCGGCTAGTCAAATCTGACCATAGGTTACTTAGTTAAGTGTTTAAGATTCCTAAATAAAAAATTCTGAGAAAACTTGGCACACCTTGCATTAGATACTCCTAGAGCGAACAAATTTAGTTTTTGGGATTGGAAAATGAAGCAAGAAGTTAGGAAGCTAATCGAGGATAATTTTGAGCTAGCCTTAGTGATGTCACGGGTGATGGCTAAAAAATACCGACTTTTTGGAGATGATCGAGAGGAGCTACTTTCAGCAGCTTATGTTGGTCTTTGCGAAGCTGCGCATCGTTATGATCCAGAAAAAGGAGCCAGTTTCAAAACTTTCGCTTCTCTTAGGATTAGGGGTGAAATGCTGGACCAGGCCCGTTTAAAGCACGGACTATCTCGTACTCTATACAATCATTTAAATAAGGCCGAGTCAGCGACTCAATTTACTGGTTATGAATCTCGAAACCTAAAAGGCTTGGTGTCTCGGATATGTGCAGAGGATACCTTTGGCTACGACGCTATTAGTAGCGATGGCTCACTTCAGCTTGAATTAGTCTACCGTTCAGGCTTTGTGAATCCAGAAGCAAATCTAATTGATAAAGATACATCGAAGTATATTAGAGGCTTGATTTCTCGCCTTGATGAAAAACAAAGAAAAGTTATCCAAGGTCGGTATTTTGAAGAAGTGAGTATTGACGCTATGGCCAAGTCACTTGGCGACTTATCTAAAGCAACAGTATCCAGAATGCATACGCGGGCTCTTGATTCCTTACGTCAGTTGATAGCGAACGAAGCTATTGAGCGTTCCAGAAGTAGGGAGGTTTTAAGATGATTAGGTTAATTAGCTTAGTCCTACTTTTGCTAACAACGGCTTGTAATGAAACCATTTTGCATAAGCTAGACGAGCGAGCTGCGAATCGAGTTATTTTAACCTTGGAGAGTTCAGGGGTTCAAGCCAAGAAAATTCCTAATGGAGATTCCTGGGCGATTGAGGTTCCTTCTAAGTTAGCTGCTAAAGCACTAGGTTCTTTGAGAGACAAGAGAACGTTTGCTCAAATAGATAAAAATGCCACTAGCTTTAAATCCTCTCTGGTCTCAGGGCGTGAGGAGAGAAAAGCTATCCAAGACAGCATAAAGATTTCTAGGTTGGAGAATTCACTCAGTAGTCTACCTTCCGTTTTGGAAGCCTGGGTCCATCTAAATAGAGTTGAACCTGGCTCCAGAGTTTTTGGAGGGAATAAAAGAAAAAGTTCGGCAAGTGTCTTAGTAATATCTGAAGATCCAACACGACTAGATGAGATCCAAATCAAAAGACTTGTCTCTGGCGCAGTGGGAACCAACCTATCTGTTATTGAAGTAATCATAGAGGAATCAAAGCCCTCTTTCGGTGAAGAAATTCCTCCAATTCAAAAGAAGCCCAAAGAGCTCTTCAACTCCCTAGAATTAGACCCAAGAAAAGCCGCTATTTTTGGAGGTTTAGCCCTGGCAGTTGGAGCAATGACTATGATTTTGAAGCCGAAGAAGGGTTTAGCAGCTTCGGTCATTAATGAGCAGAAACAAGGTCTGGGACTTGGTCCAGACGATTTATTAAAAAAGGAGAAGTAGAATGACTAGTAAAATTTCCTCTCTGCCTAGTGCAGCAGAATATTTTGGAGATATTGAAGAGCAGTTGGATATGGGCTTGGGTTCAGCAGAAGCGGTTCACCCACTTCTAGAGATGATTCAGATTCAGCTCTCTGTAAAAGTAGCTGGAAAAACTTTAAGTGTTGCGGAATTAATGAAAATTGCTCCAGGGCAAAGCTTAGTTTTGGATGCTGCAGCTGGTGCCCTTGCTAGCTTGGAACTTGATGGAGAAGTTGTGGCCACTGGTAAAATACTGAGGAGAGACTCGGCTATTGAATTTGAAATAGAAGAAATGAGTGAGAAATTAGCTAGAAAAGTGAAACCAGCTTTCGATTTTAACGAAAAGTATAACGAGGGGTATTCGGAGGAAGGGAAAGAAAGCTAATGCCTACCAATAAAAGGAGAGAGACATGGATATGAAAATTAATTCAGTTAGCTCAGGAATGACAGCAGCTGCTGAGCTCTTGAGTAAAACGAGAGCTTTTGAGCCGTCGCCTTCTGGGAGCAATTTTTCTTCAACACTACAAAGTGTGGCCGAAGGGGTGGCCGGTATTGGCTCTAAGTTCATTGGCGGTGTGTCCGGCAATGTTTTTGGTGATTTGAGAGAACTGCTGAATCTGCAAATGGAGACACAGGCACGGATGCAATCTCTTTCCATGATGTCGAATATTGAGCGTTCCAAGCACGAGGCCAGGATGGCAGCGATAAGGAATGTCCGAACAGGTTAAATATTTAACGGTTAAACGGGGGTTTTGTTTATGTATTGTATTACTTTAGTAGGAGAAAAATAGGATGTTAGGAATAGTAAGTGGAGCGACAGGGGCAGCGACAGGGGGTTTTATTGCCCAGTTTACCGGCCCATTAATGGAAGGTGCAGCGGAAGGACTAATTGATAACTTGTTCTCTGGTGGAGGAGATCAGGCTATTTCCAATAACAGTGCGGCTCAGAGTAACGACAGTATTTTTTCGCAGATGAATCAAATATCTAACTCTGAAAACGGCATATTTTCCGAGCTTAGTGATCTAGCGGCTAGACCAGATGACTCTAGTGCTGGAGATTTGCTGAAGGCCCAGGAGAATCTTTATATGAAACAGCAGATTCTCTCGACCATCACTAATATGATGAAGTCACTTCACGACATGGCAATGTCAGTGATTAATAACTTGCGACTCTAGTCATTCTAATTTGACGAGTCAGGCGATGGTAAGATCAGCTCTTCTTACTAAATGTTGGGTTCTCTTTGATAGTCCACATTGTGGAACTTGCCATCGTCTTTTTCTTAACAAGCTATGACTGAGCTAAAAGCAAATAAACAAGACATTTTGTTACCTCTTGCACTAGTTCTTGTTTTGGGCATGATGATTCTACCCTTGCCTGGAGTTTTGCTAGACTTTATGTTGACCGGCAATATTACCTTTGCGGTCTTGTTGTTGGTTTCAATTGTTTACTTGTCTCGCCCAGAGTCCTTTACTTCTTTGCCGACGATTTTGCTGTTAGCCACCTTGGTTCGGCTGGCTCTAAATATTTCTACTACAAGATACATTCTGTCGACTGGAACCGCTCCAGGTGTGATATCCGCTTTTAGTGGCTTTGTCGTTCAGGGAAACCTAGTGGTTGGAGTGGTTATTTTTTTAATTATTACCGTTGTTCAATTCGTAGTTATAGCTAAGGGAGCAGAGCGAGTAGCTGAGGTTTCTGCAAGATTTTCTCTTGATGCTTTACCAGGCAAGCAAATGGCAATTGATGCTGATTTGAGATCGGGAATAATTGGTCCTGCTGATGCTGGTGCCCGGCGCTTTGATCTGCAGACCGAATCCAGACTTTATGGTTCCTTAGATGGAGCAATGAGATTCGTTAAAGGGGATGCTGTAGCAGGGTTACTAATTACATCAGTCAATATTATTGCCGGGACAATTGTTGGAATGACTTTCCATAACTTAGGTGCTCTAGAATCAGCAGGTCAGTTTGCCTTTTATTCTATTGGAGATGGATTGGTATCACAGATACCTGCTTTATTGATCGCAGTTGCTGCTGGCATAGCTGTTACTAGAGTATCTAGCCAAAACCACTCTTTTGTTGGCAGAGAAATGATAGCCCAGCTGACTAGTGAGCCTCAAGCTGTAATGGTAACGGGAACTGTTTTAGCTCTTATTGGAATAGTTCCTGGTATGCCCAAGATCGCCTTTTTTCTCTCTTCGGCAATTCTAATTGTCGTAGCATTTAAACTAAAAAAGCTTAATGAAAAGAGACCTACAGCTTTAGAAAATGTAGTATTTTCTCCTCAGGTATTTTCAGGCCTTAGTTTTCAATTCAGTCGAGAGGGGATCAACACTCTTAGACAAGAAAATAAACTAGATGCCCTAGTCCAGAAAATTCGACAGCAGATTTTTCAAGAAACTGGCGTTCTTGTTCCAAATCCTCAGATTTTATCCGATACCATTACTAGTGGTCTTGTAGCTGAAATCGTGATTGCTGGTTGTCGGCCTTGTGGACTAGTAAGTTTGGCTGAATCAGGAACCTGTCTCAGTTCCGAAGTGGCGAATAAGTTTGAAGTTTATCTTAGGTTGAATTTATCAAAGCTAATTGATGATAACAGTACTCGAATGCTTTTCGATGTCCACTCTACGGTGTCAGAAAGCCTGGTTAATAGTTTAGTTCCAGATCAAATATCAGTAACTACAGTAACAAGATTATTAAGGGATTTGGTGGATGAGGAGGTCAGTATTCGAAATCTTCAGTGCATCCTTCAAGCAATGTCAGAGTATTGCTACCTTTCAAGTGGAAAGGTAGGTGAAGGCGCGAGTATGCCCAGTTTAGTTGAATGGGTGAGGCAATCGCTTAAGGCAGAGATTTGTAAGGATTTAGATCCTAGTTTGGCAACCGCCTACTTTTCCGAAGGTTTGGAACAAAGCTTTGAGAGAATAGGCTCCTCCTCTGGTCCAGAATATCAAAGGTTACAAGGTAGATTTTTGGAAGAGCTCAAAAAGCTCGAAGAGTCGTCAGTAAAGACAGTTCTCTGCTCTACCAAACTAAGAACTTGGCTAGCTCTTACTTTTGGTATGGTTTGTCCCAATTTGAGATTTGTTTCCTTTGATGAATTGTTGCCGGAGCTTGAGTTTAATAATCTCCAGGAGGTACAAATTGCTGTCTAGAACTAGTCATCTTCTTTTTCCACCCTTTTTCTTTGTACTATTGCTAATTAATTTCGTTTTTGTAGCTTGTACCCCTTTTCCAGAAAAGACAGCTAGTCCTCAAGACTTGTTGGCATTAAAAGATAAAGCAGAGGAACTCTACCAGTATTCTATAGAGTTGTTTGGAAAAGGAGATGCAGCCTCGTTGGAAGAGATGGAAGCTAGTTTAGAGTTAGCTATTTCTATGGTGGGAGAGGAGGCTAGGTTTCTGGATGCAAAAGGTTGTCTTGAATGGAAGCTAGGCAATAAACTGATAGCAGAAAAACACTTTATTCAAGCTTTGAAGCTTGACCCTTATTTTTCTGAAGCTTGGCAACATATTGCTTTCGTTGCGGTAGATAGAGGCGAAGTGAGCAAGGGAAAGAAATTTCTAGAGCAAGCAATCGCCCTAAAACCAGACAACTATCGAGCTATTAACAACAAAGCTCTAGAGCTAGCTAAGTCAGGGAAATACCGTAGAGCCTATGACTTCCTACTCCAAGCCAACCTTCTTTCGGATGGTCGAGAGGACAGAATAGTCAACAACTTGAGGTTATTAGCAGAACTTCGTTAAGTCATTGTAGGAACTCTAAAGGATAATAATTTATTCAATGTGGAGTGTTTTTTGCTCTTGCTTTTGCTACTTTAGAGTAGAGAGACGTTAAGAATCCTTATTTGAATAAATTGTTGAACAACAATCAGGCAATAGTATCCCCCAAACCTACTAACCTTGAAGGGAAGGTGGCGATCGTTATTGTTTCTTACAACTCTAGCCAAGACCTAAGGACTCTTTTCTCGTCAATAGACACTTTGTCCCACCAAAATTTCAAAATCTTTCTAGTCGATAATTGTTCAAGCGTTGAAGAACAAGAGCAGCTTAAAGAGTTTGAAGCTAGAAAGGATCTATTCCTAATCAGAAACGTTGAAAACGCAGGCTTTGCCGCTGGAAATAACCTCGGCATGCGAAAAGCTTTAGTTTGGCAACCGGATTTTATCTGGCTACTTAATGCCGATACCGTAGTAGAGCCAGAAGCCCTCTCTTCTCTACTGAGTGTTGCAGGGAAGAATCCTCAAGTTGATTGCTGGGGTAATTTAGTTTGCTCTGGAATGCCTCGAGAAAATGCCACCGTTTGGTGTCGAGGAGGAGAAATAGACTTAGCGCAGCAAGAAGTTGCTATGAGATCCTACGGCGAAAGCTATAACCCTGCCGCGGAACCCTCCAACCCTGAGGTTTGCGATTATATTCCAGGATGTTCAATGTTCTTTCGACCTGAATTAATTGAAAAAGTAGGCTTTATGCCTGAAGACTACTTTATGTACTTCGAAGAAACAGACTGGTGTGCCGAAATGAACAAGAAGGGACTCACCCTTGCCGTAGATCCTAATGCTGTCGTCTGGCACGCCACGGACGATTCTAAGACAGCTTCGGTTTTTCACACCTACTACTATAATCGTAACCAACTTAAATTCTGGTTTAGACAATCTTCGCTCGGGGGGCGTTTGTCCCTAGTCTTAGATTCTGCCTTTAAAAAATTACCTAGAGCTTTAAAGGCTTTTTATAGTGCAAGTAGTTTTTCCGAAAAGGAAATTTTCAAAGCCCATGCCAGAGCTAATCTAGATTTTCTTCTTTGTCGAGGTGGCCGTAGGATTTAGTATCACTCCCCTTGACCGACGTCTTTAGGTCAACGCCGATGTGGCTTTCAGAGAAAATAAGAGAGTCATAATTCCAAGTCCAACACTAAAAATTGTAAGAAGAACTCTTTCTAAGTTCCTGCCAACGCTTATCGCAGCCAGCAATGGAAAAATTGGAAATAGGTTTAGCGCATGACGAGCCAGTGACAAGGTACTGCCAGTCCAAAGGCTTGCAGCTACTGGAATCGTAACCAATAAAGCAGCAGCTAAGTTTCTGTTTTTAAGGAAAGCCAGTCCAGCGGCTAAAGATAAAAGCCCAGCTATAATATTTAGAGAAACAAAGTTCCAGTCAGTAAGAAGTATCGGGTTAGCCAAATCTATGTCAGGGAAACCCCCAGGTCTCCAAGCTTTTTGAATTTCCATCCAAGCCAAGGGGTTCCCAGTCAAAGAGTAAAGGTAGGCTGAGTAGAGAACTATTCCTAGCGGAGCTATCGTGACGGATAGAAGCATCGACTGAATAGGTTTGTAGCCGTTTTGAAATAAATAAAAAAGAAAAGCTGGAGCCATAAGAAGCCCAGTTGGTCTTGTGCCAGTGGCTAGAGCAAAAACTATTGCTGCAAAAAAAGGTTGTCCAGTTCTCACTAGCAGCGCTGAACATACTACTAAGAAAAGAAATAAAGATTCAGTTAAGGGTAGGCTTAAGAAATAACTGGTTGGAAAAAAGCAGAGCAACCATAGTGAGAGTCTAGCTATTTCAGGGCTCAACTCGGAGTGTCTAAGTAAGCGATGTAGAAGTGCTAGGGAGAAAAATAGAAAAATATTGCTGAGGAACAAACCCGAGTAAACATATTCTCCAGATATTTTGGCTGTTAGTTTCCAGGTAGCCGGGAAGAGAGGAAAAAAAGCCCAATTACGTTGAACATCAGTGATTTCAGTTTCAGTTGAATAGCCTCGTTTGATAATTCCTAGATACCAGCCAGCATCTCCAACGATTATATTCTTATCAAGGTTGCTAATAGTTTTAGTCAGATTGCTAATACGAACTTGAGGTCTGAGAACTGAGTCGTCTTGGTGCTCAAGGAGGATAAAGGATGTTCCAAAAAGAAAAACCAAAATCAAAAGAAGTCTGGAAAGTAAAAACGGCACTAGTGCTGATTTAAAACTATTGGTGAAACTTTCCTCAGCTAGGTTTTTGTTACTTAAATTCATTTTTGTTGAAGTCTAGAATGGAACTAGGATGCATAGGTGATAATAATCTATTTGATAACTAATTTTTCCATATTGCAAGGATTGGAAAACCCGTGGAACACTTATCCTCTTGAAGCTGTGGTTTGGGTGGAAGAGTAGGTAAGCCGAGGTAGAGATATGTTTGAAAAACCAGTTACTCAATTGTGTTATGCTGAGGAAGAAGATCTTCTGGCCCTAGCTCAAGCCTTGCTAGAATCCGCAGTTATCTTTCGCGGAAGTGAGAGTCATCAGAATTTAAGCAAAGTGGACAGAATACGTCATATCGATGCCATTTTTGACGATCGCTTTTTGCTAGACCAGCTTTACAGGGCAGGAAACATACCTCACCTGGCAGATCATGTTGAGTT
The DNA here is from genome assembly GCA_964510575.1 of uncultured Bdellovibrionales bacterium. Taxonomy (GTDB): domain Bacteria; phylum Bdellovibrionota_C; class UBA2361; order SZUA-149; family CALKYB01; genus CALKYB01. Next base: position 13,012 of record CAZECN010000032.1, on the reverse strand, counting down.
GGACAGACTTAGCTAGGCGACAATCCTTACCTAAAAATAAATAGCACCATAACTAGCGTTCCGCAGTTTACGCAGGCGTGTGCAATCATTGGCGCCAGTAAACCACCTCTCCATTCCCGAAGAACTGCTAAAAACATTCCAATCATTGTCAGCGGTACCATTCCAATTGGACCTTGGGGATGAACTGCAGCGAATATCAGTGAAGAAATCACGACTGAAGCCGCTGCTGAAGATCTAGTTCTAAGCCATCCGTATAGCGCACCCCGAAACATAATTTCTTCGATGATTGGAGCGCATACAACTGCCAGAAAGAATATTAGAGCTATCTTAAAATTGTCAGGGGCCTGGGTAAGTATTGGTACAATTGGATGTCCGCCTTGGCTAATGTCGAGTTTTAAAGCCGATAGGATTGAGGCATAAATTAAAAGAACTATGAAAAAGGGAGTCCATATTCCAACATAGAGCAAGGGAGTGGTGGTAGCATCTCTTAGGGCTTTGCCCCAGCCGTCCAGGGTTAGTCCCAGATCTTCTCGAATTGTTTTGAAATTCATTCCAGAAAGAAGAGGAAAGAATATAGCGAGCAGAGAGCTTACAATGATTGGCACCTGTATCTTTAGGTCGGGCTTTAGGCCCAGATGAACTACCAGAAGTTTAACGATCAATGAGCCGGACAACATTATTGCCATATAGACACAGAAAATCTCTAAAAGATGAGCAGAATTATTGAGAGGTACGAAACGAGCATTGAATTTGTCCCTGAGGTATTGAAAGACTGAAATCGAGAAAATAGTAACGGAACTGAGTGCAAATATACTTAGAAATGCGGCTCCAATGACAAATTTAGTGAATCCCTTATTTAGGCTTTCTTCGAATTCAGGGCTGCTATTTCCAGCTTTAAAGTTCTTTTGAAGATAAAGATTACCCATCCATTTCATCTTCTCTTGAACTAACTTTCGCTCTTCTTCAGTAAAAATTTTAGTAGGATTCTCAATACTTTCTATTAACAATTGGTCAACAGGTTGTGCATTTTTATCCTGTCTCAGCTTAAGCTCCTCTAAAGCTTTATCTTGATCCAAGGCAAACCAATTTCTTAGCACCACCCTGCTACGAAGAGATGCTCTGCCCATTTTGGCAAAAATTCCCTCAGGTAGAGCTTCCTTACTAAACATTCCCTCTAAATATTGAGATTGAATCAAGTTAGCCATTCCCTTCATTTGAGTAGGGTCTTGATTGATGGAGTTCTTATTAAAAAAATTGATACCTCCGATTACAATTTTTGCCTGCTTCTCTAAAAGCTGAGCGTCCATGTCGGAAGGTTGTTTTAAGATTTTGGAGCTACCTTTCTTTGGAGCTACGTTGATAAAATCCAATACCCCCCAAGCGTTTACGATTGTCAAAAGAAGGGTTAATATCGTCAGGGTGTAAAAGACGATGTTTCTAAGAGGGTTGTTACTGGAAGTTGAGGCTGCCAAGGGAGATCCTGTTATGGGCAAAATGAAAACAAAGAAGAGCTAATCTCTCGCTATTGAAAATACTATTGCTATGACAGGATTGGCAAGTAGCTACCGAGGCTTGCAAGCTAACAACGCCTTTTGTAAGTTCAAGGGGTGAAAATCTTAGATAATTATCAACAGCTTTTTTCTGAACTGGTCTCTATTATTGAGTCTGAACTTGCTAAGGGTTCGAGCGGAGCCTTAGGTTTCTGTGGTGGAAGAAGTATACGACCACTGTATGAGCAGTTGCTAGAAAACCCCGATTCTATCTCCAGTGAAAACTGGAAAAAATTACAATTCTTTTTAGTTGATGAACGATTGGTTTCTGTTGGCAGTACCGAATCCAATTTTCTTCAGTTAGAGAAGGAGCTTTTGGAGCCCTTAAGAGAGAAGAGTCTAATTTCCTCAAAACAGAGCCATCCCGCACTTAAGGAAAATTGTGATGCTGAGAGTTTGGTAGAGCTTTATCAAGATGCTCTTCATGCAAACGGTAAAGAACTTTTGGTTGCATTTTTAGGAGTCGGTGAAGACGGTCATGTAGCATCTCTTTTTCCTAGCCGCTTGGCGGGGATGTCGGAGTCCGGAATTAATCAACAAGACTTTTTACTGGTGGAGGATTCTCCAAAACCTCCAGCAAGAAGAATATCTGCTTCTCCAAACTTACTAAGAAGAGCGAAACATGTCTTTTTGATTTTCTCTGGCTCTGCCAAGAGACAAGCTTGGGATAATTTTAATAATCCTGAATTGGATATTGATGATTGTCCTGCCAAGTTGTTTTTTGGCCAGGGAAATTTAAACTGCCTAGTGAATTTAGCTTAGATAGACTGTAGAAGCCCAGGGAGATCTTTAAAATGGTTCAGGTAAGACCTTTTTCTGCACTACGACCAACGGAGAAAACGGCCAAAGATGTGGCTTCTGTGCCCTATGATGTGGTTAATCGCGATGAAGCGCGAGAGTTGGCTGGGAAAAATAGCAGTAGCTTCTTGAGAGTTATTCGAAGTGACATTGATTTTGAAAATTCAGTAAGTCCTTATGATTCTTCTGTATATACAAAAGCAGTGGAGAATTTACGTAGCTTAGAAGAAAACGGAACATTAGTCAGAGAAGATGAAGCTTCTTTTTACGTCTATCGAATCAAGGCAGGCTCTCACCAGCAGACAGGCGTTGTCGCCCTTAGTTCTGTGACGGATTACGATCAGGGCTTAGTTAAGATTCACGAAAAAACTAGGCCAGAGAAGTTGGAGGATAGAACTCGTCATATGATTGAGCTTCAGGCTCACACTGGCCCCGCCTTACTCACTTTTCGTGAACATGATGGCGTCACGGAAATTTTAAATCGAACAGTGAAGAATGATCCAATATTTGATTTTGTCGCTGAAGATGGAGTGGCTCACACGGTATGGCAAGTTTTAGAGGACGGAGAAAAATTAAGAGAGCATTTCTCCTCTGTGCCGGCTAGCTATATCGCTGACGGTCATCATCGAGTTGAAAGCTCGAGACTTTGTCGAGATAGTTTTCAAAAAGAAAATTCAAAACATAGTGGTGGTGAGGCCTATAATTTCTTTCTATCAGTCCTTTTCCCAGAATCTGAGTTAAATATTTTAGCCTATAATAGAGTGGTTAAAAAAATCCCTAGTGACGGAGCTCAGTCTTTTCTTTCTGCTTTGTCTGATGTGATGAACATCGAAAAAAATGGGAAGAAGGAGCCTTCTGGTAAAGGTGAGTTTTGTATGTATTTGGCAGATGACTGGTACTCTCTGAGTCCCTTGGAAAAAATTTCAGATGACCCAGTTACATCCTTGGATTGCAGTATTCTTCAGGATAGGGTGTTGGCCCCTCTTTTAGCAGTTGAAGATCCTCGCACTAGTTCTAATGTTAGTTTTATTGGTGGAATTCGAGGAACGGAAGAGTTAGAGAGATTGGTTGATTCTGGGAAGGCTCAAGTGGCTTTTTCTCTTTACCCCGTAACTGTTGCAGACCTACTGAGTGTAGCTGATTCCGGAAAGACAATGCCTCCAAAGTCGACATGGTTTGAGCCTAAGCTTAGATCTGGAGTTGCTACTCATGTTTTTGGATAATAGCTAATTAATCTATTTTAGACTTAAAGGTTTTTCCAGCAAGGATGCTTTTTTACTAAGCCAAGAGCCTTCTTAAGAAGACCAATTCCCGGTTCTGTTCTGTGCCAGGTGGAGGCTCCGGAGGGGTGAGGTAGAGGAATTAAGTCAACCGTGCCGTGTTTGAGTTTTACTTGATGCGAACTTCCAACTACTTCAGTTAGTTTCTTGAAGCTTAGAAATTGATTGATAGCTAGTTTACCTACCGGAATAATTAATCCAGGCTCTAGTAGTGAACACTCTTTTTCAAACCAACTTGAGCAGTTTAGAATTTCTGTTTCGTTAGGAACTCGGTCACCACCCTTAGGATTTTTCCCAGGAAAACATCTACATACTGCTGCCATGTAAACCTTTTCCCTGAAACTTTCTTCACTTTGTCCGCACTCATCCATCCATTTGAAAAGAGTCTTTCCGGCAGTCCAAGCAAATGGCTTACCAAACTCTCCTTCTCTAGGTCCTGGAGCCTGACCCACTAATATCACTTTTGAAAGTATCGCAGGTCCACTTACGACAGGGCCTATCATTTTAGGACAGGCCTTACAGTCATGAAGTTTCTTTACGTGGTTTTTAAGTTTGACCAGATTATTTGGCATAGACAGCTAAATTAAGAGTTGGCAGGGATTGTAGATAATCTTAGAGGCCGAGTTCAACTACAAACAGCGAATAGCTGTGGAAAAACTCGAGGGATAGTTGTTAATTCGCTAGTAATTTTGCAATTTCCTCCAATTTTAGGGCTGAAATGCTGGCCTATTTGCTCTCCTGAAGGTAGAAACTTGGACTTCTGGAGAGTTGAGAATGGACTGCCTGAGAGCCTTCGAGGTTTGCTGAGTGTATGAAATTCATACTATTCTACTCGTCTGATTTTTGCCTAGTTGGAGAGTGTGTAGGCCGGTGCATCGAGTAGTGGTCTACGGGTGTTCTCTTCCGATTATTTATTTTGTCACAAGGCGACTTTTGAGTTTGTGAACAGTATTTTTGAAAAATCATCTGAGTCTAAGCAAAAAAGTGCTGCGAGTAGCATAAGGCTCACTGATGTTAGCAAGTCATTTAAAAGGACGACCCAGGCTAGTAAGGGTTACTCTACTATTAAGTCTAGTTTGATTAATTCTTTGCTTAGAAAGTCATCGTCTATAGAAAACACCCTAGTTGCCCTAGATGAAGTCAATTTGAATGTTGAGCGAGGGGAATCGGTTGGAGTTATTGGCAGGAATGGTTCAGGAAAGTCCACAATACTAAAGCTGATTGCAGGTATCTATCAGCCGGACTCAGGCCTTGTTGAGGTTAATGGAAGAGTTTCAGCTCTGATCGAACTTGGAGCAGGTTTTCATCCTGACTTTAGCGGAAGAGAGAACCTAGTTCTTGGCGGTATCATGTATGGTTTGTCTCGAAAAGAAATAGAAGAGCGTATTCCAGAAATTATCGACTATGCCGAGCTAAAAGATTTCATTGATGATCCTGTTAGAACCTACTCATCAGGTATGTATATGAGGCTGGGCTTTAGCCTTGCTGTGCATACCGACCCCGATGTTTTGTTAGTGGATGAAGTTTTGGCAGTTGGTGATGCTGCTTTCACTAAGCGTTGTCAGAGCACAATTGGGGATTTAAAACGAAAAGGTACGACCATGTTATTGGTTACCCACGACCTAGACTCCGTTGAAAGATGGTGTGACAGGGCGGTTTGGTTGTATTCAGGAAAGGTTCAGAGTGAAGGTGCTCCGCGCAGAGTAATTGATAGTTACTTAATGACCTTAGACGAACAGCATCAGGAGCGACTAAAGAAGGAGAATGATTCTAACTCTCTTGGTGATCAAGAGGGAGAAGTCGTATCTGTGGGAGAAGATGAAAGTCTTCAGCCAACTGATGGGCCCGGGCGTTGGGGTAACAAAGCCGTCGAGGTAACGGATGTCGTTCTGAAAGGAGAGGCTGGGTCTTCAACATGGGTTTTGAAAGATAGCCAGGAGCTGACAGTTGAAATCAGTTATCGGATAAATTCAGCAATTGATAGTTTAGTAATTGGAGTAGGTCTTCTTAAGCCAGATGGAACAGTGGTTCATGGAACTAACACTGATATAGAAGATTTAAAGATTCCAGTTGTAGCTGAGGACGGTCCTTTTCCGGCAGAAGGTGTTCTTAGATATAAGTTAGAAAGAGTCGGCCTGACTGGTGGCGAGTATTTTTTAGATATAGCTGCTCATGCCAGGGACGGTTTACCATTTGACTATCATCACTTGTTGCATAAGTTCTCGGTTTCCGGTGGGGAAAAGCTGCACGGATTCTTGAGCCCGGCTAGATCCTGGGATGTCGAAGTTAGTTATCAGACCGAGCAAGATTCATTGAAAAGTGCTGGAGGTGTTAGCTAGTGCTTAGAAATCTAAAAGAAATGTGGAAGTTTCGTAGTCTGATACAAGCTTTGGTAGGAAGGCATTTAAGGGCTAGGTATCGAGGATCTTTTCTAGGTTTTATTTGGTCCTTTCTGAACCCGCTTTGTCTACTCGCTGTCTATTCTCTAGTTTTTGTATATTATATTCGGTTCGACAGTATCGAGAACTATTCCGTTTTTCTATTTACGGGGCTCCTTCCCTGGCTTTGGTTCTCTGGGGGGTTAATGGATGCGGTTTCCTCTATTAGTGGAGGAGGTAGTTTAATCACTAAGTCACTTTTTCCTCCTCATATACTTCCTGTCGTATCTGTCTTAACCAATTTGGCTCATTTTCTGCTCGCAATTCCAGTTTTGATTATTTTCATGCTCTTCTCTGGTATTAGCTTGGAGATATCTCTGATTTGGTTTCCTCTGATCGTGCTAGTGCAGTTAGTTTTTCTAACAGGGCTTTCTTTACTTTTTTCTGCTTTGAACGTTCATTTCAGAGATATTCAGCATATATTGAATAACTTTCTCACCCTATGGTTTTTTCTTTGTCCCATTCTTTATTCAGTGGCGACGATTCCTGAAGGATTCAAACCTACCATTTATTTTAATCCAGTAGCTCTATTTACACTGATGTATCACTCGGTGTTTTTAGAGGGTCAGGCACCTTCCATGCTAGGGCTTGGAATCACGGCAGTATGCGCGCTTGTCTCATTCGCAATTGGGAACTTTGTTTTTAATCGTTTCAGAGAGGGATTTGCTGAACTGGTGTAGAGATGGTCGCTGAAAATAGAAAAATTTTTAATCAGCTTGTTCATACCCTTAGTTACGGGGATGCCATATCCTCTGAGGCTATAACCATAAAAAACCTTCTGCGCGAGCAAGGTTGGCAATCTGACATATACTGTTTGCATGTGCACCCTAAGCTAGAGAATGATTGTCAGTTAATTGACAAGTTTAATAGTGGCGATAAAGGTGATTTACTTTTGCACTATTCTCTAGGCTCTCCTCTAAACAAAATCTTTGAAGACTACCGAGAGGGGAGCAAGTATTTGATGTATCATAATCTGACTCCTCCCAAGTGGTTTGAGGGCTATAATCGTCGAGTTTACGATGATTTGATCGATGGGGCTGAAGAGTTGCCTCGTGTTGGGGCTGCAGCTGATTGTCTAATTGGGGTTTCTGACTACAACTGCGAAGATCTTCAGCGACGTGGTTTGCCAGGAGCCAAGAAACTACCTATCCCTTTTGATGATAATAAGTGGAGCCTCGAAGCCAACTCTGGAATTAAGGCAGCTTTAAAAGGTCACGGAGGCAAAAACTTTCTCCATGTGGGAAGAATAGCCCCAAATAAGTGTATTCACGATATTCTTAAAACTTTTTATTTCTACCATCACAAAGTTTCTAATAAGAGCAGGCTTTGGATAGTTGGTAACGACTCTGATTGCGAGCTTTACTCTCTTGAGCTTCGGCGAATGGTCTCTGAGTTTAATCTAAAAGGAGCGGTTGAGTTTGTAGGTTCGGTAAGTGATTGCGAGTTAAAGGCTTTTTACCAAAACTCTGATGCTTATATTTGTATGAGCGAGCATGAGGGTTTCTGTGTGCCTTTAATTGAAGCAATGTATTTTAAATTGCCAGTTCTTGCTTTTAATAGCTCTGCAATTGGAGAAACCTTAGGCCCTGCTGGACTTCTGATCGAAGAAAAGGCTCCTGAATTAGTCGCTGAACTATTGGCTGCTTTGTCCTTTGATAGCACTTTGCGAGATAGGCTGATTTCGTCTGGTTTGGATCAGTTACAAAGGTTTTCGCTAGATAATTTTCGAGAATCCCTTTTTTCTATTATAGAAAGCTATTCAGGAAGTCTGCCTGTGCAAGGGAATCGAGCGGTTGTATGAACACAATCGGCTTAGATATGCGAGGAACCGAGAAGGGTTTCAAGTCGCACTTTGGCCGTGGAACTGGTCGATATATCACCGAACTGGTTTCAGCCCTGGACAAAGTATCTGATTCTGCGGAATTGGAGTTGGTAAAGTTAGGAAGTGCTGATTTTGTTTCTGACAAGATACCACTCTCCCTATTGAACTCAGTGCCTTTGGGTAAGGTGACCCTAGAAACTCAAGTTTTTATCCCAGCTAGCCTGAGTTTCAGAGACTATAACTTTGTTCATTACTTTGCTCATTGTGATGCCCCTGCCTTTGGTTATCCGGGTAAGACGATTACCGTTCTAGATTTAATACCTCTTAAGTTTCCTGAGCTGTACTCTAAGGGTAAAAGTTCTTTTAGATTTAAATTTGCTAGATGGTTGGAAAATACTTCCGTTAAAACAGCGAAAGGGATAATTGCAATTTCTGAAGCTACAAAACGAGACCTGATTGAAATACTAAAAGTTCCAGCTGAGAAAATAATTGTTACGCCTTTAGCCGTGAGTGACTTTTTGCTTGGATTTGATGATCGTAAGTTAGATCGCGTTGAGGCGAGGAAAAGGCTCGGTCTGAAGGAAGATAGTTTCGTTCTTTCCTATTTAGGGGGCATTGATCCCCGGAAGAACGTGAAGTTTTTGCTCGACTTGCTGCAGGGCTTGTCTGGTAGTAAAAATGCTTCAAAGGTATGCTTATTGCTGGGTGGATCTCACAAGAAAGACGATCAATATCCGGTTTTAAAAGAGCGAATAAGAGAGTTAGGTATAGAGGAGTTAGTCATTGAATCTGGTTTTGTTGCCGACGAGGAACTGCCTGATTTTTATAATGCCTCTGATTTATTTCTCTTTCCTAGCCTCTATGAGGGTTTTGGATTACCAGTGCTTGAAGCAATGGCTCTAGGTGTGCCAGTAATTGCTGGGGATAATTCCTCGATGCCTGAGCTCAGCAATGGCTTAAAGGATGGTGAGAATGGCATGATTCTCCTTCCTGATAATAACCTTGAATCTTGGAATAGGATTATTCAACAGCTTATGGATGATCCGGGGAGTTTGAAAGAAATTGGTGCAGCAGCAAAAAAAAGAGCTCAAGAATTCTCGTGGAGAAGAACCGCAGAGCTCACCATTGATGCCTGGAAAAGCTTCGAAGATTGTGAGCGAACAACCGAGCGATAGTTCAACCACTTCAAGAAAAAGTTCTTGGGGGCAGTTCAAGTGGATTCTTGCAATGGTGCTACTAGGCGCCATTCCTCGACTTATTTTTCTAATTAAGACTGATTTCGGTATCGAGTCGGATGAAGCCATTGTGGGTCTGATGGCTCGCCATATATTAGACGGTGATGGAGTTCCAGTTTTTTATTATGGGCAGAATTATTTGGGCAGCCTCGAAGCTTTGCTTGTTTCTGCTTCCTTTGCCTTGTTTGGAGAGTCTAACGCCAGCTTGAAACTAGTACCTTTCCTCTGCTCTTTGGTTTTCATAGTAGTATCCTATTTTCTGACCAAGCAATACGGTGGTGAGAGAGCTGCTAGGCTAAGTTCTTTATTGGTGGCAGTTCCGCCACAAGCGCTAATGATCTGGAGTCTAAAAGCTAGAGGTGGATTCATTGAACTCCTTATTATAGGCAGTATTTCTTTGCTACTTACTACCTGGGCAATCAAAAGTACTTCGACATTTAAGTTGGCGGCGATTGGTTTGGTGTTAGGACTGGGTTGGTGGGTGAATAACCAAATAGTCTTTTACATGGCTGCTGTTGCTTTGGTGCTTGGTGCGCTTTTGCTTATTCGTGAGGGGATTTGGCCTCTTCTTGGTGGTGGAGCAACCATCCTGTTTTTTTTCCTGCTGGGAGGGTATCCCTTCTGGTATGCGAATTTAGTTGAGCAACCTCGGTTTTCTTCCTTTCAAACCTTGTTCGGTGGAAGTAAAGAAAGTTTGATGACCAATGGTGGAACCAGCTTTTTGAATGCGTTCTCAAGGTTCAATCAAGAAGTATTTACCCCTCAGCTTCAAGGCTTCTGGGAAGAGTCGTTGCCGATTTTGCTAGGATCGCGCCGTTTTTGGTCAGTTGAAGACAACTTTCCTGGGGCAACAACTTTCGCCTTAGTAGTTTACGGAGCGGCGCTAGCTCTTTATTTAGTCTATTGGTTAATGAACTTGATGAGACAAGATCGCAGTCGAGTGCATAAGGAGAAGCCAGCTCCTTTCAGCCTACCTCTTGTTTTTTTGATTTGTACTGTCTGTATTTTTTCTCTGAGCAGTTTCGGATGGCTCTCGCAAGCTCCTAGATATCTCCTACCAGTCTATTCAGTTCTGTTTCTGGTTGTTGGGGTTGGATGCTGTGGCTTTGTAACTGGCGTTGGTAACTTCTTGGGAGGCTTGGTTGCTTTTAGTGTTCTTTTTATCAATTTAAGTTCTAATTTTTTCGAAATTTCCTCTAAGGATTGGTCGATTGGACTAGTTACCCCTGGAGAGCCCTTCGTTTATCAAGGCGAAAGGGTGAAAAAGGATCATAGTCAACTATATAGCTGGTTGGATAATCAAGGATACGGACACGTCATTACAGATTATTGGATCGGCTATAGAATGGCATTTGAAACAAAGGAGGCGGTTACGTTCAGTCGTTTTAGCCGAGAAGGCCCAATTCGCATACCCCAGTATGAATCCGATCGAGGGGAATACGAAGAGGATGTTTATTTATTAGTTAATACCCAGGCTGATACGGTTAAAAGAGAGCTTTCCGCACGAGGTTTTAGTTTTCGAGAAAATCTTGTTGGGGGCTATACAGTTTTAGACTGGATCGTGCCGGTAAGTTGGAGAGGTGAGCCCATTGGACTGGACGAGTCCTACCTTTCCACTGAGTTTAATTCTGATGGCGTTGGTCAGCTTGTGGATGGGGACCCAGGTACCCGTTGGTCTAGTAAGGCCTCTCAGGCGCCAGAGATGGAAGTGGTGCTTAATTTTGAAGAGCCAATTGATATTTCTGGATTGGATATAGACATGGGCTTTTGGCCGCACGATTTTCCCGTAAGGCTAGCAATTGACTTGATGGATGAGGAAGGCCAGTGGTGCAATAACTTCGACAGCAAGGGGATGGATGTATTCTCAGAGTGGCGCAGGTTATGGCAGTTCTATTTTAGGCCTCAAAGAGTTCGCGCCTTAAGATTAAGACAACTTGGAAAACATAGTGTATTTGACTGGTCTGTGGCTGAGCTAGTGGTTTACGGAATGAAGGAAGGGGATTCTGAAGGCTCAGTTGAATACAGTTCATTGGATTTCAAGGAACAATTAGAGGAGCAGATACTTAAACTGCAACAGGAGCAGGGTCAGGAGTCAACTGGCGGGCTAATTTTAGAGGAGCAAAGATAAAGTGGGATTTACGTGTGGAATAGTTGGATTGCCCAATATAGGAAAGTCTACGATTTTTAATGCATTAACTGATGCGGCGGCTGAGGCTGCTAACTATCCGTTTTGCACAATCGAACCAAATGTCGGTCGAGTTCCTGTTCCCGATTCTCGACTAGATCAGTTGGCCTCAATCGCCTCCAGTAAGGAAATTATTCCTGCGAGTATGGAGTTTGTTGATATCGCCGGGCTTGTCGAAGGGGCTTCGAAAGGCGAGGGGCTTGGTAATCAGTTCTTGGGGCATATCAGATCTGTAGAGGCTATCGCTCACGTCGTAAGGTGTTTTGATGATTCTAATGTCACTCATGTTGAAGGTTCAGTATCCCCCGTTCGAGATATAGAGGTAATAGAGACAGAACTTATGCTTGCAGATCTCGGATCTGTGGAAAAACAGCTGGAGAGAGTTCGAAAAACAGCAAAAGGAGGTGATAAGGAGTCGATTGCCCTTCAGGAAAGACTTGAGAGAGCGCATCAGATTCTTTCTGAGGGCGAACTTTTGCTTTTACACGATAACGAGGAGCTAAATTTTAGAGATTTAGGTTTTATCACAGCTAAACCTCTGTTCTTTGTGGCTAACGTTAGTGAGGAGCATGCAGCAATTTCAGGCAATGAAATAGGGAAAGCAGAGGGCTCATTGAAAGAATTAATGGAACTCGCTTCTAAAAGAGGTTTAGACCTCGTTGTTATCTCTGGGAAGGTTGAAGAAGAGATACGACAGCTGCCCACTGAAGAGCGTGGAGAGTTCCTAGGAGAGCTTGGATTGACTGAATCAGGCCTAGATCGTCTATCTAGATGTGGATATAAGACGTTGAACTTAATAACTTTTTTCACTGTTGGGCCGAAAGAAGCCCATGCTTGGACTTGTCGAAACGGAAGTTTCGCCCCTCAGGCGGCGGGTAAGATTCATACTGATTTTGAAACTGGTTTTATAAGAGCAGAAGTTATCTCGTACGATGATTATATCAACTCAAAAGGAGAACAGGGTGCCAAAGAGTCAGGTTGCCTTAGAGTTGAAGGAAAAGATTATGAAGTTGTCGATGGAGACGTTGTTCACTTCAGATTTAACGTTTAACACCTAAATTGCGTCACTGCTTGATGGTTCTTCAGAGTTTAACGCCAAAAAAACTTCATTGAATACAATGTTTAAGTGCTTGAATATCTTCTAGATTTAGGGAGATTCTCAGGCATTTGTTGTAACTCTTAGTTGTAGTTTGAATGACTACAAACTTTTACTCCAGATTTCCGCTGCTAACTTGTTTAAAGATAGATTTTCATCGCCAATCAAAAATTTTTGCGCGATTTTCGAAAAAGCAAAGCTGGAAACACAACTTTAGAATAGGATTTGTTTACTTCGCATCCAAAGGTTTGAACTGATCGATCTTCAAATTCAGATAGTTCCAGATAAAAAAAATATTGTTCTTACTAAAACAATAGTTTTATTATAGGGTTCATGTTGATGAGGTGGTAGAAGATTTTTTTGGTGTGACCAATGCAATCAACTGTTTGCAGTAAACTGGACTTTTAGATTTTTGAAAGTCCGACTCGTCGAAGAAGTTTTGGGACGTGGTAGTAGAATGGGGATGTTGATTGCTTAATTCTAGCTAGAGGAAAAACATTATGGCAACTGCCAAGAGAAAGAAGACGGCTACTAAACGTAAGCCAGCTAAGAAAAAAACGACAACTAAGAAAAAAACGACAGCTAAGCGTAAGCCAGCTAAGAAAAAG
>CAZECN010000031.1:0-30159 GCA_964510575.1 uncultured Bdellovibrionales bacterium | reverse complement strand
GTCGAGGGTGATGCAACTGCCTTGTATATTGGGAATGCAGTAGCGGAGCTAGGGGTGAAAGCTTCTCGCATTGCTCAAGGTCTACCGAAAGGAGGAGAGCTTGAGTTTGCAGATGAGGTTACATTGACTCATGCTCTTCGAGGTCGCAGAGCTCTTTAAGCCGGCTCCTTTAAACTCATTAAAATAGTCAATATTAGATTTAAGGCGAAAAAAAAGGCGGGTGGGTTACCCGCCTGCGAGTCTTTTTTACTGCATTTTATCCGAAGGTTGAAGGCAATTAGGTTTTTCGAATAAAATAAAACTCTAGGTAATTAGGTTGTTTTTCAAATTGTCATTTTTTATTAGGTCGTTTTTACCTTTTAATCACTGCAACTCGCGTGCCAACTTTCTGAAAGGCTCAAATTTGTGGTCTAGAAAGGTAAATCGGGGTTTTTCAGGTTTTAAAGGTCTAAGAGTAATGAAAATTTTTCCTAACCACGGAACTTCTTTCAGGCATAAATGGCAGGGTTTGGCTCTCAATAGCTTAAAAGCTCCTGTCACTGTTGTTAAAATTTTATAATCAGGTCTATTATCGCCGTTATGTCAGGGCAGAGTGCAAATAATAGCGTGAAGATATTAGTAGCGGACGATGATCCGACTTCTCGAAGATTGCTCGGAGTTTTACTTCGCCGAGCTGGTCATGAAGTTGTAGAAACTTCAGACGGCATGCAGGCAATGCAGTGTTGTGACGAGACCTTTTCATTAGCCGTGCTCGATTTAGATATGCCTAAAGCCTCCGGCTTGGATTGCATGCGTTTCTTGCACAAGAACTATCAAGATATGCCAATCTTATTTGTATCATCGGCGGGTATTGATGATGTCGTAAGATTAATGAAAGAAGGGGCATTCTGGTTTCTCCCCAAACCTATCGATGGTCGGAAGCTGAACACTCTAGTAGTCGAAGCTCTGAAAAACAGAGAAAGTCAGGCTGCAGTTGAAAGCAAAGTAACGAAGCCAACTACTTCTTCGAAAAGCACGGTAGCAGCCTCAGCCCCTGCTGTTGGAAAAAGCTCTCAAAAAGCACCACTAATTGGTAGCTCCATGGCCATCAAGCAGTTGCTAGCCAAGGTAGACAGGCTTTCTGGCTTGAAAGAAAATGTTTTAATTTCAGGAGAAAGCGGAACAGGGAAGTCGACCTTGGCTCGCTATATTCATCAAAAGAGTAACAACAGAGATGGAGCTTTTGTTTCTGTTAGTTGTGCCGCGTTGCCGAAAGACCTACTGGAAGCTGAGCTCTTTGGGCATGAAAAGGGAGCTTTTACTGGAGCAGTAGCCTCTAGGGCTGGTCGAGCAGAATTAGCTGACAAGGGGACCCTTTTTCTCGACGAAATTGGCGACATGCCTCTTGAATTGCAGCCGAAGCTTTTAACATTTCTTGAAGAGCGAGAGATAACTCGAATCGGTAGTAACGAGACCAAGAAAGTTGACGTAAGAATAATTGCTGCAACTTTAAAAGATCTGCCTACTCTTTCTGACCAGGGTAACTTTAGGTCTGACCTGTTTTTTAGATTGAATGTTTTAAATATCCACATTCCTCCTTTAAGGGATCGAAAAGAAGATATTCCGGAGATTGCGAGTGGCTTGCTTCAGAGAATTAGCTCTCGAAGACAGACTGGAGCCTTTAGTATTACCGACGAAGCCCTAGCGGCCTTGGCTGAGTTTGAATGGCCAGGAAATGTTAGAGAGCTGGAAAATGTCCTTGAGAGAGCAAGTGCTTTTTGTAAAGACCAATTAATTGATCTGGCTGACTTGATCATTGATGAGAAACGACCAGCTCCTGATGAAGCAAGTAGTCAACTCGTGATAGGGGGCTTACCGCTAGATGAAGTTGAGAGGCGGGCAATTGTCGAAACCTTAAAGCTTACCAATGGTAATAAGGCCGCCGCTGCTAGGAAGTTAGAGATTTCTGAGCGGTCGATATACAATAAGCTCAAGCGCCTTAACATCGAAACCTGAGGATTTGGAGAGCTATTCTCTTCGTTGCACGGCAGGCTTACTCACTGCGGCGTGCCAATGCACGCCTCATTCATAACCCTTTGAGCGCCTCGACAATAACTCTCTAAATTCTCAGGAAAATTTTCGGAGCTTTTCTTCTCATTGCTTAAATTTCTGGTCGCTGCGACGTGCCTAAGCACGACTCGCTCCTGGGCCCTTGAGCGCCTCGACAAGAACTCTCCAAATTCTCAGAAAAACTCTTTCTTTCGTCGAAGCGATGACGAAGCTGCTATTTATCTTGAGCTATTCTTACGTAATCTAAAAAATGAGGTTTTTTATCAAAGGTAGGTGCATCACTGCCGTAAAATCTAAAACTGCCCGACAAGTCCTCTGGCAGCTCATTTCTATTGTGACACCACCCGATTTTAAACGTTATAACTTTGAATGGAGCAGCTCCTTTTTTTATCCATTTAGTCGGATGGAACTTGAAAGATGCGAAGTTTTTATTTAACGGATATCCCTTAAAATCGTCTTTTATCTTCTGTATTTTGCCCTCCGCAATCCAATCAGCTTTTTCGAAACACTTCTTGTCTAAGAAATTCAAACCGGCATCTCTACAATCGGGTAGAGGACAAGCTTTGGTTGCTAGGCTAAGAGTGGGGTAGAAGCAACAAGTTGCAGTAATTAGCAGAAATAGGATGATTCTAGTCATTGAGAATAATTAATGTAGGGTTAGACTTGGCTCGTAGTTGAGCTGAAACTCTGGAATAGCTACTTCAAAAAAACCACCGTCTTCGCCAATAAAAGTATAATAGCCGAACATGTGCGCAGTCTCTGAATTTACTACGGAAAAACTACTGTATCGATGGATTTGTCCGGGCTTAAGGACAGGTTTTTCCCCAACCACTCCTTCACCTTTTACGTCAGCGATCTGAACTCCTCCGGCAAAAATCTTCCAGTGACGATTGAGTAGTTGAATACTGTCTCGGCGATTGTTCTCGATGCTTACATGGTAAGCAAAGGCATAAACTCTGTTACTGGGAGTTGATTCCTTCTCAATATATTCAGGGGTGACTTTTACTATCACGTTAGCAGTAGCCTTTGAGGCTGAATTAAAGTTTTTCTTAGTCATCCTTTCTAACTATTTTCTAAGTTAATTACCTTCTAGGTGTTTCTTTTTGAATTTCTCTAAAGTAGCGGTCATAACTTCTTCAATGCTACTTCTAAGTGGATTGTTAAACAACTCTCTGCCGTCAATCAAGAACCATGAATGACTTTCTTTTTGATGTGAGTTTTTCACTAAAAATCCTTCCATTTCTTGCCCAAAAAATTGCTCCCCTTTCTCAATAATCCAATCGCAAGCTTTGTGGCATTTTAACACCTCTGCTGACTGGCTATCTTGGAGACCTACTAGTTGGCAGGAATTGCTTGCAACTAGCTGCCAAAGGTCTCTGCTGGAAACAGAATCTCCATTTGTTTTCTTCCAGTTATTGCTTTGCCAATATTCAAGTCTGTCCATCGCTCCACTAACAATAACCTGGCTGTCACTAGTCCATTCGATTTTTTCAACGTTTAGTAGTTCGGCGGCTTTAAGTCCAAGAACTAAGGCAATAAGTTCAGCACGGTCTACTGAAGCTTGGTCTAGCAGGCAAACTACCTTGTAAAGTTTAGAGTCATTTCGTAGGGAAAAAGCGGCAGCACCTTTGCCACATTCTCTTCGACCTCCGTCCGTAGATAGTTCAGCTAAAGACAAATAAACCTAAGCGGAATCTTTAGAGATCGTATCAATTAGTTGAACTACTCTCTTTTCAATTAAATTTCTGAGAGAAGCAAATTCCGATTCAGGAAAATCAGCTGGGTTGGGGAGCTTCCAATCTTCTCTATGCTTAGCTGCAATTTGAGGGCAATAGTCTCCGCAGCCCATTGTTATCGCCCACTCGTACTTAATGTCCGGAACCTCTTCTAAAGATTTAGAGCTATGGCTACTAAGGTCATAGCCAATCTCGTTCATGCAGTTGAGAGCCTTAGGGTTGATTTTTCCAGAAGGAGTCGAGCCAGCACTATAAGCTTCAATTTGCTTTCCAGCATGCTTGTTCAGCAGGCCTTCAGCAATTTGGCTTCTGCAGGAGTTTTCCAGACAAACGAATAGGACGGATTTTTTTTCTTTGTTCATGCTAGAAATTTGTCATGCACTCGCTCTGATGGCAAGCTTTGGCCATGGAAAATATCAATAAAAGTGCCCTAGAGGGCATGAAAGTTCTCGAGCTAGGGCAGCTAATAGCTGCCCCATTTGCTGGTTCAATGCTTGCAGGATTTGGTGCCGAGGTTATTAAAGTGGAGCCACCTTCTAAAGGTGACCCAATGAGAACTTGGCGAAAAATGAGAGGTGATACTTCTCTTTGGTGGAGCAGTATTTCAAGAAATAAAAAATCGATAACCGTCGACCTTAGGCAAGAAGAAGGTCAGCAAATCATTCGCAAGCTTGTAGAGAGTCAGGTTGACATTGTTGTTGAGAATTTTCGGCCAGGTCGATTGGAAGAATGGGGCCTAGGCTATGAAGACTTAAAGAGATTAAATCCGAGGTTGATCATGGTTAGAGTCTCTGGATGGGGACAAGATGGTCCTTATGCGAATCGTCCTGGGTTTGCCAGTGTGGCTGAAGGAGTGGCTGGACTACGTTATCTTACCGGTGAGCCGGGTAGGCCTCCGGTTCGCACTGGAATAAGTTTAGGGGACACTTTAGCAGGTTTGCATGCAGTTATTGGTTTAATGAACGCCATTTACGAAAGAGACATTGGTGCTTCCAATGAAGGTGGTTCAGGAAAAGGGCAGCTTGTTGACGCTGCTATATATGAATCTGTTTTCAATGTGATGGAAAGCTTGTTGCCAGAGTATGACTACATGGGGCACGTGCGTGAGCGAAGTGGGGCAAAGCTTGGAGGAATAGTTCCTTCGAATACTTACCAATGTAGCGATGGTAAGTATATTATAATCGGTGGCAACAACGACGCTATCTTTAAGCGTTTAATGACGGCCGTAGGCCGACAAGATTTAGCAGATAGTCCTTCCTTGGATCAAAATCATGGGCGAGTAAAAGAAGAAGAGAAAATTGATTCCGTAATTAACTCTTTTACTTCCAGTCATTCCTTTGAAGAAGTTTATAAAAAACTCTCAGAGGCAGATGTTCCCGTAGGGCCAATAAATAGTATTGAGGATATTGTTAAGGATCCCCAGTTTATTGCCAGAAATATGTTTGAAAAAGTTAAACTGGGAGAGGGGGAGGAGATGGCTATGCCTCGTATGGTTCCTAAGCTTGAAAGAACTCCTGCCAAAACTAACTGGCCTGGCCCAAAACTGGGAGAGCATAACCAAGAAATCTTACTTGAGAGGCTGGGTTATAGTGAAGAGGAAATCGAAAATTTAATAGCTAAAAAGGTGCTTTAGTTTTTGCCAAATTCTTTCTTAGCAGATTGTACTTTTCTCCAGTCTCTGAAGGTCCTTTTTTTACTATTTAGCCAAAGTAAGTAGTAACCAACTTTAGAAAAAGTTAGTTTTAGAACCAACTCTCTTCCAGTTTTCACAAAACAGAAAAAGTGTGAAAAAAGATTTAGTTCTGTTAGTACCAGTTGTTTAAAATCAGGTTTTGGAACTTTGAATCCGTAGTCAGGAACGGGAAGACCCTGTCTTCCTCGAGATTCGATAAGTCGAAAGGCTCTCCAACGTTTTTCTTCACCCATTGCAGTGTTAGAAGTTTTTGCGTTTTTACTCTTTAAAGGAGAAAGAGCAATATCACCTCTGTCTCGAGCTTTAGCTAAAGCCTTTTCACCCTTTTCGGTTCTTGAAAGAGCGAAGCTGTAGCCATCAAGGAAATCGATATCTTCAGAAGGAGGAGCCATCCATGGGTCGCCAACTGCAATATCTGCAAATTCAGAAGTGGAGTCGTAGCAAGTAAGGCAGCGGGGGGGAGTATAAAGACGGTAAAGTATATTGATGACCTCCATTGAACTAGGACGGTAACCCTTAGCCTCTGGAAAATATACTGGTTTTAGAGTTTGGTCTTTTAAACGAACATGAGGCGTGCCGGGATGTTTCCCTACCCTAGAGATAAAAGTTTCAACTTCTGGGCTACTATCCTGGATACCATCCCAAATCATTTCCATTGGATCGTGTTCTACAGCTGCATGGCAAAAGAGACCAATTGTTAAGGCCACTCTTTCCTTTATTAAAGGATTGATTTTAGCTGCTTTGTGAAAGCCATGAATTTGGCATGGTAAACCAACTAGAGCGTATCGACCGGGTGTTTTGGTAATTTCTTCCAAAACAATATTAGTTGGAGCAATTGCATATTTAGATTTGGTTGCGCTGAGTATCTCTTCTACTGAGCGAGCAACCTTCGGCACCCCTTTCCAAGCTTCCACAGGGTCAGAGCCGATAACCACCGCGCCATCGATAATATTTTGCTCGAGTAGTGAAACAAGTAGTCCAGTTACCAAACCGCCACTTGTTGAGCGACCGCGAATCTCTTTGTTCTCAGCGTAACTTAGGTAGGCTGAAATAAAATGTCCATGCATGTCTCCTTGATCCGGAATTTCACCGAACATCTCTTTGGCCACTGACTCAGCATCAAATTGATCTCCAGGGCAAACCTTTACACAAAGGTCGCAGTCTGTGCAGGCTGATAAATTTTCAACCACCGGGTACTCAGAATTATCAACACTGAGTACTTTAGTTGGACAGATTCCAATACAGCTACCGCAACGATGGCAAAGGTCGCCATCTACGATTTTGGCCAGCGACTTTAGGGCGCGAGGAGGCTCGGCAGCTGGGCTGATTCCCCAGTGAAGGGGTTTGACCAAAGGCCCTTTTTTTCTCAGTGGAATTGAAGACATCGAGAAGAACTACTAGTATTTTTGGAGCAAAATGCCAATGGTTTCCATAAATGCAGTATTTTACGGGCTTCTAGCTCTGGGGAGTAGTCCTAAAGCAAGGATTGGACGGTCTGCTTAAGCCTGTTATAAATTGAACATGAGCGAAAATAAAAAGATAGTTTCTGAACCAGCAATGAGCGCCCAGCAGCGACGTTTTTCTAAAGGAAAGCTGGGGACCTACAAAGAGTTTGTATCAGGTAGTCAGGGCTGGCTGAGTTTTGTCTTGTTCGAAGTCTACAATCTTCTTTTTTCCTGGCTTCCTGCTTTACCTGGTTTCGCTAGTAGAACTTTCACATTGCCTCTATTTTTGGCCAAAGGATCTGGGAGACCGACGATTGGACGAGGAGTAACGATACGTCAGCCACATCTTATCAAAATTGCTAAAGGAGTTATCGTTGATGACTATGCAGTTTTGGATGTTAGGGAAAATGACGAGAGTGCTAAAGAAGAGCGTATAGCGATAGCTAAAAGTTGCTTTATTGGGCGCGGTACTACCGTTGCTGCCAAAGGAGGGAGTATTAGCCTTGGTCCCGCGGTGAACATAGGTTCGGATTGTAGGATTGCAACTCAAACTAGTATTTCAATAGGCGAGAGTACATTGGTTGCTGCTTATTGCTACATTGGTCCCGGAAATCATGGAAAGGCGGATGAAGGCAAGGCCATGATTGAGCAAGATATGGAACTTAAAGGCGGAGTTCAGATTGGTGAGCATTGCTGGATTGGAACTAGAGCGACAATTCTTGACGGAGTAAAGATTGGAAATAACGCTACTATTGGTGCTCATTCACTTGTTAGGGAAGATGTCCCCGATGGAGCGATAGCTGTTGGTTGCCCAGCAAAAATTATTTCAAAGTGAAGTGGCATGGCATATTTCTCCTAAACTTCAGCTTAATACTGCCAGTACCCGAGTTCTCTCTTTATTATGAAAAAAATACATATTCTCATTTCAGCTGTAATTACAATTCTTTTAGTTTGGTTTTTATTAAAAGAGCTTAAAGCCGCCGGTTTAAAGCAAGAGGATCTGTTTGATATTGTTCTAAATACTGACAAGCCTCTATTTTTTACCTATCTAACCATGAGCTTGACAGCCCTAGTTGTCCGGTCTTGGCGTTACCTTGTTTTGCTTCATAGAGTTGACGAAACTAGTGGACACATCGGATTTTCAAAAATGACCGTAGTCACTGCCATTCGCAATGCTTTGGTTGATATGTTCCCAGCTAGACTGGGTGAAGCTAGTTTTTTTTATGTGCTGAAAAGGTTCGGTATTAATCTTATTTCAGCGACTTCTGTTTTTAGTTTGTGCTTGGCCTTGGACTTAGCTGTGTTGGCCATAGTTTTCTCGGTAGTGTTGCTGGCACTATTGATTGGTGGCGGAGCTGGCTCTGGCCTAGAATTAAACTGGGCTGTTATTTTAGGAGCTGGGTTGTTTTCCTCGTTTCTTTTAACCGCTCTTTATTACTCGGACAAAGTAGTTGCTAAGGTTCTAGAGTATACGGGTAAAATTCCGACTAAGGGTGGAATAGACAGACTGAAAGTGAAGTTAACGGACTTCGCTTCTAGGATAGGTGAAGACCTAGAAAAGACAAGAGAGACTGGAAGTTATCCGTTATTAATTTTTCAAACGCTTATTTTGCGAGTTGCCAAGTACGGTAGTTTATATGTGCTAGTGCTGGCTGTGGTTAAACAATGGGGTTTAGGCGCTAGTGACATTGACCCACTAATTACATCAGTTTCCTTTATTTTGGCTGAAGCTACAGCAAGTTTGCCAATTAGTGGTCTGATGGGTTTTGGAGCCTATGAGGGTGCTTGGAGCATCATAATGAAGATGTCTGAAAGCAGGATACCAGCCACTTTAAGTCTGGCCCTGATAGTACATGTATTAACGCAACTAGTGGGATATACTGTTGGTTTAGTGGGTGCGATAGCTTTAGTCGCAATGGGTTTTTCCAGAATGGGACCACAGACCGATGAACCGGACAATGAGCGAGCCAAAACAACCAAGTATGAGCGAGGCACTCAGTGAGGCTCAAAGTATCATTGAGGCAGCTGAGAATCGCGCAGAGGAAATAACTAAAGCGGCCGAAGAAAAAGGTTATCAGGCAGGTTTAGATATCGCCCGTCAAGAGGTAGCAGGTGTTGCTGTCCGAATGATGGAAGATAACGCAGGACTTGAAGATGAGCTTGCTCATAAGGCGGCCCGCCTTGCCCTATCCATTTGTGCGTCAATTATCGGCGAGCATGTAAAAGTAGCACCCGAGACAGCAACAAGGATTGCCCTTAAAGCTTTACAAGGCTCCATTATTGGTGAAAGCGCTATTCTTGTAATCAACCCTTCTGATCGCCCAGTGATAGAAGCTCATTTAAGTGATCTTGAGCAGCTTACTGGAGGTGCAGTTACAATTGAAACAAATAAAATGATCGCCGCAGGCGGTTGCATGGTTAAAACTGAGTTTGGTGAAGTTGATGCAACCGTAGAGGCACTGGTTGAAGTAATTGCTCAGAGACTTGGGATTCAGCACAATGGCAATCTCAAATAAAAAAAATAGCCGTAGAAGGAAGGGAACCCCACTAGAGATTGTCTCTTCTCGGTTCACCTTGGATAAGTTCTACGACAAGCTAGATGCTGTCGAAGCTTTGCCTGCCGTTATGAAGGGGAGAGTAACTAGAATCATTGGTAATGTTGTTCAGGCTCGTTTGCCTAACGCGCGTATAGGTGAGCTTTGCACCATTGAACCTCATGGCCGACCCCCAGTTAAAGCTCAGGTAGTTGGGTTTGATGAGGAAGATATCTTTTTGACACCTTTTGATCAGCTCCATGAGGTTGGGCCTAAAACTCCAGTTATTAATCATGGTCATTCTTTAGAGATTCCAGTTGGTGATGCTCTTTTAGGTCGAGTTATTGATTCCATGGGTGAGCCAATAGATGGCAAAGGCCCAATTGAGTGTTTGGAGAAATATCCGGTTCGAGCTCTTGCTCCGGAGTCTATGAAACGGGAGAGGATCACTGAGCCTCTCGCTACTGGAGTTAAGGCTATAGATTCCTGTTTTACTTTAGGTGAAGGCCAAAGGGTTGGAGTGTTTTCTTCGGCCGGAGTTGGAAAGTCTAGCTTGCTGGGAATGATCTCAAGAAACAGCACAGCGGATGTAAATGTTATAGCCTTAGTTGGAGAGCGAGGGCGTGAAGTTCTAGACTTTCTGGAGGAGAATCTCGGAGAAGATGGCTTGGCTAGATCAGTTGTCATTGTCTCTACAAGTGATGATCCTGCTCTTAGGAGGATCACAGCAGCATACGCGGCAACTGCAGTGGCTGAGTATTTTAGAGATCAAGGTAAAGCCGTAATGTTGCTAATGGACTCTCTGACTCGTTTCGCTAGAGCCTTGAGAGAAATTGCTTTGAGTATTGGTGAGCCACCAGTAAGGCAAGGTTACCCACCATCGGTTTTTACAACTCTACCTGAACTTTTAGAGCGAGCTGGTAAAACCGGTGAGGGTAGTATTACAGCAATCTATACGATACTCCTTGCCTCAGAGCAGTTGGATGATGTTTTAGGTGAGGAAGTGAGATCTATTCTCGATGGACATCTCTATTTAAACTCTCGTTTGGCTCAGGTTCAGCACTATCCAGCTATTGATATCGGTAAGAGCAATAGCCGTTTGATGGATAGTGTTGTTAGTGAGCAGCATTTAGCGATTGCTGAAGAGTTGAAGCGATATTGGTCAGTTTATGAAGAGAATCGTGACTTAATATCGATTGGTGCTTACAAAGCTGGCACAGATGAAGCCATCGACGAGGCTATTTTCAAAAGAGAGTTTCTTCGTAGTTTTCTGACTCAACGAAAAGAAATGACCATAAGTTTTGAAGAAGTTCTTTCTAGGGCCCTATCTGTGGTTGAAGCCTAGTCAATGTTGGCCAATATCTTTAAATCAGTCTCTATCTCGAAGGCTTTATTGGCCTTAGTGGTAATGTCTTTGCTGTTCTTTAGTTCGATGTATTTTTTCAGTAAAAGCTCTTTTCCGGCTCTAGCCCAAGGCCAGTACGTGGGATTAATAAGAGACTTTCCTTTAGAAAATGGCGGAAAAAAAGATGTAAGTGTTTACCTAGAGCGCTTCCCCCAAGGTAATGTAGTTATGCTGGTTTTATTTTTGGACGGATGGACTCCGAAGTCTGTTAGTTTGAAACCTCTTTTTGAGGATCGAGATCAGAGTGTGGTTTTAACTAAACTACAACCTTTGAAATTCGCTCACGATGGCCTTGATTACTCGATGTCTGGTTATGTGGACAACGGAGTAATTGTGGGAAAGATCTCTTTTGAAGGTTCTTTTGCAAGAAAATTCGCCCTAGCACCTATATTAGATTCTAAGCTTGAAGGTCTTACATACGATAGTAATGTTACAAATGTAGAAATGAGTAGTTGGGTGAAGCTTAAGTCGGAGTATATTGAGTTAAAATCTAGACTTGCTGACGGAGAGAAGACAAAAGATAAAAAAGGCGAAAGCCTGAGAAAGCTTAATCACTTTATGACTAACAAAGCGCAAATGAAGTCGGTTGCTGAAAAAGAAAAAAGCAGACTTCGAGGAGAGCTAAAGTCTTTGAGAGACAACAGTGTTGCTCAGAAAACTAGCCTAAAGTCTTTAGTAAGGGAGTTGGAGGTTTTGGGTAGAATTACGGAACGAGGGAAGACGATTCGCCTAGTTCGTAGAATAGATAATAGGGAAAATAAGTGGTACCTCGCAAATTGGCGAGAAGAGATCGATGGTAGTACTTTGCCGGCCCATTTAAGAAGAGATCCCACTTTAAACTTAGCATCTCTTGAAGAGGACTATCAATCAGCACTTGAAGTGCGAAGACTCCAGAGAGTGTTGGCTAAAGAACGTTTAGCCGTAAAGTATCTAAGTGACGAATACCAAAGAAAAATTGCTCCGATAAAAGAGGCCTTGCCTGGAGATAAGCCAGAAAAAAGTTTTTGGGATCGCTTAACTGAGTAGGGGGATAAGTTTGAGTTTATATACAAAATTAAACCTGATCGTCCTATTAGGGATCGCAGCTTCTAGTATCTCAATTGCGGAAGAGGTTCCAAGTGAGGCTAAGGCTATTCCGGAGGATTTTGCTCTGTTCGATGAACTTGTGGCCTCGGAAGCTGAGCCTGAGGAGGTCTATATACTTGTAGAAAGAGGACCTGGCATAGTTAGAAAACATAAGTCTTGGTTTTTTGACTTTGGGCAGCTGGAGTCGAAAGGCTTGAATTCTCAAATGGCTAAAAGCGGAAGAACATGGCTTGTTGCTTCTCCAATTCGACTAGAAAAGAAAAAGCCCACTACCACGTTCTCTTTTTTTCTAGCTGATTCTCAATCAGCCTATGCAGCGACACCTATGAGAACTATTGATAGCAGGAAGGTTGTGGATAGCAGGCTAACCGAGAACGAACTTTCAGAGAAAATTGTAGCTCTTAGAAAGGAGCTTAATATACAATCGGTTGACTTGGTTAAACTTGGAGATGATTTAGAGTCTTTGAAGCAAGAGGCTTCTGAAATTGCTGGAGTGGAGAAGATAGTTGATCTGAAGATGGAGCTAACTAGTCTTCAAAATTTCAATACTGAGTCTGACGCTGAACAGAAAAGACTAGAGGCTTTGATTGCTTTCGGCCGTTCTCAACCGGATGAGGCTGATTTAGCAGCTTTGAGAAAGGATCTAGGTGCTCAACTGAAGCAAACTGCAAGAAAAACGGCGACGGCTGACAGACTCGCTGCAAGAAAAAAGAAAGCAGCTCTTTCTAAGCTTAAATCAAAGATAGCTACGGTGCGTTCGGTTCGAGGGAAAGATGTAAATCTAATCAAAAGACAGATTGCTGCAGCTAAAAGAAAAAAGAGAGAGTTTATAAACCGTCTTGGCAAGACTGAGTCTGTTAATGTTGATACTTTGGATTTTTAAGCTAAATGATTCTTTTATTACTTTTAATTTCGACTCTAGCTTTAGGCTTAGCTGCTGCTTGCCTCTATAAGATTAGAAAAGTTCATTTACTTCTTTTTGAAGTTTTAGACCGAGTGAAGCGAGTTGGTGAAGTTGATTTACAGAACCATCTTAAACAAGTGCAGAATATTGAGAGACTTCACAATAGATTGAACCTTCCTAAAGGAAGCTTGCCGTCGGCTGGAGGTTGGACAGCTCTGCCAGACTTGCTTCTTGATATTTCAGAAAGAATATTATCTTCGGAAATAGAAGAAATTCTAGAGTGTGGTTCGGGAATTTCCACCGTAGTTTCGGCGCAGTCGTTCAAGGCTAGGTTTGAAAGCAAAGGGAAAAAAGGCAAAGTCTTTACTCTGGAACATGATAAAGACTGCGCGGATGTTACCAGAAGAGAGTTAAGTCGATTGGGTTTAGAAAGCTATGCTGAAGTTATTGATGCACCTCTTGTCGATTATGAAATTGATGGCGGAAAATATCGCTGGTATAGCCTTGATAACAAACCTTGGAAGTCAGTGGATTTGTTGTTTGTAGATGGACCACCAGTGAACACCTGTAAGCACGCAAGGTTTCCAGCACTACCACTTTTGGAGAAAGATCTTTCCAGCAATCTTCTAGTGATACTGGATGATGGTATCCGGGAAGAGGAGAAAGAAATTTCTGACAGATGGCTCAGGGCTGAGCCAAAATTAGCTAAAAGACCTACGTTTTTTGAACGAGGCGCGATCTTTCTAGAGAGATAAAATCTACTTTCTCTCCTGAGCAGTCATTTGGAGGTTCTTAAGCTCTTTCGATAGCTTTTAGGGTGAATTCTTTGTATTGTTTATATTCTGAATTAAACAAATTCACCTGAGGGCTTTATGTATTTTTCTCGACTGTGTGTTCTATTTTTGTTTCTTTTCTTGAGCGCTGAGTCAGCTTTAGCTCAATGCCAAATTTACTATTCTTCCAACTCCACTAGCTTTTTCCCTGAGATTGATAGCGGGATATTCAGGGTGGATCTGGATGGCAGCAACCCAGAGGCTCTGATTCAGGACAGAACCCATAGAAGTCTTGCCTATGGGGCGCAGACCTCCACAGTATATTGGGTAGAAGGTAGCCAGATTTTCAGTGCTAGTCTTGAGAGATTTCTTGCTGGTGGGTTTACAGAGGATGAGATTTCGGATGCTGCACTTTCTATAGATGTAGTTGGTGGAATAAGAGACTTGGCCGTTAATGAGTCTGGAAATGAGTTGTTCTGGACCAATTTTGGTTTAACCTCAATTTCTCGAGGAAACATTGCAACCGGAGAGGTGGACGTAGTTTACCAGGGTGCTGGACTCGCTTCGGTTATTGATAATCTTCAAGTAGATGCTCAAAACCAGAAGCTGATATGGTCTCAAATGGACGCTGGTATTTTCGTATCAGAGATTGATGGTACTAATGTTCAAAATATTTTGGCTGAAGCGGGACCGTTTTTTGCTCTTGCTGATATAGATCCATTAGCCCAAGAAGTTTATTTCACTAGAAATGGGGGAGTAGAGAGGGTTAGTTACGATGGGACTGGTCTGGCAGTTGTAGCTGATTTTGATTTCCAAGAAGGTGAATCGATTACTGCCTTCGCTTTTGATTCATCTAATCAGCGTCTTTTAATTTCTTATTTTTTTGATGATCCCTTCACAAACGAATATGTTTCTGAATACCTGCCAGGGGCTGATGGGCTTTTTTCTTTTTCGAGACGATTGCTCGCTATTGAAGCAAGAGAGATCTTGCCTCTGGAAAATGCTGGAGATACCAGATTTCTTTTTCTATCTTCACCGGACGGAATAGGGGTTGGCTTCAATGATTTTTCCTCTGATATTATTTTGCATAATTATGGGTTTATAGAGTCGGAATTTGCTGTTGGTTCTGAGGGTGAAGTAGTTTTCTCATCTCCTGGTAGATTCCTGGATGAAGGCGATCGTCAGTTTAGGAGAGCGGCTGATGGCTCTATTGAATTAATATCGGGCTCGAATGATTTTAGTGGAGTAGTTATATTTGAGGGTAGAATATTCATTGCTGACATTGGTTTGGGTCGGATTGATGAGATTGTGGACGGTATTCGAGTCCTCTTTGTGGACATGCCTTCAAGTGGGAATGATATCACAGAGATGCAGGTTGAAGGAGGCTTCCTTTACTGGTCAGCTGGTGATGGTTCTATTAGAAGAAAGTCTTTGAGTGAAGACTCTCCCTTTGAAATTGTTATATCGAGTCCTAATCGGATAACTGGCTTTGATTTTAGTGAGAACGGTAGCCAGATTTACTGGTCGGAGACAGTTCGTTCTGAGGAGGTTTCCGGTGTTAACCTAAGTGGGGTTTTCACCTCTTCCTTTGATTCAGGGAGTGTTACACAGCTTATCACTTTTCCTAACACAACGGTAACTGGGCCAGGCGCAAATATCTCCACTTTTCCTGGCCTAACAGGCCCACTGACAGTGGATGGAAACACTCTTCTTGTGACTGTAGCTCTTGGACCATCAAGTGGATTGAACCTGGAGAGGTATTCGATTAGCGGAGGTTCCAGAATCGGGAATCCTTTGCTGACTGGGGTACGGGACTTTGAATTATTTTCGGCAGATGGTTCATGTGGTGGTGCTCCAGCAAGTAATATAGATTTCGATGGAGACCAGCAACAGGATCTAGTGGTCTGGAGAGAGGCCAGCGGAACTTGGTTTGTTCGGCCTACAGCTTCAGCTGAGCCACTGGTAAGGCAGTGGGGTCTTCCAGGAGACCAACCAATTTTGGGTGATTATGATGGTGATAGCCTTTTCGACTTTACAGTTTGGAGGCCCTCTTCTGGAACTTGGTTCCATTGCTTCTCCTCCCAAGGTTGGAATTGTTTACAACCAGGAGTTATGCAGTGGGGGCTACCAGGAGATTATCCTCTGGCAGCAGATCTAACAGGAGATGGACTTGATGACCGAATTGTCTGGCGTCCATCAAGTGGCACCTGGTTCGTAGTGAACTCTGACTTAACCGGCATTGATATTTTTCAGTGGGGCTTGCCAGGAGACTTGCCTGTAGCGGGAGACTTTGATGGAGATGGCATTGATGATCCAGGTGTATTTAGGCCATCAAGTGGCACTTGGTTTGTTCTTTTATCATCGAGAGGAAGAAGCCCAATACCGGGGGAAGCCTTGGTAGCACAGTGGGGCTTGCCGGGAGATCATCCAATAGTAGGAGATTTTGATGGAGATGGTCGATCTGACTTGAGCGTTTGGAGACCAGCAACAGGAAACTGGTGGAGCTGTTACTCAGGCTCTGAGTTCAACTGCGGACTGGGATTTGGAGTTCGGCAGTTTGGTCTTGGGGTTGATGTTCCAATTGCTCAAGATGGAAATGGAGATGGAATTACCGACTTTACTGTTTGGAGGGAGTTTCTTCCCGGAGTTGATATCGGTGCCTGGTATACATCTGAAAACAATATTTTGACCGGAGCTGTTCCTTCAGTGCTTAGAACTCAATGGGGACTTCCGGGAGATATCCCGATGAGTTCAGACATTCGTTCTGTGGTAGAGCATCTTTATCCAGGTTCAATTTTGAATTAGAATTTTATTATTTCAAAACAAAAAAGGCGCCTAAGGCGCCTTTTTTGTTTACTTGAACTTGCTACATCATTAGTTACGAATCCCAGCTCTGTCTCCTAAAGGAATATCTCCGATAAGACCGAACTGCTCTACTTCTACTGTGCTGTAGTCAGTTGAAGAAAGAAGGGTGTACCAAGTGCCATCTGATGGTCTCCAGACAACTATGTCAGTTCTTCCATCATCATCAATATCTTTCTGCATTGGAACGTCACCAAACTCTCCCCAAGGGAATGAAATAGTGGTTAGGCCCTGTGTTTTGGATTCCCTAATGATGAATTGAGCAGGGACTCCAGGAACTAGTACTTCTCCCAGTGAGCCAAGAACGGGTGGAATTGCTCTTCTGAATACTGCAAAGTCAGTTACATTATCGTCGTCGTATTTTCCAGGGAAGGGAATATCTCCAGCTTGACCGTGAGAGATTACACCACCTTCAAGGAAATTTCTCGAAGAGAGCCGGATGAACCAGTTTCCATCTCTAAAAGTTACCAAGTCGCAAGCTCTGTCATCGTCCACATCAAAAGGAATTGGGATATCTCCCGGAGCTCCCCAGGCATAGGTTTGAACATCGTTGTCTTCGTATCGCGGTGATTCTCTTACGAACCAGTTTCCATCACGATAGATGGTAAGATCCATTCTTCCATCTCCACTGAAATCACAAGGTACTGGGATGTCCTGAGGAAATCCCCCCCACTGTTGAGAATCTAAAGATCCTAGATCTAGGTTGCTACGAATGTCATGGTAAAACCAAAAACCATTTGATGGGCGATAGACAGCGAGCGCCACTCTAGAGGAGTTATCGTAGTTCCCGTGAACAGGAATATCGCCTGGTAATCCTAGTTGGTAGACTAAAGTTTCTTCCCGAGATGATGAGTTGATGTACCAATTTCCTTCAGATGGTCTAAAAACGGCGTAGTCATCCTGACTGTCGTTATCAAAGTCGTCGTCTTCTGCGCCAGTGGCCCATGCCAGAGGGCTGCACAGTAGTATGACCATTAAAAGTGAAATAGATCTTTTCATTTGGATTCCTTACAAGTTTTATTCAATCAACACCAAGCGCACTATCTTTGTTGATAGAACGCCAAAATCTATCGGCTGAGAAATATTGCCGATTTCGCCTTAGGAACATGGTTGTTGTTGGTATTCTTGAAGAGGCCTTCAACCTTCTAAAAGATGCTATTAGAAAGTCGGCAGGCTATGGAATATCTTTAGGTGATATTACTAGGATAAAGACACTTTGCTAAATGATTTGAAGACAAGTTGGCGAAATAGTTAACTAAATTGGTTCACGCCCATCGATATTTGATGGAAACTGGTTTTGGGCCTAGCAAGTTTTAGACTAGTTCCACATTTGCTCGAGGGACTGTGACCAAAGAGCTATCTTGGTCTAGTCTGGCTCTTAGTACTCGAACAACTGCGCCACTTTCTATTTCTTCTGGTTGAGAGGGGAGCTCTTCAACAGTCGCAAGTTGTCCAAACCAAGGTACTCGAATAATTCTAACTCGGGATGAGACCTTTAACTCACCAGAGGTTACCGGAGAAAAGTCATAGTGTCCTGAGGAGTGATCGCCTGGAACAATGAGTTCTGGCCGCATGGCACCTGCTCTTACCTGCGTTGCCCCTGTAAGAGAGGCAGGTAAGCCTTCACATTTTTTTGCTAACTGAACTACTCGATCTGAAATAGGCAAGTTGCCAAAGCCCTCAGTCACAATGAGCGTTGCAGGTACATCTTCATCTCCGGTGATTGAGACTCCGATCTCAAAGCCTACGTACTCTCGAAGAGTTTCTGCGTCAATTGAACCCATTACTATACCGTTGGCCCCATTTTCTCCGGCATAGTTAAGCGCTTCTAATGTAAAACTACTGCCTCCAACTAAGATCTTTCCTTCTAAATCTCCCAAATCTTCCAGATTACCTATTTGGACTTCTTCTTCAGGAGCTACTTCAAGAACCTTTACCACTCCTTGTTGCTCTCCACCTACACCGAAGATTCCTTGAATAAACGTGCAGGTGCTTTCGATGGTAACTCTTCGGCCTTCTTCTACATCGACAACTTCACCTGATATATAGGCATTAACGCTAAGAGGTACTGGTGGTCGTCTGATACCTAAGTGACCATTTGCTTGAGTGAAAAACTCTACAGTTCCTTCTAGAGGAGAGTGTAGTTGAGAAGTGAAGAGGCCGAAGAAGGAAACAACCTCGCAGACCAAGGCTCCTTTTTTCAAACTATCACCACTTTTAACTGTAACTTTGTTTTCAATATCTAGAGGTTCTAAACCTAGTCTATCGGCTACCCTTATAATTTCTACTTCTCCAGGTAGAGAGGCTGATAGTACTGTGTCAGTAGCTTCGACTTGCTTGCCAACTGTCACTTCATGTTTGCCTTCAAGTGGCAATTCGCGGGTGCGTCGAATAACTACACCAGAAGAAACTTGTAGTCCAGGAGTATAGCCTCTGGCCATTATTTTATCCTCAAGCCAAAAGTTTTGAACCAATTTTTCTGGAGTTGAACCCGTTCAGCCTGATTATCGACTATGCTTAAGGGTCGCCCTCTACCGTCAAATATTACTCCTGCACTACCACCTTTTATTACACAGCTAGTAGCTTTCCCGTCTCCCGCTCCAATGTCTACCGATCTTTTCAAGGGAGTTAGGGTTAGGCTTGCAGTTTTTCCTTCCTCTAATTCCATTCTTCTAAGCTCGCCGGCTCTAAGGATAAACTCAGGGAAAGTTTTGGACTCAACTTTCAAAATGTCATCGTGTTCTTTCCAGCGACCAATTGGAGTGATCGCTGTGCCGAGACGAATTAAGCAGTCTTTCATAAAAACTTCAGTGGCTGCTTCTGGATTAACCGTTGATAGAACTCCAAGGTGAGGCATCATGAAAATCGAGTCTACGGCAAGCTCTGTTATTGCTTCAGGTTGATAAGCGTCGAGCATCATAAATGCGGTGCTTTTTCTATCAGGAGCATGAGAAAGAACGCCTCCTGAGCCAATGATTAGATCTAGCGCCTTAAGGTCTACCAGTGAGGAATCGTCAGAGGCTTTAAGAAAGCCCTTTAAAGATTTCTTTTGTTTTTTTCCACTAAGCCCTACAGCTAATCTTTTATGATGGATAAATCCTAGTCTTAGGGCTTCTCTACAAATTGCTTGCTCGAGTAAAAGGTCTTCGATGGTTTGAGGAATGCTAGTTGGTCGAATCATTTTATTTCGAGCACGGTCCTGCACATCATCACTACTAATTTCAAAAGGCAACCAGCGGCGAATGTTTTCAATCCCTGCTTCGAGCAGTACGTTGGCTACGGAATAGCTCATTCCTAGGTTCGCGCTAACAGTTCGGTTGAATACCTGTGTTCCCTCGACGTCCTTGAAGACCGAAAATACATCTGTTGTAGCCCCTCCGATATCAACTGAAAGAATTGAAATATCGTCTCGCTTTGCCGCAGCTTGTACCATATCCCCTACGGCTGCCGGGGTAGGAATGATTGGCACAGGAGACCATTTGATTAGCTTGTCATAGCCAGGGGCGTGACTCATCACATGTTCGAGAAACATTTCGTGAATTGCATCTCTTGCTGGCGCTAGATTTTCTTCCTCTAATGTTGGGCGTAGATTATCTACAGCTTCAAAAGAAAATTTTTCTTCGAGGATATCTTCGGCTTGGGCTCTAGCGTCTTTATTTGCTGCGAAAATAACGGGCAATCGGAGAGTTTCTCCGAACCTTGGCCTAGGGTCAGCTTGAAGCACTGTTTCTGCTAGTTCCAGTGGATGGCTAATGGTTCCACCGTCGGTTCCTCCAGCAATAAGAACAATGTCTGGTCTAAGATGTCGAATTTTTTGCACTCGTTCGTATGGCTGCCTGCCATCATCGATACTAATCGCATCCATGACAATAGCTCCAGCTCCAAGAGCTGCTCTTTCAGCACTCTCAGTGCTCATCGCGCTAACCACTCCAGCAACTACCATCTGAAGGCCGCCACCAGCGGAGCTCGTGGATACGTAAAGGTCTATCCCATTGGCTGGATCTTCCTTGGTTCTAAAGTGGAAAGGGGAGGAACCTTCTACGTAATTGTCCGCAAGAATCTTTCTTCCAGAAAGTTCCTGAACTTCCTGAAACGCATTTCTGGCACCGATGGTTACATCTTGGACAGGTTTTTCTACCGTTGTTGGCGCTTCTCCTCGACAAGTTTGTCGCCATCCAGAGTCAGTTTTTTCGAAAAGAATGGCCTTTGTTGTTGTAGAACCACAGTCAGTGGCAAGCACAACTCTTAAGTCGTCTTTATTGAAGGAGAGCTCTTTTTTAGTTTTAGTGCTCAAGATAGCAATCCAGGTAAAACGTTAGGGAACCATTTATCAATAAAGAATTGGACTCTCTCGACAAGCAAGGCCATCCTGGCCATAATAGTTGAGCCAAAGAATGCTCCAAAACAGCCCATCATCATCCAACGACCCATTGAGGAAAATCTCTCGACTGCGCCTCCTTTCCTTCTTTTGAAAGTGAAAAAGAAATAGAAGAAGGAGCCAAGCATTACAGTTATGAAAATCAGATTGTTTAACGAGATTCCTTCACCTGCTACGTGGAGTGGTTTAAATGAATCGTAGAGTTGCGGCATCAATTGATTAAAAAAGGCTTTAAAATAATTGCCAGCACCGTGCCCTAAGGCAATGCCAATCGGAATTTGAGCCATCCAGGCATGCTTTTTACTAAGTATGCAATAGTAGAGTAGTCCAATAGCTATTGGAAACAAGTAGAAAAGAGTCCAAGATTGATATTGATACTCGGGACCGATTGTTCCATCCGGGAAAATTACAACATCATGACCTAACATTGGTTTTATAAATTTTGGCCAAATAGTAGTTCTAAAAGCTATAGATGTTGTTATTGCCGTGGCAATTCCAATGAAGAGGTGTTCAAAGAATCTATAAAAAGCGTTTTCTTTGATTAGGAATGAGTAAATTGCCAGAGTAGCAATACCGCCAATAAAAATTGTCCACCATTCTAAGTTTTCAGCCATTAGGAGATACCTCCGTTTTCAGTGCTGATGGTCCTAGCGAGGAAACGATAGAGGGGGGCGAGATTGCCAAGAAAAATAAAGAAAATGATAATTACCTGAGCAAAGGCCAAGCCGGTATTCATTGTCCAGCCATCTCCTGGCACTCGTGTAGGGTAGCTGTCTGATAGTAGCTTTTCGTAGTGGGCGGCCCCTGCAAGACCTTCATGAAGACCATCCAGCTGTCCACTAGAAACATAGGTTCTAGCTTCGGGAATCGTGATCGAAGTGCAACCGTGAACAAAGTCAGGAGTATAGCCGTCAGCGGTGAAGAACTGAACCCAGGCATCAAAAGCTCCAGTGAGACCGGTGAACTCAAGAAGAAGTCCGATGTCTTCAATGTCTTTTACGTCTTTAACCGCTTCAAGTACTTCCAGTGGTGTTCCTGTTGCGTCAACACTCCAGTAATCGCGGATATTTTTAGATTTAGCTAGTGTTTGGATCATCAAGGAGCCGCCCACTCTGTAACCTACGTTTACCCAGTCTTTTCCGTACTCAATTTTTCGATCTAGGGTTCCTTCTTTATTTAGACGATCAGCAATCTTTCGTGGCACTGAGTCCAGAAAGGGAGTTGATAAGGCGTACATGCTGGTAATAACAAATGGCACTTCTGTTCTCATTAAATGCTCAATTGCCACTTCCATTTGAGATTGATTTTCTGCCTTGGTATTTGGGCCCCAGTCCGATGAGATTAGCGCAATTTTGTCTTTCTTCTCCGCCATTCTTTCAACTGTTTGGTAAAAGGCCTCTGAGGTAGGGAGAGGAGCTGGCGTAAAAATCAGCTTATAGTAAATAGGAATTGAAACAGAAAAAAGGACGAACAAGTAAATTATTCTTCGGTCGATATTTTCAAGGCGTTGTAAAATATTTTCGATCAAGGTTAGGCATCTCCATCAAGAGGACTTTTCTCTAGAGAAAGCCAAATTCGAATAGACATCCCCAGAGCAGCGATCAACGAACCGATTAAGATCGCGCGAAAAGCGGGAGTACTTAAATATTCCATTAACCACTCTCTCATAGCTGGGAGTTGGTCTGAAATATAGAGTGGACCAAAAGGAATTTGTCCCAAAACAACAATTAGCGCCGCAAACATCATAATTGCGGTTTCAACAGTTTGAATTCGAAAAGTACGGTAAGCTGCAGTGGCGACGTAGAATGCTAGCAGGGAAAACATCGCAGCGCCTAGAGGGGTGAACAACGCTTCGAAAACAAAATATGAAGCTTTTCGGCTGTCGAGGCTTTGATATTGTTTCTCTGATACCCTGTGTGCTGAACCAAATAGTTTCTGAAGGGAAGCGGAAAGATCCTTGTAGCTATCCTCTTTAACTTTCTGATTTCGACTTAGATTTTTTTGGTGTTTGGAACTTTCAGAAATAGCTAGCTCTAAGCTGCTTCTAAGTTCTGAAGGTAATTCTTTATCCGCTATCTCAAGGTTTTCTACGAAATTTGCTGAAATTGGAAAATCTTCGGTTTCTATTTTTTCTGAGAATTTATTTAAAGTATTTTCGAGAGCTTTTATTTTTGTTGCAGCTTCTTTATTTGGAAGATTTTCTTCCTGAATTTGTTTAACGTATTTAGGAAGAGAATTTAGTTTGGCTAATTCGTTAGCTCTACTTTCGGCATTCGTGAAATCAACGAATTCAATTAAGAAAGTTGCGATGAGCCCTAGAAGCAAGGCCACTGAATTGAACCAGCCTCTTCGTCCTTTGAGAATATTACCCGCGTGTACTCGTACTAGATTGATTATGCCTAAGCCGATAGCGGTTGCTCCCATGATTATGAAAGCATCGGAAATCTCTTCAAAGTATTTACCAAATTCATAGCCTCCAATTTTCTTTGGAAGAAAGAATTCTAAAAAGAAATATATTCCACCTAGAAAAGTTACTGCTGGTATCAGTCTTTTCCTGAACGGTACTTTGTTAGGAGGAGTTGAGGTATCCATCAGTTACCATCTCCTTTGGGGTTTTCTTCACCGGAGCTAGCAGTTGTCCAAGGGGTTTCAAGCCAGCGTTTTAAATAATTGTCATCTTCTCCAGTTGATGAGGTGGTAGGAAAGAAAGTAGCTATTAAAGAGCCCAATATGACAGTTGAGAGAAGAATGGCTTTTGCTATGTCTTGTCCTTTAAGGCTCCCGGTTTGGACTGGATCTTCAGAGAGGTAAGCTCCAGCAGCGTAAAGTTCCTCTCCAATTAAAGTGTAATCGCAGGCAGTAATGAAGAAAGGAACCTGGGGCGGTGAGGTTGTAGCCGCAACCTGAAAAGCTCCAATTTGTTGACCGGCCTCTGCTAGGATCAACGACTCCGCAGCGAAACTACCAAATAAAAATGCTGCTCCTACATTTTCTCTGTGGACCAGGCCCATATATCCGGCGGCATAGGCGAACTGATCTTCTGAGAGGAAGCGAATAGATTCTGGATTGTATAGAGCAAACTTCTTTTCAGCTCGGTAGGCACTTTGAGTTGTAACTTCAGTAAGCACCAGGGCTTCAGGATCGCTACAAGGAACAAAAAACTTGGAGCTAAACATTGCAGCCTTGCGGGCGACATACTTTAGGGTTCCCAAGCAGGCGTATAGCAGTGCATTGACACCCGTTAAGCCTGTAGTGAAAGAGATTGGTCGACCTAGCTCGACAGTGCGCCCAATGGCTTCATTTATTGCATCAATTCCAGGTATTCTTCTTATAGGAATTTTCAGGCCGGACTGGGCTTTAAATATGTAGTAAAAAATTGGAGCCAGCAATACCAGGCTAAGGATAACAGCAGCAGGAGTTGCATGATCCATTATTTCCTCCCTGCCTTTGTTTTTAGGCTTTCTTCTAAAAGCTTCATCAACAATTCTAGTTTTTCGTGATCATCGAGTAATCCTTGAAACTCTGAAATTCTAGTTTGAGCGACGAAAGGCATCATTAGTGGTGATCCTACCAAGCAAATGGTGGAGAGGATTGAAGTTAGAGGTAAGTGAGCCTCTATAAGGAAAATAGCGAAGCTCTCTAGGTCACGTGCCGCCAACCACTCTGCAGCCGTCTCTGGCTCTAATGCTGAGGGCTTGTTTAGTTCTGAAATTGCTTTGGTTTTCACGGCTTTAAAATTAGCTTTAGCGCAGTTTAGATAGTGCCATAGTAAAGCTCGTAAGGAGGCTTTGAGGCAATATATTTCTGGTCGATAGAGCGTTCAGCGTGTTATTTAGTAGTGGTAGATGTTTAGCCACCTTAGAGGTGGATTAGTTTTTATTTGGAGTGCCCTAGATGATCTTCAGTCTAAAGAGAGAGCAGCAGAAAGAACCCGACAAACTTGAGCGAGAAACGCTGGAGCGTTGGAGAAGAATTTCTGACTCTGGCAAAAAGGGGATTAGTCCACTTGATACAGTTCCTGCTCCTCCAGGTGAGCTTTACCTCGAAGATGAACAGATTGAATTTGCCCTTCCTGAGAATACGGTAAACGCTGTAGCTGAGAGGGTTGCCGATTCGTCTTCGAATGAAAAAACCTTGAGCCCAAGCAATCTGGCCATTCCGGTGGAGGAAGATTTAAAGCGCAGGTTTGGAAATAATATTAAATCTGCTCTAGGTCCTTCCACAGTTATTGAGGGGAAGTTTAAGTTTGATACCCCGGTTAGAATCGATGGTTCGCTCACAGGAGAGGTCACTTCTAATAGCGTATTGATCGTAGGTAGAGAGGCTTCGGTCAAAGGTCGTATTGAGGTTGGCAGCTTGATCGTTTTAGGTGCGGTTGATGGTGAGGTCGTGGCTGAAGACCTGGTTGAGATCAGGACCGGTGGTGAACTAGAAGGTGATATTTCCTGCAAAAGAGTGACTATAGAAGACGGTGGTTTCTATAAAGGCTCTTGTAATATGCAAAGAGAAGCAGCTGCAGAAGATTTTAGCGAGTAGCGAAAGTATTC
Organism: uncultured Bdellovibrionales bacterium; assembly: GCA_964510575.1. Lineage (GTDB taxonomy): Bacteria > Bdellovibrionota_C > UBA2361 > SZUA-149 > CALKYB01 > CALKYB01. The sequence goes on along the minus strand of CAZECN010000031.1, from coordinate 4,747 downwards.
CTTAAAACACAGTCAAGGGCAGCTGTTTGAAGCTCTAAAGCGTCAACAAAACTCCTCACCCAACAAAGAATACGAAACCAAATCCGGTTTAAGATAGTGGGGCGAAAGTGGCGCCTGGCTTAAGCTGGTGGTGGAGCGGCTTGCTCTGACTTCGAAGCAGCGGCCTTAACAGGAGCTTTCGTAGCTTTTTTACCAGCCTCTTTCTTTTCAGCGTCTTTCTTGAAATGCGCTAAAGATTCTTTAATCTTAGCAGCCTTACCACTCAAGTCTCTTAGGTAGTAAAGTCTCGCACGTCTCACTTTTCCGCGCTGTTTAACTTCTACTTTACTAACTCTTGGTGAGTGCAGAGGGTAAACTCTTTCTACGCCAATGCTGTGGGATACTTTTCTCACTCGGAAGGTTTCATTGATCCCCCCGCCATCACGATATATTACAACACCTTCGAATACCTGTACTCGCTCTTTAGAGCCCTCTTGAATCAGTTGATGGACACGAACAGTGTCACCAGGTCCAAAATCCGGTATATCGGTCTTAATTTGTTCAGAGTTGATTTTATCGATGATATTCATGACTTCCCCGTAAAATGTCGCGGGATAATGTCAGATTCAGGGGTGTAGATCAATAGACGACGAGATGTCACGCCAACAACTGTCGGAAGCCAGTTATTGGCACTAAAATAATGCAGGAAACTTGAGATGAAAGCGACAATTCTGGCCATTGGCGATGAGCTTCTAAACGGCCGAACTCAGGATACGAATAGCAATTTTATCTGTTCTAAGTTCGCTGAGTTGGGAGCAGAGGTTGTGGAAGTAAGGGTTTTAGGTGACGAGGCCAGCCGAATAGAAAGGGCTCTGGAGGATGCTGTCAAACAATCTGAATTGGTAATTACCACTGGAGGCCTCGGCCCTACAACTGACGATCTCACTAGGTTTTCAATAGCAAAGGTGGCAGGCCGTGAGTTGGTCGAGGACAAAGCTACGATTGAGCGTCTAGAAGAAAGAGCGCGTTTAAAAGGGCGAAAGCTTTATCACAACGGAAAGCTACAAGCATTGTTTCCGGATGGTTCTGAGATAGTCGAAAACCCCACGGGAACAGCCAATTCTTTTATAACGGAGATTGGCTCAATACCTGTTTTTAGTCTGCCAGGGGTGCCGAGAGAACTAAAATATTTGGTTGAAAACGAACTTGTTCCTTTCGTCTCCAATAGATTTAAATCTTTACATGTTGACCAGCCTGCTTGGTTGCACTGCTTTGGATATTCGGAATCTTGGATTGGATCAGTGGTTGAAGGGCTTAATTTAGGTGAAGAATTTAACATAGCTTATAGACCAGACTTTCCAGAAATAATGCTCACGATAAGAGGTCTAAATTCTGTTGCCACAGAGAAAGTGGAGGATCTTAAAGAGCAAATTCGTAATGCTTTAGGTTCAGTGGCGTATTCGGACAAAAAAACAGACTCTTTGGAGTTGCATGTTTCAGAATTACTCAGAGAGTCTGGGAAAAAAGTCGCCATTGCTGAAAGTTGTACAGGAGGTTTACTTGCTAGCAGGCTGGTAGCTATCCCGGGTGCTTCGGAGGTTTTTGACCAGTCTGTTGTTACTTACTCTAACCAAGCCAAAATAAGTATGCTTGGAGTCTTCGAATCCACTCTTGAAAAACATGGTGCTGTAAGTGCTGAGGTGGCCTCTGAAATGGCTTCGGGGCTTTTGGAGAGAAGCCAGGCTGATTTTGTCTTGGTCACCACTGGAATTGCGGGGCCCGGTGGCGGAACTGAAGAAAAGCCATTGGGAACAGTGTTTTTAGGCCTTGGGACTCACAAAAAGATAAAGACCGTAAAAAGGCAGTTTGGTTATTCCCGCAGCCAGTTTAGGCAAATTACCAGTTCTGCAGCCTTGGACTTGTTGAGGCGTGAATTGTCTGGTTTAGATCTAGAGTTTGAAATAAAGTAGAGACTTCGAAGGCAAAATCTAGGGTTAAGCAGTTTTATTTGGGATTTGGAGATGCATATTACAAATTTAGAAAGTGTTCCGGGTAGGTCTATACTTGAGCACTATGGCTTAGTCAGTGGAAGTACAGTTCGCGCCAAGAACTTTGGGCGAGACTTTATGGCTGGTCTGAAGAATATAGTTGGTGGAGAGCTTAAAGGTTATACGGAGCTTCTTCAAGAGAGTAGAAGTGAAGCTATTTCAAGAATGATGGAACAGGCGACTGGTATGGGGGCGAATGCGGTGATTAATGTTCGTTTTTCCACTAGTTCCGTGGCGCAAGGCGCTTCAGAGCTTTACGTTTACGGCACCGCTGTTAAAGTGAGCTAAGAGAATGTTAGAATTTTTCTTAAATTTTGGAGAGATAGTTATTCCGGCACTAGTTATTTTAGTCGGATATACTGTTGGTTCGATTAACGAGAAAGGCCATTACAAATCCATAAAAAAAAGAGAAACAGAATTTCTTCCTTTGCCAGCAGTTACAATGAAAACTTGCTTAGCTCCTGAAGAAGTGAACTCGGCTAAAATGGTGGTAGGTAGCGTAGTGGTTTCGATAGATCATTTTAAAAGATTTTTGGCTGTGCTTAGAAATTTTTTCGGAGGCCGAGTTTCTACTTATGAAACCTTGGTTGACCGTGCTCGCAGAGAGGCGGTGCTTCGAATGAAAAAAGAAGCAGGTGAGGCTAAAGCGATTGTGAATGTTCGGGTTGAAACTAGCGCAATTGGAAGTTCAGCTAACCGTAGAGGTGCTGTTGGTAGTGTGGAGGCATTGGCATACGGCACAGCTATTTATTAGTTTTTCTATCTCAAGACTCAAGGTTTCGACTTGGGTTGGAGGCTAAAAAACCTTGAAATTTGTTCCTAAAGAATCTGATGGTGAGATTAACCTATCTCAGCAGAGCTCGTTAAAGGACTTACTCACTCTAGCCGGTGGTTTCCTGGGAATACTCTTGGGTTTGTATCTCCTCTTAGGTCTGGTGGTCGACTATGGAGTTCATTACGTTTCTCCTTCCACTGAGGCCAGACTGCTGGGTGGAGAATATTGGGCCAAGGCACTCGGAAGCGGCGAGATACTTGATGCCGAAACAGAATATGTTCAGGGTCTAGTTGATGAAATGGTTCGTGATTTGCGAGAGGAAGGCGACTATCCTGAAACTTGGTTTACGGCGAGAGTAGTCGAGAACTCAATGGAAAATGCCTTTGCTACAGCAGGGGGGCAAATTTTTGTAACCTCAGGTTTTCTTAAATCGGCTCAGTCTGAAAATGAACTAGTAATGGTGTTAGGCCATGAAATTGGCCACATCCTGCACAGGGATCCACTTAGGCTTATGGGTCGAGGATTGATTTTTGCTTTGATCCATCTAGTGGTTGGTGATCGGGTAAGGGAAAGTGGTGTTTTCTCTACAACTTTAGAGCTTGGTCATAGTGGTTACTCTAGAAAGCAGGAGTTTTCGGCCGATGAAGTTGGCCTAGATTTTTTGCTTGAAAAATATGGACATGGGGCTGGTGCTACTGAGTTTTTTGAGAGAATCGATGATATCGATGGTAGCAGTGGTGGCTTTGGATCAGATATTCGCTCTACTCACCCAGATTCAGGTCGAAGGGTAAAAGTTATTAATGAAGTTTTAGAAGAGCGAGGTTTAAAAAAGGGCCAACCAGTTAAAAATAGTTTTGCTGAAGATGAGCGGATGGATAAAAAGAAGAAGGCCCATTCACACTAAAAGCTATGGAAATTAAAGACCTTAATCCAGATCCTTTTCTTCAGTTTGCGAACTGGTTTCAAGAGGCTTTGACGGTCAATACGATTAGCTACCCAGAGGCTATGTGTGTCTCCAGCCTGGGAGAGGATGGTTATCCACAGTCTCGTTACGTATTGATGAAAGATCATGGGCCTGAGGGTTTTGTCTTCTATACTAATTTGAATTCCAACAAAGCTAAGAGCATTCAACATCACCCAAAGGTAGCCTTAAACTTTTATTGGATGCCGCTAGACCGCCAAATTAGGATTCGAGGTGACGCGGAGCTTGTGTCTGTGGAAAAGGTTGATAAGTATTTTGCCAGCCGTGCCCGTAAGAGCCAGCTGGGGGCTTGGGCATCTGACCAAAGTGCGGAGCTTGAATCAAGAGAGGAGCTTATTCGTCGATTAGAAGAGGTGGATAAGCGATTTGAGGGTAGAGAGGTTGAACGGCCACCTCATTGGCAGGGCTTTGTTGTGAAGCCAGTTAGCTTTCAGTTTTGGTTGCAGGTGGATAATCGTCTACACGATAGCTTCTTGTATGAGCCTGCAGGTGGCGATAAATGGAAAATTACTCGGCGAAACCCTTAGGTAATTAAAATGTCAGAAATCAAACCTTGGAAATGTCTTAGTAGAGAAGTTGTGGCAAAAGCCAGAGTTTTCGACATGGTTGTGCAGCGAATGCAGAAACCCGACAGTGATTATCAGGACGATTATTATTTTATAGAATGTCCAGATTGGAACAATGTCATCGCTCTGACAGATGATGAGCAAGTTGTTTTAATCGAACAGTTTCGTCATGGCGTTCAGGATATTTGTTTGGAGATTCCTGGTGGAATTATTGACCCAGGCGAAGACCCTGAGACAGGAGCAATTCGAGAGCTGGCAGAAGAAACCGGTTATGTCCCTAAGAAAGTTGAGTCTCTCGGATTTGTTCATCCAAACCCAGCACTGCAATCTAATCGCTGTCATCTTTTCCTAGCTACTGGCGTTGAGCTGAAAGCGGAGACAAATATGGATGATGATG
>CAZECN010000030.1:12470-30994 GCA_964510575.1 uncultured Bdellovibrionales bacterium | reverse complement strand
GGATCGAAGGAAGGGGCACTATACATTGGTTTTATTGGAATATCTAGGCTAGGCAAGCCGGCAAGAATACAAAAGAAAAAAACTATACTTACTCTTTGATAATACTTTTAGTCGCTTTCAATGCCTGTTCAAGAGCCTTGGTTTCACCTCGAAAGAGGCTAAAGACCAAGTCAAAGTAACTCTGTAAAAACACTCTGCGAGCTTCATGGGCTTTTGGATTTTGGCTTTGAAGGGTCAGTAGTAGTTCTTTATCTTGAGACGCTACTCTCTCCATCGCAGAAATTATCGCTCTTGAATTTGGAGTGCTCATTTTCTTTAACTCTTCAGCGCTTTGTCCTGTTTTAGAGCAGGCTTCGCCAAAAGCAAGAAGTATTGAATGGACTAAGCTTTGAACTAGGGCGGTAGCTTCCGAGTGTTGGTCTGGAGAAACTCTGCTAACTATCGCCCCTCTTTTTTCAAAAAGATTTTCTAGTTTGTCAGATAGAGGCCCTGAGCTTGTGGTCGAAGTAACTACTATGTTCTCTCCTGTAAGAGAGCTAATTTTTTCACCAAACATAGTGTGAATTGCCAAGCACTCAACACCTTTAGGCAAGTCTTCAAGGATGGTGTCTAAGGAACAGTCTTTAACAGAGCAATTTTCCACTACTAGCTGGCCAGGCCTAAGATGTGGCTTGATTTCATCCACCACAGCTTGAAGTGAAGCCATAGGAACGCTGAGTAGTATAACATCCGAGGATTCAGCTAGTTCCTTAGTGGACACATTTGAGCCTTTATCAGACTCGATAACACTATAACCAGAGGAGCTGAAGAACTTGGAAAACCATCCTCCCATCTTACCCTTAGCACCAATAATGCCTACTGTAAGCGGTTCAACGCTTGCTAGGGGAGTATTTTGCCAGCTACCGGCGATAGAAATTTTTGTTCCCATTCCAGAATCAACTGGAGAAATCTCTCTTAGGTCTTTTATGCAGTTCTTAATTGAACTAGAGCCTGGATGACCTTGAAGATCTAAAAAGAATACAAACCCGCCTTTACTATCTGGTCGAGAATGAATCGAACGAATATTAACTCGGTGTTTTTCGCTAATGATTGAAAGCAGCTCGAAGAGTAAGCCAGTTCTATCTTTTTCAGGCTCTACTAGGATAGAAGTAACGTAGTTTTCAGGTTTCAGCTCCTCGTCTTTCTCTGGAGCAGTTTCTTTTCCCTTTTTGATTAGGACAAAGCGAGTATTGTTCTCCTCGTTGTCAGAGATATTATCAGCCAGTATTCTAAAACCTTCTTTTTCTAAAGTTGCCTTCAAGCCTAGAACACCAGCCTCAGGCATCTGATTTTCTTTTAAGAAAGTTGCGGCGGCACTGCTGCTGTCCATTGCGCATTTTCTGCTATTTGGAAGATTATCTTTTAGGTAACCCGCACACTGCCCTAAGACCTGTGGATGTGAATAAACAGCTTTAAGTTCCTTCTGCTTACCCTTAAAGCCGGATAGAACACCAAGCGAATGTTCAACCTTATAGTTGAAGCTCTCGGAAATTTTTAGTTTGTCTTTGTGTTCAAGAAGTTGGTCGAGCGTTTCGACTACTGGCCCTTCCAATAGGTTCTCTATTGGAACGAAACCAGCCTCAGCTTTACCAGAAGCCACAAAATCAAAAACCATTGCTATACTTGTGCATAGCAATGGTTCTAAATTTTTTATGCCTGAGCTGGTTAGAGCAGCTTCGCTGTGAGTTCCAGCGGGGCCCAAACAGGCAACTTTCATACCTATTTTACCGTAAGCGTGTCCCCGTCCCTTAGAACTGGGTTAGGTTGTTTTCCACCAACGACTCGGTTGTAGTTAAGATGGTATCTTTTATCACCTGAACCCGCAGCGTTAGGTCTAATCAAAGTAATATTAGACTCATCAGCAAAAGGAGCAAAACCTCCACCAGTTGCTATAGCCTGTAGAAGTTTAATGTTCTTATCACTTCTATATTCGCCAGGTCTCTGGAAACTTCCTGAAAGGTAATAAGCAGTCGGTGCTCTATTGGAAACTGAGATAGAAACCGAAGCCGTCGTTATAAACTCTGACAAAAGGCTAGCCACTTCTTCGGACAGACTTTGAAGAGTCTTTCCAGAAGCCTTTACTTCATTAATTAAGGGCATGGTGAAGCGTCCGTCGTTTCTGACCAATACTTGACCAGAAACCCTAGGTTCTCCCCAAACTTGAACATTAAGAGTGTCCCCTCTGTTCACGGTATATTGCTCAGAGTCTTCCGCTGCAGGGTTTAAATCTGCAAGTGGGCTACCCTTACTTTTGGTACAAGCTTGGAAGCTTGTTGCCGTCAGCAAAAGAGTAATTAATAGAACTAGAATCTGGCTTATTGGTCTACGTCTGGTATTCATTTAGGAAAGTCCTTTTATTTTGTTTTCGATTTCACTTTTCCTTGGGTAGCGATCCCCACCCATTTTAAGAGACATCTCAAAAGCTTCTTTTGCTGCTGCTGAATTTCCCTCAGCAGCCTCAACTTCTCCGAGATGATAATAAATTTCGGGGTTCACTCGAGAATTATCATTTTGGTTTTTCTCAATTTCTATCGCTTCTTTTATAAAAGATAAAGCTGCTCGGTTCGAGCCTTTTTTGAAATAGATCCAGCCAAGGGTATCAGATACCGCGCTTTCCTTAGGAAGAGCCTCTTTGGCTACTAGAGCTAGTTTCAGGGCTTCGTCTAGCTGGGGGCCACCCTCTTCAGAGAGAATCCAGGCCAGATTATTAGCAGCTGGGCCGAATCTAGGGTCTATCTCTAAAAGGCTTCTGTACTCAGCTTTAGCTTCATCCAGTCTCTTTTCGCGCTCAAGAGTCATTGCTAAAAGCAAGCGAAAGTTAGTTTGCTTGGGTTTAAGCTCAACAAGCTTTCTATAGTCAGCAATTGAAGCCTCAACATCTCCGCCAATTGCGTCCAGTTGAGCCCTCAAGGAATAAGCTGGAAAGAATGAAGGATTTTCATTGACTGCTAGCTCGAGATATTTTTTGGCTTCCTCAGAGAGCGTTGGAAATTCTTCCTTTTTTACTTTCTTTGAAAGAGTCAGCTGAGCTAGCGCTACGTTGAACTCTGCTTTTGACCTGCTGCTCTTATCTCGTAAAGCGGTTATCTCTGAAATAGCAGCGTCTCTTCCTTTAGTCTCTCGCAGCAAGCTGGTTAAACGACGTAAGGGGAACCAGACGCCTTTGTCCATTTCAAGAGCCTTACGATAAAGAGGAATAGCTTTTTCTTTTCCACCATCTCTCTCTTCCAATAGCCCCATTTTCCAGTAACCAGTCGGGCTTTTTGGGTAGTTGTCGATCAGGACTTTGTAAACTTTTCTCGCAGCACCAGTCTCTCCCTCAACCAAAGCGATATCGGCTCTAAGAATATTTGCTCCAATTTGAAAAGGGAATCTTTCAAGCACTTTGCTTACATGTTCTGTTGATGTACTGAGCTGTCTTTCTTTGAAGAAGTGTGTTGCCAAGGCCATTCTGGCTCCAACATCATACGAATCAATAGCAACTGCCTGGTTTAAATGCTCTAGGGCATCTCGGACTTTACCAAGTTTCATTTCTGAAATTCCAACCCGCCTGAAAGCAGGAGCAAAGTTAGGTAAAGTTTCAATAGAACCAAGATACTCTTTTAGAGATGCGTCGTAGTTGCCATCTAGCTCAAAGTTTCTGCCCCGAAAATAGGATAGAGCAGGGCTTTCAGGCAGCTTTTTCTGCAGAGAAAGTGTCAAAGCTTTGGCGTTTTCCGGCTGACGGTTAAATAGATAGATGTCATAAAGGCGGTCTCTAGCGACATGCCTTTCAGGCTGATCGTCAACTGTCTTTTGAAAATGCTCGATGGAGTCGGCAGCAGAACCTTTTGTAAGAAGAAATTCACCGAAATAGTATCGTAAACTTGAATTGTCCGGTTCTTTTTCAACCAGTGAACCCATAAGTTCTTCAGCATCGTCGTAACGGCCCTGCTTTACGTAAAGGTCAACTATCGCAAGCTGAATAGGGCCATTATCGGGCTGTTTAGCGAGTGCTTTATTTAGTAGCTCTTCAGCGCTTTTAAAGTCTTTTCTGGACAATGCAACGTCGGCCTTTCCAGCAAGAGCGGTAATACTGTCAGGGTTAATAGTTAAGATTTGATCTAAAACTTCTTCAGCTTTATCGAAATTTCTTCTGCGGCTATGCAAGTTGGCTAGAGTTGCGAGCCCATCAACATCTTCAGGGTGCCTTTCTAAAACTTTTCTTATGTAACTTTCAGCCTGAGCCTCTTCACCAGCAATAAGAAAAAGAGCCCCTAGGTTTAAGTTGGCCTGTCGATGTTCCGGATCAAGTTCTAAGGTGTCCCTATAATTAGTAACGGCCTGTTTGAACTTTCTTTGTTTGACCTGAACCTCAGCAAGTCTGAAATAAAGTTCAGCTTGGTTAGGTTTCATTTGAACCAGAGTCTGTATAGTGATTCTAGCTTCTTCGAGCTTGTCATCTTCTAGATACTGTTTAGCTTCAGCATCCATTCGTTTAAATTTGGCTTCTTCGCTTTCGAACAGTCCACAACCGCTAAGCAGCAAAAAGCAAAACAAAGAAATAAGTATCCGCAGATTCATCGAAATCCTTCTAAATATATTAACGTTCTGAGACCCGTTGGGTTCTATCTTAAAAACTAGACAGCCTTCTACTGGTTAGCTGAATCGGCCAAGAATTAAAGCAGAAAATAAAGCCCTCTGTCGATCTCTAACACAAAATCATGAATATTTAATCATGTGATCATTCTGCGCTTAAGGTCGGTTTTTTTGGAGTTGGGTTAAAAAATTTTTTTAGTTAAAAATTCAATTTGCGACTAAGAAACTCGTTAAATCGTTTCAAGCCTTGTTCTAGGCAAGATTTTCAGTTGTTACTTAACTTTTCAACTAATTGATTCTATTGAGAAAATCAGTCATCTAGAAGGTAGGGGTTGATGGTTTGCTAAAACTACTAAAATAGTATAGAAATCCCCAGCCTTTCGAGGATGTTTTTTGCCCAACGAGTAGTAGTCAGATAGCTGGCAGGAATTTATAAGATGAATTTTGAAGACAATAAAGAAAAGTCCTTAGCTGATTTCGTAACCATTTTTCATACTTCGTTGAGGAAGTATTGGAGAATTGCCTTGGGACCAGCATTGGTTCTTTTAGCTCTTACCTTGATTGCTAGTGCAAGACTAAAGGATTATTACACAGCCGACTTTTTGGTTCAGGTTCAAGGGCAAAGAATTCGTTCAAACTTAGTAGACAGTCCAGATCGGAAGGAGATGGGAGAGAAGATGAATGCTCTCTTTCAGGAGATCCTCTCGCGTCCTAGGTTGAGAAAAATCAGGGAGCAATTCGGTCTCTACCCAAAATACAAGGGACCCGTCGGAAAGGAAGAGGCTGTGAAAAGATTCAGGGGCTCAATTAAAATTGCACCAGCTATTTCAGCCACCGGGGAACGTGTTTCTGGTCATTATAAAGTTCACTACACGAACAATACTCCCAAAAAGGCTTTTGAAGTTGCTCAGGCCATATCAGACCTTTTCGTTGAAGAAAGCCTTATTTCAGATCGAATTGAAATACAGGGAACTAAGGAGTTTTTAGATGCTGAGGTTGCTTCGGCTCAGAAGAAGCTTGAGAAAATTGAAGCTGATGTTACCAAGTTTATTGGGAGTAACTCTAAGAGACTTCCAGGAAACCTTGAAGGAGTTATTGCTAGGCTCGATAGAACTCAGCAGCAACTCTCAGCTAACTCTCAGCAACTAGTTGCTCTTATTCAAACTAGAGAAAATCTTGAGAGTGAGTATCGAAGCTTAGTCGCCGCAGGTCCAGCCTTGGGTGGTCCAGGCCAGGTTGTAGAGTCTAATGATCCTTACGAGCAATTGAATAGCCTGAAGAGGGCCTTAACAGTTCTTGAGAGTAAGTATTCTCCAAAGCATCCGGATGTAATTAATACGAAGAAACGTATTTCTGCTCTTGAAAGACAAATTAGATCTTCAGGTGGTAAACCGCGTTCAAGTGCTGTTAATTCTATTGCTGGTGAATCTGGACGAACAACTCAGGTAAGAAGGCAGCGTGATCAGGTTAGTGTTGAAATCACTAGATTGCAGAAAGAAAATGCTAGCCTTAAGGATAAAATTGTTGAGCTTGAACAAGACATTCAGGAAATGCCGAAGAGCGACGCTGAATATCAAAAGATAGTTAGGCAAAAGGAAACAATTCAGGCTCAGTTTGATAGATTAGTTGCGGCTCGGGAAGAAGCTCAAATTAAAGAGAATGTTATTACCAGAAACAAGGGAGTTCAGTTCAAGATAGTTGAGCCTGCAGAGCTGCCAAATATTCCAACTGGCCCTAATAGAATAGTAATTATTGGAGCTGGGTTGATCGCGGCATTGGGAGCATTCTTCGTAATTCCTTTCATTGTTGCCTTACTAAACGGTTCTTATAAATTTACCGGTGAGGTAGAGAATGAACTGGACTTAGAGGTGATAGGTGTTATTCCACCGATGGTGACCCCTCATTCGGTGGTCGATTCTCGAAGGATTTATGCACTTTGCACTATATTATCCCTCTTAGTTCTGACTGGGGGAACACTTGCCTTGTTTGTGCTGGTCTAAGTTTTTTGGACCTCCATGTGGGGTTAAAACTAGTCTAGACTGAAAAAGCCCGCATAGCGGGCTTTTTTTTTGCGACAACCTTTCATTATTTCCATCAGCTTACCCTCAAGACCTCCTAGTAGCTTTACAGGAGCTGACCCAGAATTTGCTGCGGGCATTTTTCATTATCCACAGATTTATATTACAAGCTTTTAGGCTGGGTACTTAGGGGCAGGTTGGTAAATTCTCCTAGGGGAATCTCCTATTTTAAAAAATATCAATATAATATGTTTTTATATGAAGTAGTTTTATTTGATTCACTGATTAGAGATTGTAAGCAGTAGGACTCATTTTATCAGGATAAGTCCTTGAATATTAACAATAACTTAGTTTTTTAGAACTCCATACAGAAAATATCGGCCTAGGCTTGAGAAACCTAGTAAAACGATATAGAATCCGCCCAGTGCTAATTTGGGACATGGAATCAGGAGTTCAAAGATGCGAATTAGAGAAATAGAGGAAAAAGAAATGGCGGTAATTGAACTAACTAAAAAGGTAGGGAGCAGTAACCTACCAGCTCGATCAGTAGGCATTAAGACAGGCTCGGCTCGTCGATTGGACCCTAACGGAAAGGGCATGCATGACCTGACTCAGGGACACATTTTCATAGCTGATGGTATCATCACCAATCACCCTGCAGCAGAGAGATTCAGAATTTTAAAAGCTCAGATTGAGAGAAAGAATCGAAACGATAAAAAGTATCAAGTTCTTTCCATCGTAAGTGCTATACCTCAAGAAGGTAAGAGTGTGGTTGCGACTAATCTGGCCAGAGCTTTTGGTAACGATGAGAAGAAGCGAGTTCTTTTGATAGACTGCGACCTTCGCAAATCTACAGTTCACGAGTATTTCGACCTTCAAGAAGGACCAGGATTATCTGAAGTTCTTAATGGTCGAATGGAAATTGGTGATGCAATACGCGCCGTATCTCCAGGACTTGATGTTTTGACTGCTGGGAATCCTAATGAAGACCCCACAGCTCTCATTGAAGGCCCTGAGTTTAAAGCCTATATCGAAGAGCTAAAAGCCCACTACGACTATATCGTTTTGGACTGTCCACCGGCCCTACTTTGTCCTGAACCAATTACGATTAGTTCTATCACCGATGCGACTCTTCTAGTTCTTAGAGCTTGGAAGACTGACAAGAGACTTGTTGAAGATGCAGTAAGTGTTATCGGAAAACAGAACATTCTTGGCGCAATAGTTAACGGAAGTTTCGATACTTCTAAAAGCTACCAAACTTATGATTACTACGGATACTACAAGCATGCTGGTAACCGTACAGGTCAGGTTTACTAAGCCTAGATAATAGATTTTATAGCCGGCGGGCAGTTTCTCTTTCCTGATTTTACCGCCCCTGCCTGCTGGCTTGTTTTTGACCGCTATATGCGGTCTTTTTTTTTATAGGACTTCAGGTAGCCCTTCTTTTCGTTTCTTCAAAAGCCTCCTCGTTGCGACGTATATTCTATACGACTCACTCGTTGGCATTTGAGAGCCTCAACAAGAACTACCTGAAGTCCTATAAAAGAGTGGCAGGTCTTCTCTTCTTTGCTCTGCGAGCTCTTCTCATTGCGACGTCTCGGCCCGCTTGGCAGGCCGAAGCCATAGGTGATGCGACTGAAGAGGGAGCATCACGCATTACACGTCTCATTCCTCGACTCTTGAGCGCCTCGATAAGAAAATCCTCTGAAAACTTACAAAGAGAGTGATGAGAGTAAAAGAGCTCTTCTCTTCGTTGCTTTGCCAGCTCAAATGGCCTCAAATAACCCTCTAATTTGCTCTATTTTTACTAGGCCTCTACAATCTTCTATGGCAAACTAGCCTTTTAAACCCCTCTTTAGAGCCCTGTGTTGCTCTTGGAGGAGCTTATTTAAGATAATTATTGAAAAGTGTTCTGGAGAACTCAGATGGCCGCTTCCTCTCGATTAATTCTAGCCCTGCTCATAGTGACAGTCTTAGCTGGCTGCCGATTTAAATCCGCTACTGTTGCCGAGCAACAAGCTTTGGTTTCAAGAGGCGGGTTCTCAGGTGGTGCACCTGCATGGTCACCGAGAACAGTCACTGGCTCAGCCGCGGGAATTCCTCTTAGAGATTCTGGCGGAATTCCAGAAAGGTTCAACTCCCCAGCGGTATCCTACGCTGCTAACTCCGATAACGATCAGTTTTTTAAGCAAGTCCAAAACAGCAGAGCCAAGCTTATTGATGAGAAAGAGTCTGGAGAAGAGGAAGGTATAGTTGTTAACCGCGATAAAGAATCCTCGCCACTCGATCGAATAGCCAAAGTTTGTCCAGGAATTGATGCTGAAGCTGAAGAAGCGATACTAATCGAAAATTCAGCGGTTAGAGTTCAAAAATACCAAGAGTTGACCCGTAGATGTCCTCTGAGTGCGGACCTTTGGACCTGGTTGTCCAGGGATCAGTTATCTTCTGGAAATTTTGCTGAAGCAGAAAGTGCAGCTAGGCAAGCCTTGGCCGTTCAGCCTGAATTTAGCCCTGCCCAAACTATTTTGGATAAAATTACCGGACAGGACGCGGGCCAAATTCAGTAGCTCAATGCCTAGTTTGAAGTGTTTGTTTGTAGTGTGTAAGACCGTTAAGCTAGGCCTAGTAACCTTTACTTTTCTGATGGACATCTCTTTTCAGAAGCTTTCAGTTTGGCAATGAGAGAGTTTTTACAACCTTTGCTCCTTCTTGGAACAGTCCAACAGTATGACTGGGGGAAAACGGGTTCTGACTCCCTTGTTGCTCTTTTAGCTGGAAGAAATAGTGAGTCTGGGACCTTTGCTGAGTATTGGTTTGGAGCCCATCCCAAATCAAGTTCTAAGTTAATTATCGACCGGGCTCCGGTAGGCCTTAGAGAAGCTATTGCTTCCAACCCAGAGGTTATTTTGGGAAAGCGGGTTGTTGAGGCTTGGGGAAAGGAGCTGCCCTTTTTATTTAAAATTCTTTCTGTCGCTAGGCCTCTATCAATTCAGGTGCATCCTGACCTCCGACTGGCTGAGGAATTGCATAAAAAAGATCCTGCCAACTATCCTGATTCTAATCATAAGCCAGAGATTGGAGTCGCTGCCACTAAAGTGCAAATGCTCTGTGGCTTTAGATCTAACCCTGACTTTAAAAAGAAAGTTTTGGGCTGCCCTCAAATTGTAGAAGCACTTTCTGAAAAAACATTGTCAGATCTAGAAGATATTTCAGAGGAGAGCGGAGCTGCGGTTAAGGAACAGGTTTACCGATCTGTAATGAATCTTTCAGCTGAACAGGTGGAAGAGCTATGCGGCCAGCTTTATACGCGAACTGAAAAGATCGATGATCCCGAAATAGAGCGTTGGTTGGAGATTGTTTCGGATCTCTATCCTAAAGGGGATGTAGGAGTTTTCTCCTTCTTTATGCTTAACATTGTTACCCTTCAACCAGGGGAGGCAGTTTTCTCCTTGCCTGGGGTTCCTCATGCCTACTTGAGTGGAGACATCGTTGAGTGCATGGCTAATTGTGACAATACAATTAGAGCTGGACTTACTTCTAAGTTTAAAGACACTGATGTTTTGTTGGACATGGTGGACTACAGGGTTGACCAGCCTTGCTTGGTTGAAACCGAAGTTGAAGGTATGGAAACTCGTTACCTGACGCCAGCTAAGGAATTTTATTTAACCAAGATAGAGAGTAAAATTCCCTTACCCGTAGGTGGCCAGGTTCAAGGCCCAGCAATTGCTTTTTGTTTAGATGGTGCTGCTTACGCCACAGTGGAAGAAGAAGGTGAGGGAAGAGTCTCTATTGAGTCTGGACAGGCTTTATTCTTTTCGGCGGCTCTTAACGAGCTCAAACCACTTGAGCTGGGCCTAGAGGGAACTATTTATTTAACGACAATAAACCCAGTATTTTGGGAATAAAAAGTTCAGGTTGAGCTTAACTAGGCTTTTAACCCGCCAGCGAGTGGATATTTGAGAACCCACTTCGAAGGACGAGGGGTTTCAAAGGATGAAGTTAAGCGCAACCTGTCCCCTGTCTTTTAGGGTTTTTTGGTCCAAGAGTTGCACCAGCCTTTCGAGTTAACGACTTTTTTCTGAAAAAGTTGGCAGCCGACCCACTTTCCTTCTTCGCCAGCAATTTCCGCTTCCTCGCCTTGGACGAACATGCAGTTGTTGCAAAACTGAGTTGCTCCTTCGGCTCCGGCTCGTTTTGGGAATTTTTTCAGGTCAGCCTTGGCGGCATCATGAACATAACCAAGTGCAGTTGCCGTTGGATCGTCAAGAGCAACAATATCCTTTTTTTCGGCAGCGAATGCTCTTAGCGGGTAAAGCAAAGCACCTGCTATAAGGCCAGTGGCTGAAAGTAAAAAGTTTCTTCTTATCATTATTCTTTCCCTTTTAATTTCTCGAACAGAGACTGCACTTTACCCTCCCATAAGTAGTTCTCAAAATAAATTCGATGCAAATTATATAGGACAGACGCCTGCTCGGTTATCCAAACTAGTGCTTGGTATTCTCTTGGTCAGTAGGCCAGTTCGATGAATGAGTTGATTGTAGAGACGGCATCGCCTTTAGACTTCTCTACGTTTTCAAAATGCATTTCGAATTGTTGCTTGTTTTCAACGAGTTCTTTCAGTTTGATTACTTTATGTTCTTTAAACAGCTTTTTCCAGTGAGATCGAGTAGCACTCCAGTATGCGGCTGAGTCCTTGATGTATTGATCACCTTCCTTGAAGTCGTAGTCGGTAATTCTTCGGTAGCTGTTAACCCCAACCTCTGAGGCCTGACAATTATCTAAAGAAATCCCCTGGCACTTGTAATTGTGCTGCTCGTGTAGCCACTTATTTTTTGAAATAGTTTGGGTATTGGAGCCAACTAAAACCTTGTAATCAAGACCGGAGGTTCTTTCTCGACGAGGCAGAGGACGAGCTGTTTGCTCTCCTAACCAACGAGAAAAGTTTTGGTAGTGCTCCCATCTTCCAAGCGAGGAGTATCGGGGGGAGTCGTCTACATGAAATACTTCTTGTAGCCACTTTCCATCTCTTTCTGAGCTTGAGAGCTCGCGTTTAGTCCAGCTTTTGTTACCGGTGAAACTAAAGATGCTAGTAGCTTGCCAGCTCCAGTCTTGGCGCCAGTGTTTCATGACAAAGGGCCCTTCAATTTTGCCATCCACCACAAAGTGCATCACCAACAAGTGTTGCAGGCTGATAAAATCTTCCGATTCTTTTAGAAGATAAACTTTCTCTGTTGCCCATGATTGATAAGGAGCAGTGAAGTTTTTTCGCCCAGAAAAGAGACCGGTCTCTGCAAACTCAAAACTTGCTTGAAATTCGCCTACCATTGCCAGGATAGCAGTTCGGTCTTTTTCTTTGGAGCTTTGAGCTTTGCCAATACGTTCCCAGGCTAAGTCTTCTTCAAGCGCATAGTCTACTGTAGGCCCATTGGTGGTGCCCCCTCTTGGAGCCAGGCTTTGAGAAGAGAGTTTACCTTGTAAGGCTTGAGGGCTTGTTTCTGAACTAGGGCCACCAGCCGAACATGCTCCAAACAAAAGTAAAAACAGGGCTAGCTGAGTTTTTAGATGAACGGCGCTAGTTCTCAAGATGAAGACCACATTCCCTGTTGCCAACAACCTTAGTCGGGTCGTAATAATTTTCTTCATTCGGAATTTCATGTTCCTCGACATAGTCTCTCATATCCTGCTCAGTCCAATTGAGTAGCGGTGCTACTTTGATAAGGCCTGAGGCAGTCTTTGAAACAATCTCTTGGTTTTTTCTAAACTCGGTTTGGTCTCTTCTAATAGCCGTTAGCCAGACTGCCGGTTTTTCAACTTCCATAGCTCTTCGAAAGGGCTCGAGCTTAAAGGTTTCAGTAAAGTCTTTATGATTTGGCTCATCAATTCCAGGCACTCCACCAAAAACAGTGTCTTGGCGACTAGCTGTGACTTTGGGAGTGTAGACTTCTACGTTAAGTTTGAAATCAGAGATTAGCTGTTCAGCAAACCTATAGGTGTTCTTTACGCTATAGCCAGAATCTATCCAAACGACCCTAATTTCAGGATCGCACTGAGTCGCCATATGTAGAATAACTGATTCAAAAGGGCCAAAGTTAGTGGTCACTATCTTTTTACCTTCTAGGGAAATAGCCCAGTTGATAATTTGCTTTGGAGAGGCTGAGTTTAATTTTTTAGATACTTCCTCAACATTCATTTTTTCTGCCTTTAAGATCAAACGATTTAGACTCAGAGTCTATTCAAAATCCAACGAGGCTGGAACAAGGCAAGTGAACAATTCCAGTCACCGATTGATTTAAGGTAGGGGAAGCCCTAAAGCTGCCAAGCTGCTAGCCAAGTTTGCTGACTATATCTAAAGCCCATTTGATTGACCAGTCGATCGGCAAAATCTTTATTGTGTCCGGCTCCGTAAAAAATAGCGATTTTCTTATTAGAAGGAGCTTTTAGGGTTTCTTCCAGCACTTCAAGAGCCTTAATATTTCTTTTTTCAATAATAAGACTGTTTACCTCTTCGCCTAGCTGGCCCATTTGATTATCCAGATCCGCAAATTGCTCTGCTAGGATAGACTTTAAAACCCTATCTCTATTAGGGCTAAGAAAACCTAAAAGAAGTTTTAGACTAGCAACTTGGGACTTATGATAGTCCTTTAGTTGGCTTTTATAACCATTTCTCATTACCGAAATGAAAAGGTCAAAAAATGTTTGTCCCCCATCTTCCATCGCCTTCTTTAGGGCCTTGGGAGAGAGGTCGGCATGAACCATGTTGGGCACGGAATAGTCTATATGCTCAACCTGACCAACTAGCCCTAGGGCATCAGCCATTGGTTTATACATATCGCTACCTTTTTTCTTAGAAGAGAAATCGTGTTCTTCAGGGGCTACGAGTTCGAAGAGTACTTTATCGTATTCCTGAAAAAGAGAGTTAAGTTTTTCGAAATAAGATTTGTCAGCAATATGAATTGCTCCGATCAAATCAACTGTAACCCCCGATTTTTGAAAACTTGTAACTGCAACATCTAGACTTATAGATCTACCCTCTGAGTCTTTCAGGAGGCGAGTATGTTGCAGATCACTAGCCAGCGTAGGGCTAACACATGTTAAAATTAGGCCGTAACAAAGAACAACATAGGCCAGGAGTTTATTTAAGCGTTTATTCAAGCTATTCCACCAGGCTCATCATGTCTTTTTGGCAAACCAGATGATCTCCACGAACCTCTGCTTGGGTGACAGAGGCAAATCTAAAGTCAAAGTTAGTAACAAAATCTCTCAAGTCGTTTACCGTCAAGCCTTGTCCTTGAAGTTGTCCAGCTGCCATTCCAGCAAATCCTTGAGCCATTGTGATCAATGGTTTAGTCGAGAAATATTGCATGCCTTGATGGCTTTTGTTCAGCTCTCCAAAATTCACTCCAGCGATTTTCATATTGTTGTTCAAAAAGCTTGGCTCACTTTCTAGTTGCTTAGCCACCACTGGCCATGAAATTTCAGAACCAGCCATTAGAATTTTTCCATCTTTAAGAACCTTTCCGACAACACCAATTCCTGGAAAGCCGCCAGTATTTAAGGTCAGTACACCTTCGGTAAAGTTGGACTTTACTGATTTAGCACCAAAAGCATTAATAGACTCATTCAGTTTTTTTAGAAGTTCAGTGGAATCGCCTTTCTTATGGCTGATTAAAATCGAAGTATCTACAGTTGGTATGCCAGCTGGGATTCCAAGCGCTAGGGATATTTCATCGAGTTCAAAGTCATCCATTAAGCCCTGAACACTCTCAAGGGTTTTGATAACCGGCTGAAGGTTCGGGTCTTTCCAAACTTCATTAACTACATCATCTCCATAGGCTTGCTTTAAAGTTGGTTCTATTAGTGCAATCGAAGCCTCGCTGAAGCCAAGAGCGAAAATAGTCTGTGCTGTAATTAGCTTGGCGACTGAAGTGGAGCCCTGGCCCTGACTGAGATGTTTGATTTGAGCTTTAGTTAGATCGCTATCCTCGTTTAGCTTGGAGCAAGTAGTTGCCACCATTCCTTGATCTAAAGTTACAGAGCTAGCGAAAGATTTAGGTAGATTTTTCAAGGTTTCCCCTAAAATATCCTCCACTTCTTTTGAGTCCTCGCCTGCTAGTATTTTCATCCAGCCTAGCGTGTTGTCCTTGAAATTTTCATCGCCACTCCAGGTGCTGACAAATGAGTTTTTTCTCAGACTCGAGGAAACCTCTTTGAAGATGTTGGAGTCGATTAATTTTTTGCCATCGGTGCTTTCGCTATCAAATTTAAAATCAACTGGAGAGAGCAGTAGAATTTCATTACCTTTGAATTGAATCTGCCCATCCAGAGGCGTCTTATCTTTGCCAAACGTCGCATCTAGCACGAATATATCCGGATTGTTTGGGTCTTGTTTGATAGTTAAGCTACCTTCCTCAGATCTTCGAGATATTTGATTGGCTGCAAGCTGCTGCTTAATTTGAGCCGGAAATTTATCCGAAGTGAATTTACTGGATAGAAAAATAGCTGGAAGACTACCACCTCTGTCCCCTGTAACTAGGATAGTTTTCCCAAACTCAGATAGTGTAGACATGGATTGAGCTCGAGTATCCTCAACTGAAAAATTGTTTGATAGGTCTGTTTTGTTTTTTGCTGCAGGTAGCGAATCTTGAAGTTGAGCTTCCAAAGATTTCTTTACTTGTTTGCCTAAAGTGTCCTGAGTCTTGGCGACTAATTGCGACTTTTCAATTGTTTCAAGGTAAGAAAAAAAATGTTCAAGCTGTCCTTTCAATTTGGAGGGGTCAATAATTGTAATAGAAGTTACATTAGTTCCAAGGGTTGCGAACTCACTTTCGCTTGAGAAATCTAAGTCACTAACAAAACTTGGGTTAAGCTTGGCAACGCCAGCTACCTTCTCGACTTGATCGCTAACCTTAGCTCCAAGGACAGCAGCCGTAGACGGACTTTGACTAGCTTGGCTTAGCGTAGACTCTTCAGAACCAGAAAAGCCCTGAAAGGCTGCGAACCCAATTCCTAGCAGTGCCAAGATGCCTACAATAATTCCCACTTTTCCTTGTTGGTCATTTATTAAACGTTTCATTTTTTGCCTCTTTTTTGGCCATACCCTGTGGCCAAATCCTTGAAGATAATAATGTTTATTGCAGAAGATAAGATGAAGGGCAGCCTGTCAAGATTCCTACAATGTAGACGATTGGTCGTCTGAAATGTTTAGCTTTTGGGCAACAGGAACACTAGCTAGCTTTAAGCGATATAAAGTAAAAAGATAGGCTTAATTCTTTAAAGTCGGGGCTAAATTTAGATCTAAGATTATTAGTAAGAGATATACTGGTCAGAGATATATTGTGAAGAGAGAAGAGGGGGTATAATCAAAATGATTAATACCCCTGCGAATAACCTTTCTCTTCTAAAACCTCACACGATACCTGAGCAATTCTTAACTGACTGCTTGTTTTAGCTCGGCAGTTGTTTCAATAGTGGTAGCGACCGCAGATTTGATAGGGGTCACGCTAGATTCAAATTCTCTTACCTTAGACCTCAGAGCTTCTAAGTCTTTTTCGATCAAACTTGGCATGCGCCTGATTGTTCGTTCGTAGCGAGTGAATTCTAAACTATCACACCACTCGATAAAAGCGTTCAGGAACTTAACTGATTCTTCGTTAAGAGTAACATTAAGAGTAACTTCAGTTCCATCGGTGCCGGAATTTCTCGTGCCAAAAGCTTCTTCAATATCTCGAAACAATAGCCACAAAATCGTATCGTACAAGCCGCTTTTTGAGGCAAGTACGAATTGTCCACGGCTTGTATGATATTTCGCGGTCCACAGGAAGCAGAGGCAAAGTGAGCGCTCCGCAAGAAAACTTGTTTGAGGATCTTTTGATTTAAGACTATTTTTTAATACTTCAATAAAAGCCTTAAAGTCTGCGTCGTTAATCCATTGCGACAAACAGGGTAGGGCACCGCTGAGGTTTACTGTATTTACAACACTGCATTGTACTTGCAACTTTACGTTTAACGATTGTCTAAACTTCATTTTGATTTACCTTGGTAGGTGTAAAAAGGATGTTCTTCGAAAAGACCAAACTTCAGCTTCCAAAGTTTAGTCTTTTCGAAATTAAATAACCTATTCGCCCGGGCGAGTGCCCGGTTTTCTCCTCTCTCAGGATTTGTTCAGGAGCCCATGATTTAGGCCGATAGAGACAAATTCTGAAAGAAGGTTTCAGGTGTTAATCTACGGAAAGGAAAAGATGAAAAAGAGCTCACTCAGACCTGCTGAGAGATGTATCGCGCCGCCTTATAGAGCCTTGTGGAAAACTTGTCAAGCCACTATAGAAAATGGTGCTTCTAGTCTCTGAGGGCCCTGAATATACCCCGCCTACTATAAACTCCGGCTTTTTCTGTGCCTGTCGTAAAGGGGGTATAAGCGGTGCGTAGCACTGCGAGACAACAGGTATACTGAAACCTCATGGAAGTACCTAGAAAACACGAAATTCAAAGTGGTTTCAGGATATAGGCAAAGAAAAAGCCCGGCTCGCCGGGCTTTTTCTTTTAATTTGCTTGTTTAGCTCTACTTGTCAGCAGCAGAGTTTCGAACTATGCAGGTTTCGTTGTTTTCCCAACCATAGCCATCTCCATCATAGTCAGCGGTTGCTGCATCTAGGCAGTAAGGCTTACCACTGGAGTGTGTGCTACTACCACTGGACTGTGTGCTTGGATTATTAACTGTTTGCTGTGTAGTGACTACTATACAGCTTCCACCATTTTCCCAACCATAGCCGTCTCCATCGGAGTCAGAATTCGAACCATTTCTGCAAGGAGGGTGTGCTCCACCATTACCCTGACTAACAGGTTCAGTGGCCTGTTCAGGAGCTGGTGCGGGTTCTTCGTTTACACCTTCTATCGAACATACGCCACAACCATCTGATCCAAAATTGTCACCTCCTACAAGGTTGCAATTTCTGCGATGTGGATGGTCAGCAGAGTATTCAACACCACCATGACGATTCACTATGACATAAGCATTTCTATCGATTCCCTTGGCGTCTCTACATTCCTGAGGGGTTTCAGGTGTTGTCTGAGCAGGTGCTGCTGCATTCGGATTTCTTTCTGGAGGACATCGTTCTCCAGTTTGTTGATATGAATTGTATCCCCATCCATTGTTTTGGCCAGCATCTGAATAGTCGCAGAAATCATTGGTTGGACCACCACTTACTGCATTGTCCCCGATTCCGATATGGGTAATTGTTGAGTTATAACGACTGAGAGAATCTTCTAGTCTATCAATACCTTCATTCAATCCCTCTTGAGAACCAAATGATCTGCTATCATCGAAAGGAATTCTGGCATTCTCTTCGAATAACAAATCTCCCCTTACGAGCCTTACTCCAGTAACTCCTACTTGTTTACGTTTAGAAAATTCATGAGCTTCTTGTAAATCTCTAACGTTTAGATTTCTAGTATTTCCAGGCTCATCAACGTTCTGTACTGAATTGCCAAGGATCTCTATTCTACAAAGTCCGCAACCGTCATTTCCAAAGCCACTGCCAGCAGTACAGTTGATTACATCGACATGATTGGAAAAGAATACGGCGACAATACCTCCATTTACATTGGGGTGGTCCTCCAACTCATAAGCATCAGGATCAATTCCTCGGTCATCAAGGCATGAAGCTCTTCTTTGTTCGGCTGTACGAACGTAGCACCAGCCACATCCATCATGCCCAAAATCACTACATACTTCTGAATCAGCATGCTCCGCGCGGTATACTACTGATATGATATGCGAATTATTTGGGTTTTGATTTATTTCGTATGAATCTGGATCAACGCCTCTATCATTTAAACAAGATATTCTGCTTGCTCGGTGGTCAAAAGGTTCACTTGGGGTAACCGTTTGGC
>CAZECN010000030.1:0-12370 GCA_964510575.1 uncultured Bdellovibrionales bacterium | reverse complement strand
CCGTTTGGCCATTGCCATTGCTTCCAGACTGAGTAACCGAAGCATCGTCATCATCGTCACCACCAAATGAGTTGTTTCCTGCTTCAGAAGGAGGATTGTTGTTGGTGTTAGGCGCATGAGGATTGTCCCCTGCTTGTAGACCACTAAATTCGTTTGCGTGCTCTTGATTGCCAGAATCTGGACCAAGCCCACTAAATTCATTGGCATGCTCATTAGGATCAGAAGCTGGTCCAGTTACAGAAACATCGGCAGCATTATGACCATTTGGACTGATGGAACCATCTGAGTTGGCAGTGCCGTACACTCCACTAGGACCATCATTTCCACCACCATCATTTCCGCTATCAGCAAGAGCTATCGAAAATAGTTCAATATTTGAACCTGAAACTGTAAGAAAACTGCAGCTGAACGCCACGAAAAAGACTAAAATTTTATTCTTCATTTTTACTACTCCAAAAAACCTTTTGAAACCTTTAATTCTAATGATTTCTTTCTTTGATAAACCAAACTATCTCCAACAGGCCAGTGAATGGCTGTCACGAATATTATTAAGTTTATTTATGTAACTGTGACCTTTAGAAATTGAATATTATAAAGGCCTGTACTTATGAAAGTTTGTAAGTAAGAGAGGTAGAGAAAGCAATATTAGCCCCCAGACAACAAAGTTGCCGTATTTTGAGTAAAGAGTTTTTTTATCAAGTAGTTTTACCTGAGGAAGATGCGCCCAGGTTTCAGTTTCAGCAGCTGTTAGAATAGTTATTCGACCCCAGGGGTCGATCAAGCTGGCAGGCCCTTCGTTAGCTGCACGTAGAAGAAACCTTCCATTTTCTACAGCTCTCCAGCGGGCTCCATCACGGTGTTGCCGGGTGGCGCTACTTTGGTCGAACCATCCACCGTTAGTCAATGTTACCAGAAGTGAAGCATCTTCTTCTCCAGTAGCTTCTTGAAAAACTTCTGTCCATAAATCCTCAAAACAAATGCCAACAGCTATACGACTTCCATTTAAATCTACAGTTTTTTTAGACTTACCCTCAGTTAGGCCAAATGCTTCTTTTTGAAAGTATTTCTCGAGAAATTTTACGGGTGCTTTTTCAGAAAAAGGGAATAGTTTCTTCTTTCGATATTGCCCAGAGAAGCTGCCATCTGGCTTTAGTAAACTGGCAGAATTATAGTAAATAGGCCTTTTTTTCATAGCCTCTTTGCGTTCAGATTTAGGCTCTATTCTGGTGTAGTGGCCAAAAAGTAGATGTTTTTTATGCTTTGGCAGAGGGTCTCGCCTTTTATGTTTTTCTATTCCTTTTTCATCTTCCCAGAAAATATAGCCCCAGGCTGTCTCGGTCCAGAGTATCAGGTCAGTTTCAGGATAAGCTTTAAGGGCTTGATCTGTTAGGTCCTGGAGTCTTTTGTTTCTTACTTTTACCCGTGCTGCTGAGTAGTCATATCCAACAATAAGGTTTGCTTGAATTGTAGTGGCAGAAATACTTTTTGCTCCTGCCAGCTCTTTACTAAGAGCAGAATTACTAAGGCTCCAGTTGAGAAGACAACCTGATAGTAGAATAAAAAAGGCGAGAAATGACTTTGTTATTGGTTCCTTCTTACCTATTTGCACTAAGCACAGTAGAAATGTTCCTAGGAGAAGTATCAGAGAAATATCACAAAAAATTGGCCCCCCCATTCGAGTTAAAAGTGCAATGGGAGGTAGATCTATGAATGTTGATGAGAGAAACCAGGGGGCAAGACTTGGAAAAAGTAGAGTAGTAAATGCCCAGAGTGAAGCAGCTATAAAGAGATTTGAAAGAGCCGAGGATGATTGGAGTTTGTTGAATAAAGACTGAAAAACAAGAAACTTTATAGTTTGGTAGATTGAAACTGCAATTAAGAACAGAATGGATAGCCAGATAGATACTTGCGCATAATTTTTAAATACTTCTGGTACCCAGTGAAATACCAAAATATTTATCAGAAATCCGAGTAGCACTCCTTGTTTAATAGAAACATGCTTGAAGAGAAGCTGTCTGGAAAACAGGATGACTCCAAGTGAACCAATCACCCAGGCTGGCGGATTGATGCCTAGCCCGATTAGCAATCCGGTAGCCACTATCTCCCAATTATTTGCTTTCTCTAGTTTCATAGACAAAATAGAAATTCTCAATTCTCAACTTAGAGTATTTCTAAAGATATGACTTCTGTTTTTACGATACCTTCAGCTGAGATCGTTGTGTAAATCATTTTTAGACTTTACCCAATCAGGATCGAATAGAAAAAATTGAAATAGAATCATGGCAATACTTAATTCTGCGAATTGCATTAAGACTAGTAGCCCTAAATGCATTGATATCATCAAAAACCAAATAACTGGTCGAAGTTTTTTAGAGAAGGCAAGAAAACCATAGAACAACTCTAACGCCAGTGAGCCCCAGGTTAGACCCATAAAGATCGGTAAGGGGAGTTGAAGCATGAAATCTCGAAGTAGGGAGGGGCGAGCAAGTGGTAGATACATGGCCTCATGAACTGCGCTACCATCTAGCCAGCTCGGACTCCCTAGTTTCGTAAACCCACTGTAGCCATAGGCTAGTGAAGTTACGATCCAGAAAACCAAAAACAGATTATCAGGTAGTTTCCATTCTGACTTTAATGTCTCTGAAGATTTAGAAGAGAGAGAGAAAATTGATGGGGCGCTGGGAATAAAACAATTCGCAATTAGAATCCATCCTAAAAAAGAAAGGCCAGGGTTGTTGATTAGTGGGTTTCTGCCAACGTAACATGCGAAAATATACCAGATCCAAAGCCCAGATACTCTACTCTTAAATCCCAGCATGAAAAGTATAGAGGCAAGGATCCCTGAAAAATTAAAAAGATTGATAGCAAAAGGGTCGTCGAATATTGATATAATATTTGGAAAGGCTTTAGTCAGAGGACTAACATTTGCATCGGGAACCATGCCTTGATTGGAGAATATTAAGCTAGCCCAAGGAATTAGTTCTACAAAATGGAGTAGCAGTGCAAAACCGAGAATGAATCTCAGAATAATATAGTGCTTGGCTTCCCACCCATTTTTCATCTTTTAGTGACCTATTTGCATTGGACTTGGTAAGTTAAGTTGATATTTTTATTCTTAATAGTTCCTGGTTTTGGAATAGCTTTGATAGTTACTGGATATCTGATTGAAGAAGGGTCTATCCCAAGGTTTTTTATAAAAGGCGCTTCTTCACAGATAGCGCTATAGGTAACAGCATCGACAAGATTTTTAAAAGCCCCCCTGCGTAAAAATGGTCCGTAACTTAATGCTACTCTATATGCATGCAAATAATGATAGGGACCTTTTGCTCCAAAGTAACTCTCTGGAGTAATTAAGCGAGATATCTTTTGTCCTTTTAGATCTGTCCATTCGAAATAGAACTTAGAAGAAAAAACTTCGTAACCTCTGAAAGAGGTAAAGACTTTAGGTGCTGGTGAGGCGCTAGAAGCAGCACCAATTGCGAATACTGAGGGTAATTCCAGTAGGTCACCGGTCATTCTTGTACAACCGAGTATTATAAGAAAAATATATTTTAAATTTTTGCGCAAAAATTTCACGAAAATTTATTTCAAAAGAGGAAAAATATCTAGCCAGATAAAAGTTTGGACAATAGAGGAAGTTTTAGCAAGCAAACTCTGACCGATTTTTTATTGGTAGATTATTGGGTAGATACAAAAAATTAGAGCGTTCTTTGTATGGCCAAGATTCAGCTGAGGATTCGCTGTAAACCAGTTTCATAGAAAAAGTAGATTGGCTAGCAATTTAGAATATTTTTACTATTCCTGCAGTATCTCTTAGTTCTGGCAGGGATGCCTGGTAGTTTTATTTAGAGAGTAGATTCTGAGGGTTTAATTTAAAGAAAAGAGGAAGAGCAAAAAAAACAAATAAACGCGACACCTGGTATGCTGAGTGCTTTCGATTCCGACAAAAAATCTGCCTTGGCCGACTATTTTATATCCTCCGGATAATAGTCTTAATGGCTGGAATCCACACACAAGGAAAAAATTCCCAATGCATACGCAGGTGTCATCTATTAATTTAGGGAAAGTAACCCAAGTTCAAAGCCTCTAATTCGAAGTTTTGAAGCTGGGCTTCTAACCTGGAAACCTTTAGACAACCCTGTTTTTGCTCTTCCTGTGATAAAGACTGCTAGAAAGCTAGGGAATGTCAAGCGGCCAGAAGGCTCTTCCGGGTAGATTTAGATAGATTATTATAGCGGAGGACAGCTTTCTCCATCTCTCTGCCAAAGTATCGGTTTTCTTTTTTACTGATTCTCCCTTTTTTTCTTCTAAGAAGTTTTAGAAGAAAATTAAAGGGAACTAGTCTCCGAGATTGCCCGGTTCTCTTCTACTTTGTGCCTCTGGGTAATCAGATTCTCCAACTGAGGAGCCACAATTGAATCAAATATTTCATCTGCGCTTCCAGCCCCTGGATGAAACTTCATTCTATGCATCAGAACAAATGGAGAAAGATACTTAAGATCGTCTTCATTGACGTAATCTCTTTTCTCAACCACTGCCCAGGCCAGAAGTGCACGTTGAAGCATCAGAGCTGCTCGGGTAGAAACACCAAACTGAAGTGACGGATTATCTCTGGTGGACTGTACGATATTGACCACAGCCTCTCTAATTGAAGGAGCTAAGGTGACTTCATTAAGCGCTTCCCGTGCTTCGATGATGTCTTCTCTTGAAACTACTGGCTCAACACTGGCCACAGCTCTTTGAATCTCCAGTGCATTGTTTAAAATATCCAACTCACTTTCTTTATCCACGTAGGTCATTGGAATCTTCAGCAGAAAACGATCCAGTTGAACTAGAGGCAGTGGGTAAGTTCCTGCCAGGTCCAGTGGGTTCTGGGTTCCAATTACAAAGAATAGTTCATCTAAGGCATAGGTGCTGTTGTCAATTGTCACCTGTCTTTCCGCCATACATTCTAGAAAGGCAGCCTGAACCTTTGGCCCAGTTCGGTTAATTTCATCAGCCAATACTACGTGGGAAAAAATTGGTCCGGGCAAAAAACTGAAAGTTGCCGTGTTTGGCTCAAATACATTCACACCCAAAACATCTGATGGCAGAAGGTCTGGAGTGAACTGAACTCGGCGAAATGGAATCAAACCGTTTTCGCTAACTGTAGAACAGTCAATCAATTGCCCCAGAGTTTTTGCCAGAGTAGTTTTTCCAGAGCCTGGGTAGTCTTCAAGAAGAACATGCCCGTCAGCGAGCATGCCGGTCAGAACTAACTTGATCGTATCTTCTCGACCTTTAATTATCCGACCAATAGCGGTTGAAAGTTTTTCTATAGTTTCCGAGGCTCTTTGAATTTTAGGATTATCAATCATTTTCTTTGCTATCTTCTCTGCTTATTCTAAAATTGTTAGTTTAGGTAAAGTTTCCCCTGCTGGGTCTGAGCGATGTCTAAATACAGCACTGTAAAAGTCTTCAAATAATGTGCTGTCTCCAGCTTCAAGGTCTATTCTTCTACTTATTGATGCAACGGCCTGAGATTTTCTAGAGTCGTATAACTGCAGGCTGACGACTTTTCCTTTATCATCTCCCTGCGAAACTAGTAACTGAAACCTTTGCCCTTCACCTTGATTAAGAAAACGGGCTTCAGTTAGGTCTTCGGCTAAGTTTTCAAGCTCACTCTCAAAGCTTTTGTTTTGAGCCTGAATCTTTACAGTCACTGGTAAAGCCAAGTCATAGTAGCGAAACTGAGAGGGAAGAAGTTCGAATAACTCTTCCTTAAGAGCTTCCATCTGGGCAAGGTCTTTTTCGTTAGAACCTGAAAACCAAGAAGAGTTTCTCTCCTGTTTAACTAGTAAAAGCTTAGTGATTGCTTGAGCTCTAGCCAGTCGATCTCGGTTCCGAAGTTTGGAATGAGCTTCTGATAGAATATCTTCGGCTTCTTTAAGCTCACCTTTCTCTAAAAGATTCTCTCCGAGGTAGAGTTTATACCAGTTTCTGGCATCATCTCTGTTGTCATCTTTAACCATTCTTAGCAGTCTGGCCTTAGCAGTCCGCTCCGGATAGCCTGCTAACATTTCTCCAAGAGTTGGATATTCTAGCATTGCATCAGTGTGTCGAATCCAGAGGTCTTCAAAGTCGTTTAGCTCATCCAGTGCAATTTCTCTGGCTCGTCTCATTAGCCACCAAGACTTAAGGCGAAGAAGCTTCTGTTCGTAAACCGAATGCAGGTAGTCTTTAACACCTGAACTTTGCCTGTCTTCCAGACTTTCCGCCTTTGCTAGGTAGGCAATACCGAGAGCAATTGTGTTGGCAAATCTGAAATCGTTTTCATTTGTACCAATTCGTCCAAACCATTGGGTGCTTGCGGCGGTGCGCTCTAGGATTTCTACTGCTTTGTTTACTTCACCTTTTCGAAGAGCAATGCGTCCTCTAGCAAGTGAAAGCAAGCCTTTGTGTTCAGTGTCTTCCCTCACTGCATTAGCCGCATAGCAGGCTTCAAAATCAGCAAGTACTCTTTCAGCTTGAAGCAACCGCAGCTCGTCAATGTAGAGAATAGCTAGGTTTAAACTAGGCAGCACATGCTCGCAGCCATCAGGAAAACTTAGTGCCTTTATCCAGGAGGCCTCGGCGTGGCTATCTTTAAAGCTCTCTCTGTAAACTTCACCACTGTTGTTTAGTGGAGTTGAAATCATGCCTAGAGAGCCAAGCATTTTCTCTGAGCGGATAGCGTTAGCATAAGACTGAAGGGCAAGGGCTCGGTTATCTACTGAAGAAAATAGTATGCCTAGTATGTTGTAGGTCTTTCCAGGGTTTGCTCCGCGCAGCAGACCTTCCTGAGCAACTCTAATAGCTTCCTCTGTTCTACCAAGTTTCCAAAGAACCCATGACTTGGTCCCTGGAAACCAACTGTCCCAGTAGGAGCTTTCATATTCTTCAAGAGTGTCTAGGGCACCTTGATAGTTATCTAGGTTGAGTCGAGACTCAGCCAGTAAGTATAGAATCCTAGAGTGCTCCTGCCATTTTGGATGGTAGCTGCCAGGCTCCTTCTTGCTCAGGTCGTAGGTTTTTAAGAACAGTTTCTCAGCGTGCAGTAAGTATTTATTTGCCAGCCTAAAATGACCCACTTCAGCCAAATAATAGGTGCCGAGCATCATATGGGGCCGGTAATCCTTTGGCGCAACTCTCAGAGCTTTTTGTAGCTTGGCTCGAGCATCGATCGGACGCTTTTGTAAAAAGAAGGTCTGGGCTTCCAGAAGAAGCGTCTCCAAGTCAGCTTCTTCGTTGTTAGTGGCTACTTCTGAGTTCTCTCTGTCCAGCTCAGCAGCCGCTGGTATGGCTGACATTGAAATAAAGATTATCAATAAAAGGATTCTAGCCATCATTACCATCTAAACCATCTTGTCAGAGATAAGGGGCTGAAGAAAGCGAGAAGCCTTCGCCATTTACCTTTCGATTTATCAAAGGAGGAAATTGTTTGAGAAATAGCCTGATTGACGTCAGAAGTATTGAGCCCTTCCTCACCTCGAAAGGATCGTCTTTCTTCAATTCTGCCTAAGGCGCTAAGATCCACGTCATGCTCCGTTAGCATTCGAGATGAGAACTCGGCGTTGGTCTCTCCAAATTTTCTGTTAATGCCAATATCTGCAAGAAGGGAAGAACTTGAAATCCAAGCCCAGCGAGCTCTAGAGGCAGGGGAGCTTTGAAAGCGCCAAAAGTTTGCTAGTAGCCATTTTAAAAGTAGCCAACCTGAGAGAAGGGCTGCCAAGGCAAACTTAATCATCCCAGGTTTAATTAGGCCTGAAAGCATGCTTTTATCAGATTTTCCACTTAGGTCTTTTGGCTCAAGCGGGTCTAAAATTTCTTCGGCAGGGTCAATCTTACCCATTAGCTCTTCAAGCAAGCTCTCATCAGGCACGATTGCCTCTTCGTTTTCAGCATTCGCTGGGCTTACGTCCAACACTACCCAGCCTTGTCCTTCGACATAGATCTCGGACCAGGCATGCCGGTCACCCATATGAAGTAGTAAGTGACCGTCTTTGGCGTAGGTGCTGTCCACCATATATCCCGTGGCTATCCTTGAAGGAATTCCAGCCAGGCGCATTAGATAAACTGCGGCATGGGCGAAGTGAACGCAGTAACCTCTTTTATCTTCGCTGAATAAATAGGCGGCAACAGGGTCAGCCCCTTGCTCAAGTTCATGGCCGGGTTGCCGGGTATAGATGCTTGCCTTTGAAAGATATTCGACAATTCTGCCAGCTTTGCCAATCTGGGTTTCCATCGGGTCGACAATTTCTAAAAGCTTTTGGGCGTAGCGTAAGTCTTCTCCAAATTCGTCTGAGGCTACACTTTGACCAGAAAGAGTGAAGCCATCAAAAATTTGCGCAGTGCTCAGTGACTTGCTGCCAGGAGCCCTAAGGTAATGCTCCAAAATTTCAGGTGTCCAGTCGGGGTTACCAACGGATTCGTAAACGAGATGATTAATAGGAATTGTCGGCGCTAGAGACAGGGCTTGGTAGGAATGTTTGAAACGATCCTTATCAGGGTTTTTTATAAGCCTAATCGAGTAAGGAAAATCCAAAGCAAAAGAGTTGCTTTGATCAACCAAGGTATAGACTGACTGCTTAATTTTCTTTCTATCAGGAGCTGAGCTTTCACCTGTTGAAACCCAGGAGCTACCGGGTGTAACCAGAGGCACGTCTGGGTTCAGGGTTATCGCTCCTTGGACCATTTCTTTACCATTAAACTCTGAGAGAGCTCCTTCTCTAAAGTATAGTAAGGTGCCTAGAGGATTCTCATCGTAGCCGGTTTCAAGCCTAACTAAAGCTGCTGGTTGTTTGGTTTTTCCAACTGCTGAGTGAAACCCCAGAGGGCTCTCTCCTTCTTCGTTCTTTAGACCAACGCCGTTTGAGCTTCTGGCAAGTTGCTCTGTGTAAGAGCTATTTACCAGCCAGGCAAAAGAGCCAAAGAATAAGAATACTACTATTGGTAGGCATATAGAGAGCAGTGGATGGCGCTTTTTCTTATCTCGTTCAATGTCTGACCGGCCTATCAGAGGCCGGTTGGCAGCTAGGGAAAGGTAGATTGAAAGAAATAGGGCAAACAGTAGCCCTACAATAATCAACAAATGTTGAGGTCCAAGTCCGTTGCTTTGGAAAAAAGAATTTTCCCAAGCGAAAGCACTGAAGTTTTGTGGAGCGTCTAGCTGGTAGTTTCTGTGCCCGGCAAGTAGCCCGGTTAGGAGTAGAGCAACAAAAACAATTTCAGCGGTTAGGGCGTGTTCGCTGTACCAAAAAGCCAAAGTAGAGAAGAAGCCGGTCAAATAACTAACTGAGACAAGAAGACAATGCTCCGCCAGTCGAAAAGAGCCAAAGTCTGAACCCGGAGAACTGTCACTCCCGCCAGTGCTAAAGAATTCAAACAGCTTCAGAGCTAGCCAGAGAGCAACAAAGAAGCCACCGTGCTGCATCAATGAATTTTTAATTGAAGTTTTGTTTGCGGCTACTCGGCCAGCGAAATAGATTCCAAAGCAACAAGCAGAGGCTAGTACAAATGGACTAGTGCCTAGCTTTAACATTGAGGCTAGAAAATAAATCAGAGGGAATAGTGCCACGACCCTGAGACCCTGCAGGCTAAGGAACTGC
Organism: uncultured Bdellovibrionales bacterium; assembly: GCA_964510575.1. GTDB lineage: Bacteria > Bdellovibrionota_C > UBA2361 > SZUA-149 > CALKYB01 > CALKYB01. The sequence continues at coordinate 2,744 of CAZECN010000030.1, read as the reverse complement.
CTCAGGTTTTTACCAGAGAGGGGGTTAAGATTATCTGTATCTATTGCTCTTACCATTAAACTAAAAAGACTTATCTAGGCTACGCCGCCTGCTTCACAAACAACCACATCTACATCTGAACTTCCGGAGTTTAAACTATGGTGACCTGAGTCACTTGAAGTTACTCGATTTTTCTTTCCACTTCTTTTAGGGCCAAGAAAATTCATGAAAGACTGCGGCACTGAGGCCATAGTTAGACGAATATTTCTAGGCCTAGATTCAACCACGAGTTGGTCGACTAAGCGAGAAAGCGAATCTTCAGAACAAAAGACTATAACTTGGGCTAGCGTCTTGTCTGCTTCCTGAACACTTTCAAGAAAACTCCCAAACCCGTTACCTGAGCCAGCTTGGTCTAGCCAAACAACTTGGTTGACCACTTCTGATATTTTTTCAGGTTCAGAGGTATAGCCTTCAAAACCGTCTGTTCCGAAAAGAACTTGAATGTTTCCTTTGTCTAGTTGTTCTAGGTAGCTCTGAAAAGCTCCAGCTACGTGGTCGTCTTCCTTGCGGGCGACTAAAAATATTGCGACTTCACCATCGGGTAAAATTGCAGGCTCTGGTCTTCTAACAACTAGCTGGCGATTTCTGGCATAGGTCTTCCACATAATTCGCCGGGTGCCATCGCTGGGCTGATAAGGCTTAATGTCAAAGAGGTCTCCCGAGCGTTGCTTTGCCAAGTTCATCTGATCTCCTGCTTTTGAAGAGGCTGCGATGACTGGCAAAGGGGCGATATCGATTTTAGCCGCTTTGACTTCAACTGAGGCTAGCAACGGCTCCTGCCATTTGTAGCGACAAAAACCAAAAGTGTCTGACAGTCTAAGAGCTAGTTGCTCTGTTTGCCAAACTCCTCGGTGGGGAAAAGTTATCGCATCTTGAACCTTTCGGTTTTCAATATCCTCAGCTCCTCCAGTTAGTTCGTGCCGAGGGCTGGAGGGTTGGCTGTATTTAAATTTTCTCTCTACCACTAAGTTTAGCCAAGGCCAGATATGGCACTGCTTTAAACTGAGCGAAGAGTAAACTGGAAGTTTAGACTTTGCCGAGGTGTGATCAAAGTTGGCCGAGGCTTTTAGACTTTTAGATAAACTAAACCTAGCGATTGAAGTAAGCACTAGTGAGGTAAGTACTAAAGCTAAGGCACTGCCTCCTAAGATCCAAGCAATCAGGTCATTCTCTGGAATAGCTAAAAACACTATTGCTGCAATGGAGAGCAGAGTAACAAGCCAGCCACGAATTGTAAGAGGCTGGAGATCCCAGAGTTTTTTTAGAAATGATAACAATGTCTTGAACGATTCTTTCATTAGGGAACGTAGGTTTACCTTATTCTAGCAGACCTAACTAATTTTCGAGGTATTTAACCACTTAATAGGGACGATTGAGGCTGCCATAGCCTAGCAGTAATAATGTAACTATCCAAAAACACTTCATATATTTCAGTTTGGACAGGTTGATTTGCTCAGTAAAACAGTAGACAATAGCCTAGCCGAAGATGAGTAATAAGTCAGCCTTCTGATTGGTGTCTAGAGAGTGTCTAGAAAACCATTTTTTGGAAACTAATTAGAGGAAAAGGTTCTATGAAAGAAGGTGATAAAATTCCAGACTTATCTGAGAGTTTCGATATAGTTGAACTGCTAGCGAAAGTTGACCTCCGATCCTTTACTAATGATTCAGGGGATCGTTTCGTCGAGTTTACTTTACGCGAGTCTAGAAAAACGTTGTGCAGTTTTAATGAAGTTTTGCAGTTGTACTATCGCCTCAAAGGAGACGACACAGTTGGCGAAGTTTCAAACGAGGATGCTAGACAGCAGTTCATGGTGGGTTCCAGATTTCGGACTTACTCAGGTGAAGTTCAGAGTATAAAACTTTCTGACCCTAATGCTGCACAGTCAGGTAAGCCTCAAGAAACCCAACGATACTTCAAAGTTGTTCTAAGAGAGGTAGAGTCTTTTTACGCTTAAAGTTCTAACTAATGAGGGCCCTTTAAACCAGGCCCTCTAGTAGCTTTATCCAGCGGTATTTTTTGGGGTTTTAGTTTGACTTGTGTCTCACTTCGGCCCTTTTATAATTTCTCACTTTTACTTGCATCCAGAATATAGCTTTCGGTGGTCCGAGCGATCCTTCAGTAAATCAGTAAGTTTAGGCGTCAGCTTGATTGGATGTTTCTTCTGAAGGATAGTTCTGTCTCCTGGACACTTAGTGAGGTTGATTTTCATGATAGGTTTTAGAACTGTGTTAGCTAGAGCTTTGTATGTCATTGCCTTGCTTTTGATTTTGTTGCGAGGGTCTTACAAGTTTTCGCTATCAGGAATGGGAAGCGCATTTTGGGAACACAAAGACTTTTTACTGGGTTCGCTTTTGTCTTGGTCGGGTGTAATTGTTGGCAGTAGTATTCTTGATCAAGTAGCAAAAAAGCAGTGCGAAGCCATACCTGATTGTTGTTACTACCCGCATTCAATGCTGCTTTGTTCTTCGTTGATTTACGGTTCGTATTTCCCAGTCCTGGCTTTATTTGTGGTATCTTAAAAACCCCTAGCCTGAAATTAACAGGCCAGCAGGTTTTAGCTAGTGAGTTTTAGACCGTGGGCTTTAAGACAGTGGATTTTTTACAGTGTTTTTAAGTGTCTTCAGGAATATACTGAAACCACTTTAAATATCGTGTTTGGCTAAAGCTTACATGAGGTTTCAGTATACGCTTTGCGTAAGCAAAG
>CAZECN010000029.1:0-32899 GCA_964510575.1 uncultured Bdellovibrionales bacterium | reverse complement strand
TTTTTCATAGTCTAGGGCTGTATCATCCGATACCGCTCCTTTCGTACCATCTTGTGCAACTCGGGTGAGATTATCGACTATTTTCTTGGACTCGAGTAATAATCCTACTCTAGAAAAATCCCATACCTGACTACAAGTCAAAGGCATGTTTCTCATCTCTCTTTGAAAACGCTGGAAATTTTCCTGGTACTCTGCTGGCAGTTCAACAGAACCTTCCTCATTCGCAAAGGTATACAACAATGAGTCAACTCTAGTATCACCAGCAATCACTAGGCCATAAATGTCAGGACTCCATGCTCTTAACCCAGCCAAATAACGTGAAACAGAGGGGTTTATATTAACAACCCGTCGAAGTGCTGATTGATAGCGACTAATGTTGTGATCAACTTGTCCACCCAAAGAAGCATCACGAATAGCTCTGCCCGATTCAATTACAGCTCTACACTCGGTAAAATAAACGTAGTGAAGAAGATCTAGAAACTCTGGATCTTCAATTCTAGAAGAATGGATAGAAGCAAAAAATTCCATTCTTCTCTCATGCAATAAATCAGTTCCTTCTCGACCCTCATTTAGCACTCTTACAGTTTCCCGGACTGTCTTACTGACTATTCGAGAGTACCAAGCATATACCCAACTAACTGAAGCCGGTTCTCCGCTATTAAGCTCTTTTTCTTCCAGAAAATTCTCTATCTCACTCTGCACCATGGGAGTATTTCTAAATTCTCCACCAAACATCCAAGCCGAGCCCCAAGTGGCAGTCCTTGTATTAATTACAAAGAGAAATAAAATTGGACCAATAAGAAGCCAAACCGACATTGCATATCTTCCAGAGGAAGCAATTGTTCCGATAGCGACGATTAAACCCAAAATAATAACTAAGGCTCCCACTGGACCAGCTAGTGCCGCTCCATAAGAATCCAAGATCATTTGTTGATAGTACATGCCTGCTGTTTCGAGAACAGCTCCTACGTAGGTACCAGAAGATGCTACTACTCCTTGTAAATCAGTTTCCATCTCCGCCCCCCTCGTATTCAGCTAGTTTTCTTTTAGCAATTTCCATTAAGCCGTCGTCTACAACCTGATCGGCGCTAGATTTATCGACTGTCCCGTTTCTATAATACTGGTGATAAACCTTCATTGCAGACTCGAGATCTCCAGTATTTAAGTTTTCTTGCTTAGCGAAGGCAGCTGCTCTTTTAGTCATATAGGCAGAAGTCTCAAGAGCAACCTGATGCGATAACCTGGTTGGCACACTATACTGAGCATGATCACCTTCAACTAACTGCATGTTTTCGTATCTAATCCCGGCGTTTTGCATTTCTACCTGGGTTTGATGCCAAACCAATGGACTCCATGACATTAAACCTGCTTCACTGTTGGTCTCTTGCGCGAAAGAAGAATTCCATCCGCTGTAAAATTCAATATGAGCATCATGAATAGCTCGCTGCATTGGAGAGAGATTGTATTCTTCAGCAATGCCTCTAGCAGTACTCTGAACGATTCCTAGATTCTGGCCTTTTATTTTTCCATGACCCCGGGCAGTTCCAAGTTCAAATCGCCGAGATATCGGCAACGAAAACGTTCCATTAGAAGGTAGAAGCCCATCATATTCAATTGCTCCTTTACCAGCACCTTCTGCTTTATAAGCAACACTACCCACATAATTCGGTCTATCTGGAACAACTGGAGCTCCTGGACCACCTCTGCGATTCTCCTTAAGTACTGTCTTGTCTTCTCTTTTTGTAGGGTCGTTTTGATTAATAGCGTTAACTACCACCGCAGCTCCAAAGGTATTTCCTAATACCTTAATTGAATTATCTGCACTCACTGAGAGATGGCCTAAGCCATTTTTACCAAGACCACCAGTAACGTTTTTAGCCTGCTCCCAAATAAAATCATCGAAAGTTCCATTGATCTGAGGGTGAACTGATTCTTTCCAAGCATTCATGGTAGCATCTGCAACTCTGTTCCAGTCTTGACCAAAATGTCTAGAAAACATACCCAAACCGACTGCTATCGAGGCACCTTTAGTCAGTTGAAGATTGTTACTTGATAGCCAAGAAGCTTGCTCCATCGCAGATGCAAAAATTGCAGAAGCAGTATTACCAGCTCGCTTAGCACCAGCGTCTAAATGTATTTTTGCTACTCCAGAAGCAATATCATTTTTACTAAAGGTTCCAACTGCAGCTGCCCCTGCCGAGTAGGCAGCTCCTCTCTTAAGTTGATTTTGAACACCTTTATTTTCAGCCATAATTTTTGCAGCAGCCCCTTTCAACTGAGCAATTCCGCTATACCTTGACCTAGCAGCCTCATCACCTGCCAGCATCGATCTGTGCATTTGACCCATTGATTGTCCAATTCGACCACCAAAGTTCTTAAAACCTTGGTCAAGTGCTCGCATAATCTCACCCCCACCTCTCTGAACAAGTACTCCAGTAAGAAAAGGAACAGCAGCAAGACTAGTGGCAACGAGCTGGTAATATAGATAAACAGAATAAACTGGGTCCACTTCTAACAATTTCTTAAAAGCTAAACCGGGGTCATTAATATCCTCTTGAGTAATTGGCGGGCCATGAGGCAAAAGAACATAGAGCATGTCAGCCAACATAAAAACGATAGCCAACCCAAAATCCCAACTTTTTATCCATAACCAAAGTCCCATCCAAAGCATAAAACCTCCTGCTCTGCCTGGAATCAAAACTAACATTGCAAAAAATGGAAAACTTAAAGCTAGAAAATAGAGCGCTAGTCCCTGAATATAAGGAATAGAGAGCATAGAGGTTAAATAGTCACCCTTCGCTGTATACTCAACACCACCGGCTAGAGTTCTAATCAGTCGAGATGTTTCTCTGCTCTCTTCATTATTTGCTGGATCTCTTTCTAGAGCTTGTTCATCCAAGTCTCTAGCAATAATATTCGGTTTAACATCGCCAAATTCTTTCAAAATCATTCGACCTGCCATTTCATTAATCATGAAATTATAGGCCATTTCATAATCTTCAGTAATCGTAGAGAGACTTCCATCCTGATTATGTTGAAAGAAGAACTTTTCTATTAATTTTGCCTGCCTTTGCTCATAGGTCAGTCCATCGTCTTTCCCAGTTTCAATTATCAATGGCAATTTCGTCTCTGCATGATCTCTAAAAAGAGCCACTGTAACTTTCCAAAGCTCACTACAACTAAAAGCTCCGTAATATATTTGCTCTCCCCTGATTACTACCGGTGGATCTGCCATCAAATCTCGATAACGTTCTCTTATGACATTGTCAGATCCGTCCTCAAGAAAAATACGCCTTAGTTCGATTAAATGATCGTTATATTGAGTGGTATTTAGGACAATTTCATTCTGTCCTCCACGGTAAATAGTTTCTCCATTGGCTCCTGCATGAACTGTGTCACCAAGTTCCGAAGCCAATATAGTGCGTCTCTCTTCAGTAATACTTCGATCGTAGAGGCCCTGCCTAAGCAACCACTTCCCCTTGCATTTTTGAAAGGCAATGTTATGAAAAAATTTGGTGAGTTTCGCGTCTTCAAGCTCTGTTGTTAGAACTTCCATGTAGCGATCAACATCTACTACAAAATCTACTCCCCGAAGATTGTTTGCTGAATTAACTACAGCAATTAGATTCTGCACTAGGGAACTTGAAAGTTGATTCCATCTTGCAAAAAACCAGGAAACTTGAACTTCTCGCCCAGAGGCAGTTTCTATACCCTGGTCTTGAACAGGAGCTGGTGGAATTATTCCTCGGATTAATTCCTGCTTTTGTTCCTGAGGCCTATCTAGGTCACCAAAATGCCAGTGAGTTCCCACTGAAGTGACTCTCGCTTGAGTCAAAAAGAAAAACAATGGAGGACCTACAAGAAACCAAAGAAAATATTTGTAATTTCCACCAACTGCTGTAATTACCCAAGCCGTTAGTGCTGCAAACGTAAATAGGAACATACCCATGGATGAGGCAAAGCCACTTGCAAAAAGGTCCAACAACTCGGACTGCATGTATTGACCAGCAGTCTCAAGACTAGCACCAATTAGTGTACCTGCACTGCCAATCTCAAATGTATCCAATTCAACTCTAGGCATATCTACTCCTGAGCTCCTGAAATATTAGTAGATTCAGTAGTCTTAGCAGTCGTCGAAGAATCTTGTGGGGTTGTATCTGTTGGTGTGCCAAGAGGCCGACCTGAGATCTCATTTGAGAGCTGCAACAGTCTTGCACTGTTAGCAATACCCGGACTGTTATTTAAATAAGGCTCGTTACGCCCAGAGGACATCGCATTAAACATCCTTATCCGCTGGTTTTGCAGCTTGCCCTGACCAAATCTCCAATCAAGTCTTCCCTTCTCATATATCTGGGCAAGCTCTCTCGGCATAGAACCATCAGCCATTTTACTCAGATACTGCATTCTTTTATCACTCCCCATATTCTTCAATGCTGAAGTAACTGCTTTTAGAGCATGCATGTTCTCTAAGGGGTTACCTTGACGAGGGTCACCTTGCTCAATTGCCTGTGTAAGAAAGAGTCTTTTTTCATTTTCTCTTCGCTGTGCAACTTGCTTAGATGGATTGTCTATTGCAGGAGAAAAGACACGGTATAGCTGTGGGGCTCCTGCACAAAAATGAGCAGTAATCACAGGAACAGAGAGAGTTAGCAAAGCTATTAGGTTGTAGTACAAATAGTTGGTGGCCATTGGGTCGTTTTCAGCCATCACTCGATATACTGACTCCTGAGAAGACCAGTCTATTTCATTAATAGTACTTCCCATTCCATTTTGCATGAAATCAAAAAGAAACCCTCTAATAAAATAGATTGTGGCAAATCCAATGTCCCAACATTTCACCCAAGTCCACATTGACATCCACACAACTAATGCTCCCCATCTCTCAGGTACTAGTAGAAAAATGGCAAAGAAAGGAAAAGTAATTGTTAGTAAATATAGAAGCAGACCTTGAACATAAGGAACCCAACCAGCAAAATGAACTATTGTTGCTCTAGCCCCAGCTGCTTCGACTGTACTAAGATCTCCAAACTCACCTGGCTCCGCTCCAAAAATAAAATTATATGGGTCTTTAGCAAAAGGCGTACGCTCTGCGATTTGAGAGGTCATGGCAGAATGCACAGTATACTTGAGACTTTGTTTAAGAAGGTGCGCAGCTAAGAGCTGTGTTACATGTGCAGGATCAGCTCCCTTGGTAATCGCAGCACGAACTCGAAGGTCTATTTCACGCCAATCTAAGCCCTCATCTGAGTTATTTTCTATCGCATCCTCTTCGGCATTATCTATTTCTCTAGTAAGGGTTCTCTCAGCTTCAGTCATCGCTCCAACACAAACCAGTCCCCAAATTTGACCGCAACTCAAACTTCCATTCTTCGCCTGGCCTTGAGAAATTACTGTTCTTACTTGAGCCACCGCTCCAGGAGCTTCACCGGCACATGTCACAGCGTGAGTATCTGCTTCAGCACCCAAGCTTTCGATATAGTTAAAACCATTAAACGGTATAGGTTGTAGCTGATCTTTCAAAACTTCGTACTGGGCGGTCATGGCTTGACGTTTGACCTCAGTAGTGCCACTGGCTCCGGCTGTGCCGGCCAACTCCATCTTAATTCTATTTAACCGACCACATCTACCCATTACTCCAACGGAGACTAAAGTGGTAAAGCCTGGATCCGAAGCTTTCGACTCGACAACTCGGCTATAGATTCTCTCAGTTGCTGCTATAGTCAGATCTTCATTGAACTCAGTATCAACTAAAAGAGTGACCACGTTTTGTACAATTTCAGTTATCACTCCATCAAACTTGGCAAATAGCCAACTCACCCGCGGAGTTGGGGAGTCTTGAGCAACAACATTGACCATGTCGAGATAAATCTGGCTTTCAATCGCAGCATCTGTATTTACTCGAGAACCGAATCTTTGAAGAGCAGCAGGGGCAGGTACTGTGGAATATACCAACCAGTAAAACATAGAAGGTCCGACCAAAAGCCAGACGCCTTGTCTATAGTTACCGTATACAGCGATTGACACTATACCCATAACCAGAGCAACTGTGTAAACGAGCGTACCAAAACTCTGCATAAACGGGCCATAATTGGCAAGGATATCCGACTGGGCGTATAGCCCAGCAGTTTGCATCACTGCTGCCATTAGATCGCTAACAGCACCGACGTAGTTTCCACCAGCTTCTTCGGCTATTGGTATAAACTCACCTCCTTGTGCAAAAAACCTAATCAATTCCTATTACCTCTTAAACATACTTAAAAATCTTCCTACGAAGAACCACTTCCAGTTCCAGAACCACCTGTAGAACTTCCAGATGGAGCTGGTTTCTTCGACTTACCACTGGACCTAAACCGGTCAAGCGGACTTCCTTTTTCCTTTCCTATCCACTGCAAGGCAGCTTCAACGGATTGATGTTGAACAATACCATCTCTCCTTAACTCGGCGACATTGAGCCTCTGATTCATTGATTGAGTTGCCTGAGTTACAGCTTGCATACCAAACCAGTTACCAACACGATCACGAGTAGCTCCAGCTAATCCCTGGAGATTAAACTCAGTCGCAGTTCTACCCGCGGCTGCATGTCTTTGACTTTCTGACATATAAACCGCATCTCTTCTTAAAGTCTGAGCTTCACGGGCTAGATTCACAGAACCTTGCCATAAACTAAGAGATGAACTAGCTGCTGAAGAAGTAATTGCTCCGGCATTTTGTAAGGCCGCCACTTTTTTCTTGCCTCCACTTCCTCCTAGTATGGCTTTCGCTGCACCTACCGCAATTGCTCCTCCAGAGCCTAAAGTTAGTGCTTCAGATGCAAGGGCACCCATAGCGGCGGAATCTGCCATTAAGGAATCAGCTTTCTTTTGCAGGGCTTGAGATTGAGAACTAGTAAAGCCGTCCTTATTAAAATTCGAAGCATGATCTAGTCTTAGCTGCTCAATGCCTGTAGTTTGAGTCGGGGCAATTGCATTTTTTATTGCTCCGCCCCAACGTTGGGACACCTGATTCATTCCCTGCACCAAAGTATTGCCGATTGCTGCTTTGGAACCTAAAAGAACCTGAGCAGAGACTACAGGCACCCCAGTAATCATCACTCCAATAAGGGCGTAATACATACCCATAGAATAAGCTGGGTCTCCCGAAAACGCTGCATCAAAATAGGTTATCGGTGAATCATTTGCATCTGCTCGGATGTCGTAGTACGCCGACTTGGGCATTAGTTCCCAAAGAATATCATCAACCACTACTACGAACGCCCATCCCAAGTCCCAAAACTTCACCCAAAACCAAAGTCCCATCCACTGAAAAAAAGCTCCAGCTCGACCTGGGACCAAAATCATCAGGGCAAAAAATGGAAAAGTTAATCCTAGAATATAGAGACAAACACCCTGAACGTAGGGCATGTAAATTGCCAAAGTGTAAATTCTGAATCGCTCAGGCTCACTAAACTGCTCCTTTTGAAACTTTCTAGTTAATTCCTGTAACTTCTCCGGACTCATTTTCTCAAAATCAATTTTAGTATTACTAGGAATATACCCAGAGTGCTGAGAAAGTTGAGTAAAACCAGAGGACATAGCATTTTTGAGAACTTCTTTTTTCATCAAATGACCGCCAATAATCACAGGTATCAGAGATAAATCCGGCTCAACAGCATTGCTACTATCACCAACTACCAGATTGGTATCACTCATCTTTACGACAATGTCCTGCCATAGCTCTTCCTTAAAGGCCCTGTCTCCAGCAGCGGCTCCAACATAGGTATTTTCAGCCTCTTCTTGTAAGCGATGTACTTCAGTCTGAAGTCCCATTGCCATCCAACACCATATTTGCCGACAAGAAACTGAAGGAGGGACTTGGTCAGGAATTCTGCAAGTATCAAACGCATTGCTCTGAGGGAAACCTAACTCTGTATTCTCAAGTAGTGGGTCACGGTAGCCATTAAAAATGTCATTTAGAGCAGAATGTGCAGCAGTATTTTTTCTAATAGTAATATTAGACTGATCGTAACTGGCATTATGCTCGATAATCCCTTTGTAATAACTGGAGGTTCTAAACTGAGTATGTCTTCGCCCAAGAGCAATAGTTCTCATTCTTTGCATATCATCGCTGCAGTGCTGATGATGAACATGTATTAAGCTTTTAAGATTTTCACTTTGAATACTAGAAGAGAACATGAAATCCATCATTCTCTGCCGAGCCATTGGCTTAATCCGCTCATTAACATTATTATTGAGAATAATGCCTATACTCTGTAAAATGAAATCTGAAATTAGAATATTATAACGATTAAATAACCAAGAAACTTCATTGATTACCTCACCCTGGTTATTTTCGATTTCACCAATAAACTGAGCATATTCCGCCGTACTGGTGGTATCTTGAATCCCCCACTGCCATTCTGCACCGTAGCCAGGCTCTCTGGCGTTCAATAAAAATAACAAACAAACAGGGCCAATGATTAACCAAGCTGCACCTCGGTAGCTGCCATATATGGTTACTGAAAACACACCAATAATTAAAAAGACCAAGTATATTAACGCGCCTAGGCTATTAAACATCCCACCTAAGTGCTCAAGGACCTGGCTCTGGGCTGCATAACCTGCTGTTTCTAGAGCAGCAGCCATCAAAGAACCTGTTAAAGGGGAAGCGTTTTGAACAACCAGATCATCCGGCACAACGCCTTGCTCTAGCAACTGTTCCAGTTCATCTTCATTTGGGAATGGCTGAGCAAAAACAGGTTCAATCGAAAAGAAAGACAAAAGTAATAATGCTAGTATCCAGAGAGCTCTCATTTCGGTCCCTCCTTCTTCCTAATTTTGCCCTTCATTGGAGTCCCGTTGGAGAAAGGTTCTTCAGCTCCATATCCACCAGCTAAATCTAGATCAGTTACACTCTTTTTTAGAATTTCATCTTTTGGGCTGTTATTATACTGACGATAAAGCTCTCTGTTCGCGAGAGTCTGGGCCTGATTAAACTGAGCCTGTTGAAGAACATCTTTATTAATCGCATCTATGTCTCTTGGGTCACCCAACTGAAAGTTTTCGTCAAAAGCAATGTTGCCTAAGTAAATTCCGCTACCAATTTGAGACAACTCTCTCAATAAGCCTGGACTATTGGTCGTAATATTTCCACCGATACCTTTTGCAGCATCATAGAAAGATTCTTTAAGAACATCGAACTTGGCCTTGGCTGTATCAACAGTTGTGGTAAACATTTCAAAGGCCGCTTGGTTATCACCAGCCTCAAAACCAAAACTCTGGGCTTCTTCCGCCGCAATACTACCCCGTAATCTTCTTGCGTAAATACCTTGCGAACCTTCGAAACGGTTAAACATACCATCGTAGGAGGATCTAAAATTAGCATCGATAGATTGCATCTTAAGCCAACGTGAAACACCCTTGTCCCCAGTAGCTCCAAGGCTATTAAGTAACTGTCTCGGGCCACCTTTATTTAGGAATTTACCCTTAGCCACATCAGCCGCTAAACCTGGAGCAACAGACAGACCGGTCAGTGCAGCTGCTCTTGAAGCACTACCTGCCAGGTTAGGCATAAATCTATTAAAACTTTTCGCCCATTGTTCAGAACTAGAACCCTGATTATTCGATTGCCATGCGTTGAACTGCATCATGGTGCTGTTCGCTAGCTGGTTTAGGTTTCTTCTTGCATTAATTCCGTCCTGCTTCTCTGTAATTCTAGCAATACCGTAACTAGACTCAGCCCTATCCTGAACACCTTGAGCAAGTTTCTCAGGACCTTCGGTGAATGAGGCCAAAGCGTTGGCTTTTGCTTTTAAAATTGCGTAGCCAGTAATGTTTGGGATAGCAAACATTACCGTACCGATCATAAAATAATAAGCATGAACATTAAATGTTGGATCAATCGCCATAGTCTCTTTCAAGACATCTGGAATTGGTGGTCCTTCAATTCCCTCACCCCTATTAAAACCAATTGGCAAGTCAGTCTCTGGCAGCATATTCCAGAGAACCTTCTCCAGAACCATTACAAGCGCATAGCCCACATCCCAACTTTTCACCCAGAGCCATGCTAGTGGCAAATATAGAAAAACATAAGCATGGCTTGGCATAATCACAAATAAAGCCATGAAAGGGTAAGCTATCGAGATAAAGTACAGTAGCATCCCTTGGTAGTAAGGTAGCTGAAGGGAATAATGAAATATTCTTTGTCTTAAACCTCTAGAAAGATAGGCCTGATGCTCCCCGAAAGATGTATCAGCATGTCCACCCACCTTACCAAGAACCATAATTGGATGCCATTCATACTCCTGGCCCAGACACTCAGGGTCTGCTGCACAGCCTTCTCTTTGAAACAAAACCTCAACCTGACCAGATCTCTCATTTTGCCTAGTTTGTAAACGGTTAACAGAACCTACAACCTTAAGCTCATCACGGTACGGTGATATTGCCTGCACGCTTTCTTCAGGTTTCGTAGTAGCAGTTAGCTGCATTCTATTTTTAATTTCTTGCACCCTATTGGTATATGCTGAAGCACTGGTTAGAGCGTTACGCATCATATACATAGTTGTGATAGCAACAAGGTCACAGGGTGGAGGGTCTTCTTCTTCTTGAATGTATAAATCTGGATAAGTACTTGAAGCCAGTTTCGACGCTAATGCTCGACAAAGCCTATCTTGACTTTCATCATCTGTCGCAGCAGCATACTCATGAAAGAGCTTATCGTTAAAATCTGCTGCATTAAGCATAATCGCTTCAGTGAGTAGATCCCACATATCGCCACACTTCATTGGATGACCTTTCCGAATATTTGCCGGATCTCCTCCTGGAATATTGTTTTCAGTAAGAAAGGCGCGAACTTCTAAGGCATTGGGATTGGAGCGCATATAGTTGAGCGTCGCTATGTCTATATTGAAAGTCTCCCCTACCCTTGCACGCTCCAATTGAGTTTCGTAAGAGTCTCTGGTTCCATTTATTAAATCTCTAATACCACTTAGTTTAAGTGAACCAAGTTCTCCTGTATTACTATCCGTACCAATGAGATCATCGAGTCTACCTGTATCCAAATTAGGGTGCCCCAACGCATAAGAAGCTCCTAACATTCGCTTACAATTAATAGGAAACGTTCCCATTAGCATTCTGCTAATTTCTTGATTGTCTACTTGAGCTCTTCCGAGCATATCCATTGCACGAGTCCTAGAAATGAAATCTAGATCCTCATCATCCTCATACTGAAGAATGAAACCAACTGAGTTGTTAACAAAATTATCAATAATGGAAGTAAACCAGGCAAAGAACCAGGCTACCTCATAGGCATCAGGAACTTCATCTCCATCGGTATCGTAGTTAGCGCCAGCAACGACTGCGCGAGATCTACCAGCTGATGTTACGGAGTCAGTTACTCCTTCTATAACTCTAGATTGCCCATCTCCTATACGCCACTCTATGCCTTGATGAGGAGTACGAGGAACTACTAAGAACCAAAACACAACAGGTCCAACAAATAGATACCTGGCCATTCGATAGTTTCCAAAAATAGCAACAGAAACCACTGCTCCTATCCCAGAAATAACATAAAGAAGGGCTCCCAAACTTTCGAAAAAAGCCGAAAAATTGTTCAGTAGATTCTGCTGTGCAGCCAGACCAGAGGTCTGTAGCACCGCTGCTACCAGCGTTCCTGCAGAAGAAAGATCAGACAATTTTTAAAACCTCCGAAAATTTAATACAAAAGGGAATTACTGCCCTGTATCCCCAAGCAAACCTTGAACCTTGTTACTAAAACCAGTGTTTATTCCTCGATTCCATATAGCGGTATTAAAGGAGGAATGGTCTGCAATTCTATTTCTTTCGATCTCAGTTTCCATGGCCATCAATATTTTTCTGACTGGAAAGTGAGAGCTCAGGTCAGCATCAGCCAAGCTGAAATACTCATGAACACGATTCACCATCGATGTTAATACCGCTCTATGCTCCGGGGAAATTGCTGTATTTATCGCCAAAGCATCTAAGAAAATTGTAGAATTTCTATTGTGAACTCTCTTAGCAAAGGCAACTGCACTGGCATCGCAAAACATATTCACGTAGTGATCAAGTCGATGATAGCCATTCCCTCGAAAGTTGTAATTCCTGTCATTTGTGGGTGATAAAGGTAAAGACACTCCCCCGCTAAGTATGCTGTCTAGTTCAAGAAAGCTATTAATAGTACCACCTGTGAGAGGTATTCCTCCTCTTGACGCTACTTCAAACCAGATTCTTCGTGCTCTCTGACTTCCTGTGAGCTGCTCCTCACCTCGTGGATCAATTTCAATAAAATCATACTGTCCATCTGCGTTAGCTCTAGACCAGGTTCTGATAATGTTAAACATTGCTGGACAAATTCCTTTAGCCTCCTGTTCCGCTGAGCACTCCTGGTCATTGGTCACGCAACCATTTCTATAAATAGAAACCAAACCTTGAGGACTATAGTAAGGAGGAACCACCTTTGTAATCATTCCCTCACCTGTGCCATTTGCTGGTCTATTAGCTATACCATCAGCAGGAAGAGGATCATTAATTGTAATAACTATATCCCCGTAGGTTTCCTTAAAATCTTTTACAACCTGTATAACTTCAGCTCGAAGCGCATCTTTATCATTACTACCTGGCAGAGCTACAAAAGCAGTATTGTCACTACCTAGAAACAATCTGTCCACTACACTAAAAGCGTTGGGATCAGCAGTTCCAGTTCCTCCCTCTATGACTAAGCTTGAGGCTAGGTTTGGATTGGTGCTTACCTGCGCACAACAAACACAATAGTCATAACGATCTTGAACAAGACCTGGTCCGGCTGCTACTCCAAGATCAGGCTGACCTTCCACTTCGGTTTGTGCAGCTTCGGTCGTCTCAGCAGGATTCTCTGTTCCACACTCTTGGTTACAAAGATTAAAATTTAGTCGATATCTACTAGAGGTGAAATCACCAGCGTTTGAACCAGCTAGGCATTGAGTAATTTTCTCTTCATTGTCATCAATTATATGAGAAAGAGATGGGTCAGAGAGTCGAGCAACTGCCCAATTCATCTGCTTGAGAAGATGATTGTTCACTCTCATTTGCTTCTGTTGCTCAACAGTAGCAAGTCCCGCAGCTACAGTTTTATCAAGATAGTTTAAAGTAAGCAGAGCAACCGAACGAACCGACTCGTACATATCAAGGTAACTATCTCTCAGCCCCTCATTTGCAAGAAAACCGTCGCCCATCTTATTCAAAGTCTGAAAAATCGGCATTCTTCTTTTCAAAAGTTCTTTATCTACACCTAGGTGCACACTAGATAAACTTCTATAACGATCTGAGGAACCCTCAGGCCCTGATGAACCAGCCTGGTCATGCAGACCTGGCTTAAAAGCAAATTCCATATACTTTTTATTTCTAAAACTCTCAGACTCAAGAACCAAGGCCGAACCTGTGTAAGCCGCAATACTAGCCTCAGCAGATGTCATGTCATCCTCAGCTGCTGTGGTTATAGCTTCAGAAATTGCTCCCGCTTGTTCTTGAGCAGCTGTAGTCGGTCCAGTATTTCCACCTGTCTCGCCCGCTACATTGCCTGGCGCATTTGCCTCATCTCGCGAAGGTTCGTTACCATAATCACTCTCACTAGGAACCGCTCTTACATGAGTGTTGTAGGCGCCTCTCGTTTTCGCTGGGTTCTCTGCACCACCAGGTGTTCCTCCACTGGCATTACAGTTACCATTGAAGTTAATACATATATCAATACTCCCGATTCCTCCCGCTACAATAGAGAATTGTCCACTACCATTGTATTCAACGTCAACATCTGGATCACGTATGAAATCCACTACTTCGTCGAGGGTAAAACCATTAAAGTTAAAACCGGGAGGCAGTTGTCCTATTGTTTGAGCAAATTCTTCATTACTTAAAGTTTGACCGAAAAGAACAACATTACCATTTGAATTAACTCCAAAGTCTTCTGGGCCAGCTTCTCCTCTCTCAATTGAACTAATCGCACCGTTAATTACATTGGCGATTTGGGCTTCGCTAGCATTAGTTGGAAGTGCGTCAATAATGGCTGCACTATCTGAAGCCCTAAGTCCACCTTCTCGCTGAGAACCTCTAATAATAGTGTCTAGAATATTAACCTGTTCTTCATCAGAGATACCTCTGTTGTTTAGTTCCTGCCGAGCAGTTTCCAAATCATCTCGAATTTCTTCTGGAGCAGTGGCAACCACTTGCTCAGCTTGCTGGGCATAAGCTGGCACTGACCAAACCAACGAGGCAAACAAAGCCAATGCTGTAATATAAGTACTACGAATTTTCATTCTTTCTCTCCTGTTTAAAAAACCTAGAATCTTACTGATATTTTTTTCTCTTTCGCTGTAGCTGAAGTACCTTCTCGAAAAGATTCTTCTGCATTGTCGGCGCCGGCTTGGCCTACCTTACTGTTCTTAATCTTATTAGTTTCAGAAGTCATTTCTCCAGAAAGGCCTTGGGCAACTCTGACAAACTCATACATATTCTCGAAACTTTGCTCGCCGCTTTTAATATAGGCTTTGTTTGAGTTACTCGTAACAACTACAACCGCAGGAACAAAAGCTACTTGTAATTGCCTGGCTACTTTCTCACCCTGGGCAATTGGAAGTGTTAAACCAGTATATTTTTTGTAAGAGTCCAGCCAACTGTCTGGGGTTTTACCCAAGGTAACTGCTGTCATTCTAACGTTAGGATCATTCTTTGTAGCTTGGTGGAGTCGCTCTACGTCTGAAGCCATGGTTCGACAAAATTTGCAATTCAATGAAAAGAAGTAGAGCACTTCAACTTCACCCTTAGGATCAGCTTCAACTTTTCTCATAGCATCCTGATGAGAAGGGCTGAACACAGAACCCATATCCTTCCTAGCTTCAACCAAGGCCTGGTCAATCATATCTGGCGCACGGTAGTAACCTTCTTCATCAAGCTTTCCTTGGTCGTGAAGTGTTTTTGCTACCAAAGCTGTCCACTCCCTGATGTAAAACATCATATCCGTCATATATTGAGTCCACCTAGAGGCATAAGCCTGAGCCGTCTGCTTGTCTCCAGAAACTAAAGCGCTAAAGCCATCTCTAATTGAAGAAGGTGCGTCTTTCTCAATTCTTAAAGGTTGCTTCTCTGAAGCTGGGCGACTTTTAGCTGGCTTATCGCGATCAATTGTTTCTAGAGGCTGCTTACGAACGGTCTTGTCTTCTGCCTGAAGTTCCAGTTCATCTACTGGAACAGCTCCATCCACAATTTCGACGCCTTGCCCCTCAGACTCTTCGTTAACCACATGAACAACTTCAGTTCCCTTGCGAGAATCAAATACATTGGTTGATGGTAACTTGTTTTCAAAGAAATTCATGTTGGAACGTTTCTGTTCCAAATTTTGATCAGCAAGTGAAATGGCTGGAATAAACAAAACACCAAAAAATGCGAGTGTCAGGGCTGTCACAAAAAGTGAAGCTAGATACTTCGTCTGGGTGTTAATTTTTCTAAGGCTAAACTGCATAATCCTTTACTCAAAATCTAGCGGCAATTCCAATTGCTTAATCACCACAACCTGCGGCCCTTTCTATTTTTCCAAAGAGACCATCTCTGGAGGTACGGGCGCTTAAACTAAACCTCTATAATTATTATGCTGTTCAGCTCCCATTGCGTGATCTCACTGAATGAATAAATTTTCATTTTATTCTGAATATTTACGAGGGCTTAGGTCTGGTAGAATGAATGTTCTAGGAAAAACAGAAATTAATTTTGCTTCAAAAAAAATTAATAAATTTCGGGCACTAAACAAATGCCAGAAAAACAGAGTCCGAGGCTAAGAAGGCTCACAAACCATTTTGAGATATTTTGAACTTTATTCGAAAGGCTCAATGCCGATACAGAAATTTTTTTTAAGTAGCAATAAGGGAGCTAAGGTGTTTCTTCTCGAGGCGCTCAAAGGCTGACGAACAAGTCGTGCTAAGAAGCTTGTATTCTTCGAAACGAAGAGAAGAGCTATCTCGGAGCTGACTAGAAGACCTGCAGGGCGTCTAATACCTTAGAATGGTAAGGATTAACTTCGATCAATTCCGGCAAAAGTTCATCTAAATCATCAAATCTATTGGTCATCCGATAAAGAGATAAAAGCTCGAGTTGATTGTTAAATAAGAAATACTTTAAAGGGCTCGCTATATTCTTTTTTAGTTGAACCCGGGCCTGCTCCAGCTGACCACACGCCACCAGGGCTGAGGCATAGGCATATTCTAATTCTGCTGCTGCGAAACCGTCTCTAGTGGGAAGCGATACCGAAGATTGAAGATATTCAAGGCTCTGCTCAGTCTCAGACTTGGCGAAGGCACAACTACCCAGAAGAAAGTATAATCTGGCCTCCTGATCCGCACCTGGCTCAGATAAAATCATTCGACTTTCTTTCTCACACTCTTCAAAATCTCTAGCTTCTAAGAGCAGGTAAGCTTTTTGAATACGAAGCTCGATGTCTGCTGGGTTTTCGTTAATCAGCTGTTGAAGGCTCCAAGTACCCGACTCTAATTCACCCGCTGCAAGCTGTTTAAACATTTTAGAAAATTCAGGATCTCGAGAAGCAACTCTCTGACTCGAAAATTTTATCCAGTTCAACAAACCAAAGCAGCGCTCGATTTCAAAACATAAATCATGCCGATCTGGATCGTGCTCCTCTTCAAGCCAGTCACAAGCCCAACCTAAATCACTGCGAACTTGGACAACTGACTCTCTCAAAATTCTATTCAAACGAGAGTGAGCCTGAAAAAGTCTCATATCCTCAACGCTAGGTATCGAAGTATAGCGAGCAGCTAGCAAAACTTTAGCTGCATTTGAAGCTACCTCATCACCAGTCACAATTAAGTTTCTAAGAAGAGCCAGCTGGTTAGGATCGGAGACGGAGTATTCTTCAAAAAAACTTTTAAGACCACGAGCTCCATTGAGAGCTGGAAGGTCCTCTTGGGCATTTAGTGGAGGCCAAATAATCTCATTCAGATAGACTTCAGCAACTTTGCCGTAATTTTCTTCAGGGAAAACTCTACTGTAAAATCTTGAAGCACCATCCGCCAAAACTCGCTTGGGGCTTTCAAGCAATGGGTCTAACAAACTCTCCTCTTCTGCGTTCCAGTCTCCTACTCCATAGCAACGAGCTCCAAAAAAAAGGTCGGAAGCATAGAGCTTTAGTATGTTATCCCCTTTCACCAATGGCCGGGGCAACCCTGGCCAAATTTCAATTTGCTTAGGGGCATTGAGAAGTAGATTCAGTAGATTATTTTCAATCCTAGCTTCATGAGCACCAGTATCAGGCAAAGAATCCCCGCCCCTAGCTCTCAGTAAAACTCCATAGCGCTCATCATTTTCTAAACTTATATGGCCGCCGAACTCTTCCCAGCATCGAGCTCCAATCACTCCCAAAAAAGAAGCTATTTCTTTAATTAGTTCTCGGCTTTGGTCACCCATCTCCTCAACAGAACGATAACCGAGCCGGTAAAGCACTTTGAATTGATAATCAAGAAGGTTAAGAGCAAACCAACTGGCATCAAGCCCGTAATAAGGTGAGCGTTTTTCAAGTTTTTCAAACCTGAAAATAAGTTTGGTAGAAAGTGTCGAAAGTTCTGGATCAATCATCCTTCATTCAGCAAAGACTAAGTTTAGAGGCCGAACAATCAAGATGAGAAACCTGCCAGCCACCCTCCTATCTTCTCAGTAGCTAGCTCAGCAGTAAATCCAAATTTTTGTTGCAAATCTTTAAGAGGAGCTGAAGTCCCGAAAGTATCAACTGAAAGCAAATAACTCTGATGAGGGTCAGCATTGATCATACCGCTCCACCCAAAAGAAGTTCCTGCTTCCATAACAACGGTTTTAGCTTGTCGAGGAATAAGAGTGTTCTTGTATTCAACAGAACACTGGTTGAACCTTTCCCAACATGGCATCGAGACAACCCTTACTCCTTGCTCGGCATTCCCAGCCTTAGCTAAGCTTTTGGCGACTTCTATTGCCAGAGGAACCTCTGAACCCGTAGCCACTATGACCAACCCTGGCTCCGTAGTCCCTCCGCTTTCTAAAACAGAGTAAGCACCTAAAAGAATTTCCTCTGGGTCAAAATCTTTTGGTCTTTCAATTGGGGCAATTGACTGCCGAGTAAGACAAAGAGCTGAAGGGCCTGTCTCCCTGCGCAACGCAAGCGAATAACACATAGCTGTTTCAAGCTCATCAGCCGGTCGCATGACGAAAAGGTTAGGAATCATTCTCAAAGATCCAACGTGCTCTACAGGCTGATGGGTCGGACCGTCTTCACCAAGAAATATGCTTTCATGAGTGAATACAAAGAGAGAACGTAACTTTGAAAGCGCAGCTAGTCTTATCGACGGGCGCATATAATCAGAGAAACATAGGAAGGTAGAGCAAAAAGGAATAAAGCCTCCGTAATGTGCAAGGCCATTAACAATCGCTCCCATAGCGTGTTCGCGAACTCCAAAGTGTATGTTACGCCCACTAAAATCTTTTGGAGTAATCGAGGAGGAATCTTTTATTGTGGTCAAGGTTGACGGTTCTAAATCAGCCGAACCCCCAATCATTGCAGGCAAAGCTGCAGCTGCTCCTTGAATCACAGCGGAGGAAATCTTTCTAGTTGCAACAGGCTTATCAGAATCAGGTAGGGAATCTAGTAACACCTTGCTCAAATCTTCTGGGATTTTACCAGACAGTGAGTCTTCAAGCTCTGAAGCTAGAGACGGCTCCTTGTTTTTCCAACTATCATAGCCAACCTGCCATTTAGAATATTGCTCTTGCAAGCTCTCAATTCTTTCTGCAAACAGGCTTTTAACCTCTTCAGGAATCAAAAAGGTTTGATCCTCAGGCCAGCCCATTTCCTTTTTTGCTAGCTTAGCTTCTTCTTCCCCTAGTGGACTACCGTGAACTCCCCCAGTCCCAGCCTTATTGGGACTACCTTTTCCAATTACTGTTCGCGCAAGAATCAGCGATGGCTTCTCAGTTTCAGATTTAGCCCAGTCAATCGCCTTATCTATTTCTTCGGTGTTATGACCATCAATTTTCTTAACCGACCAACCTAGCGCTTCGAAACGCCCGGCAACGTCCTCGGTGAAGGTAAGGTTAGTACTTCCTGCAATGCTAATCTGGTTATCATCAAAGATTACGTTAAGATTTCCTAGTCCAAGGTGACCAGCCAAGGAGCAAGCCTCACTACTAATCCCTTCCATCAAACAACCATCCCCAAGAAGGCAATAGACATTGTGGCTAGAAACATTTTTACCGTAACAGGCCTCCATCTTTTTCTGTCCAATTGCCATTCCGACAGCATTGGCAATGCCCTGGCCAAGCGGACCAGTTGTACATTCTACTCCTTCGGTTTCAAAAGACTCTGGGTGCCCAGGGGTAGAACTTCCTAGCTGCCGAAAATTTTTCAAATCTTCTAGAGAAACTTTGAACCCAGCCAAGTGAAGAAGAGAGTAGATGAACATCGAACCGTGACCGTTTGAAAGAACAAATCTATCCCGGTTCAACCAATCCGTGTGATTGGGATTAAAGTTAAGATGTTTTAGCCAAAGCACAGCTCCAATTTCAGCCATTCCCATCGGCATACCTGGGTGACCACTAGCGGCTTTATTGACTGCATCTACTGATAGAAAGCGAATAGTATTTGCCGCCTGTTCAAGCTGTTCTTTAGAAATGTTCATCTACTAAGCTACCTCAGCTGAAAATCAGAGTTCCGATTGATTCCCCTGAGACTCCCACACAATAAAGTTCTCAATTAAGGCCAGATTTCTGGTAACACCACTGACCCTTTCAAAGCACCGCTGAGTCTATAAAGCACCCGCTGGGCGCAGAAACAAGTTTGGTACAATTTCGTAGTGACAATTTTTGAACAACAGACTTAACATCTCGAATTCTTTGAGTTTTTAGGTTACCAAAAAAGTAGTCACCTAAGCCCTAAACCGTTCCCTATTAAATTGGTATGATTCTAGCATCTCTTCTTGTTGACCGACTCATCGGTGTTTCCTGACCAGAGGCACCGAATTACAATACCTTTACTCCACATACCGGCCGAAGATTGTACCTCTATCTTCGGCCTTTTTTTATACGCCTAGGCGCTATGGCCTTTCTTACCTCTCCAAGGTAATAAGGTGAATCTCGTAAGCAGTCAGGCAGCCCTTCTCATCCTTACTAGGCATGCTTCCTCACTACTTCGTGTTTTAAACGTGACTCATTCGTTAGCCTTTGAGCGCCTCGACAAGAACTACCTGAACGCTTACGAAATTTCAGTTA
This sequence comes from uncultured Bdellovibrionales bacterium, assembly GCA_964510575.1. Taxonomy (GTDB): domain Bacteria; phylum Bdellovibrionota_C; class UBA2361; order SZUA-149; family CALKYB01; genus CALKYB01. The sequence goes on along the minus strand of CAZECN010000029.1, from coordinate 12,638 downwards.
AGAGAAATTCTAAAACATTTAGCAATTGACTATCGCATAATGAAAAGAGAACTTAGCGGATTAAAATTAGAAGTCGGCCAAGAAGCACCTTACTTCAACCTTCCAGCAACCGACGGCAAGCGCTACAGCTTGAACGACTTTACAGCAAGCAAAGCTCTAGCTGTAGTTTTCACTTGCAATCATTGCCCCTACGTTAAAGCTTGGGACGATCGTTTGCTAGGATTGATCGAAACTTTTAGCCAGAAAGGTTTGAGTCTGATTGCGATCTGCTCTAATGATTCAATTGGTTACCCCCAGGATGCTTTCGAACAAATGGTAAAGAAGAGCGAGGCTCATAACTTCAGTTACCCTTATTTGCATGATGAGACCCAGGAAGTAGCCAAAGCCTATGACGCAGCTTGTACTCCTGAAGTTTACTTGTTTAACAGCGATCAGAAACTTTGCTATCATGGAAGAATTGATGACAACCATAGTGACCCTGAGTCCGTAGCTCGGGAAGACTTAAAAATAGCGATAGCTGAAGTTATCGAGGGAAAAGACCCTGTGATTCCACTGACACCTGCAATGGGCTGCTCGATAAAGTGGAAAGCCTAGCTACCCTAAAAAATACTCCTGATAAATTTAAGATCCGAACCAAAAGAGAGATAGAAACAAATGCTGATAGTTTTAAAGAAAACAGCCACTGAAGCAGACGCTGAACTAGTAAAGAAAAAAATTGCAGATACGGGGTTAAAGCCTCTCTATCTTCCAGGTGAAGAGAAAGTGGTACTGGGGGCTATTGGTGACGAAAGAAAAATAGCCAAGCTTGAACTGCAATCACTGGATTTCGTGGAAAGAGTAGTGCCAGTGCTTAAACCTTACAAACTTTGCAATCGAGAGTTTAAATCTGAGAAAGCTATAGTTAAGGTAAGAGACGTTGAGATTGGTGGTAATGAAGTTACACAAATCGCAGGTCCCTGCTCTGTTGAAAGTGAAGAGCAAATTGTCTCCACAGCTCACGCAGTAAAAAAAGCAGGGGCAAAAATCTTAAGGGGTGGAGCTTACAAGCCAAGAACTTCCCCCTACGCTTTCCAAGGGCTTGAAGAAGAAGGCCTTAAACTTCTTGAACTAGCCCGTGAAGAAACTGGCCTCCCAATAGTAACGGAGATCGTAAGTGAGTATCACATTGACGTTGTTGGAAAATCTGCTGACATGTTTCAAATCGGGGCTAGAAACGCCCAAAACTTCCGATTACTCAAAGCAGTTGGGGGAACAAAAACTCCGGTTCTATTGAAACGAGGACCGGCTTCCAGCATGTCTGAATTTCTGATGGCTGCGGAGTATATTATAAGCGAAGGGAACCCAAACGTTGTCCTCTGCGAGCGTGGTATTAAGAGTTTTTTCACTGAAACCAGAAATACCTTTGATCTTTCTGTTATCCCCCTTCTACAAAAGGAAACATTCTTACCCGTGATCGGAGATCCCAGTCACGGCACCGGAGTGAGGGATTTAGTCTCACCAATGGGATGTGCAGCCATCGCAGCCGGCGCAGATGGTATTATCGTTGAGGTTCATCCCGAACCCGAAAAAGCTTTATCTGATGGCTTTCAGCAATTAACTCCACCTCAATACGAGAAAATGACTAAAAAAATGGCTGCCATTGCCGAGGCTGTAGGAAGAACATCTGCTTGTTAAGGAGCGTAGTCTAGCTTTAGTTATCCACAAGCAAGCCCCTTTCTCGTGCTGTAGCTCCGCCTATGTTGTATAGTTCGAGCTATGGATCTCATCCGTTATTTTCATCCTCACCATAATCCCCGATTGAGAAGTCGCGAACTTCGCATGCAGGAAGTCAGTGAGCTAGAACAAGCCGCCATCGAGCTTAAAAAAGCTCTGCGCAGGGCTGAAATTAGAAGTGAATCAGCTGCAGAAAAGGACAATACTGAAACCCCACTTCGTAAAGAACATTTTAGTCAGCTGCTAGTCGCAATGGACTATATTGTAGAGTCTTTAGGAACCCTAAGCCAAGCTCACCCTGGAGACGAAATTCCAGCTCTCTATCAATTACTTGAAGAAAGAAAGGATGCTCCGGGTTGGGAAAACTGGTCTCGCCTTCTAAAGGAAAGATTGGAGCTTGCGAACCCCTCGCCAAAAGGTAACACTTCCGAGCACAGCCAAGATAAGAAAGTAGCTGGGCAATAATGCCGGAAGATCTCAACCCTCAACAGAACCGATGATCCAAAGCTTATCTCTGGCATAAGTTTTTTCAGGAGAAATAAATGAACAAATATATGAAAATGCTCGACCCAAGGAGAAGAAGACTGACTGGGCGACTCAAATCGATGAGAGAGAGAATTAGGCTACTTGAGGACGAGCTCAGCAAGCATACCTCTAATCACTACAGAGTCAGCATTTTCGGAAGTGCCAGAACCAGACCGGATGATGACTACTACAAAATGACCTATCGCCTAGCTTACTTGCTAGGAGAAAAAGGTATTGATGTCTTAACAGGTGGTGGACCTGGACTGATGCAAGCGGCTAACTCAGGTGTGCAGGATGGACGAGACGCATCGGGTAGTAAAAGTATGTCCTACGGACTTTCCATTGAGCTTGGGGCCTTGGGAAAACTTGAAAGGCCCAGCCAACACCTCGATATTAAACATCACCACAATAGATTCTCCTCTCGCCTAGACGACTTTATGCGACTTTCAAATGCCGTTGTCGTTACACCAGGCGGAATCGGAACTGTGCTGGAGCTATATTTCTCTTGGCAATTACTACAGGTGCAGCATTTACCTTATAGACCAATAATCATGCTTCACGAAGATTTCTGGTCTGGGTTGATTGACTGGATGAAAGAAGTCCAACTTGATCAAGGTCTAGTCAGCGAAGAAGATTTTCGCTTTATCAAGTTTGCCAAAACTCCTGAAGAAGCAATGAGTCTGCTAGAAGATGACCACAAGCAGTTTATGGAAGAGGCTGGCATTCCTGTAAAGTAAGCCCAAGTAAAAGAATTCAAATAAACAGCTTTCATGAAAATAATACTCAAAGGAATTGCTGTTCTACTTGGAATCTTACTGCTTTGCTGCTTGGCTATTTATGGACTGGTACGTTTCGTCAACCCTAATGACTATAGGGCTGAAATAGCTGATTACATCTCTGAAAGTCTTGGCAGAAAAGTCGAACTTAATGGACCCATCAATATTACATTCTCCCTCAAACCCAAGCTTGAGGTTGAAAATGTAAAAATCGCAAACACAAAGTGGGGTTCAAAACCCTCAATGGCTGAAATACAAAAAGCCTTAGTTCACCTCGACTTATGGAGCCTACTACCTCCCAAGAAAACGCTGGAATTTTCTAATATCGAACTCCACGGCAGTGACTTTCTATCAGAACTCCATTCAACTGGTAAAAGCAATTGGAGCTTTGGCAAAGAGGAGAAGAAAGATAATTCCAGCTCTAGCTTTCTACTTGAACTTTTCTCCGCGACAATTTCTAATTTAGAATTTGCTCACAAGGGAAGCTCTCCTCTAGACCTAGCTATTGAAAAAGCAAACCTAAAAACAGAAGGTTCTAAGAGAAGAGTAAACTTAAAAGGCACTCTGCAAGGAGAAGCTTTCTCGATAAAAGGTACTATTCCAGATGTGAGAACCATCTCGCGCTTTAAGGAAGCTCCCTTAGATCTAGAAATACTGTTAGGGAAAGCAAGCGTTAAAGCTAAAGGACCTATACTACTATCCCAGCCCCTTAAGAAAAGTTCTCTTAAACTAGAGATAGACTTCCCAGACTTAAGTTTTCTTAGAGTTTTTGGTTCTGAATCGTTCCCTCCTCAAAAAAATATTTCAGGCTCCGGACAGCTAGATCTAGTTGATAAGAACTATAATTTATCAAACCTCGACTTAAAAATAGAACAAAGCGATATTAAAGGTTCGCTTAGTTTCGACAGCTCCTTCAAAACCATCTTGGCTCAACTAGATAGCACCCTGCTGATTTTCGACAACATCAACCCCTCGAGCAATCAACAGTCAGAAAGCTCTTCCGAAAAAAACTCAGAGAATAAAGAGGTTTTCTCAAAAGAAAAGCTCCCTCTTGAAACCCTTAGGGCTCTCAACCTTGAGGCCGCCGTTAAAATAGAAAAACTAATCATTGGAGAGGAAACTACTTTCTCAAATGTGAACCTTGGGCTGAAGTCTAAAAAAGGACAGATGGAAATAACGCCAGTTAAAGCGTTGTTTTATGAGGGCGATATTGACGCTGAGATTAAGTTTGATGGATCATTAGACTCTCCCACACTCCTAAGTAATTTTAATACCTCAGGCTTCGATTACGGTAAGTATTTAGCTGCAACGGGTGCGGATCAAGGAGTCAGCGGCAAAGCCGACGGTAAGTTTAAGCTCAGCTCCGAAGGAGCTTCTCCACATCTCCTAGCCTCAAACCTAAAAGGCACAGTGGATCTTTCCTCCGGGGAGGGAGTTGTTACCAACAATATGTTGAAAATCATTTCAGTAGGAATTCAAGATATTCTAGCTCCACTGTTTGGAAAAAAATCAAATGTAGCTGTGCACTGCCTGCTAAGCAGCTCTAAAATTGAACAAGGGGTAATTACTAGTCAGCACCAAATCATTGACAGCGAAGTTATAACTGTCTTTGCTGATGGCTCCATTAACCTTGGAAAGGAAGTGATGGACTTAGATTTTGATATTAAAGCCAATAACCCTAGTATCGCTAGTTTAATTCCACCCTTTTCCTTAAAAGGCGAGTTAGCATCTCCCAGCATAATTCCTCGTGCCCTTGACGCCATTGTGGACTTGGCCAAAACCGGGGTTGAAATAGCCTCAGATGGTGTCGATATGGCGGACAAGCTTTCTGGACTTGTAACAGAAGGAAAAATTAAGGAAGTAAGAAAAGGCATGGCCCGCTGTGAACATGCTTTAGCCAACAAAGATAAACTCTGGCCTGAAAGCTAATCGTCTAGAGCGCTCCCAGAAGACTTTCTTGATGGTAGTTTTAAAAATTTAAGTTTGCTAACTACTCTAGAGAACGCACTTGTTTTCTCCACTTTCGTAAGGGTACTGGTACGGCTGGACTTTCGTTTAGGCCGAGAAGAAACAAGTGTCTTTTCAACACGACGCCCCTCACCAACTGAAGGGGTTTGGGCCTTTGCTATTAAGCTACTACTCCGCTTAGAACTTCCTTTGATTGAAACACTAGCATTATGTAACCAAGGCTCTGGAACTTGCTCTAACCCAGTTACAACTACTACTTTTCCAGAATTGGAAGTTCTAGCAACCATCAAGCTAGCAATGTCCTCTGCTTCAGAAGCGCCTAGTTCAACAGCTTCAAAATCCACATGAATCACCTCCACCTCCGAGGCAAAAGCACAAACTAGCGATAGTCGCAGTTTCTCAGCCAAGCTAAGAGAGTCTGGTGCTGCCATTAGATCATTTTCTAGACCGGCTTCTACAAGCTTCTCTAGGTCTTGTCTTTCGCTTACCCAATTCGTTAGCACTTCACTTACAGTTGGAAATTCTAAACAAGTAAAATCTCGATCAATTTGAAAAACTTTTTCTGTTGATATGGGATACTTGCCCAAGCTAAGAAAAACTTTCTCCACATCACGCAGCTCGCAGAGAGCCTTACGATAAGATGCATTGCTTGGAATTTTTGACAGAAGAGAAATTTTACCAGGGACGCACTCAATCAAGTGTTCATCGCCGCGCCCAGAAAAACCCCGCAGGCACAAACTCAACTCCTCTGCACCAAGTCCATTAGTCGTAGACGAATCGCCACTATTTACATTTACCATTGCTAAACTCCCAAGCCAGACAAAAGGCCGAACCCCAATCGGCCTAGCAAAAACAAATTGCCCTAACTATAAGATGCTATTCTCAAGCGTTAGCTTCTTTGAGAATCTAAGGAGCAGCTGATAGGCATTTAAATAAAGTAAAAGAAGCTATACATTTCAAACTCTTATCAACTGCATGGAGACCAAACTTTAAAGTTTATCCCAGTTAAAGGTATTTCTCTCTCCAACTTGAAACGGAGCTAAGCTGCTACTCTTAATCAATAAGTTTGCTACCAAACCTAAAATAGACTTAGCCTCAAAGAGCCCTTCCCTTGCCTCTCAAGAGGTAAGATATTGATTTTCTTGCCTTTTCCTAGAGAAGTGTTAGGTGATTTATTCGGTCCCTTAGGGTATCATCCCCTCCTTTTAATCACCCACCTATATAAGGTGAATTGATACTGTAATTTTGCCTCAAAGGTGGGCAGCAAAATTACCCTTCTTTAAGTTTTTGAATTCAATACTTCAGCCCGCAAGGTCAGATCGGAAAATTAGATGACTGGAAATCCTCAATCCTTCCACGGAAAAATCAAGGGTGGGCTCGACTTAACAGTGGTGGAGCAAAAACTTAGCGTAGATACCTCTTTAGATGATATTCGCTCGAAACTAGACACCCACAAGGGAGGAATCTTTTCTAGCGGATTAGAGTACCCCGGTAGACACTCTCGCTGGGATATCGGATTTATTAACCCTGCCTTAGAATTTATCAGCAAGGGGAAAAATGTTTCAATTCTTTCCCTGACCAAGCAAGGGGAATTTCTTTTAGCGGCCCTAGGCAAAAAACTTAAGGCTGACTCTTCTTTCAACTCGACCTCTTTAGAAGAAGGAATATTTAAGGGTACTTTGGCAGATGGAGCTAAGTATTTTTCAGAAGAGGACCGAACGAAACAGCCCTCGGTCTTTTCTGTACTTAGAAGCATTAGAGATTTTTTCAGCTCCGAAGTAGAAAAGTCTTCGATGTTCGGGTTGTACGGGGCTTTTGGCTATGATCTTGTTCTTCAGTTTGAAAACCTCACGCTTAAACACTCAAGAGACCAAAATAACAAGGACTGCCACCTTTTTCTTCCGCTAGAACTAACGATAGTCGATAGGCAAACTAATCGCGCCTTCTTCAATAAGTATATTCTATCCGATAGTTCTACTTCCACAGAAGAGCTTTGCTCCAAATCTAGTTCTTTTCCCTTACCGACCCCAAAAGGTGACAAACAGATAGTAAGCGACCATGGACCAGATGAATTTGCGGATAGTGTAAACAAAGTTATCGAAGGAACTAAAAAGGGGGACTATTTTGAAGTTGTCTTATCTCAGTCCTTTGAAACCCGCTGTGAACTCACCCCGACAGGCCTTTTTGGGAAACTCGCTGAAATCAACCCCAGCCCTTATCTTTTCTGTCTAAACTTTGGAGACGAGCAGCTTGTTGGCTCATCTCCTGAAATATATGTCCGGGTAACTGACAGAGTATACGAAACTTGCCCTATAGCGGGAACGGTTAAGCGAGGGGACAGTGCACTTGAAGACGCTGATCAAGTTAGGCAGTTAATATCTTCTCTCAAAGACGAGTCAGAATTAACTATGTGCACCGACGTAGACCGGAACGACATGGCAAGAGTCTGTAAACCGGGTTCAGTCAAAGTTATTGGCAGACGGCAGCTAGAATTTTACTCCCATCTCATTCATACAGTAGACCACGTATGTGGAGAATTGGACGATCAGTATGACAGTCTAGATGCTTTCCAAACTCATATGTGGGCTTGCACCGTGACTGGAGCTCCCAAGCCTGCAGCACTACAAGAAATCGAGAACCTAGAAAAGTCGCCTCGTGAATGGTACTCGGGAGCTGTGGGGCTGCTACTGTTTAATGGTAATATTAATACGGGGATTACTCTAAGAACTGCTCATCTTCGAGATGGCCGCTGTTCTACTAGATCTGGTGCGACACTTCTATTTGGTTCTTGCCCAAAAGCTGAAGAACAAGAAACTTTGACTAAAGCTGGTGCCTTCTTAGCGGCTATTTCTGAAGAGCCTTCCGGGGCAAACCATAGAAAATCTAGTTTTTCGATGGACTCCTTAAGGCTAAATAACAATCCCAAGATTCTATTGGTAGATTGCAAAGACAGCTTTGTTCACAACTTGGCTGCCTACATGAGGGACTTAGGATGTGTAGTCGAAACTGTTCGAGCAGGATTTCCAGAGAGTATTGTAGCTAAGATAAATCCAGATTTGATGTTTCTCTCACCTGGACCCGGCACCCCTGAAGAATTTGGCATTCCTTCCTTAGCTCAAAAATATTCAAACCAGGGGCTACCAATTTTTGGGGTCTGTCTTGGTCATCAAGGCATTGCGCAAGCCTTCGGTGCAGAACTAGGTGAGCTACCTGTTCCAAAGCACGGGAAAGCCTCCCTGGTTAATACTAGCGATCAAGAACTCTTCGCTGGAGTAGATGAACCATTCGAAGTTGGTAGATACCATAGCATTTACGTAAAGACGGATAGTATTCCTGAATGTCTTTCTGTCACTGCTATTACAACTGGTGATGACTCAGAACCTCCAACCATAATGGGCTTGAGACATAAAACATTGCCTGTTGCTAGCGTTCAGTTTCACCCTGAATCTCTGATGACACTTAAACAAGGGGCTGGTCATAAGATTTTGGCAAATGCTATCAGAACTCTTATTGAAAATTAGCTTTGTATGGATAGGGCCTCTTAAAAAGACTCAAGTAAAACTTAATGAAGACTTCCCCCATAAAACTTTTCAACAGCAGTAGCCGATCAATTGAGACATTCACTCCAATCAATGACACAGCTGTCGGACTCTACTGTTGTGGACCTACAGTTTACAATTACCAGCACATAGGAAATTTGCGTACTTATATCTTCGAAGATTTGCTAGTTCGAACACTTCGCTATGCCGGGTACTCTGTGAACCACGTGATGAACATCACTGACGTAGGCCATTTGGTTTCAGATGCTGACGAAGGCGAAGATAAAATGCTTCTGGCATCCAAGCGAGAAAAGAAAACCTCATACGAAATTGCTGAGTACTACACAGAGATTTTTTTCGAGCACTGTGGCTGGCTTAATATAGAAAAGCCCAATATCGTATGCAAAGCTACTGAGCATATCAAGCAAATGATTTCTCTAATTGAAAAACTAGAGGAAAAGGATATTGCCTACCATAGTGGCGGGAACGTCTATTTCGACGTGGCAAAATTCAGCAGGTACGGGGAATTTGCAAAGTTGGATCTTGAAAGCCTTAAAGCTGGTGCCAGAATTGAAGTTGATTCTAAAAAAAGAAATCCTCAAGACTTTGCTCTATGGTTTACAAAAAGTAAGTTTGAAAATCAGGAGCTCCAATGGGAATCCCCTTGGGGACGAGGATACCCCGGATGGCATATTGAGTGCAGTGCTATGGCGCGTGAATACTTAGGAGATAGCTTCGATATTCACTGTGGTGGTATTGACCACATTCCGGTCCACCACACCAATGAAATTGCTCAAAGCGAAGCAGCTACTGGAAAGAAAATGGCGCAAATTTGGATGCATGGTGGATTTCTAGTTGTAGACAAAGAGAAAATGTCAAAATCCACCGGTGGTTTTCTTACACTCGATAAGCTAAAGGAGCGTGGCATAGACCCTCTTGCTTATAGAATGCTTTGCCTCGGTGGTTCCTACAGAAAAGAACTTAGCTGGAGCTGGGAAGCTTTAGAAGGTGCTGCCCAAAGACTAGATAATCTAAAATCTAAATTTTTGTCCCATGACTTTTCAGCTTGGAAGGACCTAGACAGCGATCTTTTAAATCAACAATTAGAAAAGCTAGATCCTTCGGATGGTTTTAAACAGATAGAAAATGAATTCAAAGAAGCCATTTTTAACGACCTTGGAATGTCTCAAGGGCTTGCAATCCTTCAAAAAGCGCTTGATGACAAAAGTCTTGAGGAAATTGAAGTTCTTGCTCTTGCCCTTAAATTCGATACTGTTTTTGCTATTGATATTCAGAGCTGGCTACAAACTATAGAGATACCTTCAAATATTTTAGCATTGGCTCAAAAACGAGATGAAGCTCGAAAACAAAAAGACTGGGACCTTTCTGATTCCTTGAGAGATCAGCTACAAGAGCTAGGCTGGACAGTGAAAGACTCAACTGATGGATTTCGATTGGCTAAAAATGGCAGGTGATAATCTAAAATCTGTTCTCTTACTTGGAGGTGCTGGGTATATAGGCTCAGTGTTGGCCAGATCTCTTTTAGAATTGGGCTATAAAGTAAGAATTTTCGATAATTTTTTGTATGGAACTTCTGGATTAGACCAACTTTCACATCCTAACCTTACCGTTGTAAAAGCCGACCTCTGCGACATCAAAGCCTTGTCGAAAGCCTGCGAACAAGTTGATGCAATTGTTCTTCTTGCAGCAATAGTAGGGCGAAGACTTGATGACGTGCAGCGAGCCACGATGAGAGACATAAACCTGCTAGCTTCTTCAGTGGCAGTAGACGCCGCCATTGAACACGGGGTAGAAAGATTTATATTTGCTAGCTCCGATAGTGTTTACGGCACAACTCGAGGTTTAGTTTACGAAACAGCTGTGCCAGAACCTCGAACTCTTTACTCTAGGCTAAAGCTTAGAATGGAAGAGAGAATAGTCAATGCGAAAAGAAGAGATTTTCACCCTACTATTCTTCGCATAGGAAGCTGTTATGGATACTCGCCAAGAATGAGATTTGACTTACCGGTAAATAAGATTGTTAGAGATGCTGTTCTAAATCAAAAAATATCCCTACCCTCAGGAGATGAACAAAGAGCTTTCATTCATGTTGCAGATGCTTGCCAAGCGATCAGTCGCTGCCTCGCAGGCCACCTAAATATGGTAAGTGGAGAGATGTTTAACGTCTGTGCTGCTGGGCAAAACTACTCCATGCAGGATATTGCCAACCAAGTAGCTTCACTTGTACCAGAGGTAAAAATAAATTTTGGAGAAAATTCTCCCGGTGTAGAGGACTATAAGCTTAGTGACAGTAAGCTTCAGAAACTCCTAGACTTCTCACCAAAATGGGGCCTCAAGCAAGGTATTGAGGAACTCATCCAGGCGATTAAAGATGGCAAGTTTCCCGATCCGTGGTCGCTTCAATTCAATAATAACTAGAATATACTGAAACCACTTTAAATTTCGAGTTTTCTAGGTACTTCCATGAGGTTTCAGTATAAGCTTTGCGTAAGCAAAGCCATTAGACTACGTCTGGCTCTTGCGGAGCAAGAAATAGCCTGACGTAGGACCACAAAACAAATGCGTTTAGCATTTGTTCCCCCGTTACCTTGCCTAAAAATATGCAGTGAAGAGAAGCTTCGCCCTTGCAGTTATATTTCTGGTTTCAGTATACTTGTTGTCTGGCAGTGCTACGCACTGCTGATACCCTTTACTATGGGTACAGGAAAAGCCGAAATTTCAAGTAGACGGGGTATACACCCAAGATGTTCTTCCTTTTGTTCCTTAAAACCCCTCAATAAGAACCCTCTGAACGCTTGCTAATAATTGAAGCCTACCCCTAACCCCCAATAAACTTTAAGTAAGTTACAATTTTGAAGAGCAACTAGCTTTATTGGCATCTAAAAAATGCTAAAATAAGACTAGCCAATAGTCCTTTCGCTAGTCCAATATGGATTGGAAGGCATGGCTTAACCCCACAACCACCTAGATCTAAACGGGATGTGCATTGATGTTCAGATGGAGCTTAATATTTACTTTTCTTTTATGCCTAACTAGCTTGGGTTCGAAACTCTCTTTTGCCCTAGAAGAGGTCAAGCCATCATCATCAGGCCACTCTCACCTCTCTAGCACCTATACTCCTTCTAAAGTTGTAAGGCCTAGCAACTCAGCTTCAAATTACAAGGGACTAAAAGGATGGGATCATTTGTTTAACCTCTTAATAGCTAGGGGAGTTGATCCCAACGAACTTCAAAAAACTTTATCAGATAGGAAAATGCCCTCCTTCAAGCCTCTTTACTTCAGCCTCGACCCTAAGGAGTCTAGAGCTGCTTATAGAAGGCGGAATCGTGATTCAGAAATTAAAAATGCCGTAGAGTTTTATAGAAAACATGAAAGTAAATTCATTGAAGCCGAAAAGCGTTTTCAAGTACCAAGAAGCGTAATTCTATCGATTCTTCAAATGGAAACACGCTGTGGTAAGTTTACAGGTAACTCTATTGTTTTCCACGGCTTGGCTAGGTTAGCTATTGCCGCCGACCCTGATAACATTGAGAAAAATTTTAATAGGCTCAAAAAGAAGGATAAAGAGAATAAGGTTACTCTTACTAGGGTCTCTGAGCGAGCATTGTGGCTAGAAAACACTTTTCTCCCCCATGTTCTTGCTACCATAAATGTGGCTCAGGCTAAGGGTTTAAAAACATTAGACCTTAAAGGTTCTTACTCTGGTGCTATTGGACTCCCTCAATTTCTACCAGGTAATCAACTAACTTATGGCGTAGATGGGAACGAGAACGGGGAAGTAGACCTATTTTCACCAGATGATGCTATTCCATCGGTCGCCAATTTTCTTCAAGCCAAGGGTTGGAACACTATGCACCCTTCTCAAGAAGAAAAAGAGAAGGTTATCTGGCACTACAATAGGTCCGCTCCTTACGTTGAGACCGTCTTAAAAATGGCAAAAAGGATGGATGGGGCTTTAAACCAATAATCACCATCCTCAAAAGCCCAAAATTCGTCCTAATTTCAGCTGCTTAACAAAGCAAACCAAAACTCCTATTTATAGATGCTTTTAGTGTCACTATCATCAACATTCTATCCATAACAAAGGTGCTGTTGG
>CAZECN010000028.1:0-35363 GCA_964510575.1 uncultured Bdellovibrionales bacterium | reverse complement strand
ATGTTTGCTGCGGTCTCCTTCCACTTTAAAATGCTTCTTGAACCTGGTTTCTTCCAACATTGCTGCCGTGTTACCACAGACTAGCATTGGACGATCTTTTTCAAACAAATGATGGTCATCTAACTGAAAAGCAGCTGGTGTTTCAGCAACTGTTCCCAAGTAGGTGGCCACCTGACCATAGTCTTCACAGCGGTCTTCGAGCGATTCGATTTTGAAGGCTCTTACTGTAGACGAAACAAATTCATTCATGCCCAATTTTTTTTCAATCGCTGGATTGAGGATTTCTAGTGGCCTTTCAGTGATAAATCTGAAATCTACGCAACCTAAGTCATTAAGTATACGTCTGAAGTCCTCTTTATATAGGGCGCCTGAAATACATTCGCCATGAAGGATGGGGTCTTTTCTTAATTCTTCAGGGACTCTTCTCGAAGCAAACACGTCAGAGAAGTAGAGCTCACCACCAGGTTTTAGAACTCTGAATATTTCGGAGAGGACTTGGGGTTTGTTAGGGCTTAAGTTGATAACACAGTTTGAAACAACGAGGTCTACTGAGTTGTCTTCAATTCCCAGAGCTGAGAGATCTTCGATAAGGCCGTTCTTGAACTCGACGTTAGGCTTGGAGTAGCCAAACTTTTCGGTATGCCAAGGGATATGTTCAAATGCGACAGCTAGCTGTTCGTCAGTCATATCAACCCCAATTACTTTACCTTTTTCGCCTACGAGACGAGAAAGTACGAAGCAGTCGCGACCGGAGCCACAGCCTAAATCTAAAACTGTAAGTCCCTCAAGGGCGTCTGGAATTGGCGAACCACAACCATAGAACTTTTTACTAACTTCCGGGTGTATTTCGCAGAGAGTAGATTTAACATGATCTGGGATTTCGTCGATACTGCAGCAGGCATCGGTTTTTAAGTCAGCACTGGAGGCCAAAGTTTTGCCATAGTAGTCCTGAACTGCTTCTCTTGTGCTTGACTCGTTTTTCATTTTTATCTTATTTCCTTATTTTTGGTACAACTCTGCTAATTTTTCTTCGGACCAGCCTGCTTTCCAGGCTAGTAGTATAAACTGATTAGTTAAACTGGTGGTGAAGGCGCCCTTCCTTTGATACCTGCGCGAGCTAGTGACTATTTTGTCATCCACTGTTTCCAGCGCACCATTTTGCTTAATTCTCTTAACCAAATCAAGGTCCTCGAGAAGAGGTATATCCTTGAATCCTCCAAGCTTGTGAAAACTATCCTTTTTTATAAAAAGTCCCTGATCTCCATAAGGTAAGCTGAAGAGCCTAGACCTAAGGTTTGCTAGAGATTCGATAACAACCATAGCTAGGTTAGAAGGCTCAAATTTGAGCGAAAAAGCGCCTGCTAGATTTGTTCTAAGGCAACTTGAGATAGCTGCACTATAAAGACTAGGTAGCAGGGAGTCGGCATGGAGAAACAGTAGTGTGTCGCCAGTGGTTAAGTCAGCGCCTAGGTTTAGTTGCTTGGCTCTGCCTAAAAGGGAGCTAGCTGTTTCGGCGCCTAGTGAAGCGGCGAGGGCTAAAGAGGAATCTTCGCTGCCGCCGTCAACGTAAACAATTTCGTGGAATTCATCTTGTCTGATAGAGGAAATGACCGACGGAAGGCTCTTTTCTTCGTTGAAGCCGGGAATGACAATAGATAATTTCAACCCGTCGAAAACCTCAAGAAAATTTAACTAAACTTTTTAAGAAAGTTTTAGTCAAAGGTGTCAGTTTAGTTTTGTTGTAAAGATCCCCAGTTTGGCGAATGGCTTCAGACTGTGTTGGGTAAGGATGAATGACATTAGCTAATTTGCCAAGTTTCATTCCTGCAGCCATTGCTACTGAAACCTCTGATATTTGGTCTCCCGCATGAGGTCCTACAATAGTGGCTCCAACGATTTTGCCAGAGCCTTTCTTAGTATGAATTTTGACAAAACCATCAGTAGCTTCATCTAGGATTGCTCGATCCACTTCTTTAAAAGGTTTGAAATAAGTGTCAACTGGCTCATCCGAGCTGTGACCGTATATTCCTACATGTGCTATTTCTGGATCTGTATAAGTGGCCCAAGGAATATTAAGAGCGCTTAGTTTTGCTCGACCAAAAAACAAAGCATTCCTAACCACCGCTCGAGCAGCAAAATCAGCGGCATGAGTAAACTTATGCCTCATACAGACATCACCCGCTGCAAAGATTTTCTTATTGCTTGTTCTGAGATAGTCATCTACTTCAACGCCGTTTTTGCTGAACTCCACCCCAGCTTTTTCAACCTCTAAGCCATCTAAATTAGGACTTCTACCAACTGCCATAAGAATTCTATCTACTTCCAGAGAGGTTTCGGCCTCAGAACCAACGCAGTAAAATAGTTTATAGCTATTGCCTTCTTTTTTACCGGAGAAGATCGTCGAGTTTAGTTTTATACTAACTCCATCCTTTTCCATTTGAGATTTTAAAATTGAAGCTGCATCAGGGTCTTCGCGAGTCAGAAACTGAGGACCTCTTTCGAAGATGGTGACTTCTGAACCTAGTCTAGCAAAAGTTTGAGCTAGTTCGCAGCCAATGGGTCCTCCACCAACTATTGCTAGTCGTTTCGGTAGTTCAGTTAAAGAAAAGATAGTTTCGTTGGTTAGGAGTTCGTCTTGCTTTATTCCGTCTAGAGGGATTTTAGTGGCTTTTGCTCCAGTAGCTATACAAGCCTTTTTAAAGTTAAGCTTACTACCGTCTACTTCAATTGTGGATTCGTCAATAAAGCTTCCTTGGCCTAGAAAGACATCAATTCCGATTTCGCTAAAGCGTTTTGCAGAGTCATGGTGGCTGATATCCGAGCGTATGCGGCGAAGTCTTTCCATCACTTTTGAAAAATCAATGGTTTGTAGCTGAGCGTCTACTCCAAAGACAGGAGCCTTTCTTACTTCATTAACAGCTTTAGCTGCTCGAATTAGTGCCTTGGATGGCACACAACCATGGTTAAGGCAGTCTCCCCCCATTAAATGTTTTTCAACTAAGGCAACCTTGGCGCCGAGACCAGCCGCAGCTGCAGCAGTAATTAAGCCAGCAGAGCCTGCACCTACTACTACCAAATTGTATTTGGATCTTGGATTAGGATTTTTCCAATCGCTGGGATGAACATGGTCAACCAGCAGCTGGTTATACTGATCCATCGGCTCTACTTTAACTGCGTTAGATTTTCTTCCAAACATGGTTACTCTTTATCTGTTTTCTTATCCAATGACTTTTTGGCTAACCTAGTTACATAAATTGTAACCCCTACAGTAGCAAGCAGGCCAACAATCAGAAAAGCCCATTCCAAGGGGCTTTTACCGTCAGCTCTAGCTACATCTCCCGCTATAGACCCTAGATAAACGTAAAGAATGGTTCCTGGGAGCATTCCAGCCCAAGAGGCCAAGACATAGTCCCAAAGTTTAACTTTAGTTAGGCCAAAAGCATAGTTTAGGAAATTGAAAGGAAAAGCTGGAGAAAGCCTAATTAAAAAGACAATATTTCGTCCTTCTTCAGAAATTGCAGAGTTTACCGCTTTAAATTGCGGTTGTTTTTCTATTTGTTTATTTACCCAGTCTCTTGCAAAGTTTCTTCCAATAATAAAGGCGGCGGTTGCACCTGCTACCGAGGCTATAGAAACAACAATCGTGCCCCAGAATACTCCGTAAATGGCACCGGCACCTAAGGTTAGAATTGAACCTGGTACCAAAAGTATAGTTGTAATGATGTAGAGCAATATGAAGTAGATTGCTCCCAAAGTGCCTTTGGCCTCAATCCAATCAAGTGCTTCTTTCAGGAAATTTCCAACAGGTTCCCGAAAAAAGATTGTTAGGGCAACTAGCAATAGAACTATTACGAGTTTTGACCTGTTGTTGCTCTTGGTGTCGTCACTCGAGCTAGAGTCCAAGGTCTCCTCTGCTGGACTCATTTTTAAGCAACAGTTCCCGTGCAGGAACTGCCGGCGCCTGCTGTACATCCATAGCAATGGTTGGCTAGTGAAATCGGTTCTGAAGCCAAGGCGTCAAAAGAATCGATGTCCCAAATGTTTCTTTTCTTTTTCCCTAAAGGCATTTCTAACATTTGATTAAAATCGCAATCGAAGAGTTCTCCCGTCCAGCCTACTGAAATCATATCTTTACACATCACGTTCTCAGCTGCGCTAGGGTTGAAGTTGTCAAGCAATAGCTGCATGTATTCGGCCGTTTTTTCTTCACGATCAAGATAATGAAGGAACCTTTTGATCGGCATATTGGTGATTGCAAATAGATTTTGGAACTCGATATCGAAAAGCTCTTTTAATTCTTTTTTATATTGAGCCTGTAATTGTTTTTCCTCTGGAGGAAGACTTGCTCCAAGCGGGTTGTACACTAGATCCAACATAAGATCGGTCCCAGGTTTTCCATAACCAAGTTTATTGAGCCATTGGAGTCCAGTGATGCTTCTATCAAAAACTCCACCACCTCTCTGAGCATCCACATTGTCTTTTGAGTAGCAGGGAAGCGAAGCTACTACTCTAACTTTGTGTTCAGCTAAAAACTCGGGAAGGTCCTCGAAGCCGTCTTCGTAAAAAATAGTTAGGTTACAACGGTCGATAGACTCTATTCCTTTGGCATGGGCTGCACGCACAAAATCTTTGAAGTGAGCATTAATCTCAGGTGCTCCCCCAGTAATGTCCAAAGTTTTAATCGACTCAGATTTATTCAAAAGTTCAATAATTCTAGAGGCAGTTTCCTCTGTCATATCTTCTGTTCTCTTTGGACCGGCTTCGACATGGCAGTGTAAGCAAGCTAAGTTACAGCGTTTCCCCAAATTGATTTGAAGGGTGTCTATTGAGCGTCGCTCAAGATTTAAATTGTGCTCTTTTACTTTTTTGGAAAAGGGAACCTGACAAGCTAGCATAAAATATACTTATTTACTGGGTAATAGGCTACGAAATAGTATTTCAATTAGCAGATTCGAGTGAATCAGGGAAAGGTTACCCACCATTCTTGTATTTTATAGTTCCCTGAACTAATTTCACTAACCTAACAAATAGGGATTGGAATTGATGTTAAATAGTAAGCAAAAAAAATACTTGAAAGGCCTTGGCCACAATGTAGACGCATCATTGTTGATCGGTAAGTCGGGTATTAGTACCAATACCTGCGAGGAACTTGATCGGCAATTGGCTGCTAGGGAACTAGTTAAGGTCAAGTTTAACGAGTTCAAGGAAGAAAAGAAGAACTTAGCTGCCGACCTTGCATCGAAAACCGATTCCACTCTTGTTCAGATAATAGGGAATAACGCCCTTTTCTACCGAGAAGCAGTAAAAGATTCTCAGATCTCTTTACCTCAATGAAGGTAGAGAGCCAGCTGAGGGACGAAGCCTCCGAGCTGTTTCGATAGCTTGTTCAAGATCGCCAGAATTGGCGACTGGAATGCCATTTACAAAGAAACCAGGAGTGGAGTTTATGCCCCAAGATCTGGCTAGAGATGCGTCTTTTGTTATTAAATCAAGTTGAGCCTGATCGTTAAAATCTTTCTGAAACTGAGGAAGATTTAGAGCGAGAATCATTGCTAAGTCATGCACTTCCTTTTCGCTTCGAGTTCTAGAAAATTGAAACAGGACATCGTGCATATCCCAAAAACGATTTTGTAGAGCCGCAGCCCTTGCGGCTTTGGCGGCGGTTAAGCTTCCACCTCTTGCCTTGTTGGGCAGGTGTTTGAAAATGACCTGAATATCTCTTGGGTTCTTAATAATCAGGGATTTGGCCTGATCGGTCGCTTCCCTACAACCGTTGCAGCCAAAGTCAGAGAAGACATAAACCTTAATGGGAGCGTTGGGGTCACCCATTGTAGGGCTATGTTTTTCAAAGCCCGAGCTTAGTAAGGCCGAGGGAGGAACTGGCTCAGTCTGCTTATTGGAAGAGCAAGCGCTTAAGAACAGGCAAACAATCAGTGTTAAGAATATTGAAGAAGCGTGTCGCGGCATGAGTTCCTCTAGAGACAATTAAGGCATACAGGAGTCTAGGATAGCTCAAATTATTGTCTAGAGACAGGATGCTATCAAAAAAAAGACCGAGTAGCTGTTGAGGCCACTCGGTCTTTTAGGAGAACTATCTATACTAGCTCTAGAACTTTGACCATAAGAACTGGTTAGTTACATCATGGTGAAAAATAATCTCTTCGGTTTTCACAATTGTTCCAAGCTCTTTTGGACAGCGATCCATGCTGGCTTGTTTAAGCTCAACGTACTTACCGTGGGTGCTTTCACCAAGAACTTCCTTCATATAGCTGCTCGATTTAAAATGACGCAGCGAGTCATGAATGTTTCCAGGAAGAAACTTAGTTCTGGTCTTGCGGTTATCATCATTCACAGTGTCGGTCATTGGGCCCTCCAGCATGGTTCTGAAAAGGGTGTATAGCAACATGTAAGGATTAGCCCCCGGTGAAACAGTTCTGACCTCAATTCGAGCCGAATTTTTGTTGGCCAGTGGAACCCTTACCATTGAGGTTCTGTCTACCGCTGAAGATTTAATTTGGTTTGGTGCTTCAAAGGCTGGATCCAATCTTCTGTAGGCGTTTACACTTGGATTCATAACCAAGCAGATATCATTAGCGCTGCTAAGAATTTTATCAATGCAAGACCAACCAAGTTTAGAAAGACCATCTTCTCCATCTTTATCGTAGAAGATATTAGTCCCATCTTTGGAAAGGGAAATGTTTGTGTGCATCCCACTTCCATTGATGTTGGCTACAGGCTTAGGAAGGAAGCATGCAGTAAGTCCTCTAGTTGCAGCAATTTGTCGGGCTAGTATCTTGTAAAGTTGAATCTGATCCGCAGCATTCACTGCATTTGTGTATTTGTAATTAAGCTCGAACTGAGAGGGTGCTACCTCGGGATGATCTTTTTCATTCTCGAAACCAAGGGCTCGTTTAGCAGCGGCTAGAGAGTCAATGAAAGTTTTAAGTTCGTCTTTTGGTAGTGCATTGTAATAGCCACCAGTTGACATGAACTCGAAACCGTCTCGGCTATTATAGTTCTGCTCAGCTGAGTCTCCTTTGAAAAGAAAGCCTTCGACTTCTACTGCTACGTTGGTTGTGTAGCCATGTTCTTTCTTCAGTTTATCACTTAGCTCAGCCAGTCGGCTTCTCATGTCAGATTCGAAAGGAGATCCGTCCTTATCGTGGATTCTTCCGAAAACTAATACCTTACTCTCGCCGAAAATATCCGCAGGCAAGAAGCGGAAGGAAGACCAGTCAAGAATTAGCCTTAAGTCAGATTCATCTACAACACTGTAGCCTCTAACAGAACTACCATCGAAAGTTAGGTTCTGGTGACTATCAACTAAAAACTTTTTATCGTAATCAAGAGTATGGAAGCGTCCTTCTAGATCCGAGAAACCAACTATGACGGCTTTGATTGCATCTTCTTTCTCTAAAAATTCCAGGTACTTTTCAGCTAGCTCATCATTAGAAGCATTCGTGGAGCGTTCCCTTGCTTCGAGGTTAAGCTTTTCAAGCTCATTGTAAGACATATTGTCGAAGTCTTTCGGTGGGTTGATTGCGCCGATGGCCATGTTGCTTCTCCTTTGTGTTTACCTTTGTGGCATTGAAATTAATGGTTAGCGGAGCAGTTTATGTCACACTTGAATCTATTTTACCAACCTTTATGGTAAGAAAATGACAATTTGCCTCTAGTGGCAATAAATTTACCCTTATTTTAGAAGCTTACCTAGAAGACTGCTCTTTTGAAATTTTTTCATACACATGACACTTTTCTTTTTCAGTTCCGTCTAGTTGATTAAGGGCAGGTTGATAGCCCCAATATCGTTTAAACCACCAACTTTGGAGAATTATTGATGAAAGTCTTAAAATCGCTATTGCTGACCTCTTTGTGTGTTCTTTTACCACTGTCTACGAGCATGGCCGAGGGCGGCAGAGGGCATAAAGGCAAAAAAATGAACTTGGATAAACGGATAGAGAAAATGCAGGAAAAGCTGGATCTGTCCGATGAGCAAGCTGATCAAGTTTACGACATCATGAAAAATCGAAAGAAGAATTCTAGTTGTAAAAACTTGGAAAGCTTTACGGAAAGAAAGAACTGTCGAGCAGCTTCTAAGGAAGCCGCGCAAAGTGAAATCAATGCTTTGCTTACACCTGAGCAACAACAGAAGTTTGCTGAGATGAAAGAAAAAAGAAAAGAGCGAAAGCAAAGACGAGCACGCTAGTGCTTTAGGCTAGAGGTGTTAGGGGTGGGGGTCTGTGACCGAGCTGGAAGATGATCAAGTCGTAGAGAATGTTCTAGCTGGGGATACAGACCAGTTCGCCCTTCTTGTGAAACGCTACCAGGTTTTGGTGAGAAGTTATTGTGGCCAAATGCTGGGAGATCCTGAGAGAGGTTGGGACGAGTCCCAAGAAGTTTTTCTCAAGGCTTATAAGAAACTCTCGACGTTTCGTGGTGAAAGTAAATTTTCATCATGGTTGATGAAGATAGCGAAAAATCATTGCATAGATTGCTCAAGAAGTAGTTGGTTTCGC
This sequence comes from uncultured Bdellovibrionales bacterium, assembly GCA_964510575.1. GTDB lineage: Bacteria > Bdellovibrionota_C > UBA2361 > SZUA-149 > CALKYB01 > CALKYB01. The sequence goes on along the minus strand of CAZECN010000028.1, from coordinate 26,847 downwards.
AAATTGGTTTCACTAGATAACTCAAAGCCATTGACTGACCGTGGTCATGAGCCCGCTATCGAAGCTGGAGATCTAAGTAAGTTGATCATCAACTCTCTGCAAGATGATCAACGTGCTGTCCTGATTTTAAGAGAGGTCGAAGGTTATTCTTACGCTGAAATCGCTGAGATCTTGGAAATTAGTCAAGATGCGGTGAAGGGAAAAATCAAGCGAGCAAGGGAGAAGGCGAGGCAATTACGAGATGAGCTAGAGAAGATATGAAGAAGGATAGTGAACATAGCGAACTTTTTGATTTTCAAAGTCGCCCCCTAGAGTCGGAGCAGTTTGTGTCCGCTGTGATGCAGCGGGTTAGGGAAGAGAATTCTATCTGGAATTTTTTGCCTGATATCTCCGAATGGGGTGGAGCAGCTTTCTTAGGTCTTTGCGCGCTCTTTTTCATTTATGGTGGTTTGTCTCAAGATGACGAAGAGATTCTTTTGGTGGCCGACTTGGATCAATATGATTTTTTCGAAACTTTGGAGCTTGAAATGGAACCCGAGCTGCTCGTTTTTGAGGAGTACTAGTCATGAAAAAGGCTTTTAAAATTATTCTCCCTTTGTTCATTATCGCTGCTAGCTTTGCCGGCGGATTTTTTATGGGTAAGAAACATCATCGGCCTCATCGCGGAGAGCCTTTCTCTGAGCGACCGATGAATAGGATGAAGTCAAAAATGGTTAAGAAGTTGGATCTCAGCATTGAGCAACAAGCTCAGCTTGATCTTATTTTCGATAAAAAGCGGGAAGAACTAAAGGTTCTGAGACAAGAGTTTAAGCCTAAGCTTAGAGAGCAGCGTAAAAATTTAAACCAAAATGTTATGAATATTTTGGAGCCAGAACAGAAAAAGGTCTTTCAAGAGATACAGAGGAAACGAAAAAAGAGGGCTCAAAAAAGAAAAAGAGCTAGGGCGGAAAAATTGCGTTTAAAGCAAAGTCACCCTTAGAATTTGTTTTCGAAAACTACCTTTTCGTAGTCTAACTGCCCACCCCGGGCATTTGCAGGTTGCTCTGCTTTGCCAATCACTACAAACATGGAGATGAGGTGATCCTGAGGAAGGTTAATCATCTTACCTACGGCATCGAAATCAAAACCATCCATTGGGCAGCTGTCGTAACCCATACCCTTTGCTGCAAGCATCAAAGTTTGTGCGGCTATTCCACATGAGCGCAAAGCTTCGTCTCTCTGCACCGGTTCGTTCCCATTGTAGTATTGCCCGATAGCTGGGACCAAGAAATCCTGAGCTTCTTTCGGTGCATTACGCCAATACTGTTCGGGAGATTTCTCCCAAGCCTTTAGGTCTGCGCAAATAACGACTAACAATGAGGAGTCAGTGACTTGAGCTTGGTTCCATGAAACCTCTCTGATTTTTTTTCTTAGTTCTGGGTCTTTAACAACTAAAAATCTCCAATGTTGAATGTTAAAAGCAGTTGGAGAAAGCATTGCTAGCTCAAAAAGATCCCTCTCTTCTTTCTCCGACAGGCGGTGCTTGGCGTCAAAATGCTTCACAGAACGTCTTTCTTTTATTGCCTCAATTACATTCATTCTTGGCTCACCCTCTGTTGGCTATTGAACTAGTTTCTAAAAATCTTCAAGATTTGTATCTTAGAGCTTTCATAACAGTTAGCTGGCAAAAAGAGAAAGACCTTTGGAGGCAAATAGGCGATTTTTATTCTTGCAAATTATCGGCTGGCAATGAATGCTGCTCCTAGAGAGGGAAAGGTGATTTCACTCTCTTTGTTTATGATTTAATTTTGAGAGACCAGAGCTTATGAATACTAAGGGTAAGAGTTTTAAAGTCCAAAAATTTCTTCTCCTATTTGGACTAGTAGCCGGATTCGTTCCGAGCTCTGCTGATGCAGATAGCGGACTATACCTTAAGGCTTACGGGGGATTGAATTTCACATCCGAAACACCCTTTCAGACGGCTGATGCACTTTCTTTGTTAAATGGTGGAGATGTAGAGTACGATACAGGCCAGGCTTTCGGTATTTCCGCCGGATATCGGATGCAGAATGGTTTGGCTTTGGAGCTGGATTATTCGTATCGTTCGAATGATTTGGACAGCGTTAATTTATCTGCCCTGCAGTTAAATGGTGATTTAGAATCTGTAGGAATATTAGCGAATCTAGTTTACTACCCTGCATTTGGAGATCTTCTGTCTCCTTACTTCGGTGTAGGCTTGGGTGCTTTGCAGGAGATCGATGCAAGCATTTCCATTAATGAAAATCAGTTTGGAAATTTCGACGGTTCTACCTTCGCTTGGCAGGCTTTCCTTGGGCTTAATATATCAGCTTTAGATAATTTATCTGTATTTTCTGAGTTAAGATTTTTCTCTGGACCTGGCCCTGAGCTTTCTAACGACCTTGGATCTATTGATTTAGACTACAATAATGTCAGCCTTATTTTTGGCCTTAACTTTAGCCTGACTTAAATTTTGAAACTTACTGCTTTAATATTTTCAGAGTGGGAGACTGAGGCAATTCTCAATCTAGCCACCTCTCTTCTCCATGATCAAACGGGTAAGCTTTCTGTTTTACTAGTAGGTGATCCTGAGCAGTTAAAAGAGTCAGTTGTTAAGCTAAAAAAGTTATCTGCTGATAGAGGACTAGTGGCACGTTCTTCTGAAGCTGATAGTTCCTTCGAGGAAGGTGAGGAACCTTCTCAAGTAGTATTTTCTTATATTGACTGTAAGTTTGGAGATGTTGCAGAAACCATAGGTAAGCAAGGACCGGATCTTGTAATTGCCGGTAAGCATGACTCCAGTAAAGCCGGAACAGAACAAAGAGTTTTAGTAAGGGAGCTATTTAAAAAACTACCTTTTCGAACTTTTGCGCTTCGTTTGAACGAAAAAGCTCAAGCTGAATTTAAGAAAGTCCTAGTGGCTGTTGGGGGAGGGATTCAATCAGTTGAGGCTATTAAACTTGGTGCAAGGATAGTTGGAGATTCCGGCGAAGCAGTTTGCCTATTGGTTGAACAGCCGATGGGGGATCTGTCTCAAGATGTGGGGAGGAGTAGACTGGGGGAATTGGTTGCCAAAGCAGGGGCGCAAGCACAGCCTAACTTAAAAACAAAAGTTGTAGTCTCTAGTCAGATAGAGAAATCAATTGTAAGTGAAGCTGCAGATTTTGATTTAGTAATTCTTGGTGCCACTTGCCAGGGCTCACTTAAGCAGAAAATATTTGGGACTATTCCGGACAATATTTTGTGTTCAGGTTCTACTGGAGCGGTCGGTCTTATTAGAGCTGGTTTGCCTTTTCTTTCGCGTCTTCGAATATATACCGAGAATGTCCTAGACTTGACAATTCCTCAACTCGACCGTGAGGATCGCATCCAACTATATTCCCAAATTCAAAAAGGGGCAGTTTGGAACTTTGATTTTTTTGCTCTGATTTCTCTTTCTACAATTATCGCCACTTTAGGACTGATACAAAATAGTGCTGCTGTTATTATTGGTGCGATGTTAGTTGCCCCCTTAATGACACCATTGTTGGGTGCAGGATTGTCGATAGTTTCAGCTAACACACCACTGATGAGAAGTTCTCTTAAGGCAGTCGCCTATGGTTTTGTAGTCTCTCTTTTTATGTCGACAATTATTGCATTTATGGCAGTTGAAATGCCTCTCGGAGATGAGATTTTAGCTCGAACAAAGCCCAGTCTAGTTGACATGGCTGTAGCAATGTTTTCTGGAGTGGCTGCTGCTTATTGTCTTGCCAGGCCTGGTTTGTCCTCGGCATTAGCGGGGATTGCGATTGCAGCGGCCTTGGTTCCTCCAGTAGCGACGGCTGGCATAGGTTTAGCAACTGGACTGGCACCAGTATCTAAAGGGGCAGCCCTTCTGTTTAGCACTAACGTAGTCTCAATCATTCTTGGAGCATCCGCTGCTTTCTTTGGTACGGGGATTCGAGATACCGCAAGTAAGACAGGAGAGTTGGAATTTACCTCTGTAATCTTTGCTGTTTTGGTTGTAATCGCCGTAGCTCTTCTAGTTCCAGCCCTAGCTTTTATTTTTCAATAAACGTTGGGATAAAGGCGCGGACTAATTTTACTGATTAACTCTGCGACGTAATTTTTCGTCGGCATCTTCCCGGATAGCTTGATTTCCAGAGAGATCTAGTTTTTCTAAATTTTTTCTTGCTTCTTCTATGTCAATTAGGGCGCTACTAGAGAGCCTGGCTTGGCTTCTCTCGAAAAAAAGATAAAGGACAAAAGATGACAAAACTAAAATTAAAAAAAACATGATTCGAGCCAGCCAGTTTTTTTTAGGGCCATGTTGGGTACTAATTCTTTTCGACGAAATGTTTTTAGGAGGTACCGGCTTATTACGTGGCGGAAGTAAAGTATTTACTGGGTCAAATCCTGGCTTGTCTTTCATCTTAAATTAAACCTTAGCTCTGATTTTACCAATTTTTTCAAAAGCAGCTTGGACTTCAAGAAAGCGTCTGGCTTTAACCTGGTTTTGCCCTGCGCTGTCTGGATGAAGTTTTTTAACTAGCTTTCTGTAAGAGCTCCTTAACTCATTGTTAGAACAGTCGGGAGTGCATTCTAACATTTGGTAAAGGGCTTTAGTTTCTTGTGGTTGGGAGTCGTTACTTCGATGCTGATTGTCGATGTCATATATTAAAGATAAAACATCACGTAGAGATTCGGGAAGTCCTTGTGTTTCTTCATCAGTAAGTGAAAAGACCTCAGCAATTTGTTCAAATTTGCTGGAAGCCTTCCTGCAAAGTATTCCATCCGTGACGACTCGAGATAGCAGTAGCTCAGCGATTGACACTATAGCTTGCCGGTTGCCAGCAGTAACGATTTTAACTTCCTCAGCTAGCTCAACTAGTGAATTTTTTGAAAAACGACTTTCATGAAAAATGGACTCAAGCCTAGTTTTAACTATGTCCGGTAGGTTGGTGTCAGGGAAAATTTCGTATAACTCAGATTGAAAATCTTCCGCATCGTCGTATGCCTCGTCGCGACTAAAGCAAAACAACAGTTTAAAAATTGGTCCAGCGAGGTCTGTGGCAAGAATTGAGGCGGGTTGTTCTAGCATCTCCTAACGAGGGTTATCCCTAATTAGAGCGAGTCCAAAAGGCTCACCACCTGATTCCGACTCCAACGCTAAAAAAGTAAAAATCCTTTCTCCATCTAAGTTCAAGTTATCAGAATCAATAGCTACAACTGTTGTCCCTGCAACTGTCAATCTAATTCGGTATTCGCCTCGTTCGACTTGGAGAAAGTCAGAAACGGAACGAAAAGATATATTTTCAAGAACTGGTCTTAGAAAATCTAAATCAGATTCAGTGCCCGACTCATTAATGTAGACATCAAAAGCTGGGGCTGAGGGGGATAGGTGAGCAAGACGAAATTTAATCAAATTCTCACCTGGTGCAATCAAATCGTCGGCGATCACGACAGTCTCTATTTCGTTAAGAAAATTTATGAGAGCCGCTGTAAAAGATTGGGTAGTCCCAACTTGAATTACAGCTTGAGTAAGTGTCGTATTAGTTCCAGCAGAATTGAAGCTTAAAGAAATGTTTCCTGGTTCCACTGCTATGGGGTTACTAGCCTCTCTAAAGCTGAGTCCTGCTAGCCTAAGATCTGTTCCGAAAAATACGTCCAGTGAAGGAGCATCCGGGGACGCATGGACTATTCTAAGATTACTCTCATCGGCGCTGGGAGTTGAGCTATCGGACCCCCCTCCGCAACCGATAAGAAGGACGGCAAGGCTCAAACAAAAAGTAGGGAAAAACTTAATCATAGCTAAAAATGTTCCTGAACGAGGTTTAATGTCACTAGGATTACTGCTTGGATTTCCTACTATTGACGAATTGGCTGAGTAAAAGAGGGAGTTTTTCACAAAGCCTTAAGCCTGTCTATTGGCTGAAAGTTGTTATTGGGGGTTTGAGCATGCAGGTTTTTAGGAACTAAGGAAGGTTTGATTCCTGAAGATAATAATCTTAAGTCACTGATAATATTGGAAAAACTCCCAGATCGAGGATTTCGCTGCCGGGACCTATGCTCGACCATTGATTTCATATGAAAATAGTGTATTAAGTTGCTTAATAATGCAGGGTCTTTTTTGCACCCCTATAGTGGATTACCTGTCTAATATTAACACGATCAGCCCGTTTAATATTGTCTAAATGTCTAAAGCAACAGAACCACAATCCGATTCTCTCTCCTGGAAGATTGTCTGGGGCCTAGTCTTTCTTGGAGCGGCTCTTCTTGCTTTCTACGGGAGATTTGCTGGTCTCGGGCTTTGGCCCTTCGCTCATGATGAGTTTTACTTTGCCAACTCTGTAGGCAAGATAGTGGAGACGGGGTCTCCAGAGCTTGGCTGTGGCGGTCTTTATATGAGGGGTATTGTCTACCAATATATCCTTTCAATAGTTTACCAACTTGTGGGTCACTCACCTGAACTAGTGTTCAGGATGGTAAACTCTTTCTTTGGGGCACTGACGATCATTCCGGTTTGGCTTTTGGCTAAGCGTCTAGGAGGAATTAAAGTTGCTTTAGTCTCAACTATGTTAGTTGCCTTGTCTCTGGTAGAAATTGAGACTTCTAGATTTCTTAGAATGTATGCTCCTTTTCAAGCGTTATTTTGTTTTTATGCTTACTTTCTCTATATGGGGATTGTTGAAGAGAAAAACAAATACCTAGTAGCCGCCTGGTTAGTTTCCTTATTTTCGGTATTTATCCATATCAGCTCTATGGTGGTGAGTTTGTTAAACTTCACTGCTTTTTTGAAGAAGCCTGAGCCTAAAAATTTCTTTTTCCCTCTTTTGATCAGTATTTTAGCGTTCTCTTATATTAATTTCGATTTTCGTAATTTACGATCAGGGGAGAATCTGCCTGAAGATTTTGCTCTGAACGTTCCTTCGGGAGCAGCTGGACTCGATAATGTGATGTTGCCCAAACTGTTTCTACCTTTTGGACTAAGTGACAAGGTTTTTCTTTTTTACTTAGGTCTTGTCCTAGTGCTTTGTTTGGTTTGGGTGTTTCGACTTTTGATCGATAAGAATTCAAAGCCTTGGCTCAAGATTAGCCTATCTTTATGCGTCCTTTTTGCGTTATTGAACCAGTTTACAGCAATGCTATTTGGATTACTTATAGTTGTTGCCGGAAAGTTGGTTGAGCCTAAGGATTTGCGAAGAGGCATCTCTCTTTGTACGGGTGCATTGGTGCTGACAATCTCAATGTTCTGGTTTGTCTTTGCGCTATCAACTGACTCCTGGCACGAGCTTTATGATGCTGTAGAAAATCCCCATCGAAAGATTTTATCTACTTTTTTGAAATATCCTGACTTCTATGAGCCTTTTCTAGCCAGATGGTATGGAGTGCAGCCAATTACCGTTGTGATGATGTCTCTCTTATCACTTGTTGTTGTGATCTGGCCTTACCTTAAAAGAGACTCTAGCTTGAAGAAGAACTGGTTTCTTTTCTATATTCTTTTAGTGAATATAGTGATTATGGGAGTTTTGAAAGGTCCGGCGCCGGCGACTCGTTACACATTTTACCTATACCCAATTATGCTAATTATTGTGTCCCTAGGTCTTAAGGCTATAGCCAATCGTAGTAGCGCTATTTTTCTGTCTGGGTTTTTAACTTTTTTATTTCTTTCTGAAGATTATAGCATTTCGCACATTACTAATATCTCCACCAAGCAAGGAAATTTTAGAGAAGGCATGGTGCATGAGAGAGAAGTCCACTTGTGGCAGCGACTTGATTTTAGAAGTCCAGCTGAATACGTCAATGCTAACTGGAGGACAGGGGATAAGGTCCTGATCTTCACCTCACCTATTAGTTATTATTTGGAAAATCTTAACTACATGTATCTCAATATCCATAACGCTGGATTTAAAGCGAAGTCTGCGTGTGGAGGGGAAAGAGAAGCCTGGACGATGGCTGACCTACTTTATAAGCCCGATGAGTTCATAGAGATGATTGAAGAGAGGTCGAGTAGGCTTTGGGTAATCGCTAGAAATCCTGATGTTCCTTGGATAGACGGGCTCGAAGAAATGTTGGCCAGTCAGTATCGAGACAACCGGGTTTTCGAAGGGGGGATCGGCCGAATTGATGTCTTCAAGTTTGAATAAATTATTTGAACTCCTTTTAGCTTCCTTATTTTTACTTTGCGCCGTTCTTGCTGAAGCCGATGTGCCTGAGAGCGATTTACTTGTTTTCGGAGCAACCCCTGGTGGACTAGCTGCTGGAATAGCAGCGAAGCGAGCAGGTCTTTCAGTGACTGTGCTTGAGCACTCTAATATTCCAGGGGGAATCCTATCTGGAGGCTTAGGGTTTTCTGACACCTGTAGAAAGGAGTTTATCGGAGGTATTGCACTAGAGTTTTTTCAAAGAATTGGTCAAGAGCACGGCAAAGAACTGCAATGGAACCTGGTTCCCAGTGTTGCTGAAAAAGTTTTTAGAGATTGGCTTTCTGAAGAGGGTCTTCGAGTTCGATATGGAATATCCCTTGAATCTGTCGAGGTTGTGGATGGAGAAATTCAAAGTGTAGTAGGTTCGACCGGAGAACAATTTAAGGCTTTAAATTTTATTGATGCGAGTTACACAGGCGACTTATTGGCCTTGGCAGGCGTAGATTATGCCTTGGGAAGAGAAGGGCAAGCTGTTTATGGAGAGTCTTTGGCTGGATTCACAACGCGCCATACCAGGGAGCAATTTCCTAGTGGCTTGTCAGCATATAAAAAGGACGGCAGCCTGCATCACGGGGTTGTTAGCAAAGAGGCTATTGAAATTGGAGCGCCGGATGAAAGGGTGATGGCCTATAACTATAGGCCTTGCTTGACTAAACAAAAAAATAATCTTCGTAAATTTTACAAGCCTGAAAACTATTCCCCTGAAAGATATTCTTTGTTGATCCCGTTGCTTAAATTTAGTCCAGATCTAGGATTAGGGGATATCTTAGGATTAAACCAAACGGTTGGTAGTAAGTATGACCTAAATAATAAGGGGCCGTTTTCAACCAACCTGCTCAATGTAGGGTCAAGCTATTCAGAGGCTTCTTATGTTGAGAGATTAAAGATTGAAGAAGAGCATGCCAATCATATTAAAGGGCTACTATATTTTCTTGCGAATGATCCTTCGGTGCCTAAAAGAATTAAAGAGGAAGCTTCTGAGTTTGGATATTGTGCAGATGAGTTTACCTCTAGCGAGAACTTTCCTAGACAGATTTACATTAGGGTGGGCAGGAGAATGCTTGGTGAATTTGTGCTTACTCAACAAGAATTGGTTTCCGGTTCCGGGCAAGAGGATTCGATTGGATGGGGTTCATGCCGAATAGAAGTCCATCACAATCAAAGGCTAGTTGACCAAGAAGGCATGGTTTACAATGAGGGGGTAGTTCCCCAGGTCGTTCCTCCCTATCAAATTCCTTATCGTAGCCTGATCCCAGCTGAGGGCCAGGTGGACAATTTGTTGGTTCCGGTAGCTCTCTCGGCTAGTAATATTGCTTACAGTTCTCTCAGAATGGAGCCTCAATTCATGACCTTTGGCCAAGCTGCTGGAATTGCAGCGTTTTTATCGGTAAAATTCGATCTTTCAGTTAGGGATATAGACGCTGGCTTGTTAAGATCTCACCTCTTTCAGGCCGGAGCTGTGCCTGGGGCTAGGTATGGTAAATATGATAAATTGTTCATAACTATTGCTTTCGGAGTGGCTTCCCTTATAATGGGAGCGCTGCCTTTTATGATAAATTTAGAGCAGAAATAATCCAATTGTTAGTAAGTGATTCAGGTAAAAAGATGTTTGTAGTATCTAAAGTAGTTGAAGGTATTTTGGCTGTAAGAAAGGTTGCGGTTAGAATTTTTGCTTTATCCCTATTACCATTTTCCACGGCACTTGCTTGCCCGGATATAGATGGTCTAGCTGACATAAACTGCGATGGTGAACTAAGGGTCGTTGCCTTTGGTGATTCTATTACTGCAGGTTGGGTAAACCCTCCAAGCGGAGCTGGAACCTGTGTGTTTGGGGAGGGTGCAAGATGCGAACCAGAAGGTGGATACCCTGGAAGACTTCAACTGCTCTTGCCTGAGACAATGATCATGAATCGGGGGATTGCTGGTGAAGAAACTGGAGAAGCTCTCGAAAGATTAGGTGCGGAATTCAACTCTTCTGTTGCCCCTGACTACACTATCATTCTTGAAGGGGTTAACGATCATTTTAATGCTTTTGCCCGTAACATTACGTTGCAGGAGCTGGTCGATAATTTATTGGAAATTGTTGAGGCTTCTGAAGACGTTGGTGCCGTGACTTTACTAGGTACCTTACTTCCTTCAGAGAATTTTCTTGGAAATGCTAATACTGATCCAAACCGTCTATATAGATCTCGTATGGATTGGATTGATGATATCAATGACGCCATAGAGCCGTTTGTTGGAATTGATTTTGCTAGCCTCGGAGATGCTGTGATTGGGCCCGATGGTCTTCATCCTGATGGTGATGGCTATCAAACCATGGCTTTGTTCGCGCGCGAGAACCTACTTGATGCCAGTGAAGATAATCGTCCTGATGATTCTGATAATGATGGAATTTACGATTTTGCTGAAGCTGATTTTGGCAGTTCCCCTCAGTCCTTCGATACAGATGGCGATGGACTTTCTGATGGAGATGAAGTTTTTATTCACAACACGGATCCTGCCAGAGCTGACACAGATGGCGATGGTTTTACTGACCTTGAGGAAGTAAATGGAGCTGGAGACACCACTGCTCCATCCGTGACTCTCAGCGTTCAGGGTTCTACATCATCTTTTTCGCCAGTGTTCATGGTGACAGGACAAGTTTCTGAGCACGTTGAAGGACTTTCAGCTTCAGATATATCCTTAACCAATGCGTCTATCTCATCTTTCAGTGCTGGTAATAGTAGTTTTTCTTTTCGAGTGACGGCTTCTTCGCCGGGACTAGTGAGAGTTCAGCTGGTTGATTCCGAAGCTGTTGATGTTGCAGGCAATGAGGCTAGAGACTCGAACTTACTGAGTCTGAATTTTGTACCGAGCACGACCACAACAACCACCACCACAACAAGCACCACCTCTACAACCACTACCTCCACAACAACATCCTCAACTCTTCCTCCAGTAGTTGGAGAGGATTCTGATGGCGATGGATTAAGTGACGAAAGAGAAAGAGAACTAGGAACTAGTGTATCGTTGAGAGATACTGATGGTGATGGCTCTAGTGATGGTCAGGAAGTAGCAGTTAATTCTGATCCGCTTGATCCTTCCAGTGAACTGTTTGAACTTGCTCCACGTTTTTGTTCGGAATGGAATGGTTTTATAGGCCAGATCTGGAACATCGCTGAGTTTACAAACTTTACTGGTCAGAATCAGCAATTAAATTTGAATCTTTTTGATCAAGCTGGAGCTGCTCAGGGTTTTCAAAACATTTCTATTTTGCCTGGGGCTCAAACTGATGCCTTGGTTCACGATATTAGTGGCTGGCAGGTAAATGGTATTGGAACAGTTTGTGCGGACAAAGATCCTTCACTTGCGGCAAATGCGATTGACGGGCGGATGCTGCATTATAAGTTTGGGCCTGACTTTGAAATTGATTATGTATTAAACTTCCCATTTTCTGACGATGTGTCAGGGCCAGTTTTTGCTCAGTTTAATACCTTCAACCCGGTCTCTTCAGAGCTTTTTGCGGCTAACTGGCTGAGTATTTCAAACTCTGAAGCTTCCGACCTAAGTGGAACACTTACTGTTTTCGCCCCCTCTGGGGTTAGGGTAGCTACTGAGTCCATATTGATTGCAGGACTTGGAAGAAGAGATATTAGTATCCATGCGTTTGGAGCAAATAATGTTGGGCTTATTCAGTGGGTGCCTGATGATTCATCAGCTAGATTTAAAGTAGGTTTAAACCGTTACTTCTATGATGGACCAACTCCAGTTTCTGAAGTTAGTAACGCAATTGCCACTGAAGCTAGGAAACCATCTTCGCAAGGACTGATTTCTGTTTTTGATACAAGAAATCAAATGGCTGTTCTCGAAGTATCCAACACCTTGCCTCAGTTTTCAGTGGTTCCTTACACTATTTATGATAGTGAGGGACAAGAGGTGGCTCAAGATGTAGTTGCTTTACCTGCTTATGCCACGCATCATTTGATTTTGAATAATGTGGTAGCTCCATCTCTTGGAACGATTCGGCTCCAAGGATCTAATTCTCGAAACCTCTTGGTTTCACTTTTTCAATATGGCTTGGATCAATCTGGAATCGTTAGCAATATTTACAATGTATCTTCTAGAGAAGGACTAGGGTCTCAACTGCAGGGATCATATAACACCTTCCTTGGGCAAAGTTGTTCCTTGTTCCTAGCTAATACCTTGGATAGAAGCCAGGTAATGGAAGTTGAGGCTACTCGCTTCGATGGTGAGAGCGTTGTTTCCGGAGACAGTGTGGCAGTTGCTGGGCTAGGGGTCGTTGAATATGACCTTTGTAGCAGAGATGTTCCTAATGTGTTTGGGGTAGTTAGAGTGACTCCGGAGCAGGGTGGAAGTGCTGCCGCATGGGTAGTTCGTAGTGGAGCTAATAACAGCTATAGGTTGTCGACTCCTGTGAGATAAGAGATCGGGCCAGGTAGAGCCCGATCCTATTCACATAAACCAGAACAGTCATTCTAAGTCACATTTTTTTAGTTTCTTCTCATAATACTATTGAGGAGATTTATTTTAGTGACTTTTCAAAAAACAGATCATTTAAGAGCACCGAGCCAAGGGGCTGCCGCTAAGCCAGCCGCCAATCCTCCTAGTGCTGGTCGGAGTTCTGGGTTTGATCCTGTAACGGGAGCAAACACCCGTGCTGGTGGAATGAAGTTTAATCATATCTCTGATTTGGTTCAACACCATGTCTCTAGAGTGGGTGTAGAAACCGGTGGAGTTGTGGGTGCTGCTACTAAAAGTGCAGGCATAGCTGCGCTGAACATGCCTGATCTTGCAACTCGCAGTACAAGTCTCGGCAACTCTAACCTTGCCAAAGCTGTGGCTAGGGCCAGCTCACCTTTGAATAAACTTTCTACCCCGGTTGTAAGTGCCTTGAGTAATGCAGCCAGCTTAGCGCCAGGTGTCACTCCTGCGAAACAGGCAGCAGCAGCTTTGGAAAAGACAGCTGAAACAGCTGTTAAAGCAGGTGGAACTGCAGTTAAGTCTGCGAAGGTTTCTACTGGGGGTGTCTTAGGATTGTTAAAATTGGTGTTGGGTAAGCTAGCGAGCTCAGTATTACCAATTGGGGGAAGGTTTCTACTCGCTATTCCAGGGTTAAATAAATTAATCCCTTCGAAGACTCGTTCTCGCTACTCCTGACCTAGAGTAGCAATTTCTATAAGTTTCCATTGAGAAACTTATCGGGATAACCCTACTCTATAGAAACGTGCCGAGGTGAGAGATCTTTCCAAGAATCATTCCTAGAGCGAACATAAAAGCGAAAAGTGTAACTTTAGCTGCCATTTTTTTCTCCAATACAAAAACCAAATACTCCTTACACCCACTAATCGGCTTTAGAACCTAGAATGCTTCAGATTATCTCTGACTAAACTCACCTGAGTAAGTATCTGTAAATACTAGGGAATAAGTTGTTGCGTAGACCCAGATCCGTGATTAAGTTTATTTCGGAGGAATGAAATGACCGAAAAGCTATTTTTACCCTACTTGGATGACCAGCCCGTAGTTACGGAAATAAAGGGCCATAGACTTGTAATAGTATCAGAAGACCAACAAGACCTAAGGGATAGTCTAGAAATGTTAGGAGCTGACGAGGTTCTTGAGATTGATCTTAGAGACTCTTTTCCAGACGCTGCCGATACGTTAGCAGAAGAAGTTGAAGCTTCAGTGGTTTTCACCCCTGAGGGAGTCTCGATTGGCTCAATGATCTTAAGCCTTCAAGAGAGTTTGTCTTGGATACAGTAAGCTAGGTTACTCTTACTCGCCGTGGTAGCCGTACTTTTCGGCATCGTCTAGCATATCATCAAATTCGCCCTCATACACTACAGAGCTTGGACCATTAATTTTAAACTTTTGGTCTCTTGCAATTTTGATTTTTCTTTTGATTTTCTTCAAAACCTTTTGAGGATTAGAAACCCCATGAATATCAAACTCAAGGCTTTTTCTAGAGAAGCGACCTACTGAAATAGTTCCGTAGTTTAACATTTTCCCCATCGGAGTCTGAGTGACTTGCACGACCTGCATTGCATCAGATTCCATTTCCACCTTGCGATGATTAACAGTCAGGCAACCGGTATGATAAACCAACTTTTTGTTTCCCATTGTGGCGTAAATGTTACATGTCTTGAAAATAGCCTTGCCAATAAAGAAAAAAGGAAGGGCTAATAGGTAGGGTATGCCAACTGTAATACCAACTAAAGGAAGTTTAAAGTCGATTAAAAGGGCCTCAAATCTGAGCGAAATAGCGAGAATTGTTAAGGCCGAAACAAAAAACAATCCAAAGTTAGGCCACTGAGCGATCCAACCGGGCTGCACTAACACAGTATAGTCATACTCGGGATCGAGTTGGGCAGTATTCAAGCCTGCGGTTTGGGAGATTTTATCTATTGATTCTTGAATAGGAACAGGTTTGGAAGATGGAGTCTCTGCTGGAAGAGTTCGATCATGTTCAGGTACAATTGAAAGTTCAGAAGAGACTGTCTTTTGATTTCTTATATTTCGTCGAATAGGATTATTTTTTCGATTATTCAATCGACTTCGGCTTTCCTCCCCAGATGGGACTCTGCCGGAGGTAGTGTTGTTTCTTCTGTTTCTAAACGGGTTTTCCGAGTCGGGAGATTGTTGTCTAGGTGTTTTAGACACGTTCTCAGTTAAAAGGGAGCTACCACTGGAGCTAATAGAATTGTGATTGGGTTCACCTGGTCTGACTGGCATTGAATAGCTCCTCTAATCGGTTAATAATTACCAAACTAAAAACCGACATGCGGAAGCTAATTTCCGAGCCACCCCTATCCTAACACTATCCTAACACTCAAACAACCTTAGCCTAACACCACTCTGGGTCGAATATGCTAGTAAATATAGATATTTAGACAGCTTGCTAACCGCTTCGAGCCTTTCCTTGGCCTTTACTAAGTCCCTGGGAGCTAACAATTAGGGGGCGACAGAAGCTTTAAGCTCCTGTTATTTGTTGGGTCTAGAAACTTTTATTTTGCCACTAAGCACTATTAATGTCCGAACCAGAAGACAAACCAAAAGAAGAAGGGCGGAGGCGTTACCTCTACTCCGTAATATTCGAAGCAGAAAGTTTTGAAGGTAAGGCCTTTGACCTAGCTTTGCTAGTAGTAATTCTCGCTAGCATTCTTGCCATATCTTTAGAAAGTGTTGCTGGAATACAAAACCAGTATGGCGGCACTTTGAGAGCAATCGAGTGGGTCATTACTTTCGTGTTTAGCGTTGAGTATTTGCTTCGACTCTATTGCACAGATAGACCGCTTCGGTATGCCAGAAGTTTTTTTGGAGTGGTCGATGTATTGTCCATCTTGCCATCTTTTTTAGGTCTTTTCTTTACGGGGACTCATTCCTTGGGTGTCGTAAGGGGAATTCGCTTATTGCGTGTTTTTAGAATATTGAAAATGGGCCAGTTCTTGGGCGCCGCCAATACTCTTACTACTGCTCTAAAAGCTAGTGGCCCTAAAATCGTAATCTTTATAGGTACGGTAATTACCCTGGTGATTATTATTGGTAGCTTAATGTATCTAGTCGAGGGCCCTAAGCATGGTTTTACTAGTATCCCAACAAGCATTTACTGGGCCATTGTTACCTTAACGACTGTTGGATACGGAGACATTACGCCTCAAACAGTTCCCGGTCAGTGCATCGCGTCGTTTGTCATGATTATAGGTTATGGAATAATTGCTGTGCCAACGGGGATTGTCACCTCTGAGATGACTAAAGCTCAGTTTAGAGAGACTTCTCATTTTCCCGATGGTGGGCGTGGGAAGTGTTGTAAGGAGTCGGAAAGAGTGAATAAGGAAGCTCGTTATTGTTCTCATTGTGGCTTGGGTTTAAGGCCTCCGCTAGCTTAGCAAACTTAGAGTTTAAGAGATTTCCGTAGACAGAGGTTATTGAACTTGAAATAGTCTTGTGGAAGGTCTCTACCAGCCGTGTTTGTTAGGTTTACTGCAGCAAACAAAAGGGAAGTTTTCGATTAATTTTTCGGTGAGGAATCCAGCATGAAAAAAATCTGTCTCTTAATAGTTTTAACCTTGTTTGCTGCATCGTCAGCCAGTGCCCAGCTTCTTGTTTCTCCTCACACCAAAGCCTTAAAAGGTGAATTAGATTTAATTGCGACTTTATCAATTGCGGAAATTGAATATGAAGCTGATCTAGGCGGAGATTCTGATGTTGATCGTTTTATTCTTGGGATTGGCGGTGTTTATGGTCTGAACGAGTTTCTAGATATTTATCTGGAGCTTGGTTACACGCTTGAAGCTGAGCTTGATAGCGGCCCTGATGATACTGGATTTGTGGTCGGAACGGGAATTAAGGGTGTAGTTTACCGTCAAGATAGATTTTCGGTCATAGCACGAGGTGGTGCCAGATTTATCGATGAAGATTATGGAAATGGATCCGAGGGTACAATTGTAGATCTTGAGCTTGGAGCAGTAGCTCGGTATGCCCTTCAGAATAACTTTGTCATTTACGGTGGAGTTGACCTTTACCCGATCAGTGAAGGAGAGATTGAAGTGGGTGGCTTTGATTTTGATGTGGAAAGAGAGAGTATTCTTGGTTTAAGAGGAGGCGCTGCCTATAGATTTAATACTTTCTCTATCAATGGTGAATTGGGTATTCTTGGTGAAGAAGGATTCATGATTCGAGCTAAGTTTCCTTTATCCTAAGAATTATTGAGAGACCTAGTTTTTTGGTATAGAAAAACTTAGCCTCGTATCCAAAAAGGCCTGCCTAAGCAGGCCTTTTTTTTGATTTAGTGAAGGAGTTTATTTCATATAGCTCCCTTGGATTTTTATTGAGAAGGAACAATGATCCAAATATCAAACCTAGCTAAGCGCTATGCAGGCCAGATCCTTTTTGAGGGAGTTTCTTTTTCTATCAACCCGGGAGAGAAAATTGGCCTTGTTGGAAGGAATGGAGAGGGAAAGTCCACTTTTTTCAAGCTTCTCACTGGTGCTGAAGAAGCCGATGACGGACAGATTAGTTTTCCAAGTGGCTATCGAGTTGGGCACCTTTCTCAGAAACTTGTTTTTTCAGAACCCACCGCATTGGAGGAAGCTCTCACAGCCCTTGAAGGTGATGCTGTATGGACGGATGGTCATAAGGTGGAAGCAGTTCTTGAGGGTTTAGGTTTTGACGATCAACTTAAAAATACCGAGCCGGCAAAGCTATCTGGTGGGTTACAGGTTCGTCTTAATCTTGCCAAATTAATAGCCAGCGACCCTGACTTGCTTCTGCTGGATGAGCCGACAAACTATCTGGATATCGTATCTCTTCGTTGGCTGGAAAAGTTTCTTTTAGCCTGGAGAGGGGAACTTATTTTGATCACTCATGACCAGGGTTTTTTAAATAAAGTGATTAGCCATACCTTAGGTATTCACCGTAAAGATTTTCGAAAAATTGCAGGCCCGACTTCCGGCTATTATTCCCAGTTAGCGATGGAAGAGGAAGTCCATGAAAAAAGCCGATTAAACCAAGAGAAAAAAATAAAAGAGACAGAGAAGTTTATTAATACCTTCAGAGCGAAGGCTTCCAAAGCAAAAGCCGTGCAGTCTCGTGTTAAAGAACTCGAGAAAATGGACAAGCTCGATAAACTTTCTGAAATCGACACTTTAGACTTTAACTTCAGTCATACTGCTTTTCCCGGAAAGAGAATGATGGAGGTAAGAGATATTTCTTTCTCTTGGAAAGAAGACCAGCCACTGATTTCTGACCTTTCTTTTACAATAGGTGCGAAGGATAGAATTGGAATAATCGGGAAAAACGGAAAAGGAAAAACAACTCTACTTCGCCTTTTGGTTGGAGAGCTCCAGGCTACTAGTGGTGAGTTTCAATCTGCGCCAAAACTAGAGAGTGCATACTTTGGGCAGACTAATGTCGAGAGACTCAATCAAAAAGCTACCATAGAGCAAGAGCTGATGAGTCTAGACAACTGTGAAAGCATCACTCGAGCCAGGGGTGCTGCTGGACTAATGATGTTTAAGGGAGATGATGCTCTCAAGAAAATTTCTGTTCTGTCGGGGGGAGAAAAAAGCAGAGTTCTATTGGCCAAAAATATTTTAACCCCTGCCAATATATTATTTTTGGATGAGCCTACTAACCATTTAGATATGTTTTCGACTGATGCTCTTTTTGAAGCAGTGCGTGAGTTTCCTGGAGCAGTAGTAATGGTTACGCATAGTGAAATGTTTTTGAGAGGATTAGTTAATCGTTTAGTTATCTTTGACAGGGACAAGGTTAGGTTCTTCGAAGGTGGTTACGAGGACTTTTTGGAGCGAGTAGGCTGGGCTGATGAAGAGCTAGCTATTGAGCAAAAAACTAAAAGTAAAAGTGTTGCGAAGAAGCCCAACAAGGGTTCAGCCAAAGAACTACGGGAACTTAAGAAGGAGTTTTCAAAGCTAGAGAAAAAAATTGAGAAGACAGAAAAACTCATTTCGGAGACCACCGAAAAGTTAATCGAGACTACAAAAGACGGCTATGGCCAGGAGGCCCAAGAACTATCAGGGCGGTTAAAAAGCTCCAAGTCTGAACTCGAAGAACTTTATATAAGTCTAGAACAAGCCATGGAAAAAATTGATTCGCTGAGTGATTAGCTCTTTTGCATATAGGTGGAGAAGGCGAATTCGCCCACCAATATGCTCAACAATGTCACCCTTTTGTTGCTTCCTATCACAACGTTCTAAAGGGTGTTGAATTTCAGAGGCCTCGCTGAGACATGCTTCAGCCAAGGCCAAGGACTTAAGGTTTTTTATGTTCAGGTTATGCCTACTGGTTTTTTGGCTTTTGTTGCCCGTGGGAACAAGTGCAACTTGCCTCTGTTCGGCTAGTGGAGCTACTGAGGATCAGGCCTTGAACAATTACTATTCTACATGCCAAACAGAACACAAAGAATGTTTAAGCTTAGAAGATAGCTTTGTCTGTTCAAACATTAGCCAAAGCGAAGAATCCGTTCATAAAATCGCAAGCAGTTGTGGAGTAACAGTTCAGCAGCAATTTAGTGGAGCTTTGATTGAGAGCTCGTCAACAGTTGAAGGCTCCAGCTTTGCTAGTGATAGTTTGAATTATACCGCGGATAGCTCGGAAAATACTCCGGTTCGCGATAGAAAGGAATCTAAGGATAGCTTTGTTGGGATGAGCTCCCCAAGCAGCCAATTTTCAGCTTGTTGTTTTAGGTTTCGATCCAGACGTTCGGGAAGTCGAAAAATGTGCTTGGTTCTGAAAGGAGAACACCGTTTGACCCAGCCGGGCATGGTTTGCCGACCATTATAATTAGCACTAAAACCGGGGCTTAATATGATGATGGGAATGCAGTATTCTTTACATGGGTATAGACCCTCACTAGGGCCTATGTTAGCAATCTGTCAGGAATCATAGGTTTATTCCACTTGAAGTATGTATCCGGCCCTAAGTAGTTTTTAGTGTATTGTTTTTGAGCTTGGGCCAGCTTGAAGTTGCGGCAGAGAATTGTCGCTAGGGAGTGTTTAGATGTCAAACTCAGTGTCAAAAGCAGTGAAAATTTGTTTCTTAGTTGTTCTTTTGAATTTAACCTTTAGTAGTTCTGCCTCAGCTTACGCGATTGATAGTCAGACTCAGTATGCGCTGGAAGGTTTGTTCGGTGGTTTCCTTAGGCCTGAAAGTGGTGACGGGGATGTTTTCCAAGTTCGTTTTGAAGACATTGTCTTCGATGGTGTACTTGATGAGGCTACCGCAACTTTTCAAATTGAAGGAGATCTG
Source organism: uncultured Bdellovibrionales bacterium (assembly GCA_964510575.1). GTDB lineage: Bacteria > Bdellovibrionota_C > UBA2361 > SZUA-149 > CALKYB01 > CALKYB01. The sequence continues at coordinate 6,901 of CAZECN010000028.1, read as the reverse complement.
GATGGTGAAATAACAAACCAGACTGATGGTAGCGTTTTCGAAGCTACTATGAGTTTTTCAGTTGTTTACTCAGACCTTGATATTGGCGTTGATTCAGCAACAGGAGTTGCTTTTGATGCTATCGGTCGATCTGGCTCTGAGGCTGGATTGGGTGTCGGAACATTCGAAGTTTCATCAAGTCTAGTTGATTTTAGTGTAGCTGCTGAGTCGAAGTCTGCCAGTATTACAGAAAGCAACAGTGAGCGAGTGCAGGACATTTACTCTGAGTTGGTAGGGTCTGGGTTCTTTGACTTGGTTCTCGGAAACCTAGCTTTCTTTGATGAAGAAGAAGTTTTCAAAAGCTGGATTAGAAGCACAGCTGCACCGGTTATCAATGGCCAGGAGTATAGTTTTTATGGAGATTTCCATACTACTGTCGGAGCTACCACTGCTGCTGGAGCTGTTCCAGAACCGGCTACAGTATTGTTGCTTGGTCTTGCTTGCCTAGGGCTAGCTGCTAAATCTCGAAGAGTAGCTGCCTAAGATTACTAAACCAGATAGCTCCATAGTTTTTGGAGTTTTAAAACCTCGCTATGCGGGGTTTTTTATTGCTTGCTGATCAATTAGTTGCTTTTCTCTTTGTAGCACAGTTGACCTGTCGCAATAGAAATCTCTAAATGGTTAGATACTTTCGTGCTGAAGCATTTTAATTTTTTGCCATTCTTTATTTTAGCCTGGTCGATACTAATACTGCCACAAGCGGAAGCTCGTCCAATTTCCTTTCCTGGCGGAGTTACTCCCATGTTGCGACATGACTGGGAGATGAATCGCCTGCATCTCCACTACACCCCTCACCGGCTTCACTCTTTAGGTGTGGCTGTAGAGCAGATTCGTCAGCGAGACCAGACCAATCTTTTTTTTCAGTGGAATCATTTGCTTTTTAGAAGGAATAGAGAACGGTCTCAGCTGAATATCTATAGCATGCTTGAATCTGGGGTAGCCAGAGTTCAGAGCGAAGTGGAACCTGCTCTGGGGTTTACTCTAGCTGGAGACTGGGAAACCAGGCGATATTTTACCTCTTACTTGGCCGGCTTTGAGCATGCAGCTGAATTTGATAACGGATCCTTCCATCAAATTGCTAGATTGGGTTTTGCGCCTTATTTGGGTAGCTATGGTTCGCTTCATAGTTGGTTGATGATACAATTCGAGCATCACCCAGAGGAGGAAGAGAGCACTCGGGTGGGGCCGGTGCTACGATTCTTTAAGCGTGAATATTTAATTGAACTGGGCGTCGATAATCGGAGAGATTTATTTTTTAACCTGGTCGCCAGGTATTGAGGAAGAAATGAAGAAAATCTTATGTTTGTTAGTTATTCTCTTTGCTTTGCCAGCAGCGGCGGAGTCCGCGAAGATTAAGGTTACAGGCATGGTCTGTGACTTTTGTGCCCGCGGAGTTGAAAAGAGTTTTAAGGGAAGAGACGACATTGAAAAGATAAATGTTAGTCTGGAGGACTCTCTGGTTGAAATTCAGCTAAAAGAAAAAGCTGCTCTTTCTGATGAAGAAATTAAGAAAGTTATTACTGATAATGGTCTTTCAGTTGTTTCTATAGAGCGACTCTCTGGGAAGTCTTCCGATAGCTCTTCTACCAAAACCAAAAATTAGTAGTGAAAGGCTCCGCTAAGCGAATAGTTAGTTTTCTAACTTTGTTTAGCTCAGTGGGCACTTTAGTTTGTTGTGCTCTACCTGCGCTGTTTGTCTCTCTTGGAGCAGGGGCAGTATTCGCGGGATTAGTATCTAATTTTCCTCAGCTTATTTGGCTTTCTCGCTATAAGATGGAAATTTTCATTTTTGCGGCAGTGATGCTTATTGTGTCGGGTTTGCTACGCTATCTGAGTAGATCAAATCAATGTCCAGTTGACGGTGATCTTGCAGAAGCATGTTTTGAGGCCAAAAATGCTAGTGATTGGATATTTCCCCTGTCTTTGATTTGCTTTTTTATCGGTGGATTCTTTGCTTTTGTTGCTCCTCGTTTGATTTAGCTGTTTTGATCATATTTACTTGATCAAGGAATAGCTATGATTGAGAGCAACAATGTACACGCCTAAATCCTTTAAGCTTGAAGAGTTAAGTAAGCTTCACGAGTTAATTATAAATAATAATTTCGGATTACTTTTTAGTCACTCCACGGAAAAGGGGAGTTCTTTAGCTACTCATCTTCCTTTTGATCTAGACAAGGCTAGGGGAGAGTATGGAACTTTAGTTGGACATTTGGCGAGAGCTAATGGTCAATGGAAGACTTGGAATGAAGGGACTGAACTTTTGGTAGTATTTCAAGGGCCCCATGCCTATATTTCGCCAGCTTGGTATCAGCAGCAAGTTGCAGTTCCCACCTGGAACTATGCAGCCATTCATGTTTATGGCAGACCCAAAATTGTTCAGGAGCCTGAGGATATTCGACCGATGGTAGAGAAGTTAGTTGCAATGCATGAGGGCTATCTAGGAAACCCTTGGGATACTTCGAAAATGGATGAGATCATGGACTCTCAACTAAAGGCTATTGTTGGGGTGGAAATTGAGATTGAGAGAATAGAGGGTAAGCTTAAGTTTAACCAAAATAGATCTGAGGAAGATCAAAGAGGGGTAGCCGAAGCGCTCTCAGAGTCAGAAGATTCAGCTGAGAAAAAAGTATCTCAAATAATGTTTGAGAATTTAAACGAAGCCTAGGATTTTATGCCATTTTCAAGAGCGAAGCTTAGAGTCTCAGGACTGCTGCCTGGTCCTATTGTAACCAGCTTAGGTCCAGTTTTAGGTATGCCACGGTAGGGTCTAATATAGACTGTTCCATCAGGACATCTCTCGAAGTAGGTGTATCCCTCCTTCGAGTCCACCTCAGTGCATCCTTTCACTCTCAGAATTGTGTCAGGCAGAGAACTGCAGATACTATCTATCGACTTTAGACTAGGTAACTTCGGTAGATCGATAGAGCATGAAGCCCAATGAGATTTTTTATGGTCAAAGTCACTATCTATAGTCCCGGCAGCTTCCAAGTCGGGAAGAAGTAAAACATCCAATTGCTCCTTTTTAACTATTTTGGCAGAAGGATTGAGTTTTTTAAGTTCTAGTTCAACTTCCTTTATTCTCTTGGGGCTTGAATTAGTTAAGTGGCTAAGTAGGATTAATGAAGACACCTGTACTTGATTAGCTTCTAACTGGTTATTGTGGCCTCTTTTTTGAAAATTTTTTACATCCACGACAGAGATTTGAATTGGTGGACGAAATCGTGGGTCAATTCCAACTCCTAGAAATCCCATCAGGGAACAGGCGTCAGAAGTACCATTGGCTTCAATTAAGGTGACTCCCTTATCTCTTTCAGGAACTTTGTTGACCAGTTCTCTAAGTTCGTTGATTCCGCTGCAGCAAATACAGCTACCTTTTAAAGGTTTAATGAAGTTAGGAGAGATTTTTCCCGAAATTTGTTGCGAGTCTAGAAGAGCATTTTCATAATCATTGAGAACTACATATGGATTCCAGTCAGCCTCAAGGAATTTTTCGACTAGATGCCTTAATAAAGTTGTTTTTCCTGCACCCAGAAAACCAACTATAACGATGATTGATTCCATATTGGCTTAGGTTTCAAGAGTTTTTCTTTTAGCCAACATATTTTTGGCATTTCTTAATCAAGCGGAAGTTCCGCAAACAGCCTTCTCGCAACAATTAGTTTTTCTACAAAGAGAAAAATTGTAGAAATGCCCAATTGCGATAATCACTCCTCCGACCACAGTGAAAATCTTTTCGCCGGCTTCACCTAAGAGATCATGCCCAAAAAGAAAACCGCCAACAAGAAAGGCGAGACCTAGGCCGCAAAGAAAGTAAATGATTTTGTTGTTGTGTCTCCTGCAGCCCAGAATTAAAGCTGCTAAGCTAGTCGGAACGATAGCAATAAGTAGCCAGCCGTGAAGAGCTTCTCCTTCGAAAGCTGAAGCCAGTGGAAAGGTCACCATAAGAGCTGGTAGCAGCAAGCAATGAGCCAGGCATAGAACTGAGAGACCAATAGCAGCTTTGTCGAGAATAGTTTGTTTAAACATTATTATTGCCTATTAGCTGATAAGATTATCTTCTCTGTTACCCTAATTTATCGGGTGAGGCAGGGACTTTTACGCCAACTGCAAATTTTTTGCAATTAGCCCCTCCCAGGCCATCGTTTTATATTTGAGTGGAAAGTATGAAGCCATCTATCTAATTTTAGATAGATTTGGCTCGGTCAGCAAAATTATGAACTAGGCAAAAAAAAGCCGGTTGTTTAAACAACCGGCTTTCTAGCATTTGGTCCTAAACTGGTATTTGTTGACCAGCCCTAGGGAATCCAAATTGCTACTGACTCGCTTTGCGACGTCTCATTAGAGCAATTGCTCCTAGTGAAAGCAAAGTTAGAGTAGCTGGCTCTGGAACTTCTGAGCCTGGGCCCATTGGGTCGGGTTCGCTAGGATCAAATGGATCACTTGGATCGAATACGTCAGTAGGGTCGAATGGCTCGGTTGGGTCAAGTGGATCAATAAGTCCACCAATAACTTCACCTGGAGCAAAAAACCCGTCTCCAACAGTCACCCACTCGTCAAATCCATTATTATCTCTTGATTGGGTCCAAGAAAAAGTCAGAATGTCCGAACCGGTAAGGCCATTAAAAAGAGAAATCGGAACGAATAACTCAAGGTCAGCTCCGTTTCCGAGTGGAGTTGCTGTTTCAGGCTCAGTTCCATCATTGATTGTTAAAGGACCTTGAGATCCATCATAGGTCCAAATGCTTTGGCCATTAATGGTCAAAGCAATATCGTCAATATCAAGTTCCCTTGCATTGCCAGTCTCCTGCGAGTCGTAAATAAAGGAGAAAAACAAGTCCATACCAATTCCAATAACTGGCAATTCACTTAGAGCAATATCTCCCATACCTGTCTGCGATGTCGCCAATTCTTGAGCGAAAATAGATTGGGGATAAACGGCGGTTCCATCTATGAACGCCCCATCATTCAGAGAGACGTTAGACTCGTCTCCACCAATTGTTATTGCAGAAGCAGTGGAAAGTGGAAGAGATAAACCAACCACCAAAGAACATAAAAATTTGTGTTTTAAAGAAATCATAACAAGCTTTACTCCAAGCAATTAGAACACTAGACCGCTAGCGGGCAGTCCCACACAACGCACCCGAGAGTAGTTGGATTTGAAACTATAATCAAATTATAAAAACCCATTTTATTACAGTTTTTTAGTGTAATTTCCCAGATAGGGTTTCTTTAGTTGAAGCAGCAGGGCTATTGGAAATACTGCGCTTTTAAAGAGAAAAACGATAGGGTTTTAACTCTGCGACTATTGATTGTAAGGAGCAACCGCTTTTGCACACTCTGAAGAGGTAAAGGCTTTCTTATTGCAAATAGATACTTTACGACACTCAGCCGATCTAGCAGATGTTAGACCATTATGTCGGCAAGCCTGTTGAAAGGCATTTTCTATTGAAGCAACTGTCCTCATACCCTCGCACATGTCACCCGTGTAGCTGTCTTCACATTCTTCTTTCATCTCATTGCAGGTGAAGTATAGCTTGCTTCCTCTTCTTCTGTGTTCAGCGAGCATTTTTAAGCCTCTTTGTTTTGCACCGTCTGTCTTTAAACAGTTTTGATGAAGACGAGATAAAAAGGCTTTTTGCTCAGCTGTTGGTTTTTCGCCTGAGCATGAAGCGGCCGTTAGTAGACAAATTAGTAGGGTGGACTTTAGTAAAGTTTGCATAAAGCACCTTTAACATTACAGGTGGAGCAGTCGCTAGAGCTAACTTCGGCGACTATTCGATCAAGGGTCGCTGGCGGCCCTTTGGGGCGTTTAGGACCTAGGAAGTCTAAATAGTATTAGGCTGAATATCTTCGAAATTGGCTCTGATGAGTTCACCATTGAGTTATTCCAACGCCTCTATAAGTGATTATGGATTCTTTGGGTAGGTAGTGATAGGTCATAAAGACTAGCTAACGAGGAGCGCTATGAAACATTACTTTTTTTGGGCAGCAATAGTATTCCATATTCTAGTGTCAGACAGCTTTGCACGCGAGGTTGGTTATGTCGTGTCTGATGACGGTTCTGTTAAGTGTCTAGATCCTAAACGACCTGATTTTGAAGTTAGAATCAAGAAATACTCAGATCAGAAGGTTTCAATTTTAGTTGGCAAGAAAGAGATTGTTTTGCCTGGGTGCTTGGCCGAAGAATTCAAGGAACCTTTATCTAAAACTATCAGAGGACACGGGCCAGGGGGGAATGGGCAAATAGAAGAGATATCCTATATTGACCTAGAAGTGGGTCACAAAGGTATAAAGAAAAAAATAAAGCTGGATCTTGGCTTAGGATTGAAGGAGTATTATTTCGATGGCCAAGAGGGTCTAACTCTTCACCTCGATTTGATGAATGGCTGGTTGTCTTCTTTTGTTACAGAAAGGATCGGAAAACTGAAAGACCTTCAAAACTCCTCTGAGGTAATTCGTCATCATCAAGAGGCGTTGAAGAAAGGTCAGGGTGTTTGTTCGCTAGAAAAATTAACTTTTCCAATAATTGGCAAATAGGTCATTCGACCTCGGGATAGAAATAGTTCTTGGCTGTCTGTGATAGGCTTGAAAAAACTTGGGTCCCCCGGCTGGCTAAAAAAGCTTCGCTTTTTCAGGGACTCGTAGTGTCTTTTAGTTCAGTCTTCGACTGAACAGGTTCTCGTCCATCCGTGCTCGCCAGTTTCAAAGAAACTGGCTCCCCCGGCTGGACTCGAACCAGCGACAAACGGATTAACAGTCCGTTGCTCTACCAACTGAGCTACAGGGGAGTGTCCTGAAGTGATTTATTACATCCGTTAGGATTACCGCAATGGGTTATCCCTTTCGGCTGGGCAGTAATACT
>CAZECN010000027.1:0-35807 GCA_964510575.1 uncultured Bdellovibrionales bacterium | reverse complement strand
GAACACTAGGTGTGCATTGGGACTTGGCTGTTTTTTTAAATTTTTCTCAGGATCATCTAGATTATCACAAGACACTTGATCATTATTTCGCCTCCAAATCTCTGCTCTTCTCTAGGGAATTAGTGTCAAGTGAGAAAGAAGATAAGCTAGCAGTTCTAAATTTTGACGACTCAAGAATCTACGGCTTGAGTGCTAGTGAACACGCTGGCTCTGGTTTTAAGGTAATAAGTTTTTCCGAAAAATCAGAGAAAGCAGATGCTTGTATGTTAGAGAAGTCCGTTTCTTTGAGAGGGCTTAGTTTTAAAGTGAATCTTAAAGATAAAGGTGTTGCTTCTATTCAGTCTAAGCTTTCAGGTGAATATAACGTTTCAAATTTGTTGGCACTTGTCGCAATTCTTTCAGGAATTGGTTGGAGTATTGAGCAGATCGAAAGTACTATACCTAAGCTGAATCCTGTCCCTGGAAGATTAGAACGGATCGAGGATTCAACTCGAGCAATTTTTGTGGACTACGCTCATACTCCAGATGCTTTGGACCGAGTAGCAAGAAGTCTTAAAAAACTTACTGAAGGACGGCTGATAGTGGTTTTTGGATGTGGAGGGGATCGTGACAAAGCGAAGCGAGCTTTGATGGCTCGAGCAGTTGAGGAAACAGCGGACTTTGCTGTGGTAACCTCAGATAACCCTCGAACTGAAAATCCAGATGCAATAATCAGTGATATTGTTGGTGGTTTTTCGGGTTTGGACTGTTTTGGTTATAAAGTGCTTTCAGACAGAAGAGCTGCAATAGACTTAGCACTGGAGCTGGGGCAAGCAGGGGATACTATTCTTGTTGCTGGAAAAGGGCATGAGGATTACCAGGAGATAAATGGAGTTAAAGAGCCATTTGATGACAGAATTGTTATTCAGGAAGCTTTAGGGGAGAAGACCATTGGCAGCTAAGTTTAGCTTTTCTCAACTTGTTGAAGCAGTGGACGGGATTAAAGTCTTTGGTGATCCTGATCGTGAAATTCATGGGGTCCAAACAAACTCCAGAGAGGTTCAGCCGGATTGCCTTTTTGTGGCCCGCCGAGGACTTGTGACTGACGGTCATAAATATCTTGAAGATGCTGTTGATAGGGGAGCATCTGCTTTGATTGTAGATAGTCTCTGGCTCGAACAAGCCAAAGAGAATGACTCTCTTCAATCATTTTCTGATTCCTTGATGGTGGTGGTGGAGTCTAGTGAGGAAGCTCTACTTTCGCTGGCTGCATGGTGGAGAGGGCAACTGAGTTGCCCCGTAATAGCTATTACGGGTTCTAATGGAAAAACGACCACTAAGGAAATTCTCTCTGGCCTACTTTCTGATCTTACAGGAAAGGGTGTCGCCAGTCAGGGTTCCTATAACAATGAGGTAGGAGTTCCGCTAACTATTTTAGCCGCAGATAAAGATGTGAAGTGGCTGGTGTTAGAAATGGGCATGAATCACCCCGGTGAGTTAACTCGGCTCTCCAAAGTAGGAGTTCCGGATGCAGCTGTAATATTGAATATTGCTCCTGCTCATATCGGAAATTTTGAGAGTGTTGATCAAATTGCAGATGCGAAGTGCGAAATTGTTTCAGGACTAAAAAAGGACGGTATTTTAATTGTCCCTAGTTTTGACGAAGTTCTTCGTCCCGCTTTGGAACGTTTGAAGAAGAAACAGAAATACATAACCCTTCAATTCGGCACAGTTGGATCTGGGGAGCTAGCTGTTTCGTTAAGTGACATTTCTTCGTCAGGGTTCCAAGGCATTGAGTTTAACCTTAGTCGTAAAGGTGAGTCTCAGAAAATGATCTTACCCTTGCTGGGTGAACATAACGCTTTCAACGTAGCGGCCGCAGTTACGGCTATTTGTGAGCTGTTTTCAATTGATCTCAAGGAAATCTCGGAAAGCCTACCAAAAGTTAGGGGTGCCAAAATGAGATTGGAGATTGAGGAGTTTGAAAAAGCAATTCTAGTTAATGACGCCTATAATGCTAATCCACGCTCTGTGGAGGCTGCCTTTAAGACGGTAGAGTCCTTCCAATCTCCACTTATTATCATTTTAGGTGACATGGGAGAGCTTGGAGAAAAGTCGGAAGAATTTCATCAAGAAGTGGGTAGAAAAGCTGCCCAGCTTTCTCCCATGCTGCTTGTGGTTTCCGGTAGTTTCAGTAAAGCGATATTGGAGGGTGCTGAGCAAAACCCAGGGCAAGGAAGACGAGTATCGATTGCTGTGGGGGAGGATAGCCCTGAGGCTATTTCACAAGAGGTGCTGTCAGAAATTGCTATTGCCCGAGATAGGCCTGTGATACTAGTAAAAGGTTCAAGATCAGCTGGCTTGGAGAGGGTGGTTGATCACCTGGTAGTGGGGCTGACCAATAATTCCTGACGGAAGAAATGTTTTATCATTTGCAGTATATTTTAAGCGAATATGTCGGAGCATTTAATGTGCTGCGGTATCTGACGTTTCGCTCAATGATGGCGTTTTTAGTGACCCTAGCCCTAGTTCTTTTACTACAGCCTTCATTTATTCGATGGGTCGCTCAGAAATATTTAGGGCAACCGATTCGCGACGACGGTCCAGAGAGTCATCAATCCAAGAAAGGAACACCCACCATGGGTGGACTGGTTGTAGTGAGTGCTATCTTGATAGCTACTCTACTTTTTGCCGATTTAACCAACCTTTATGTATGGGTGGTAATTGGTATTACGGTTATATATGGAGCTCTAGGATTTGTTGATGATTTTAGCAAAATTAAGGTACAGAACACTTCCGGTGTAAGCGCCAGAATGAAATTAGTCTGGCAGTTTACTGGGGCTATTGCTTTGGTCTCTCTACTAGTGTTCTGTAAGGAAGGATTTTCTACAGTAGTGCATGTGCCATTTTTCAAAACCTTGGCTTTTGACTTGGGTTATCTGTTTATACCCTTCACGGCTTTGGTTATAGTTGGAACCTCTAATGCCGTGAACTTAACTGACGGCTTAGACGGATTGGTTATTGGACCGGTTATGACAACGGCGTTTGCTTATGGAGTTTTTGCCTACGTTGCCGGTAATGCAAGAATAGCCGAATACTTACAGATTGCTTACATTCCCGGATGTGGAGATTTGGCCATCTTTGCCGCAGCAATTGTGGCCGGCGGCTTAGGATTTTTATGGTTTAACAGTTTTCCTGCTCAAGTTTTTATGGGTGATGTTGGGTCACTTTCCTTGGGTGGAGCACTAGGCATGCTAGCGGTAGTCACTAAGCAAGAGCTAGTATTGCTTATTGCTGGAGGGGTATTTGTTGCAGAAGCTCTATCTGTAATTGCCCAGGTAGCTAGTTTTAAATTGACCGGAAAGAGGGTGCTCAGAATGGCGCCCCTGCATCATCATTTTGAATTGAAGGGCATGGCAGAGCCCAAGATTATTGTTCGGGCTTGGATCATTTCTGTCGTCCTTGCTTTGATTGCGATAGCGACACTGAAGTTGAGGTAGAAAAGAGGGATTTTCTGTGGCTCACCGGGGGGCAGTTTCTAAGCTTGAAAGACATGTGAGGGATAGTAAATCCCTTTTAGTCTTAGGGGCTGGCAAAACAGGTCATGGCCTCGCGCTGGTTTTCTCAAAAGCTGGGAGAACAGTTACTGTGCTCGATGAGAATAAGCTGCCTGAGGACTATGGTCTTGAGTTCCTAGAGAATGACATCGTATACTATGAAGAGCAGGCAGTAGATGATTTTTTGGAGACTAAACCTGATTTAGGTTTTGCTGTAAAAAGTCCGGGTATCTCTCCTGATTCAGAAGTGGTTAAGAAAACTCGTTCTCTTGGAGTAAAGTTTGTCTCTGAACTAGACTTACTTTACGCCTTGTCCGGTAAACCGAGTGTGGCTGTTACCGGTACAAATGGAAAGACCACAGTCTGTAGTTTAATAAATCAAATGTTGGTCTATTCAGGCTTGAAGAGCAAGCTACTAGGTAATGTCGGACGGCCAATGGCCAGTATTTTGCTGGGCCCCCTTTTAGACGAACAGTCTTTAGAGAGCGAGTTGCGGGGTGAACCTCGTGATGTTTTTGAAGTGTCCTCCTATCAGTTGGAAGAGATCGAGTTCTTTGCTCCAAAAATAGGTGTTTGGCTTAACCTAAATCATGACCATTTAGAGAGACATGGCGACATGGACTCCTATTTTGAAGCTAAGGCAAGGTTGTTCTCCAATCAGAGTGCGAAGCATGACTGGGCTGTCCTGAATATCGACGATCCATATTTTTCAAGATTTGAAAAAGCAGCTAAAGGGGCAATTTTCCCTTTTGGAACTTTGACTGAGTCTTTGAAGAACTCTCCTCACGGTTGCTTTTACGATCAAAATACGGAGCAAGTGACTTTTCTTGCTGGTAATATCGCCGCGAGGTTCGATCTTACTAAAACGCCTTTGATTGGCTCTCATAATAGGGTGAATCTGACCGCCGCAATTGCTGCATCGATGCTTTCCGGTGCCTCTGTAGGAGCTATTGAATTTGTAATTGAAAGATTTTGCCCTTTGCCTCATCGGATGGAGTTGGTTCGTGTGATTGATGGGGTTAAGTATATTAACGATTCTAAAGCAACAAATGTAGCCTCCGCAGTGGCCGGGGTTAAATCGATTTTGGAAGATGTTGAGGGGCAGCTGTTTCTTTTGCTTGGTGGGCAGGCTAAAAAAGGTGAATGGGAAGAAATCGCAGAAGTTATGCGGAATGAAAAGATCATCCCAGTTTGCTTTGGAGCTTCCTCTGAGCAAGTGGCCAGCGAGTTACTTCAGTTCGGAACTGAAGTTCCTCCAGAGCAGATTCATTCTTCTTTATCAGATGCTTTTTACCAGAGCTTCGCAGCTAGTAAAGAAGGCGATGTTGTCTTGCTTTCACCGGGTTGTGCAAGCTTTGATGCCTATTCTAGTTTTGAGGACAGAGGAGATGATTTCAGTTCGATGGTAGACAGAGCCTCCGCCGGGCTTTTTTCGGGCTGACGAGTATGAAAAGCCAACAGATTGGGCTTGGGAATAGCTTTAGCCTAGTTTCGAATTTTAGTAACAGAAGCCTAGGGCGGATCATGGTTTTGTTCTCGGCTTTTCTCTTCTATTTCACAACTGTTTTGATCCGCTGGGGTGGGGAGGTGACAGATCTTTCCACGGCTGACTTTACCTTCGCTAGGTTTTTGGGAGGCGCGATTCTTGTAAGTCCTTTATTCTTATATTTGCGAGGACTTCAAGGTTTAAGGGTTAATAAGGTTCACTTTATAGTTGGTAGAGCTATCTTTAATTTAGGGGCGGTTGGTTGCCTCTATAAATGTATTGAGACTAGAACATTAGCTGAAGGAAATATTCTAAACTTAAGCTATTGTATAATAGTTCCTTTGATTTCGTTGTTTATATACAATGTGCGAGACTTTCGGACACTGATTCTATCTGCTTTTAGTTTTGCTGGTATCGCATTGGTTGTAAATTCTGCACAGCCGGGAGGGCTATTCTTCTCTGGTGTATCCACCGGTACTCTGTGGGGTTGTGCGAGTGGTGTCTCTGCTTCGCTTTCGATCTTCAGTTTGAAGTGGTCCAGGGATCATAATGACACTCTAACCGTGCTTTTTTACATGTTTTTGATAGCCTTGGTGTTTTCTACCCTTGTATTTTGGCAAGATCTAATATGGCCTGACCGACAAGCTTTTTTCTATCTTGTTTTCGCGACAATTGCTGGCATCCTGGGGCAATTTGCTCTCACGCTTGGCTATGGGTATGTCTCGGCAGCACAAGGTAGTGTACTTGGAACTACCAGAATACTGATTGCGGCTTGTTTGGGTTCATTTATAACGAACGATGCTGCTCTTCATATTTCTGGTTTGTTGGGAGCTACGGTTGTTTTTGCTGTGAACTATTTGATTGCTACAGGACCAGATCCTGTCGAAGAAAAATACGGAAGAAAAATCTCTTCCTAGGACTGTAGTCCTATGTTGAGGACTTCAATCGTTTCTCCCGAAAGCATCGTTAATTCTTACAATATCACTGTACTTATTGAGTGTCTTGGTTTCCTGAGCAAGTCCTCTGGTTAGGGCAGTGAATTTTGGACTGGCAGGAGTTTGTCTTGTGGCCATGCTAGCGCGTGGGGGGTATAGTAAACTAATCCGAGTAAACTAAAATACAAAACAAACTGGTCTCAGTTAGCCTGATGAAAGAGAATTCCTTGAAGTCTGACCCATGGCTCATTTGGTCAATGGTGATTCTACTTAGCTGTAGTTTTTTGATGGTTTATTCCACAACAGCTCAAATGTCTCTTGAGAACCATGCATCTGGTTTTCATATGACCAAGGTCCACACCTTGCATGTTATCGCCGGTCTTTTCGTTTTCTTTGCTGCCCTTAACTTTCCAATTAAAGCCCTAAAGAAGTTTTCTGGGCTTGGTATGGTATTGGCTTTGGTGATGCTTTTGCTGGTTCTTACCCCAGGTATTGGCCATTCAGCTGGTGGAGCTCAACGTTGGATTGCATTCGGCCCCTTTCGTTTTCAACCTGGGGAGTTGGTCAAATTGTTAGCAATTGTCTATTTCTCGGGCTATATCGCGCGCCACGGATCTAAAATGAGGCATCTCCTGCCTGGCACCATCGTTCCCTTCGTTGTTATTGGGGCGCTTGGATTTTTATTGTTGCTAGAGCCTGACTTTGGCTCCACAGCTATTGTCACTGGAGTTGTTCTGAGTCAGCTGTTTACAGTCTCTAGAATTTCACATTTGATTGGAGCTGGTGTAATGGGAGGAATTGCCGCAGCTTCATTGATCTATTCTTCCCCTTATCGATTGAGGCGTTTGGAAGCTTTTTTAAACCCTTTGGAAAATGCGTCAGGCTCGGGCTATCAACTAGTTCAGTCACTGGTTGCGATTTCATCTGGAGGAATATCCGGTGAGGGGCTTGGAGCTGGAAGACAAAAATTGTTTTATTTGCCCGCTGCTCATACGGACTTTATTTTTTCAATGATTGCCGAAGAGCTGGGCTTTGCCGGCTGTATTACTATTATTATGGTCTTCATGGTCATTGCCTACCGAGGGTTGAGTATTGCTTCTAGGCTTCGTGCAGATAGTTTTAGTTCCAGCCTAGCGGTTGGCCTAACTATGCTATTGGTTTTACCGGCGCTTTTAAATATCGGGGTGGTCTCTGGGGTTCTCCCAACGAAGGGCTTAGTTCTACCCTTAGTTGCCTATGGTGGAACTGCAATGGTGGTGAACTTGGCAATTATGGGACTTTTGGTCGCTTTGTCTCGCCAGAGTGGAGTTGTCGAGAATAATGCCTAGCCCCGAAGATGCTTCTAAGCCATGTGTAGTTTTCGCCGCAGGAGGAACTGGGGGGCATATAGTTCCAGCCCTGGTGGTAGCGAAAAGGTTACTGAGTAAATTTCCTGAAACAAGAACTTGTTTTATTGGAGTTGGAAAGCCAATTGAGAAAAAACTCGTAGCCGATAAGGAAGGTTTTCCCTACACCAGTATTGAGTTCCACCCTGTAGTTGGAAAAGGAATCCTAGGGCTTTTAAAAAACTTACTCGCTTTTCCAGTATCAGTGATGCGGACTAGGAAAAAATTTTCGGAAATTAAACCTTCAGTTGTAATAGGTTTTGGCGGTTACCCTTGTTTTATTCCGACGTTAACAGCCTTTTTGTCTGGATTGCCAGTTTACTTGCATGAGCAGAATGTGAAGTCTGGATTGGCAAATAGGCTTCTCTCGAAAATAAGTAAAAAAGTTTTTTTGCAGCCTGACAGTGATATCTCCCTCCCTGAAAGAAAGGCTGTAAGGTTAAACAATCCAGTCCGTGAAAAGTTTCGAGATGTTTCCCATTGGCAGGTTCATAGTAATCCTCTCAAGCTCTTGGTTCTTGGCGGAAGCCAGGGTTCTCAATCGATTAATCAGGCTATTTACCAACTGTTGGATTTGTTTCAAGAGCTTGGTATTGATGTCGTTCATCAAACTGGTGAGAGGAATCTGGAATCGGTGAGAGCAAGGTATCAAGACAAAGGAGTTAAGAACGTTCTTTGTGAAGCTTTTTTTGATGACTTGCCGGCTAGGATTGAGAAGGCGGACTTAGTGATTGCTCGAGCTGGGGCAATGACAGTAGCTGAGCTGGGGTGTTCAGGGCGAGCAACTATCTATATTCCCTTAGCCATCTCTAGGGCTCATCAAGGTGATAATGTGAAGAGCTTGCAAGAGAATGAAGCCGTAGTTGTTTGTGCAGATGACGAGAATTTAACTGCTTGCTTGGAAAGAGAACTTAGAAGATTAGATGAAGACCGCAGCAAAATTGAGCAGCTTTCTTCAAACTACAGAGATAGCTTTAGAAATGTGGTTGAGCTTCCTGAGGATGTCATTTCTAAAGAGTTGATGGAAGCGGCGAGTCAGTAGAAGATTAATTTTAGGGATTTTTTGTAATGTACGAACCGGATACCCATATACACTTTGTTGGCATAGGTGGTGTCGGTATGGCTGGTATTGCAGAGCTCCTCTTTGGAATGGGGTACAGTGTCTCTGGTAGCGACCTGAATAAGGGGCAATTAGCCCTTCACTTAGAAAAATCTGGAGTCACTGTTTTTAAGGGACATTCCAGTGAAAATCTTCCTGAGAATACAGCTGTTGTTGTTTATTCTTCAGCCATACCTCAGGATAATCCAGAAATTGAAACTGCTCGAGAGCGTGGAATTCCAGTAGTGAAACGAGCTGAAATGTTGGCCGAGCTAATGCGTTCTCGATATGGGATTGCGGTTGCCGGCTCGCATGGAAAAACCACCACCACTTCCATAACTGGACATATGCTTAGAAGCGCGGGCCATGACCCTAGTATGGCTATCGGGGGACGTGTACTTACTTCGGCAAGCGGAGCCAGGTTGGGTGGAGGGAGATTTTTCGTGGCCGAGGCAGATGAGAGTGATGGAAGTTTTAGCTTATTGAAGCCTGCCCTGGCAGTCGTTACAAATATCGATAATGAGCATTTGTCGCATTATGGAAGCTTTGAAAACTTGCTGGAATCTTTTGAAGAATTTCTCCAAAACTTACCCTTTTATGGTCTTGCCGTAGTTTGCGCTGAGGATTCTCACTCATATCTGATTGGGAAACGCGTAAAGGACAGTGGTAGGCGTAGAGTTAGGTTCTATGGCTTTGACGAACGAGCGGATATTCGAGCAATAGATTGTCGTACGGAAGGCTTTGTTTCCAAGTTTAGAGTTGAAGTCGACTACGATAAGTTTGCTGTTAAAAGTCAGGATCGACGAGGAGTAGAATCGATTGAAATTGAGTTGCCATTGTCGGGTAGCCATCAGATTTTAAATTCCCTTGCTGCAATTGCGATCGGTATTGAGGTTGGCACCTCCCTTGCTGATATCGCAAAGGGCTTGGCTAGTTACCCTGGTGTCGCCAGGCGTGCAGAAGTTTTACTTGATACTGAGCAGCTTCTGGTTGTTGATGATTATGCTCATCACCCTAGGGAGATTGCAGCTACCATTAAAGCCATAAAGAGTGGAGTTGCCGCAAGAATGCAAAAGGGAGGGCGGCTTAAAGTAATTTTTCAACCTCATCGTTACTCAAGAACTAGCGAACTTTTTGAGCAATTTTTAGACTGTTTTGAAGGAGTTGATCAGCTTTTTATCTCAGATATTTATGCGGCAGGTGAGAAAGCTATTGAGGGCATTAGTTCAGACAACCTTTCTTCAAAAATTAAAGGAGTTTCGGCTACCTATGTTCCCGGAATAGAAAAAGAGATTTCCAAAATTTTAGCTGATTCTAGTGCTGGAGATGTTCTTTTGAGCATGGGAGCTGGTTCTATTGGTTCAATTGTTCGAGAAGCTATTTCTGGCGCTGGCTTGTTGCAGGTGAAAGCAGCTTGAGGTTGTTTTAGTGAGCGTTCAAGAGCGATATTTTAAGGGAAGCGTGCCTGGCTTAGAACTAACCAGTTTTAAATTGGGTGGAAACGTGGAGCTTTGGCAGGTGTCTAAATTTGCTGAGCTAGAAGAGCTACTTTCTTATTTCAAGCAAAAAGGAACCAATTGGAGGATCATAGGTGGGGGCTCTAATCTAGTAATTGACGATTCTGGTATTTCTGAACCTGTTATTCAGTTTTCTAGAAGCAGTTCTTTTAGTGTTGCCGGTGTTGAGTTTTCCTCTTCCTCTATTGATAATTTTCTAAATAAGCGATTCCTTGATCATCGCAAAAATCTCTCTACCTTTGGAGCTGGTGAGACTGTTGAAGTTTTTTGTGGCGCAGCTTGTCAGCTAATGACTTTGAGTAGAGAGAGTGCTGCTATGGGCCTTAGCGGGTTGGAGTTTGCTGCCGGTATTCCTGCTCAACTTGGTGGCGCGGTTCGGATGAACGCAGGAGCTCACGGAAGTAGTATTTCCGAAGTTTTGAGTCGAGCCTGGGTGTTGGATGAGAATCTGAATTTGGTAGAACGCGGGCTGGAAGATTTAGGGTTTAGCTACAGAGAGAGTGGTCTGAGGTCTGAGGAAGTAGTTGTGGCAGTTGCTCTGAAGTTTACTGCGGGGGATGCCAAGGAAATTATGAAAGAGCGAAAAGCTAGCTTAGATTACCGAAAAGAAACGCAACCCCTGCACTTGCCCTCAGCTGGCTCTGTTTTTAAAAACCCTGAGGGCGTGAGTGCCGGAGCATTGTTAGAGAGAAATGGCTTGTCAGGGATAAGTGATGGAGAAGTTTGCTTTTCTTCGATGCACTGTAACTGGCTTGTTAAGAATGAGGCGAAGGCTAAAGCTGAAAGCGTTTTTCGTTTGGTAGAGCTAGCTAAGAAAAAGGTTTTTGAAAGAGAGGGAATTGAGTTGAAGTCAGAAGTTATTTTTTGGAAAAGCTGACGCGTGCGTTCAATGCTAATAATCTGGGTATTTGTTTGCACAGCTTTCTATAAGCCTTGTTTGTCTGTGGCTTTCGCTGAAGATAAGAGCTTTGTTGAGAAGCTCACTCCTCTTGAAACGATTGATGTTGAAGGCAATAGCTACTTGTCGGATAGAAAGGTTGTCGAGGTGGCTGGGTTAGAGTCAGGAATGTCAATGCTGGCTGTTGACTCAAATAGAGTTTTGAAAAAACTAAGATCGCACGCATGGATTTCGTCTGCTCAGCTTAAAAAATACTATTTCTCCAAAAAAATAATGCTATCAGTGCAGGAGGAGGTTCCATGGATCGTGCTTGACTATGGACCTTCAAAACCTTCATGGGTTGTTGCAAGGAGTGGAATACTACTTCAGCCCACGGCTGAAATTCGAGATAATAACCTTCAATATTTGCTGAGTAGCTTGCCTAGGTTGCTTAACCAAGGTCCTGAGAGAATGAGCGAACAGCAGTTTTCTTGGGTATTGAGGGTCCTTGGTCGTATCGATCAAAGTGGAGGCTTTCCCTTCTCAATATCTAGTATCAGCTTGGTGCAAGGGGGATTAGAACTCCAGCCCGAGAATAGAAAAATGGCAAGAACTGGACGGGTCTTAATTTCAGTTGAAAATGAAGAATCAATTCTAGATGCTTTGAAGCGTTATTCACAGGTCAGGGGCAGGTTACAAGCGGAAGGTAAGGTAGTTTCTGTTTTGGATTTGAGATTTGCTGACCGAGTTATCGCCAAATAAAAGCACTAAATATATGCAGTTGAATTTTTTTGTCGCGCGATTGCTTAAACTTGGTTAAAAGTTTCCTTTAATTAAGATGAAGCTAATAGGGAGAGATCTGACTGATTTCTTTTTCTTATCGCTTTTTCCCTAGTTATAGGTATAAAAGCTATGGTGTCAATTGAAGGCGTGAATTTTAGAGAAGTAGGGAGTCGATTAAGAAGTGGCTACTAAACCCGAGATAATTGTTGGATTAGATATTGGGACTACCAAAATTGCGGTGATTGTTGCGCAAGCAGCCGCAGGTGGAAAAGTTGATATCATAGGTATTGGTAAGCACCCTTCGAGTGGACTAAGGAAAGGTGTCGTGATCAACATAGAGGCTACAGTTAACTCTATCCGACACGCTGTTGAAGAAGCAGAGCTGATGGCAGGTTGTGAGATCACTTCAGTCTATGCTGGCATAGCTGGCGAACATATTAAGGGTTTTAACAGCCATGGAATCGTTGCTGTTAGAAATAAAGAAGAAGTGGGACCGAGAGATGTAGAGCGTGTCATTGACGCAGCTCAGGCAGTTGCGATTCCGATGGATCGGGAGATCCTTCATATCCTTCCTCAAGAGTACATAGTAGATCAGCAAGATGGTATTAGAGAGCCACTGGGAATGAGTGGTGTCCGACTTGAAACAAAAGTTCATATTGTGACTGGTGCCGTCTCGAGTGCACAGAACATAGTGAAAAGTGCCAACAGAGTTGGGTTGGAAGTTAACGATATAGTGCTTGAGCCAATAGCTTCAGCTGAGGCGGTGCTATCCCCAGAGGAAAAAGAGCTTGGTGTAGCTATTGTAGATATTGGTGGTGGAACTACTGACATTACAGTTTTCCATTCTGGAGCGATAAAACACACTGCTGTGATTCCGCTTGGGGGTGATAACCTTACTAATGATGTCTCCCATGGTTTGAGAACTCCTAAGGCTTCTGCTGAGGAAATAAAGAGAAGATATGGCTCTGCTATGGCTTCCTTGGTTCAGCATAGTGATACTTTAGAGGTGCCTTCGACGGGAGGAAGAGAGCCTGAGGTTCTTTCCAGATTGGTTCTAGCTGAAATTTTAGAGCCTAGGATGGAGGAAATATTTACTCTGGTTCAAGCTGAGCTAGTTCGGTCGGGTTACGACGAGTTGTTGACTGGAGGAATCGTTTTAACCGGTGGTACTGTTCTACTAGACGGCTCTTCTGAATTGGCTGAGCAAGTTTTTAATCTGCCAGTCAGAGTTGGAAGACCGGCAGATATTGGTGGTTTAGTTGATGTGGTTAATTCACCTGACTTTGCTACTGGAGTTGGTTTGGTTCTTTACGGAGCAAGAGAAGGGCAGGGGTCGTCCTTGAAGCTGGACGAAGACAATATTTTTATGAGAATGAAGAACCAAGTCACTAGTTGGTTCTCTGAATACTTTTAGTACTGACATCTCTGAACTTTTATTGCGGGCCTGGGTAAGATAAATTCGACCTCTAAAAATTTATTTCCCTTTGCTTCTATTTCCTCAAGGCAGCTGGATCGAGCTTCGTTAGCTTTAGCCTGCACTTTATTGGCAGTCCTTTTTGCCTTGATGTTTAAAGGGCTTCTTTTAGACTCAAACCAATCAGTTTCTCACAGTCACCTACAAGGCGATTTTCCAGCTTTTTATTCGGCTGGAGTGTTGGTGAAGGAGGGAGAAAGTCTAGCCTCCCTATACGATCCAACGCGACAGGCGGCTATTCAGACCGAGTATTTTGGGTTTGACCAATTCTATTTGGAGTTTGCCTATCCGCCCTATGTTGCACAGTTCTTTTCTTTGCTTGCCGAGATGGGACCCTTTGTCGCTAAGTTTTTTTATCTCCTGATCCAAGTAGTCTTGTTGGTTTTTGCGATGAGACTTGTTTCTTTGAGAACAGGACTTGGCTTTTGGATATTACTGGCTGCAGCCTTAAGTTTTTTGCCATTGTTTAGTTCAATTGCAGGAGGGCAGAATTCACTTTTTGCTTTTTTATTGGTTTTATTTATGTCGGAAGAATTATCTAAGAGGGATGAGTCGAAACTTGGAGAAGCTTTGCTGCCAGGCCTCTGTTTAGGATTTCTTTGTTACAAACCTCAACTTGCCTTTATTGCTGCAACAATCTTTTTTTTGAGCGGGATTTTTCGGCCTTTGTTTGTCGCTTCATTTGTTTGGCTAGGTTGTTTTTCGCTTTCCGCCGTTAGTTATGGCCTAAGCTGGCCATTGGATTGGCTAAGGGCGGTGGGTGAGTTTGGAAACAAAGATAGTCAAGCCAATTTATCTCAACAAATATCCCTTTATATTTTACCAGATTTTTTTAGCTTAGAACTTTCAATATCCCTTGTGTGCTTAACTATGTTGCTTGGGTTGCTTATTCGCTTTGGCTTGAAAGGTAGGGCCGTTTCTCGTGAATTGCTTGGGCCACTTTTGGTTTTATTTTCGCCTCACCTTCTTTACTACGAGGCCTCAATGCTTCTTCCCTCCCTCTTCGCTTATCTAAGGAATGCTAGGTTGCCTCAAGCAAGCTTCTTGGCTTGTTGGTTACTTGTCGCGCTTGCAGTGTTTTACAAATCTTACTGGTCAGTTCAGCCTCTTTGCCTTTTGGCCTTATTCCTACTTTTTGTGCATTTGTTCCGTCCTGAGTCGGACCGCAGGCTTTGAAAGACCTAAGTTTAAGTTACTTGAACCTTTGTGTAGGCTTTGTTACTTTGAGATGTGGCGTTTACTCTTCAGCGGCTAATTGGTGTTTTTAGTGGGCTTGTGAATAAGTTCAGTAAGTAGCTAGGAAAAAGAGTTTGGTCAAAATTACTTAATGTTAATAGTTACTTGGTTTGAAGACAGTTTAGGTTTCTGTTACCCAATGTAAGATTTGTTGGGCAGTTTAATGGCTGCCTCGCAGCTGTTCTTGATTAGTATTGTCAAGTTAGTGCTAAGGGATATGAAGAAGAGAGCAAGAAAAAAGAAGCAACAACAATTAGACGCTCAGCTAGATCAAGCTGATAGTGCCGTTACGAATGAGTCTAGTTCAAGCAATGGCGGGAAGGTCCAACCGGGAACATCTCGAGTTAACCCATTTGAAGATAGCGTGGGCCAAAAGGCTTCCTCGGCTTCAGATACTGGCGAGCTACTTTCCAAAAGTTTTTCAAGTGAAGCTGATAAAAACCAAATGGACTTAGAGTTCGACGGCAGTTGGAATGTGAGAACTGATGTTGGTTTGGATGCTGATGGTGAGTTAGTTGTAGGAGCGGGGTCTGCTTCATCTGTAGTCAGGGACAAATTGAAAGGAAAGGTTTCTGGAGCGGTGCTTGAGCAAAGCACAACCGGAAATAGTGCTTCGAATGGTGTGTCCAAAGTTAAAGAATCTATTCCTCAGCCTAAAGTAAGCTTATCTAAGAATGATAGCAGCCGAGAAGGTATTGCCAGAGAGTCGGAAAAGAATTCGACTAGTAGTGTAGACGTTAAGAGTGCGCCAACTCTTTCTTCGCAGATTGAAGTGACGGCTACTAAGCCAGAGATGTCTGGAAAAGTAACGGCCCAGAATGATAGCTTCAATTCTGGTGCTTCAAAGACTGCGACTAGCAAACAGAGCGAAAGAAGAGTCTCAACTAAAGAAGCTAAAGACGGTAATCAAAAGGAGCCAGTTCTCATGTCAGATAAAGTTGAAAGCAAAAATGTTAGTAAAAATTCTGCTTCGAAAAGTGCAGAGAAAATTACCGAGACTAAAACTACCAAGCCTATAGCCTCTGATAGCTCTAAGCAGAATGCTTCAGTAGAGAAAGTTTTGAGCAAGCCTGTCCCTGAAAGTTTGGGGTCAAAGGTTGCTTCAAGTGAACCTTTGCAAAATGCTTTAGAAGCTGGTGGGGAGAATCGTAAGTCAGAAATTAGGAAGAAGATTACAGGAACTTCAGAAGTGGATAAAAACAGAAATTACTCAGAGGAGCCGATGGGAGCGAGAATTAAAGTTATTGGAATTGGTGGCGGCGGCGGAAATGCCGTGAATAACATGATCAAAAGTGGTCTTGAGGGAGTAGAGTTTATTGCTGCCAATACAGATGCTCAAGCTTTAGCATCTTCAAAGGCTGAAAAGACTCTTCAGCTCGGCTTTGAGCTAACCAAAGGACTTGGTGCTGGCGCAAACCCGGATGTCGGACAGGCTTCTGCTGAGGAGAGCATAGAAGAGATTCGAAAACAGATTGAAGGAGCCGATATGGTCTTCGTCACCGCAGGAATGGGTGGTGGAACAGGTGGTGGAGCTGCTCCAACTGTAGCAAGCATTGCTAAAGAGATGGGTGCTTTGACTGTTGGTGTTGTGACCAAGCCTTTTATGTTTGAAGGTAAACGTCGAATGACAAATGCAGAGTCGGGGATTAACGCTCTGAAGGAAGAAGTTGATACTCTTATCACTATTCCTAACCAAAGACTGCTTTCAGTTGCTGGAAGAAACACCTCGCTGCTAGATACTTTTAACAGCGCAGATGAAGTTCTTTACCAGGCGGTGAAAGGAATCAGTGACCTGATTCTTTTTGAAGGTTTGGTTAACGTCGACTTCGCTGATGTTAGAGCTGTGATGAGCGAAATGGGAATGGCTATGATGGGCTCTGGAGAGGCTGATGGCGAAAATCGAGCAGTGGATGCGGCTGATAAAGCTATTTCAAGTCCGCTACTCGAAGACATCTCTATCCAGGGAGCTAGGGGCATTCTTATTAATGTAACTGCTGGTCCAGA
This sequence comes from uncultured Bdellovibrionales bacterium, assembly GCA_964510575.1. Taxonomy (GTDB): domain Bacteria; phylum Bdellovibrionota_C; class UBA2361; order SZUA-149; family CALKYB01; genus CALKYB01. Next base: position 19,475 of record CAZECN010000027.1, on the reverse strand, counting down.
TGTTACTCTTCAAGAAATTAACGAAGCTGCAGAGCTTATTCATGCTGAAGCTCACGATGATGCCAACATCATTTGGGGTATGGTGATTGATGAGGCTATTGGTGACAAGGTTAGAGTTACTGTAATTGCAACAGGCTTTGGTGATGCTCATGATAGAGTTGGCGGCTTAGCTGGAAAGACTGTTACCGGTAACCGTTCCACAGGCGCGCGTCCTCAGGTTCAGCCAGCTGCTAAGCAGGGAAGAGTGGATGAGACTCGTTTGGATATCCCAACTTATATCAGAGAGAACCGAAAAGAAGCTCCTGAAGTTAAGTTGAAGAAGATTTCAGTAATTTCGTCTAATGGTGAGGACGATAAGTACGAAATTCCAACTTTCCTAAGAAGACAAGCTGACTAATAATTTAGAAGTTTGTTTTTAAAAGAACTAAAAAGCCGCTCTTAGAGCGGCTTTTTTATTTGCCATTCTTGATGAGAGATAGATGGGCTATATTGGATAATGACAAAAGCCTAAAAACAACTGCTCAGAAGAAACTTCTGCCATTAACCAAATAATAAATACTACAAAAGCTTGGAGAGCAACTGCACCTGATTAAACTCTCTACTAAGGTTGAGGGCAATGGCATGCCTTCGGTCCTTCGGTGGCGTTGCTCCTGTGTCACTGTACGAGAGCAGAAGCTTACTTACTTCGTGATCGCATGGAAGGGTGGGAAGCGTCTTGGAGTTTTCTTTGGAAATTAGTTTAAAAACAACCCCATTGCCTTGTTCACCAATTGCTGGATCGCAATTGCCACTAACCCGACCAACCAGTTCCGGGATTATTAAATACTTGCCCTGAGAGCGCTTGAATTGAGTGTCCTGTAATTCCTCAAGATATCTAATCTCATGTTTCTCAAATAAATCTCCAAGAAAGAAAATCGTGCTGCTTGGAAGAAAAGCGAGAAACATTGCAATAAGCACCCAGTTCAATTTGTCGTTCTCCATATTGCTGGTGCTTAAACTTGGTTGCTCAGCTTTTTTTCGCTTTAGAGTATCTCTGGTAGTAAGAAATAGCCAGGAAACCCCAATGTGCATACATGCAAAGAATAATATGCGATACCAAGCATCAGTGTAAGTCTCCGAGCTAGTTTCTACCCAAAATGTAAGGGTTAAGAAGAGAAGAATAGTCCTGACGGCCCGAGTCCAGCTAAAGCGAAAGACGTCTTCGCCATAGTTTTCAACTAAACATAGTTCGAATGTTTTAGTTGGATGGCTAAGGTATGGCAGCTGAGTCAGCGCAAAGGCTGGCCGGAATAGCATTAACTTTATCGGTGCGATTGCTATTAGGATTGCAGATACAGCAAGATAACTATCGATGATACTAAGGTCCATTTGGAGGCCTCTTTGTGGTTGGTTTATTATTTTTTAACCCCTTCAAAATAAGAAGTGAGTTTGAGAAAGCTTCGAGTTCAACGCTAATGACAAACTTATCTAAAACTCACTTCACCTGTAGGCTTTTGTCTTTTTCAGAATCTAAATTCTGAAAAAGACAAAAGTTGGAACTACTCGTCTTGGGAATGAGAATTGATAGAGAGCTGGAAGTAGAAATTTTAGATTAATTTACTATCTTTCTCAAATTGACGTTTTTTCGAAATGTATCAGGGAGCTTAGGCCTAACTGAATACTAGAGAATCTTCGGCCAGACAGCAGGGCAAGAAGTTTTTAATTGGAGGGCGTCAGAGCAAAAGTTCTGCTCTGATGGGTAAGCCCTCAACCCCAACCTGTATAAGAAACCTCAAAGATTTTGAAAAAAATCATGGATCAAGATTACTAAGGCAAATATCAGCATCAGCTGAAACACCGGCTCAGGTACTAAAAGTGCCGTCAAAAAATAAAGGGTCATTACTATTAGATACTTGGCGATTAAATCTAAAAAATATATTTCAGTTTTTAGATTCGGCGGTGGAACAATCCCTAGCATTAAAACGGCTAGTAGTGAGAATAAAAGAACTAATAATCGAGCTCCTAGTTCGTCGTTCAGATCTGAGCCGTAAACATGGTTGATGGCTAACAAGCTCCCCACCATGATTGCCAGCAGAAAGCGATTCCAAATCAAGCAGCCATCAAGATAACAATCATTCCGTTTCTTGATTAAATGTCCAGCTACTACCCAATATGTGAAAGTAATCAGAAGCAATGTTTTCGAGACAAATTCAATGCTCAAGAGACCGGCCAACCAGCACATTGCTACTATGACTGATATAAAAAGTGTCGGGTAGCATTGCTCTAAAATGAACCGATCGGACCTAGTTTTAATGTAAGTCACTGTAAAAACCTCCTGTAAAAACGAACAGTCAAACTATCACCAAAACTCATGCAATGGAATTGAGTTGAAGCAATTGCCTTTAATGTACTGTTTTTATTGAGAAACCTGAAGTTTGTGATAGCCCCGAGAAACAATGGTCTGGTTGATGAGAGTAGAAGAGGGGTCAACGTAAACTCTCGTTGCCTAGGTTATGAAGGCATCGATGAGGAATCCACTACAATAGGTGATGGAATCAACTGTGATTTCTTTAAGAATCAGGGTTCTCAAGAAATTGCAGTGAATTGCTTTTTGTAGCTTTTTTAAACGAGTTCGATATCGATAATTTTCGGTCAGGTCATCTCAAAAATACGGAAATTTTAATGGCTAGCGGTATGGATCTCTTAACTGGCAAAGAATAACGTTCGTCTTTCTAGTCTACTTTATAGTGAATAGATAAGAATAGCCCCTATCCCCAATATCGAAGGCCAGAAGCGAAAGGGGATGAACATAAACGAGTCATTCTTCCGAAGAATTTTTTGCTCTCCAGTGTCCACATTAACTAGGTTTTCTTCTTTGCGTTTTGAAATAAAGTACTTTTCAATAAACCAAATTTCTATTCCCGCCACAAACAAAGACATCGACTGAGCTGTTGGCCCCCAAGCGCTCTCAGCCAGCACCTGGCCTAGAACTAAAGCTGCAATTGCTGCAATAGGGACGAGATAACCAAAGCCACTCCAAAAAATCATAAAGACCACCTTAGAATTAGTTCAATAAATGAGAGGATTCATTAGCAGCACACCAAGGTAAAAGAAATGCGCTAATGGCATTTTATGAGGCACGAAGCTTTAAGCTATTTGAACGATTCTCGAGATAAAGTTAGCTAAAACGGTATCTTAGGTTGTAGAGAATGCTGCATATTTAGCTATTCATAGAAATTCGCTGGGATTTCTGCTAAAAGCTGCTGCTCGAATATGGATGAACGAGCCTATAATCTTTCCCTGAGGAAAAAAGAGAAGCTGCTGGTGCCTTTGGATGCAGCAAGTGGTGACGTGCGCTTGGTTATGGCCTATCCCAATCGCTACTGGATAGCGATGAGCAATCTTGGTTTTCAAGCTGTCTATAGACTTTTCGCAGAAGAATCTAGGTTCTCAGTTGAAAGGGCCTATATGCCCGAATCAGGAAGTTACTCTTCGATTAAGACCTTCGAGTCTAACAAGCCAATTTCTTCTGCTGAAATTCTGGCAGTAAGCATTTCCTTTGAAACAGACTACGCGAATGTCCTCCATATGCTGAAGTCTGCAGGAGTTGATCTGAGCAGTTGCTCAGAACTTTCTAGAAAAGAACGACTTAGGAAAGGTCTTGAACGAGAAGACAAAAGTTTTTATCGACCGCTGACGATTGCCGGTGGAGCTGCTGTTACCTTAAACCCAGAGCCCCTAGCTAACTTCTTTGACCTTATTGTTATTGGGGAAGGGGAAGAAGTAGTTAGAGAAATCTCTGCCACCTACATTGCGTGCCGAGATGGTGGAAAGAGCTTTGATGAAATGCTCTACGAAATGTCAGGACTCGAAGGGGTCTATGTTCCTTCTTTGGTTGAAGCAGACTATGCCGAAGACCAAAGAGTTGAAGAGTTTAAGAACCTCGGACACAAGGCTTTTCCAATTCAGAGACGCTTTGTAAAAGATATCTCAAGCTTTCCTTCAACCACTGTTATTCAAACCCCAGAGACTGAGTTTAAGTCAATGTACATGACCGAAACCGGTCGTGGCTGTGAGGTAGGATGTAAGTTTTGTGTTGCTGGCTACATGTATCGTCCAGTTAGAAAAAGAGATGAAAAGTCTCTCACTGATACTGTTAAAATCGGAATTGAATCTGGTGATTCAGTTGGTTTTGTAGGCGCTGCTGTCTCTAGCCATCCTAAGATATCCAAACTCGCTAGCTCTGTTGCTGCAGCTGGTAAACGCGCGGCTCTTAGCTCAATTATGAGCCAAAAGGTTACCCCTGAGCTTGCAGGAAGTCTTTCAGAAAGTGAATATAAGACAGTAGCTTTGGCACCAGAGGCTGGGAGTGAAGAGCTTAGATTTAGAATTGGTAAAAGGGTTTGTAACCAACAAATTCTAGATGGGGTTCGTACTCTAGCTAGCGAAGGGATAAGAAACTTTAAACTTTATTTCATAGTAGGTCTTCCCTCAGAAAAACAAGAAGATGTACAAGCCATTGTGGACTTGGTTAAAGCGGCCCAAGAAGAGTCAATGAAGGGAGCCAGGGAAAGAAAAGAGGACTTCAAGGTAGCCCCAAAAGTTATTCTTTCAGTGAACCCTTTCATTCCAAAGTCTTGGACTCCTTTTCAGAGGCATGGTTTTTTAGGATTCTCAGGGCTTAAGAAAAAACTTAAGAAGATCCGCTCTGGTGTTGCAAGTCTGCCTAATGTTGAAATGAAGAATGAATCACCCAGGGAGAGCTATTTTCAGGCTCTTCTTTCAAGGGGAGATCGACGGGTTGGAGACCTATTGATTTACCTTAACACTTACGACCTAGACTGGCGTTGGCTAGTTAAGAACGGCTCGAGAGAGATAATTCCTGGAGTGCCTCCTGCATCTTTTTACGTGGAAAGAGAAATGCGAGAGAATGAGCTACTTCCTTGGGAGGTTATTGATTTTGGAGTGAAGCGTAAGCTTCTAGAGCGAGAGTATACAAAGACTTTTGATTTCGACTATCAACCTTTGATTGATAGAGCAAAGGCTAGCTTGGCGGCTGAGGTGTCGGGTGATGTGCCAACTGAGGAAGAACCTAGATTGACAGCTAACAGTTAGTATTACAGTGAAGTGAGGCTTAGTAGGTAAGAAACCATGAAGAAAATTATTGCAATCGCTAGTGGAAAAGGTGGAGTTGGAAAATCAACTCTTGCAGCAAATTTGGCAGTGTCTTTGGCCAACTTTTCACCGGAGGGAAGCCGACCACCTAAGGTAGCTTTGATCGACGTAGATTTTTATGGCCCTAGTATTCCAACCCTTATGGGAGGAGGAGAGTGCAAGGTTGATGCAAATGAGAAGTTCATTCCTGCTCTTCGTCATGGTGTAAAGTTCATTTCCATCCAGTTTTTCCTTCAAAACCCTGATGATCCTGTTATCTGGCGTGGACCAATGTTTGGTAAGGGAATTAACCAACTTTTTAATGATGTTAGCTGGGGAGAGGTAGATATCTGTTTAGTGGACCTTCCACCAGGAACTGGAGATGCTCAGCTGTCCTTGGCTCAACTAGTTCAGTTGGATGGAGCGGTTATCGTCACAACTCCTCAAGAGGTCTCTCTTGCTGATGTTCGAAAAGCTGTGAAAATGTTTGATAAGGTGCAGGTTCCAGTTCTTGGGGTTGTAGAGAACATGGCTGGCTTTAAAACTTCCAGTGGCGAAGTAGAACATATCTTTGGTCAAGGTGGTGGAGAAAAACTGGCAGGAGACTATGGTCTTGAGTTTTTCGGCTCTATTCCAATAGAGACGGCTATCAGGGAAGGTGGGGATACTGGAAAACCAGCCGCCCTGGCTAAGGATAGTTGCTTCCACCAGATAGCTGAAAAGCTTAATTTTGCCGTGGAAAAGAGAGCAGCTGAGACTCCTCAAGTGAAGATAATGAACTGAAGATAAGGAAACAGTGAGTTTTAAGGCGCCCCAATTTAGAAAAGCTAAGCTACCTCAAATATTAGTCGGGATTGCGGTGCTTCTTGCATGGCTTTTTGGAAATCCAGATACTAGCAAGCTGACCAAAGAGCCCCGAATGAGTAAGATCAGTAAGGGAGCAGCTGCTAATTTCGACTATTATTCTCTGGTTCTCTCTTGGTCACCATCTCATTGCCTTAGAAAAGACAGATCGCCTGCTAGACTTCAGTGCGACAGTGGTAAGCCTTACTCCTTCGTTCTGCACGGTCTTTGGCCGCAAAGAACCAAGGGCTGGCCACAGTTTTGTGACTCTTCTCCAAGACGCCTGGGTAAAGATCTGATTGATGACATGTTGGATATCATGCCTGCTAAAGGTTTGGTCAAGCATCAGTATAAGAAGCATGGAACTTGTTCTGGTCTTTCCGCTGAGCAGTATTTTGAATTATCTAGACTATTGTTCGACAAGGTCAACATTCCAGAAAAGTATAGCAACTCAGGGCAGTATTTTGTTACCAATGCTCGAGCTATCAGAGATAAATTCATTCATTCTAACCCCGGACTCGACCCTGATATGATCGCGGTTGATTGCTCTGGCGGAAATGAAAACCGTTTGAAAGAAGTTAAAATTTGTTTTGATAAGCAAGGCGACTTTCGTAAATGCGGTAAAAATGAAAAGGTATCTCGACTTTGTAAAGGTAGAAAAGTCGTTATTCCGCCAGCCCGTGGTTCGGGGCTCTAGCCATTTAATTTAGTGATTGTAGGTCTAAAGCCCAAAGTAATTTTGGCTTGCTTAGCTAATTAAATAGTTCTTTAATGATGGTATGGGAAATACCGTCTTTCACAAGATAATGAGTGGTGAGCTGGATGCGGAGAAACTGCATGAAGACGAGCATTGTATCGTCATTGCTGACATTGCTCCCGTGGCCGAGCACCACTACCTAATAATTCCCAAAAAAGACCTGCCAAAAGTATCAGATGCGGATCAGGAGGACCAAGAGCTTCTTGGGCATTTGATGTTAGTTGGTAACAAGATTGCAAGGGAGAAGAATCTAGTCGAAGATGGTTTTCGCTTGGTGGTTAACAATGGAGAGAGTGCAGGGCAAACTGTGTTTCAGCTGCACATTCATCTTTTAGCTGGCCGAGAGTTTAGCTGGCCACCTGGTTAGGTACTGGGATGAGTGACTAGTTTTTGGGATACTGGATTTTAATATAATCTTCAAAAAATAATTGTTACGGAGATAGAGGGGAAATGGGAAACACTGAATCAGTAAGTTTAGAAGTTAAAGATAAGGTTGTGCAGATGACGATACGTCGTCCTGATGCCTTGAATGCTATTGACTATGATGTCATCCGGAACGTTAGGGCTCACCTAAAGAGTTTAAGAGAAGATTTGTCTGAGGGCACGGGTTACGACAAATACCGTCTGTTGTTAATTCGTGGAGAAGGTTCAGCATTTGTTGCTGGAGCTGATATCAAGGTGATGCATAACTGCTCCTGGGAGGAGGTTGCTCAGTTCATTAGGCTAGGTCAGAGAGCTATGAGAGAGCTTGAAAGCCTTGCTCTTCCAGTAGTCGCGGCAGTAGACGGTTACGCCTTCGGCGGTGGCCTAGAGCTTGCCCTAGCTAGCGATATCATTGTTTGTGCTGATAAAGCTTCCTTGGGGCAGCCTGAAGTAAACTTAGGCTTGATACCAGGCTTTGGTGGAACTCAGCGATTAATCCATCGGGCTGGAACAGGTATCGCCAAGAGGTTGATCTTTACTGGAGAGACTGTTTCAGGTCAGGAAGCTTACGAGCTAGGCGTAGTTGATTATCTTTTCTCCGAGGGAGAGTTTGAAGCAAAGCTCTCAGAAGTTGTTAAAACAATAGCGAGTAAAAGTCCTCTGGCTATTGCTGCGGCAAAAAGAGCGATCGAGAAAGGAATCGATACTCAAAAAACAGCAGGTTTAACAAGAGAGGTGGATGAGTTCTTAGAGGTCTTTAGTAGTAAAGATTGTCAGGAAGGATTGGCTGCCTTTGTTGAAAAAAGAGAAGTCGAATTTAAGGGACGTTAGTTAGGTAACGCAGATAGACCTTGAGATCAAAGCCAGATGAGTGATTCAATTGACTTACATTTAAGTGAAGAGCAGCGCCTTGTTAGAAATACTGCAAGGGAATTTTCAAAGCAGTCTGTTAAGCCGCTTGCTAGAAAAATAGACCACGAACACTACTATCCCAAGGAGCTAATTCCTAAACTGGCTGAGTTAGGTTTTATGGGTGTCACCGTGGACGAAGCTTATGGCGGTAGCGGGCTCGATCAAGTTTCATATTGTTTAATGGTGGAAGAGCTAGCCAGGGTGTGCGCCTCAACTTGTGTGATAGTTAGTGCTCACAATTCTCTTTGTCTCTGGCCTTTACAGAAATATGGAACTGAGGAGCAGAAAAAGGAATTCTTGCCTCCTTTGGCCTCAGGTAAGGAACTGGGATGCTTCGCCCTGAGTGAGCCTAGTACTGGCAGTGATGCTGCCCGCCTTCTTTGTACATGTAAGAAGAAAGGGGATAAGTGGATTATTAATGGGGTTAAGAACTGGATTACGAATGCCCCAGAAGCTGATGTTTGTATTCTTCTTGCAATGGAAAAGCCCGAAGAGAAACATCGAGGCATTAACACTTTTATTGTTAGGCTTAAGGACGATAACGGTATTTCTATTGGTAAAAAGGAAGACAAGCTTGGAATTTGTGGATCGCCCACTGCCAGCATAACCTTTGAGGACACCGAGCTTGATGCAAGTCGTTTGCTCGGAGAGCCGGGACAAGGTTTTAAGGTTGCAATGACTACTCTTGATGGAGGGCGTTGCGGAATAGCTGCGCAAGCAACTGGAATCGCTCAAGCTGCGCTTGATGACTCTGTTGAGTATTCCAAGCAAAGAAAAGCCTTTGGTAAGCTTATCTCCGAGCACCAGTCAGTCCAAAATCACCTGGCTGATATGTCGATGAAGATTAGTTGTTCCAGATTGATGACTTTTCATGCAGCCTCGCTTAAGCAGAAAGGTTTACCTTATTCTCGTGAAGCCGCTGAAGCCAAACTATTTGCTTCTGAAATGGCCGTAGAGGCTGGTCTTAAAGGAATTCAGGTCCACGGGGGTTATGGATACGTTCGAGAGTTTAATGCCGAGCGTTATCTTCGTGATGCTAAAATAACTGAAATCTATGAAGGCACTAGTGAAATTCAGAGATTAGTTATTGCTGCTCAGCTTTTAAAAGATTAAGGGTGAAACTTAGTGGCATCCTCTAGAAACTCTAAAAACAAGAGCGAGTGGATCGAACAGAGCTACGGTTCGCAGAAAGAACGACTTAAAGAATATACTACGATCAGTGGCACGGAGGTTGAAGCTCTTGCCGATGCGTCAGACCTTGGTAGCTTTTCTCCTGAAGATAGTCTTGGCTATCCTGGTGAATTTCCATTTACCCGAGGAGTTCAGCCTAGCATGTACCGTGGTCGTCTTTGGACGATGCGACAGTTTGCTGGTTTTGGTTCCCCAGAAGATACAAATCAAAGATTTCACTATCTAATTGAGCAAGGCATCAATGGACTATCGACTGCTTTCGATATGCCTACACTAATGGGCTACGATGCTGACCACCCGATGAGTGAGGGAGAAGTTGGTCGTGAGGGGGTCAGTATTTCAAGTATTGATGATATGGATCGCTTGTTTACTGGTATAGATCTTGGTCAGGTTAGTACGTCCATGACTATCAACTGTACAGCAGCCCCAGTTCTGGCTATGTATTTTGCCTTAGCTAGGAGAAGAGGGGTGCCTTTTTCCAAAGTGGATGGCACGATTCAAAATGATATCCTTAAGGAGTTTATTGCTCAGAAAGAATGGATCTCGCCTCCCGAACCATCGGTTAGAATCACCTGCGATATTATTGAATATTGTTCCAGAGAAGTGCCCCGCTTTAATCCAGTAAGTGTTTCGGGCTATCACATCAGAGAAGCTGGCTCGACAGCAGCCCAAGAACTCGCATTTACTATTTACGACGGACTGGCTTATGTCGAGCATTTGCAGGAAAGGGGAGTAGATATCGATTCCTTTGCGCCGCGAATTTCTTTTTTCTTCGATGTTCATAATGATTTCTTTGAAGAGATTGCAAAATTTAGGGCTGCTCGAAGGCTTTGGGCAAACCTGATGAAGAATCGTTGTGGAGCCAAGGATCCAAAATCTTGGCGGCTTAGAACTCATGCTCAAACAGCCGGCGTTAGTCTGACTGCTCAGCAACCTGTAAACAATGTGGCTAGGGTTGCTATTCAAGCTATGGCGGCGGTTTTGGGTGGTACTCAGTCTCTTCATACTAACTCGATGGACGAGACCTTATCTTTACCTACCGAGGAGGCTGTAACAGTTGCCCTCAGAACTCAGCAAATAATTGCAGAGGAGACTGGGGTTGCTAATACAATTGATCCGCTAGCTGGCTCTTACTTCGTAGAGAAGCTGACCAATGAAATTGAAGCTGAGGCAGTAAGTTTCATTGAAAAGCTCGACTCCTACGGAGGAATGATTGAGGCTATTGATAAGGGCTACCCCCAAATGGAAATTGCTGAGGCTTCAGCAATATTTCAAAGAGAGCTAGAGAAGGGTGAGCGAAGAATTGTCGGAGTTAATTGCTATGGCAGTGATGAAGAAGTAGCGATTCCTACCCTTAAAATCGGTAAAGCTATTGAAGACGATCAGAAAGCGAGACTTAAGAGTTTTAAAGAAAAAAGGGACCAGAAACTCGTTGAAGAATCTCTGACTAAACTTAGGAAAAGCTGCTCTGAGCAGCTAAACGTAATGGATGTCCTAGTTGATGCAGTAGATGTTGGCGTTACGGTAGGAGAGGTTTCGGACTGTTTCCGAGAAGTATTCGGCACCTACTCAGATCCTGGCTTTATCTAGGTATATTTTATTACCTGCGGGCATGTTGAGGCGGATGCTATGATGATTTTAGTGTCCCTCTATATTTGTCGATAAACAAATAAAAGTAATTTCAGCGATAATTTTAATGTCTCGACCCTCAAATCAAAAAAGACTCAGAATCATGGTGGCTAAGGCAGGCCTAGACGGACATGATCGAGGAGCTAAAATCATTGCTCGTGCGTTGAGAGATGCAGGTATGGAGATTATCTATACAGGTCTACATAAAACTCCAGAGAATATTGTAACTAGTGCTGTCCAGGAAGATGTTGATGGGATTGGATTAAGTATTCTTTCTGGGGCTCATATGACCTTGTTTCCTAAAGTGCTGAATCTTCTTAACGACCAAGGAGCTGGTGATATTGTAGTTTTCGGAGGCGGGATAATTCCTGCTGACGACATAAGTGACTTAAAAAAGGAAGGAGTAGCAGAACTTTTTACTCCGGGTGCATCCACTAAGGATATAGTTAGTTGGGTCCGAGAGAATATTTCTTCTCGCAGTGAAGACTAGTAGGTAAGACTATTGGTCTCTTCTTGGAGCACTGTCCAAGATCTTTTGAACTTTTGCGTAGAAAGGAACCAAGTCTGCGTTAAGGTCTGTTAGGCGAACTTCAATCGCTCTATTTGCAACAAGGCCGTTGGCAGTCTTAACATCAGCAACTTGCCTTACTTGAACTCCAGGGGTCTCAAGGCCAGCCCTAAGGTAGGCATTGATAGCTTGTCTGCTCATGTTAAGAGTATTCCAAACAACTCTTGTTCCGTTCTTAGATTCTTTGAGTTCTCTAATCTTCGCAGGATTAAGAAGAACTTTTTCGCCAGGCTGGAAAAACGTAAAATCTTCAGGATTCATGTCCTGACCTAGAGCCTTCCCAACTTGTCTGCAAAGTCTGTTCAATTCTACTTTGGAATTGAATTTAGGGATTTCTTTTTTTACTGCTGTTAGACTTGTGTTCATTTCCAGTTCCTTTCTTAATTCCGCCTTAAATTACTAGGAAGAGAGTCTTTTGTCACGTCTGGGAGCTTTTGACCTCTAACTAGCTGATATTTAAAGAACAAACTATATTTTGTTATGCTCCATACCCCCTAATCGGCTTATCAGACAGAACTGCTTCATATAAAATTACTAGGTAATTGAAGCTGGCTGAATTATAAAGACGGGGTGGTTATCTATTGGAAATACTAGGACTTTTTAAGAGCGGCAACGGCCGCTTTAGCAAGCTCTGGGGCAGCCTGGCTAGGAGTATTTCTGGTGTATCCATCGAGCCAGTCGGTAACAAAGCTTAGAGGAATGCCGAAAACGATGCTCCAAATAACCTCGGCGCTTCTGTTCACTACTTCTTCATTCCTGATTGCTTTTTTGAAGGTCTTGGTTAGCTTTCTCCCTAGCTCATCAAAACCAACCATTGTGGGTCTGGTTAGTCCTTGATTTAGAAACTCATCGTGTCTAGCTAGCCAAATATATCTGGAGTAAAGGGGTCTAGCCTCGGAAAATTCAAGAAAGGTAGTGACTAATGAGCTAATGGTTTGCTCGGCATTCATCTCAGGAGTTACAGCTTTCGAAAGAGCTGCCCTAAACATAGAAATGCCCTCTAGATACAAAGAGCTGGCAATTTCTTCTTTATTCAAGAAGTGGTGATATATAGAACCGACACTGCACTTAGAAAGTTTACTGATATCTGGAACGTTGGTGTTGAAATAACCTTTTTCAACAAAGAGCTTGAGAGAGGCAACTAAAATTCTTTCACGAGGGCCGAGACCCTCCAAGTCGATTGCATTGGAAGGAGCGTTATTAGCTTCTGCAACCTCAGATTTTCCAGATAATATTGCCATTAAAAAAAACGATAAGAAAAACCTCTCTAAGGAGGTTTATTCGATTTAGTCCTAAGTTTACAAAGTAGACCAAAGAAATGCCCTTAGCACCAGGCATATGGTCAACTTAGATTACTATGGTCTTTAAACTGGGCTTTGCTCTTCCTGAGGGGCGCCTTTGGCGACTCCATCGTTAAGCTGACGTTTTAGAATTTGGCTAGGCTTGAATTTTACCACGTTTCTCGCACCCAAAGTAATTCTGTCACCAGTTTGAGGATTTCTCCCTGGACGAGCATGCTTGCTCTTAACTTCGAATACTCCGAAGCCAGAAATCATGACTTTTTTGTCTCTCATTAAGCCTTCTTTTAACAACTCAATCCAATCTTCTACGATTTGAGTAGCCTTCTGTTTGTCGAAGGGTAAGTTATCGTAAATAGAGTCAACGAGATCTGCTTTAGTTAGGCACGATTTAGATTCTGACATTTTTCAAACCTTTTAAACAAAGCCGGTATTAATTTAGTCTTCTCAAGGAGTTACCACTCTAGATTAACTAATACAAGAATTTTAATAATTATAGCTACTTGGCCATCTACTTAGCCGCCCTCATGGCCAGCATAGAAAATAGCACTGTTAATTTAGATGGTTGGGTACTACGAAAGGACACAAGTTTTTTAGAATCTTTAGGGAAATTTAGAAGCTAGTTTTCGGTCTAAATCAAGGTAGATAATTTTAGATAGTTAATTAATCGGCGAAAATTTGAAAAATTTTCTTACCGAATCTAAGCTAAAATTATGGAGAGTGAGCGGCAAATTGTTGGTGATAAGGAGGTAAACCCTTATCGATTGAAAATTAACGACTATAATGGTCGTTTGTTTGATACTCACACTTTTGGTCGGCCTTTGAAGTCGGACATATTTCAATCATTGTTTTCTCAGCAAACAGTTTATCTTGAAATTGGATCTGGCTCTGGTGCTCACTTGATTGAGAGAGCCCGCCGCGAGCCTAGTGCTAGCTGGATTGGAATTGAAAGAAGATTTAAAAGGGCGGTTCGAACTATTGAAAAAGCAACCGAGAGAGGAGTCGATCAAGTTTTTGTCGCTAGAGCTGATGTGCAGGATGTTTTACCCGTTGTTCCTGAAAACAGCTTGGATGGGATTTACTTACTTTTTCCTGACCCATGGCCTAAACCACGACATTGGAAAAATCGATTCTTTAGTGGCGATAACCTTAAACGTTTGGCTCCCCTGATTAAAGAGGGAGGTTTCTTTTGTTTTAAAACGGATCATCGAGACTACTATCAGTGGGCTTTAAAAGAGCTGCAATCACAGAGCGTATTCAAGGTAATAAGACATAGTGCTGATATTTATCAGGATAGAAAACCTGAAGAAGAAATTAGAAGTGAGTTCGAAAATCTTTTTCTCTCTAAAAATGAACCAGTGGCTGAAATTTTGCTGCAGAAAGAGGGTCTTTAGAACATGAAATCTGGTCTGGGGATCCTGCTAGGAATTTTGTTTGGAGTTGTTGTTGGAGCCTTTTTTTACGATCCTAACTGGTCCGTGGGGCAAGCTGAAAAGCTACACAGCAACTCAAAGTTTTTAGAGATAACAGGCTTCTTTGGCTTCACTATTTTTATCGGATTACTGAAAATGCTGATTGCTCCATTGATCGCCTCTAGTGTGATTTTGGCGATTGCCGGAGTAGGGGATTTCAGGCAATTGGGGCGAATGGGTGGTTGGACTGTCGCTTACTACTTACTTACCATGTTCATAGCTGTGCTGACTGGAATAGCCGCGGTGGTTTTAATAGAACCAGGCTCTTGGTTTCAGACGGGGGATTTAGAATCCATGGCTGGCATGTCAAAAGAGATGATGTCTAAAACCGAAAGCAGTGCCGCCGGTGGAATTACAGGGGTGTTTCAAAATCTGGTTGGCTTAATGATTCCTGAAAATGTTTTCAAGGCTTTGGCTGAGGGAAAAACACTTTCGCTGATAACATTTTGCTGTTTTTTTGCAGTCACGCTTACAATGGTAGGGGAGAAGGGGAAGCCTGTATTTAGCTTCTTTGAGAGTTGTTACCATGTTCTGATGAAGATGGTGGAGTTGGTGTTGGTCCTAGCCCCTATTGGGGTCTTTTGTTTGCTTGCATGGTCGATTGCCAGAATTGGGCTTCAAGTTTTTACTGAAGCAATAGGCGTGTACATGCTGACAGTGATTTCTGGACTAGCTGTTCATGCTTTTATCACTCTTCCTCTTATTTTATTTTTAATGACTAGAGTTAATCCCTTTGACTATCTCTGGAAGTTAAAGCCCGCTTTATTTACAGCAATTGGAACTGATTCTTCGATAGCTACACTACCTGCCACTATTGAGTGTGTGACCGAGAACGCAGGTGTTAGTCATAAGACTGCTGGTTTAGTTCTTCCTCTTGGGGCAAACCTTAATATGGATGGCACCGCTCTCTATGAAGCTGTGGCGGTGGTGTTCATTGCTCAAGCCTTTGGAGTGGAACTAGGGACTGGCCAAATTTTGATTGTAGCTATCACAGCCACACTCGCAGCAGTAGGGGCAGCGGGTATACCCAGTGCGGGTCTGGTTACAATGATTATTGTGCTTGAAGCGGTGAATCAAAGCCTAGCCTCTGTCCCTGGAGCAACACTGATTCCTGCTGCAGGAATAGGTCTAATAATTGGTGTGGATAGAATTGTAGATATGCTTCGTACAGCAGTGAACGTCTGGGGTGACGCTGTTGGGGCCTTGTTGGTGGATAGATTAGTTAGCAGTGAGTAGTCTCTGAGTGGAACTGGCTGGCATGAGACTGGCTTGTGCGGAAGCTGAGTTTTGTTATCATCCTGGAGCCTATCTGGGCTACCCTAACGACCGACCGATGCTGGCAACTTATTAAGAGAATGAGAGTATTAATTTTACTTCCAGTATTGGTATTTATTAGCTTGGCTCCTGAGCAAGCTAGTGCAGATCGTCTTTACATGATTAAGGACAGCAAAGGGGTAATTACTTTTACCTCAAGAAGGCCAAGAGGAGTTAAGTATGAAACTCTTAAGTCAGACCATCCTCGATACTCCAAAAATTCCTCCAAGGGAAAAAGGAGAGGCTGGAGCTTTAGAGCAAGAAAAAGTAAATACGATCAATTAATTAAAAAGAAAGCCGAAGAGCATAGAATTAACCCTGCTTTGGTCAAGGCAGTGGTTCATATTGAGTCGGCATTCAATGCTAGTGCGGTTTCTCCGAAAGGAGCAGTCGGTTTAATGCAACTCATGCCTGCTACCGCAAAACGCTTTGGTGTGAAAAACAGAGTTGATCCGGAAGATAACCTATCTGGTGGCATTAAATATTTGGTTTGGCTTTCAAAGCGCTACAAGGGTAACTTAAAGTATATGCTAGCTGCTTATAATGCTGGTGAGGGAGCTGTGGATCGTGCAGGCGGTGTTCCGCCGTATAAAGAAACTAGAAACTACGTAAAAAGAGTGACAGAGGCTTTCAAAAAATACCACAAGCAGGAGGGTGTTTAGTCGATGAGTCAGGAGGTAGTCGACTGGAAGCGTAAGTTGGCCAAGCAGAGCCCGAATCTTCTTACTGGAATGAGGCTGCTCGCTGTACCTTTCTTTGTCTGGTTGCTTATTGATCCAACTCCGAACGGCGGGTTGTGGGCTACAGGAATATTTATTGCAGCTTCATTGACAGATTGGCTGGATGGCTACTTGGCTCGGCTTTATCATGCAGAGAGTATTGTCGGAAAACTACTAGATCCTCTAGCGGATAAAATTCTAACAATGGCAGCTCTTGTTATGCTGACAGGGGCCGGTTCCGAGCGAGCTATACCTGCTTGGATAGTGGTAGCTCTTCTGGCCAGAGATATGTTGGTGACTGGATTGCGTTCACTTGCCGCAGTTAAGGGAAATATTGTTGAAGCCAGTCGTTTTGCTAAGCATAAAACTGCTTGGATGATGGTGGCTATTATTTGCTTGTTGATTTCTGGACGATACTCAGTATTTGGAGTAGTGGTGGATTTTCACTGGTCGGGTATGGTATTTCTCTGGATTTCCCTCTTCTTCTCAGTGACCACAGGACTGCACTATGCGGTGAAGCTTAGAAAAGTCTTCGACTCAGAATAAGAACCGCCAAAACACTTATTTTTCGTTCAGTAGGTCAGATTAGCCATTAACCAAGAGTTTTGGCCTTTCATTTTCTAAAGGACTGACTTGCTCACTAAAGACAGTTGCAGTTTTAACTAACCTATAACCAGAGATTTCAAGACCAGAGACCTTGGAGATAAACTCTGTAGCCCTAAGGTTTGCAGAGTCTTGATTAAGTCTTAGCCTAAAATTGAACCCTGGAGTATTTGACTCCTCAGAATCATTAAACTCGATTTCACTTACTTCTTCCGCAACTCGGAATAGCTTGTCTTTGGGCTTTTTAAATCTTCTTCCACGTTTTGGTTTTTTTGGAGCTTTGGCAGCCCGTATAATCTCCAGTTGATAAATCTCTTCCAATAACTTTGACTGAGATTCTACAGGATCTTTAAAAAGCTGTTCCGGCTCTTGAATCCATTCTACCTTGTAGTCATAGGCTGCAATTGAAGCTCCCAAAGACTCTTTAGATTTTAGTTCTTTGACTGATAGGATCTCAAGACCATCAGGAAGTTCTTGGTTAAGAAATTCCTTGAGAAGGTCTGGTTCAAAGTCTGCACTTAGAGAGGCGTCTAGGTATTCTTCTTCACTTTCTATCCCCAATTGTAAAGGTGGCCCGAAGACTAACTTTGGATGAGGGTGAAAACCTCTAGAGTAAGCCAGAGGTATTCCCGCCCTACGGGTGGCTCGGTGAAAAACATGAGCTAGCTCTAGATGACCAATCAGAGCAAAGCGCCCACTTTTAGAGTAGCTCAATCTAAATCTAGAGTGAGCGATTGCAGTGTTTAGCTCATCATCATCTCTTTCCACTGGGCTGAAGTCGAATTCAGTCTTAGGCTGATCCGTTCTGGGCCAGAGAACATTGCGATTTTGGTCATAATCGCAGGCCCCACAGATAGAACAGCTTTGAGTTAAGCAATCTGGGGTAACCCGGTCTCTAATCGAGCGTTTCCATTCCTTAAGGAAGTAGCTTTTAGGAATGCCGCAGCTAAGATGATCCCAGGGCGTTGGGTCTTCTGGATCAAGCTCATGAAGGTAGCGATGAGGATTGATTCCACAATCACTGAAGGCCTGCATCCAAATTTCGGGCTCTAGTTGGTCGCACCAGGCATCGAGGCGACAGCCTAGTTCCCAGGCTCTGTGAATAGCTTTGGCCAATTGACGGTCTCCTCGACAAAACACTCCTTCAAGAAAACTTGCAAATGCATTGTGGTAGCGAAAATTGACGCCAACTTTTTTCAAACCTTGGGCTAAAAGCCTTTGTTTGCGAATAGTCTCTTCAGCTGAAATTTGTTGAGCCCATTGAAAGGGAGTATGGGGTTTAGGGACATGAGTTGAGACACTAACTGTAATGTCTTTCTTATGTGCCTCAGGTAGTTTTTTTAGTCTATCGGCTATGTTGATGATGCCTTCTAAGTCTTCGTCCGTTTCAGTAGGAAGTCCCAGCATGAAATAAAGTTTAATCCCGCTCCAACCCATTTTGAAAACGTTAGTGCAGGTTTCAATGATTTGGTCATCACTAACACCTTTGTTGATAACGTCTCGCATGCGCTGGGTTCCACCCTCAGGAGCAATGGTGAATCCAGTTCTTCGAACTCGTTGAACTTGTTCCAGCACTTCCGGCGTTAGGGAATCCACTCTAGTCGAGGGAAAGGATATGGCTAGCTTGTCGTCCTTAGCATATGTGTCCATTAAGTTTTTTAGCAGAGGTACAACAGAGCAGTAGTCTGCAGTGCTTAGGCTAAGTAAACTTAACTCTTCATAACCACTTTCAGGAAGAGCCTCTCCAATGATTTCTACTATTTCTTCTGGGGATCTTTCTCTTTGAGGTCGGTAAAGATAACCAGCTTGGCAGAATCTACAACCCCGGACACAGCCCCTCATTACCTCAACGCTAAGCCTGTTGTGAACCGTTTCAATGTTGGGGACGATTGGCTTCTTTAAATAGGGAGCTCCTTCCATCGTAGCAAGTAGCCGGCGAGTGACAGTTTCGGGAGCTCCTTCTAAAGCTTTAAACCCCGTGAATTTTTGTTCAGAGTCGAAAGTTTCTTCGTAAAGAGAGGGAACATAGATACCCTCAACTTTGGAAAACTCCAGCAAAAGCTCCTGTCTCGAAAGTTTTGACAACTCCTCTCTAGATTTCTTATTCCAGCTAGATTTGATCTTTAAAATCTCTTCAATTGCCTCTTCTGCATCTCCAAGGAAAAACAGATCGAAAAAATCTGAAACTGGTTCTGGATGATAAGTGTAAGGTCCGCCGCCTATAATAATAGGGTCATTTAGGTCTCGCTCTCGTTGCCAAAGAGGAACTCCTGAGAGGTCTAGCATATTTAGAAGGTTGGTTGAGCAAAGCTCATACTGCAAACTAAAACCAATGAAGTCGAAGTCGCCAAGGGGAGTCTTTGATTCCAGCGAAGTTAGCGACTGATTTTTATCTCGCAGTAAGGCTTCCATGTCGGCCATAGGCATGAAGGCACGCTCTGCCCAAAACTTTGGGTTGGAGTTTATAATTTCGTAGAGAAGTTGAATACCAACGTGACTCATTCCAACTTCGTAGAGATCAGGAAAAGCCAAAGCAAATCTAACATCAACTTCTGCTGGGTCTTTTAAAACAGAGTTATGCTCACCACCTAAATATTGGGCAGGCTTTTGAAC
>CAZECN010000026.1:0-37645 GCA_964510575.1 uncultured Bdellovibrionales bacterium | reverse complement strand
ATTTTATCGATGGCTATGGTTTCTCTGAAGAAGAGAGATTAAAATCTTCTGATAGCTCTGTGCCAGTCAGGGATCAGCATTCTGAAATGGAGAGGCTTCGGCATAAAGTTAAGAAAGACCAACTTAATAAAAAGAGAGCGCTGGTTGAGTCAAGCCTGCTAGAACCAGCTCTGGTTGAAGCAGAGGATGAGAATTTTGCCTGGCTGAAAGCCGCTACAGACTGTTCTGGATCTCTGGGGTTGTTTAAAAGCAGATTTTCGGTGTTTGGAAAGTATTCAGAGCTGTCAATAGAGCACAAACTAGAGGTGGATACTGCGATTGATTTTCTCTGTAGTCGTGAATTTCGCAAAGGGAAATTTTCGACCTGTGATTTTCCATTTTGTGAAGCGGCTATGTCAAAAAAAGCGAATTTCTCTAGGTCGGAAATGCTCACTAACTATAAAAAGAGGGTCAAGCTTAAGCAGCAGAGCCAAGCCTTGTTACTTGATAGTAATGCTAAAGAGGGGCGAAAACTGGTTAGTTGGAAGCGATTTACTCTTGAGCAGCCTGTTCTTGATTCATCACCGGCAATTAAAAAGAAGGAGCTGCTGCAATCTTCTGTTGAACGGAATGATCAATCAAGTCAGCCTAAAAAGTTTTTGAATGAAAAAGAGAGATTTAAAAAGTGGAAAGAGGCTAGAGATAAGCGAGAAAGAGAAAAGATTAAAAAGCGTTATAGTAGATAACTGCAAGAAAAAACCTTACTGGAAATTGTTGTTTTGAGTAGGTTTTATTTATTTGAGAAAAAAAGCTGCCTTGTCTGTGATTTTTTATAACCTTCATAAAAACATCAGATAAGACAGTAATACAAACATCCAGGATGAGAACTCATCTGCATCCTGGGTAGTTTGTTATTAACTGTATTATAATTCAAAGACCGTGGTTAAAGACTATGGTTTCGACATTTGAATTTGGGTCTACTAACACAATCTCACAACTATCAGAATCAATCGGACAGTTAGCCAGAACAGTATCTTCTGGTAGTTCCGTAGAGCGTGTGCTTACGCTTGGAAAAGACGTTAAGACAGGATTGTTTCCTGACAAGTCTGTGGTAATCCAGCCTTTTTCGGTCATCTCGAAGTTTCGGTTCATCGAAGTATGAGTTCGACCTTCAAGAATAGTAATCGTTCCTTCAGGATCAATAACTTTTGTAAGCGCAGGGCTTAATTCCGGAATATCTCGATATAGACTCCAGACTCCACCAAATTGATCTACGCCACTGACAAACGATTCCAACCTGTTCTCGGTGACTTCCAGCTCAGTAAATTCACCAGTCTCTATATTCATCCTGACAAGTGCTCTTTCCAGACTTTCTGGTCCAAGGCCAGCTGTGGCGAATGTAAAAGTCAGTCCATCACTACTGAGGTCTCCACGGGCAATATTGTTAACCAGGGATACTCCACTTGGTAGGTCTTCTGAGAACCCAAGGAAGCGATACTGTCCATCTTCCAGGATTGCAAGTCCTTGAGCACCGTTGAAGCTGGCAAAGATATTACCGTTGAGGGCTATATCATTGATCAGCACCTGACCTCGTTCAAGTGAAGGGACACCAGGAATTCCACCACCTACGGCGTTGTAGATATCCTCCAGAAAAATCAAGGAACCTTCTCCGAGCAATGCCAGAGGAGTTCCGACTATCTGAATAGGAAGTCCAACGGGAGCAGCGAATTCGCTGACAACTGCGGGAGCAAACCGTGAACCAGCAAATACAGAAACGTTAAGGAAGCTGACACCTCCTGTGGGATCTATGTTTACCAATTCTCCGGATTCAAAAGCACGGAATTCGGCGATTGAATTTGCGCTAAGAGGGTCGTCATTTGCAAAGACCATTACTGAGCCACCGCCGTCAGGGTTATCGGTTAGATAAGCAATAAATTCTTTCTCACCGAAGTTAAACCCCCCAGGGTTTACAACTGGTCCAGGTTCAACTGTTGGCTCAGATACCGGGTTTAAATCCGGTTCCGGTTCAACTGTTGGCCCGGGCAGCGGGTTTAAATCCGGTTCAGGGTCAAGGTTAGAATCTGGTCCGGAATTCGGGTTTAAATCCGGCTCAGGGTTAGAGTTACTACCACCGCCGCAAGCGACAAGAGATAGAGCAAATAAAACAGCCGTAGGAGCTGTAACTAAGTTTCTCAATTTCATGAGATTTCCTCTTTTAGTGTTCAGCTCAGGATGAGCTGTTCGGGGTATCGCAAAAACCTTATTAAATTGGAGAACTACTCCAAAATTTAATCACAAACAGGCAAGCTTTCAGTTAGAGGAAGACTGAAAGCTGTCCTGAAATTTTTATACTTCTCAGCTAGGGATATTTAAAGAGCGGCTAGTCTCGAATTTGAAATTGCAGATACAGCGGCAAATTTGCGAGAGTAGTGTTTTTAAAACTGCCTGGATTTTTACTCAAGCTGTTCGCAAAAACAGAGGACAGTTCGAAACTATTAATCGTCGATCTGGGAATATTATGTCATATGTTGGGAAAAGTGTTAACACTTCTACTTTAATATTGAGAAAATATAGCTAACATTATTATATAGTTAGATTATTTTCCAACAATTGCCGGTTTTAACTGATCAAATGGCTGTCCAAATGACAAAGAGTTCATTTCACAGCTCATTCTAAGTCTGACCCCACTGCAGCCTGAGCCAGCTTGTCTTGGAGTAGGAATCTCCCAGGCAGCGGCTGTGTCAATATCATTAGCGTCATTATATAATCTTGGAAGACAAACCTGAGTCGCACCATGATTTGATTCAAGGTCCTCGTAGGTTTGGAGTACGTCGTCTGCTCCATTTGAATCAGGGTCGAAGGGAAGAGTGGCGTAAGCCTGTCCCTGCTGGTCAGCGTAGTCCAGAGCGTTGAGTTGATTTAAAACGTCACTGTATTGACCACTTCTGGCGGCAAGTGAGTTGTTTCCACTTTGCCCACCCTGGCACTGAACCATACAATCATCAGTTGCATTCGTTGGCCAGTTAATACAAAAATCTGTGTTACGAAAGATTCCAGCGCTAAAGCAGTATTCTTGATAAGCTACTGCCGTTAGACAAACATCATCGCATGAGTATGACCCTCTTGGCGGAGTGGGGGTTTCGGCGTGACCATTGATACAGCCAAGACCATCAAAACTGCCATTGATCATGCTAGTCATGCAATCAGTATC
The DNA here is from genome assembly GCA_964510575.1 of uncultured Bdellovibrionales bacterium. Taxonomy (GTDB): domain Bacteria; phylum Bdellovibrionota_C; class UBA2361; order SZUA-149; family CALKYB01; genus CALKYB01. The sequence continues at coordinate 34,455 of CAZECN010000026.1, read as the reverse complement.
AAAACCAACCCAGCTGTAGTCACCTGAGTCGGAATGCTGATTAACAACGAACTCCTGATATCCTGTTTGGTTAAAACTTCCATCCGCGTTTTGCATCATTTGAACATAAAAATTGTCCTGGTTGGCCCACATGTCCTGGATTACCGAGTTGGGCATGTATACTCCACCACAAACTTCGCCACAGTGGAGGGCTTGATTGTCGGCAAAATCTGCTGCTAACTGTCTTAATGCGTCTGCAGTGTTTCCAAAACAATCATCTATCCAAGGCGCAATACCACTAGCGCCTGCCTGGAAGGGGCTAGGCTCAGCGTTACCTTGGGAATTATTACTACAGTCGGGGGGATTAGCATTGAGGTCAGTACATGCAGTAGTAGTGCTAGGGGGACAGGGAACTGGCCCTCCGCTGTTGCATACACTACAGGCGTTCCCTTGAACCAAAGAGCAGTCCAGAGTGTTTTGGCCTTGAGCCTGCTGGGAATATAGCAGGGAAGCAAAGTCTGGCAGAGAAGAGTAAATATCCAGAGCCCAGTCGTTTCTGTCAGCTATGCCGTCTGAAAGATCTGAAGCAGGCAACCACTGGGTACTCGACGGGTCCGAATAATCGTTAATTCTGAAATCAAATAGATTTATTTTTAGAAATCCTACAACTATTGGTGCAGTAGTAGAGGTTGGAATTGTATTGTCGGTAGAGGCGTCATTGATAGAAGCACCAAAATCACAGTATCCCAGGCCATTGCTATTGCTTGGAGCAATCAGCATCGCATAGGCTGGCCAGACAGGTGCTTCTGAAGTGTCATACTTGGTTCCACCGACACCCGGGGTATGGCACATTGGGTTAACGTAACGTTGGGTATTAACTGTGGTTGTATCATCTGGAGTTGTGCCGGTATCGGGGTGACTGGTCAGCGAGCTGCCCCCGGGAGCCAACAGGCCTGTCGAGGCAAGATTTGCTTGATGGTCATGGGCACTGGCCATCAGAAGGGATAGAGTCATTTCTTCTCCTGTCCCTCCAAAGGGATCAATTCCAACAAAAGGAAGTCTCATTTCTCCCCAGGGATCGATGAAGTCTCCATGGCCTACCCAGAGATTTTTTCTGAATGGAAAGTTCAAGTCAGGCTGGCCGTTTCTGTAAAATTCGGATCCAATAGTTGCAAGTCTGTTATTGAATTCAGCGCCATGGCGAGTAGAGACACCACTGTTGATCGCTGTTATCAAAGCGTTTTGGAGGCTGGAATTCCCGAGATAACTTGAGCCATCAATTGGTTTAAATCGAGTGCCAATTTTAGCCCTTACTCCACTGGTTCCTGAGTTGCGACTATTGGTTATAGCTGTAATTAAATCACTCACCTGTGCGCGGGGGGTTGTAGTGAAGAGAGGATTGCCCCCAGCAGGAACTCCGAGTATCGCTCCTATTGGACTAGCCTTACAGTTTGGCTGCCAGCCTCGTACATTTGATCCATCGTTTCTTTCTCGGTAACACTCATTTGGTGCTCCGTTAAAGTTAGCGATAGGAGGTCTTGGGTAGGATTCTGCTCGCAGAATACCGTCCATTCTCTGTTGACCTCCCAGGTCAGCGACGTCATAGCCTCTTTTATTTGGCTCAGGCTCTCTTGCAACAATCTCCCTACCACACTGACTTTCAAGCTGATCTTTAAGAGTTGTCATATTCTCAAAGTAACGGTTTGTAGTTAGAACTGAAGGGTCGCTTATTGGGGGAGGTCCACTGCTTGTGCCGTTCAAGGCATCGGGATCTACCGTTAAACCAATTGCACCGCCCTCTGAATATCGCACCGGATCTAATGGATCGTGATTTTGAAAAAACTCGCAGGCTGGAATTGCGATTGGAGCTACTGGTACTTCAAGATTGTGATCTCTAAGTGCAATAGCTCGGCCCAGCACTGTTGAGCTGGTATTATTGGCACCGATCCCAAGCATGTTTTGAAGAGTTTGGCGAAATGGGTTTGAAATATCTCGAACTTCTACAGTCACTCTTACTGCGTTGGCAACAAAATATTCAGGAAGTTCAAATGAATTGCTATTCATGCCGGTTCCAGCTGAGCTGAAAACAGTGAATACGCCAGGCTGGTCTGGGCCAGCAGTGTAGCCGTAAAACCCAATTTCTTTTCTAATTGTTACGTCACCACTGCTATAGGTGGTGCCATCGCTTGAGGAGACATTAAAATCTCCAGTGTGTATTATCTGCCCATCTGCTCCGCTTGCACCTGACCTAATTGCAGCGTCGAAGAGGGTTGTAGTACGCCCAATTCCCTCAACCGTTCCATCGAGTCCAATGACAGAGCTAAGGGCAAGGGAGTCAGATAAATTTTCTACTTCTCTGTGTGTCATCAAGGAGCGACCCTGGTCTACTGAAAGAGCAGCTGCCCCTATTATTGTTATCAGAGCCAGTGCGAGGAGAGGAACAATTGCTCCTCTTGAGTCCTTTGCCAGATCAGGTCTTATTTGTTTAGTTCTGAAGTTTTGCATAATTAAAGCTTTCTATAATTGTTAAATCTTTGATTGTATTTTTTCTGAAATGAGATTTTAGATGCAATCTCCAGGCATGACTGTTGTGTTTTTAGCCCGAATGTTCTCCCAACGAAGAGCAGGAACAAATGAGTCGATACAGACAATGCAAAGGCCTGCATCGGACTGATTTGGATCTTTGAGAACTTCGACAGTTAATTTTTTTAAGGCATTGAGAGTTACCGCAGTTGGGTCGTTGCCAGTGAAAGCGATATCATATGCTCTCTCGGTGCCAGGTATTTCTTCTAGTCTCATTCTGACTACGAAATCTTCCAGGTTCCATTGATCAAGATAAGAGCAGGTTGCTCTCATTACAGCATCTGCAATTGTTTCTTGTTGTGGATTGGTTGGTGGGGCAATCATCGAGGGATTGCAAGTAAGGGGTGTGTGACCATTATTGATTCCACAAGCCCTGGCAGGATTTCGATTTAAGTTGATGTCTGACGTCAATTCAGATGCTTTTGATCCAGCGCGAACACCAGCCCGTGTAGCGGCAGAAATATTGTTTAAGGTTTGCATTCCATATCCATAATCAATAATTCCTGTAATTAAAATCATGATAAGTGGAAGTGAAATTGCCAGCTCTATCATGCTCACTCCGCGCTCATCGAGAGGATGATTTATTACTGATGTCTTTAAAGAATCAATGTTACCGGAGGTAGAATTGGAGAACGAGAGAAGGCTGGTAGCTGATAGCTGCCTTTTGAATATAAAAAAAACATTGTTGAAAAAAACTGACATAAAACCGCTAAATCCTTTTGTATAGTAATCTAAAACTGTAAGCGTATGTATAAAATTTTTGTTTTTTTTTGAAAAATACTGTTTATTCCTATTACTTATATGTAAGAGCCCCTACAGTTATGTAAACGTAAACTTATCAGGGCAGGGCATACTCATTTGGACATCTTTGCCAGGCGATATTCTGGCTTTGCTCTATTGAAACTGTAGATGCGGCTGTTATTTGAAAATTATTCCAGCCGAGAAGAGAACAGAAAAAACAAGGAGTTTCCCAGCTTGCATTGAGTGTGATCATGTTTGCAGCTGCCGTGACGAAGGGTTGAGGATCGGCTATGGTAACGCTAACGGGTATGGATTGTGCCATCGAGTTCTGAAAATATGAGTTAAGAGTATTCTCGGCACATAACTGGAGTTGCCCGCAGGTGCCGCAGCCAGCTGCCGTTTGTCCTAAACCTTCGGCTTTTTCCAGATGAATTGCACGATCTACTGCTACCAGATTAAGGCTATCAGTCAGCATCGAATAGCGCCACATTGCTATTCCTCCCTCAAGCGCAAAACTTAAAAGTATTAAGAAGAGTCCAATTGATAGAGCAAACTCTACGATGGTGGCACCACGCTCAGGGTCTACCTTATGGATCTGGTCTGTACTTACTAGTTCTGATTTCACAATGCCTAAACTAAAAAAATTGTTAACTTTCTAAAATTTACTTGAACTGGCTCTACTCCACAGCGATTTACAATAAAAATCAGAGATAGTGAGGGTATAGCGGTTAAACCTTTTCTTTCCTTATCTTCGGGTGATTAGGAGAAGATCTTTAGGTTTTGGTATTAAAATTATGCTAGAATTGTAAAAAAATTGTGTTAACCGTCCAGACTTGTTGTGAGAAAACTTTCAGGGATAGGTGTTGGCTAGAGTTAGAGTCCATTAGTTGTGGCTTTGGAGCCCCACTTGAATACTATACAGTTGTTTCTGAATCGGAGATTGTTGAAAAGAAGAACTAAGAAAGCTGACCCGTCTAGACTTGTCACCCCTCTACTTTTCCAGATGTAATCTACTGAATAGGTCTGAAATTATTCGGCTAACTACCTGAAATATTGCGAACCTTATCCCTCTGACTAGCAACTGGTCCGTGTGACGGAGTAGGGGGGCGACAGGAACTCGGAACTCAAGAAGCTTGCTGTAACTTTTTTACACCTTTTTTCATCTAAACTGCACAATAGTTCTTGAGCTACTAAAAGCTTGCAAATAGGTTTACTTTTAGCTGAGGTTTTATGTCTCCATTCTCCTTCAAAAACTATCTTTCATTTCTTTTTTCAATCCTCTTTATTTCAAGCATCTCCAGTGCTCAATCTCAGGGCTCTGCCGAGATTCTATTTCGACCTAATCTTCACTCTTTCATGGAAACTCAGGCAAGTATCCTTTTTGAGTTACCTGAGGCAGGCCCAGCATACGTGGCTATCGGAACAACTCCTGACGATCTTGATCTGCAAGGCTCGGTAGAAAGAAACTCTCGCTTTGCCCGACATAATCAAATCCTCTCCAATCTTGTCAGAGGACAAACATACTACTTTCAGGTAATAGCTGGAGATGATTTTGAACTTTCGTCTGACACCTACTTTTTTACTCACCCTGGAGCTGACGGAAGTACTGCAGCGGCTCTTTATGAAGAGCCGGAATCATCTCCTACTCTGACTTTGCGCGGAGAACCTAGTGTCAGCGATTCTAACCAAACCTCCGCCAGAATTTCTTTTTCCCTTCCGGAAAGAGGTCCAGCTGTTATTGCTTTTGGCACTTCTGGGGACAATCTGGATCAACAAGGCTCAATTGAAAGAAGCTCTCGTTATGCTGATCATAGACAGACACTTTCAAATTTGCAGGACGGGCAAGAGTATTTCTATCGAGTTATTGGAGGCGAGGACTTTGAACTGGAATCTCAGATATTTACTTTTACTCATCGTGCAGACAGTCCAGCTCAACCGGTACAAACTCAGACACCTGATCCAAGCCCAAGCACCGGCACCAGCATCAGCACTACGACCAGGACAACAAGGGGTCCAGAGCAAGAGGGCGTAGGCGCTGGCACGATTACCCGGAGCGGCGGGACAATTTATGTAGAAGTTGGAGGAAGAGGTAATGGAGGCTCAGTGGATAGTCCAATGGGAGATATTCAAAGAGCGTTTGATTCAGCCCGACCTGGCACAACTATTTATGTTAAAGCCGGGAACTATGGTAACAGACGGCTGACTTTGGCAGGTAGTGGCTCAGCTGGATCACCTATTATCCTTGAGGGGTACCGCAACACTCCCGGAGACTCTCCTTTTTACGGCGAATTTGACCATACCTCGAGTATCAATCCAAATCTTATGCCTCTCCTGGATGGTGGCTCACGCTCAAACGGCAGTACTGGAATTCGAATCGAAGGAAGATTTGTCGCTGTCAAAAATTTTCAGGTCACTAGATTTAGAAATGGTGTTATGGGCTCAGGATCGAACCATACGGTTGATAATATAGTTGCTGTAAGTCTGGGAGACCCGAATCAATTCTATCATGGACATGGAATATTCATGACTGGTCCTGGCAGAAATTTCCTGGTCCGCAACAGCACAGTTGTCAATGCTGGAGCTCAAGCATTTACTCTCTCAGGACGGGATAGCATCTATGAGAATAATAGAGCTTACTGTGATGACAATAGTACCGGGCATGATAGTGCAACAGACTACTATTTTTACATGTTCAATTCATACGACAACATATTTAGGAATAACTATATTGAGCGGGTAGGTGGATTAGATCATGGAGGTCACGGTTTTCACGTAAGAGGTGAAGGAGAACGAAATCTTATTGAGAATAATATCGCTGTCGGCATGCGATCAGGAATTATGGTCAGGCACGACGGCGTAAGAAACAATGTTTATCGTGGCAACAGAATATATGGAGGGCTTTCAGGTAGTCGCGTTCTTAGGTGCGATGGTTTGTGCTGGGGAATCACTGTTCGTGATGCTGCAGGAGCCAATCTATTTGAAAACAACCATATTGAAGGGACTGATTTTGGAATCGTTCTTACTGACACACATGAGCAAGGTCAGGGCCAGGGAGGTTCACTTGGCAACAGATTTGTTAATACAACAATCAGAAATGTTGATAACTCTGCCATAGAATATATGAATGGTCATCTAGCCGCCTCTGCAGGGGATCCAGACTCATTGTCCTCTGACGATGTTTTCATTAATACCACCGTAGATAGAGCTTCCGTTGTAATTCAGGCTGACCACAGAACAAGAAATATTTCTATCAGAGGAATGAGGATCCGAAATGTTCCAGTATGGCTTAGGTCCAGAGCTCCTCGGACAATATCAGAATTCAGGCCCAGTCTGTCTGATATTGTTGTCGAGGATCGACGATTCTCGGTCCCGTGAGGCGCCCAACAGAAACTCCTCAGAGCTGGTTCTGTGAAATAATAAATTTACTTTCGTAAGTACCTAATTTTAATAGAGTTAAAGAGATTAAACTATTGGATTGGCTTTAGGATGACTACCGTTCTAGATAGCTGAGCCAACATATTATAGGACCTTGCTCTGAGGAGTTCTTGTGAAAGACACTAACGGATTTTAGTTTGGGTTGCGTGTCGAGAAAAATCTTTTTGACTGGTGAATAAAGTGTGGAAGAGGTCTCTGAAGATAGAAACCTCTTGCCAGACCATTCTGCTTCACAAAAGTGAAGACAGAAAAATAACACCATAGACAATAAAACCACAGTTTAGCAGCGCAAGTACGGCAGGAAAGACTGCTGGGCGGTTAGAAAACTCTCGTCCAGCAGAAAGTGCCAATACTATCGAACCTAAGAGTAAGGGAAAGTCTCCCCATCCTGGGAATCTTAACAAGGCATAACCAAAGGCCAAGAAGACTATACCAACCATAATTTCGTTTGTGGCATCGTAGTCGCCCTTTGAAACTTGCCTATAGTATTTAGGGGACAATAAGTTTAACCATTTGAAACCTGGAAGTAGATTCAGTCTTGATGCAAGCAATGAAATTACGCCTAGAGCAACTATCAACTCTACCATGGCAACCTGATGGAACATCAGACCAAAACCTGAGAGCAGAGCCGAGAAGGCAACGAAGATTTGCAGGATCAAAATCAATAAACCGAAACGTTTTGTTCCTTGATCTCGACCGATTTTTGCATCAATTGCAGCAGGTATTCCTAGTAGGACCGCTCCCCATAAAAAGCAAGTTGCAGCAGTGCCTATAAGCTCAGGATTGAAGTCAATCAAGAACTGACGCTTATTCTCCAGGCCCCAAATTAAGGTGCTGGCAGCGGCTATGGCCAGGAAGTTTTTTAGACTATTTATATTCATTTTGTTCTCCACTGAAAAAGGAATGCTCGAGTACACCCTTCTTTCCTCCGAGGAATAAAGAAAGGTGTACTCGTTTCGGTGGAAAACGGAAACCTTGTATTCGACATCACATGCCCAGTTAGCCAATTAAGCAGGGTTAATTGTTGAATTGGACACAGATTTTTTAATTCTACCCATATAGAGACTTCACATTCACTCAAATTTTATATCAAGGGTGGAGGTAGGCAGTGTATAGGTGAGCGCCCGGAATCTGGAATGCTGCACTCGCTTAAAATGGATTGCTAAAAATAGAGAAGTCGGAATTATAAGTGCTTGCCACTAGATCCTGTAAGCTTCGACCTCAATCCTAATTGCGAGGGCAGAGAGTAGAGTAGATAAGGATAGAGATTTCCCAAGAACCATAAAAAACCTCTCGAAGTAAATGAATGGCCCGCCAGGATCAAATTTTCTGGCGGGCCTGGTAAAGATCAGGTGAGAGTAGTCGCAGTAGCTCCGTATTCTTCTCTGGTTAAAAGAGCAATATTAAGAACAATGGCCGGCTTTCTCTCGTATTCACTAAACCTGATTCCATAAAGTTCCAGTCTGTGATCAAGCCCTTTTATAGCTTCCTGCCTTAACTCCTCACCAATAGTTTCTTTTTCACTTTGAATCATTTTGTTAATAATCTCTGATAAAAGTAAAAATGTCTCTGATTTGATAATTTCATCCTCATTCTGACAGAGAGACTCAAGTCGAACAGAATCAAAAACTATATACTGAAAGGTGATGTCGGCTATCACGAATCTTTTCTCGCCTGAGGGTAAAGTTCTTGCAACATCTTCAATCGGGTCAAGGAAGGCTCCTATTCTACAATCCTGAATTGCATAAGTTTCCCATGGGTAAACGTAGGACAGTCCGGGATCAGTGATTGTTCCCACATATCGTCCAAACCTTCGTACAATTACAGGGTGATTGTCCTGTACATGTAGAAGGCTTCCACCGAGACGAGAATTCTTACCGAATGCGCCACCAACAAAAATAGCGACAGCGAGAGCTAGCAAAGAACGCAAGGCCGACTGCAAGAGCCCAGCAAAAACTGAACTGTAGCTGGAGCTTCCACTACTTGAGACTACAAATAGCTCAGCAACACTTCCAAGTACTGAACTAACAAGCCAGACTACGATGGCAACTCCACCAAATAACATGCAGGCGAAGTGCAGAAGTCTAGTTTGACTTGAAATATCCTCATTAATTGATCGCTGACTGATTTTTCTAAAATCAATCTTTTTGTCTTCAGAATAGTGAAACTCAGGTACGTCATGATTACTGTCTTGTTTCATTAAAAAACCTTTTTTGTTTGTTATTTAAAAAATAGGGGAAATCTCGACCCCGCTCAAGACTTTGACAGACCTGAAGGGAGGGTGAGTTCTTTTAAAACTACCTGTAGCCAAATTGTAGAGATCGTATCGGTCTCAGATAATATCTGAGACAAATCAGGGACGACGGTCTAATGGAAGTATTTCAATTTTTCAAGAGAAAAATGACTTATAAACTTCATGACGGAGTAGTCTAACAGTTTTCTAATTTAAGCAGTTTTTAAGGGCTTTGATTATGAAAAGTTTACAGGCACTAATATTGCTGCAGCTTGGATATTCCTCCGCTTATCCTAGCTGACGCGGGCTATGAATCTAGAAAATCTCAGGAGAGGTCTTAGGCATGGAGATTTGATTTTGAGCGATATTGATTTTCGTTGAAGGGTATTCGACTTTGGCCTTAGGGAAAATGACTAGAGATCCTATTCTTTTAGGCTATTGGATAGATAAATTGTGCTTAGGAGCAGCTCAGGGGTGTTTCAGATCGATTTTGCCCCTTTTATGAGAAAAACCGGTTTTTACGTTTAAAGCGCAGTATTATCCTGGAGCAAGGTATAATCCCAGGGTAGGGGCTATTTAGTCAATTATTGAAAGATGTCCTGAAACCTATATTATAAAGTTGTCAGTATGACTGATCAGCTCTTTTACAATTTATAGATCTTGAGTGCTCGAAAGTTTGAATGAAAAGTGCCCTGCTTTTCTCTGAGACTTTTGAGAAGAATGGTTTTCCGGTTTATCGCCTAGAGTCGTCTGTAAGATGTCTGTGGGCGGTAAACCTTTCACACCAACTTTTTTTTAGTTGGAAATTTACACTTAACAATGACTTCACACTATATGACTATAGCAAAATTTCGAAACTGTGTTTTAGAGGATCCAGTTCATCATGCCGTATCTGAAGCTTTAAACTTATCGGCTATTGATTTGGATGCAACTTGTGAACTAGCGGAACTTTTTCCAACTAATGTTAGAACAGCTTACTATCCAGATCCTCAAGAACATCCAAGCTTAGCAAAGCCGGTAAGTTTTTCAGCTGGAGACGAAGGTATTTCGGTGCATGCTGGTGAGGAAGTTGTAAGGACCATTCCATTTGGCTCGACTGTTAGTATGGGTGAGAAAGGCATAACTTTTGCTGTTCCTCAAAAAAACGGACCTCATCAAGTAAGTAGAGTTCGCAGAAAAGGAGGTCGTTAAAAGTAGCAGCGGTCGTATCCAATGGGCACGACCGCTATACTTTCAACTTTTAGGTTTTTATCGAATGTTATTTACCTCAAAAGTCTCTCTTTACTATCTTCTTAGTACTATTTCTCTTTCTATCTATAAGGAAAAAGTCCAGTCAGCTGGTTTGAATTCATAGCCATTTACTTCTTTCTCGACGTAGCCAATTCCAGGGAAGGATAGGTGCATGCCAGCCACTCGTGTGCGATTGGTAGCAACTTCCTCAAAAAGTGAAAGCCGAGTTTTTACCGCAGCAGCTGAGTCCACATCGAAGCCAATGCTGGCAGTAGGCTTAGGAAATTGAAAGGCTGCGACGTGAACAATGTCACCCCAAATAAGTAGCTGATCACTTCCTGAACCTACTACATAGCCGCTGTGGCCAGGCGTGTGTCCTGGTAAATGACGAGTTTTAATACCTGGCAGTAACTCAACGTCGGAGGTAAAGGGTTTTAGGTTAGACTTGTAGGCACTAACCACTGAAGTAGCAAGGTCAAAAAAGACCTGAGCAGATTTCGGAGCAGCTGCCTTTTTGGATTGATCTGTCCAAAAATCAATATCAGCTTGATGAACATGAACTTTGGCGTTGTTAAAAACGGCTTTACCATCTTGCAACATGCCACCAACGTGATCGGGATGAAGGTGGGTAAGCAACACGTCAGTTACTTGATTGGCTGAGATATTTATCGCCGCAAGTGAGGCTTTGAGTGCCCCTAGTCTAGGAAAGGCTCCTGCTCCACCAGCATCAACTAGGACAAGCCTATCATCCTTTCGCAAGACATAAGCATTGACTCCAGTTGGCACCGGTCCATCAGATTTATACGCATCTTTCAGAAACTGAGTCGCTTCAGTCTCTGTTAAGTTAGCAAATTTATCAGCGCTAATTTCAAGAGAGCCATCTAGTAGAGCAGTGACTACCCAGTCGCCAACTTTTGAATTCTGGATGCTAAGGGCCTTGGTTATTTCGCTAGGTTCGTCTGCAGAGCTAGTAACTGGCACTAGCGAGAGACAAACTGCACTGGTTGAGAGCTTTAGAAAAGATCTACGTTTCATCGGTTTGCCCTTATATTTAGATATATTCTTAAAACAGCTTATTTTTCTTACTATCAAGGTTTAAATTGGAAGTAAATTTGTAGCTCTCTACTTCTCTTTCTAGGTCATGTGCAAAAGACTTCAGCGGCACCTCTATCTGAAAGAAACTTTAACAGAGCAAGTAGACCCAGCCATTCGAAGAGCAACTTGCATACCTTTACCTTTAAAGTGGGGTTAGGTACTAAGCAGTAGACAGTGATTGCTAAGGAATAGAGTCGACAAAATAGTGCCTCTAGCCCCTTTTCACCTTTGCTACTGTAAAGTCGCAGTAAACAACAGGCGATTAGCACAGTCGCGCTTGCAGCAAAAAATCCCCTGCCTGTGCTTACTTCATCGAAAAGGAGATGAATGCCTCCTATGAAACAAAGCAATATTCCAATAAAAAAGAGAGTCCAATAAACACGGCCTCTTTCTTTGAGATCCCAATCAAGGGATAAGATTATTGTTGCAGCCATCATTATATCCCTCCTGGGGAATGTTAATCGGCCTGGACAACAAGCAGGTTGCTCAAGTCGATCAACATTCAAGAAAGGCAAAACCTTTTTATCTCTTAATGCAACCAAATCTGATTGATAAACAGTCAGAGCTGGTTACAAATCGAATCTTCGACTTCCCATATTCAATTTTTGGAGAGGCAATTTATTGAAAAGATTGGAAAATGACAACTATTTGTTTGCTGTTCGGTGCTAAAGCTAAAACTTTAGAAATGAGAGTTTAGATCATAATGTTTAAGCAAGTTAAAGCTAGTCCATGATAGATGGATTGGGGGGAGCCATTTTATTTAGATTTTCAGTCTAGGTCATTGGACTGCTGGGTGTGGCCTAAGAGGAAAGGTGAATTTGGGAGACAAGTAAGAAAACCATGTCTAGGTAATATGATTACCTCAGAGTAAAACCTCTCTGCCCAAATTGACTCCTTGTATCATCTATTGAAGAGTAAAGTGGAGTCAATGTACGCGTACATTGGAACTGCAAAGACCACTATTATGAAGACCAACGCAAGCCAAACAGCCGCCGAAATAGTATTGTTGGCTTTTTTAGGTACTATCGTCTTTTTTACTTTTTGCCTAAACATGGCAGTGACGCAGGTAGTCAACATTATCATTCCTAAAACGAAAATTGTTATTTTTATCATTTTTTATTGCTCTTGTGGGGTGACTGGTTGACTCCTATAAGCCAACTAGTAACCCCAAAAAAGCTGAAGAGGCGATAACTTAGCTGCTATGCCTAAAACCAATTTTACTCGTCTACCGAGACTATTGTGGGGAAAAGTCAGAAAGTGTTGCATATAAGGTTTGGTTAACTTTCAGGCAATTTAGGGCCTTTATGGCCGAGAATGAGGTCCAAAACCATACCGTCTTGTTTTGGAAAGAACGGTTGCTGCTGAGCGAGCGAAGAGGGGTCATCTAAGGACTTCGAGGGTAAGAAGGAAGGGGAGTCTTGGGTAGTCCCATTCACGAAGACCCAGCTCAACCTTGAATTAGAAAAAGACTTAGTTGATAAGAATATTACAGTGAAAATGAAGCCTTAGGGCATCATCCCGAAGAAAGCTCCTGACCAGGAAGTTAAAAATAAGCTAAGAGAGGCTCTGGAGAAGTTAAGAGGTAAGCTTGCTAACCCTATTCGGTTAGTCTTAGAAGGCTCTATAGAAGAATGTAGATCTAATTGATTGTGAAGAAACTCAACGAAATACACCGCAAGCTTTTGCGTACTGCCAAGGCTTCATGTCCTGAACTTACTGAGGTAATTAAGCAAAACGGTGTGCTTAAGCTTCGCCGAGCCGGGGAGAAGACTCTTTTCGCCTTTTTGGTTCGCACGGTTGCTGGCCAGCAACTAAGTAAGGCTGCAGCTCAAACAATTTACAATCGCCTGCTTTTAAAATGTGGAGAAGACGAAGCAGCTTTATTTGATCTTTTTGTGAATCGGAGAAAACGCACGCTTCTTTCTTGTGGTCTTTCGCGAAGTAAGGCCGAAGCGCTTTGCCGTTTGAGAGAGGCATGTGAAGAAGGTGTTATTGACGAAAAAAAGTTAAAGAAAGCTTCGCCAAAAGAGATTACTGAGCAAATATCAAACCTTTGGGGCTTCGGAAAGTGGTCAGCCGATATGGTTGCGATGTTTTATATTCACCACCCAGATGTTTGGCCAGAAGGTGATGGTGCGATCAACCGTGGTTTAAAACTTCTTAAAATTGAAGATTCCCCAGAAATAGTAGAGTCTTTTTCTCCCCACAGATCTTTTCTGGCCCTACATATTTGGAAGGGGCTGGATAGTGGGCTAATTTGCCGAAGTTAATGATCTGCAGCTTTCTTGGTATTGGAAAAGAAGTTGGAACCTTCATCTGAAAAGAAAAATGATAAAGATTTTGACGGAGGATCTTTTCTATCAACTCTAGAATAGGTGAAATGATGTTAACTTCCTTGATTCAAGATCTAGCATTTCTTACTAAATTAAGCGGTAAGCTTGCTTTAATAGGAAAGGGGTGAGAATGGCGGATGTCCACTCTAAAACTAGCAAAACAATCTCTGCGTTACGTGCCTCACGCACACCCCAACTTCTACTGCTTAGCTAAGGCTAAGTCGGATGATGCCATCGACCGCTGCTTTTACCGTTTCGAACTCTTCGACACCGCTTCTTTTTGCGACGTCTGCCAAATAGGCTCGGGCTCGATTCAGGTCTTTCAGCTCTCGGCCAGACACTTTATCACCCTCAATCATCGTGCCGTCAGTGATATCCTCAATTACGAGAACCACTTTTCGGCCGGTGCACATGTACTCAGTCGCTTCTAAAATTGAAGCTATGGCACGCGTTTCACCATCGATGACGAACAACAGAACTTCAGCTTCAGCTTTGGCATTTGCCTCCACTTCCACTAATTCCGGGGTCCAATCCTCCACTTGTGGGTTGTAGTAACTGACTCCAGCAGCTTCTAGGGCCGGGATAGCTACATCCATTCGCCAAGTGGTGGGGTTGCAAGAACCGCCAAGGAATACGTGTGATTTACACATAGTTATCTCCTGTTAAGTTGATGAAGACCCAAACCCCTAACGGATTTAGGCCGGATAAGTTGTCCTATCCTTTCTCAACTTAAGAGCAACAAGAGATGATGTTTCGAATTTTACTACTAGCTAGAAGTAAGAATAAACCTCCTTTTACAACCTTTACTTCCGACCATTCTCGACAAAGAACCAAGCAGAGGGTGACCCTGTTTGGCTACATTGATTTGTTTTAATAGACAGTATTTGAATACTACTCGACTCCAATCTGTGTTTAGGACTACTAGAATTAGATTAAAACATGATCGAGCTCTAAGTAATGCGAGTTTGCCCTGATTTAAAATATTATTCAGTAGAGTTAGTAACCTTCTGGCTAGCCCAGCGTTATAGGTAAGCATGAGCCTAGAGAAGGGATACTGCAATGAATGACAAGGATCTGAACCGTCTAAAGAAGGCACACGCCAATAACTCTATTGATGATGACCTGCAGTTTCTTTCCTTGAGAGAAAACTTTCCTATTGGATGCGGAACCGCTGCTCTTTCGGATACTTTATCTTCTTTTATCTCTGCGGTTGGAGTTTTTGGATCAGGCTTAGCCATGATTTTTGGATTACATTACTTCGGAAGTTCTCAAGAGAATTTTGAAATAGCGACTAAAGCTTGGTTATTTTTATCGGTCATTTCTGCTATCGCTTGGTTTTCCTCTTATCAAACCAGATTTATGCGTCACAGAGTCTCTAGATACTACATTCATAACCAATCATTGAGGTTTCGTAAGGGGTGTCTAAAGAAATGTTTAAGTTCCTTTAAGTTGACACAAGTTACCGATGTCTACACAAAGCAAGATTGGAAACAATTACCGTTTGGGCTTTGCAACCTAGTGGTATCAACTGCATCTGCCAAATCAGTTAATAAGGCTTATGTTAAAGGCTTACCTATGGAACATGCGATTGGGATGCAGAAAAAAATACTAGAGTTGGTTGAGGCAGCTAATGCCGCTGAGGAAGTGAAAGGCGAAGCCCGGTTGAGCGTAGAAGAAGTAACTCAAGAGCCTGAAGTTCAAGTTAGTAGTGATATATTAGAGCTGCTAGAGGGCCTTCCTTTTGGTAGAGAAACGACCTTGCAGCAAGCTGAGGCTTGGATGAACTAATAGGGTCGTTTCGCTGGGTCTTATCGACTAAAATGCTCGGTTCGTTTAACTATGGGAGAAAAGGGATATTCGCCCCATTAACTCCAGCGTTTCTTTCGACATATTCTTTAACTCTTCGAGCATCCATTTTTGGATATGAATAAGGTGGGGAGGGGCGCTCGACACCACCAGTCACTCGGTCGCCAGGTCGAAAAACAAAATTATTGGGAGAGCCTCTTAAGAAGATATTTTCTCCATCGGTAAAGACATACCCCTGACTGTCAAACGGTGACGGGGTTTGAACTTGGTCAAATAGTCCCGCTAGTCCATCATTTTGATCTTCGTATACACTTGACTCTGCGAGAAGAACTGGAACTCCTCGGCCGTCTCTATTCGAAGCTTTACCATGACCAGCTACGTTTCCGCAGGTGTCGCCTCCGAAATCGTGGACGTAGTTATTAAAACCATGCACATATCTTCCACCTGAAACTCTAAAGTTACGGCATATCGCAGCAAAGTCTGAGTAGGCAATAGTTACTTGTCCGACACGACCGGCGTTTTGTTGAATCTGACTATCTTGAAAGACTAGTAGCCCTTTGTCGGCGTTATAAACCTTGTAGTGTGTTACAGTTATATTTATCGCAGAGGTTCGACTGTGATTTCCAATCCCAAAGGAGTCATCATCGTGATTACTTGATTCAACATGGTCAAACCAATAGTTCTCTCCCTGGGTGACGCTAACACCGGTATAGTGGTTGGTGTTTTGGAAGCCACTAAGGTTTTCTGTGGGCCCCCAAAGCACTCGATGAACAATAGCGTTGCCTTGAGTGAAGCGAAGAAAAGTTAGACGCCTAGCGTTTCTTGCTGGTGCTATTCTAACTAAGGCGTCTCTGCCATCCCAAGTGATGTTTCTTGCTATGTGAATTGAACTTTCAAGAAATATAGTTCTTCCATCCAATCGGCTGTCGTAAATTACCCAATTGCCACTTTGGCTAAGCCCTTGTCTAAGAGAACCTGGGCCACTGTCGTTGGTGTTGGTTACTACGTAGATTCGACCGCCATACCCTGCTCCAGTAGTTGCAGCCCCGAAACCAAACTTCCAGGGTGACTCAAGAAGAGTTCTTTTTCTCTCTTGCTCGGAGTTATCAGACGGTAATTCCACTGTTGGCTCTGGGCTTGAGCTTGTCCCTAATTCGACTGTGGTCGTAGTTGTAGTTGAGATTGGAAGGGAAGTAGTCGTTATAACAGGTTCTGCAGTAGGCCTAGTTGCCGGTTCACTACTTATGTTGAGAGGGTTGGGTATGGACTCCACAGATTGGTTTGCGCAAACCCAAAGATGTGCAACTCGGTCACAGTCATGTCCTTCGGCTTTGTTGTAGCTACCACATTTTGAATTAAATGTTTGTCTGGCATGAATCAGGCTTGAGTGCTTTGTGGAGCAAACGCCGGAGCTGTTTTTAGAAGCAGTAGCTGAGGTTGTTCGTTGTGGAACAGTCGCTTGCGGTTGTGGCTCTGTAGTCCCCTCAGTCGAACTTGAGTCCCTACGGGTATTGTAAGATTGAGTGATCACAGAAGATGTCTTACCTTCTTTGAAGAGAAAAACGGAGACATAGACCAGACTTCCATCTGCTGGAATTCCCTCTACTGTAATTGGGTCGTTAAATGAAGGATCGTCCCTTCTAAGACCATTAATTTCAAAGTATTGCTTATTGCTTACATGCACCCCTCTACTATTGCTGAGGTAGGTGGAATTTCCTACTCGAACCCTGGCCCAGTCTACGTCTTGATTTGCTGTATCGAAGGTTATTGTAAGGACTCCGTTGTTGATTGAGGACTCTGAGCTCGGGGTTAAGATATTGGCTTGTGCTAGGTCATTGCTAGCCACGTTGTTATCTATGATTGGAGTTTGTGTCGTAGGGGTTGCGGCCGGAGTCACTGGTGTATTCGCTGTAGTGCTGTCACAAACCAAAAGACTACCGCTCGCGTTTCTGGCTCCAGCATTGTCTCGGACGTAATTTACAACCTGACCGACAGGCATAGTTTGATAATTGTAGGGTATGGTGAAGGCTCGTGGGCTTGAAGGGTTGATAGAACCTTCCTCCCCAGCATTATTGATCAGTTGGTTTCCTCGTGTGTAAACATGACCGATAGGTAAACTTTGGCCATTAGCCAAAGTTCCGTTACCTCTTCTGCCGGTAATTGCTCTTTGCGGAGCTCTGGCTCCTTCTCCGGAGACGACATTGTTCTCAGCGATCATTTGAGCCGCGTTATTGATATCAATTCCGCTTCCAATTCCAAAAGAATGAACATGGTTATTGAACATATGCCACCTGCCACCAAAGGCTATTCTGGGGTTTCGTTCAAAAGCTCCCAAGGAACTCTTTAGAATAGTGCCCCGGTGTAAAGGGAAGTTAGGAAAATTCTCATTTCCTCCGCTTTGGATAGCCTTGGATGTGTCATAGGCTAGGTAATTGGATATTGTTACCTCAGACGCTGAATCAGCTTTAGAGCCCTGACCTATAGAAATGGCATCATCACTTTTAAAGCCAGTGATTGTGAGATGGTCCAACCAATAGTTATGCCCTTGTCTTGGCATCAAGGCGGTAGAAACCTGTCCCCTGCCGTCTAAAGTAATTCCATGAAGAATGGTGTTTCCGCCTCTAAGCTGTATCATAGCGATATTGCCGGCTGATGAGGAAGGGGAGATAGTGATATCCAAGATGCCATTCTGGCCACGGCCATCTATTGTTAGGTTGGACTGAAAGGTGCTGATTGCTCGGTCTAAAACAATAGTTCTTCCTCTTAGGCTTTCGTCAAAAATCACCCATACCGGTTCAGCGCGTCGGGAGTCGGTTTCTGATTTTTGAATCGCATCTCTTAGGCTTCCGGGTCCACTACTGTTAGTGTTGGAAACTACAGTGAACTGTCTTGCTGCTGCTCCGCCCGTGGTGTTGGCACCAAAACCAATTCGGTCTGGACTTGAAAGCAAAGAGCTAATTCTGTCAGTTTGGCAATTATTCTGTGCCCAGAGAGAGGATGGAACCAAAAGTGTTGAAAAAATTATTAGGCAAAGTTTAAAAAAAGAGAACTGAGCAACCATCTATCTAACCATAAATTGAGTAAAACCGATGCCATTATTGGCAGCATAAAAATAGGAGAGTCTTCTGTAAGAAATAGAAGTCTTTTAGAAAACGCTCCTCATTTTATTATGAGAAATCTGAATTTTTATGTGGCAAAAGCTATTCACCAAATTAAGCCTTATAAATAGCTTTTTGATTCAGTTATTTAGATTGGTTAAGGCCTGAGGAAGGTTCGCCAGAATAGATAGGCTAAGAGGCTGAATATACGCTTGAAATTGATTTTTATCTTCAAGGAGAGGACTTTATGTTCTATTACCTAAAATTCCGTTTAGAGAATTCACCGAAATCTTTGTTTTGAACCGGGCGGAGCTTCTCTAAGCTCCTCTAATTACGACTAGAATAGGTTTTTAGCCCATAAAATACATAGTTCAGCATAACAGACTGAAGGTTTAGATAGCGCGATTTTATGGAAAAAGATTTTGAAAATAAGACTGGTGAGGGGAGTTTGAAGACCGAGCGAGCCGATTCTTTGGAGATTTCGAAAGGGGAGAACTCTAGGTCTAGCTTACGTCTTCCCTCTTTAGGAGAGGGGGCGCCAAATGCTAGCTTGTCAAAATTGGAAAGTCTTAATGAGCTAAAATTAGAGACTGCGAATGCGTGGAGAGATTTTCCTCTCAAGTTATCATTTCCTCTACATAGACTAAACTTTAAAAAGATCGCTCCTTACAGCTCGTTTCTTGAGCTCAACAAGAGAAATCCGCACAAGCGAATTCCAAGAGAAGTTGCTGAACAAGCTAAGGCAACTGCTGATGAGCTTTTGCAAAAGCTAGAAAATGGCCAGATATTTTTGGCTGAGCCAATTAAAGATCCCTTTGAAGGATTGACCGCTAATTTGCTTGGACGCTTGGTGTTTGCTGAGTCTACAGGTGAAGTTGAAAAAGAAAGTGGTATGGGTGCGCAAGGTTTAGGGCAGGTTCTGCCGGAAACTGGAGAGGGGATGGTTGAGAAATATATGAAGGGAGAAACTTGGGAACCTTCTAACCCAAAGATGAACCTTCGAGTTACAGCTTTGTTTATGTCTGAACTACTTCAAACCTATAGGGGAGACGCTAGAGTTGCTCTTGCCGCTTATAACCATGGTCCCACCAAGGTAAACAGGCTTCTCAAAGGCATGACCTTTGGTAGTTATTCTGAGTTGGAGAAGCTTCTACCAGATGGTTACGCTACCGCGGATAAAAAAGGGGAATATCGCCCTTTTGATGATACTGCGGAGTTTGTAAGAAAGGTAATAACTGGTCCAAAGGGTGAGGCTTCGACCTTTAAGTTGAGGCTGATGTAAGTCTAAATCCGCAAAAAATAAGTACTAATTTCCGAAAAAAAGCTCCTATTGCCCTCAAAAAAGACTTAAATCCCACAACCTCGATTGGTTTTCTCGTATTTACCTTCTTTGTCATACACTTGGCAGTTAACTCCAGAGTTTAGCTTCATCAAGTGCTGTGCTAGCTTTTTTGGAACTTCAGGTATTGGGGAGAGTGTGATGCACGACAGTCAGTTACAGCACCTAATAAAATCTCACGTCAACAACACGGTTGATGATGACCTTCAGTTTCTTTGGCTGAAAAAGAGTTATCCAGTGAAGCGCAGAATTGCGGCATTCTCAGAGTCTTTCGGGATGTTCCTTGCGATGATTGGAATTTTCCTTGTTGGCTTTGTGTTTGTTTTCCTTCTTCATCTTTTAGACAGTTCAGAACCAGTATTTAAGATGGTGGTCAAAGCCTGGCTCACGCTTTCTCTAGTTTCTTTTCTTGCTTGGTATGGCTATTACCGAGTCAGGACTCTGTTGCACAAAGTTGCCAGATATTACATTCACAATCGTTCTCTGAGGTTTAGGAAAGGTTATTTAAGGAAAAGTCTTAATTCGTTTAAGCTAGGGCAAATTACTGATGTCTATACAAAACAGGCATGGTACCACATGCCCTTTGGTCTTTGTGACCTGGTTGTCTCTACAGCATCAGCTAAGTCAGTGCGAAAAGCCTACGTCAAAAGCATGCCAATTGAGAATGCTGTAGGAATGCAGCAAACTGTTTTGCAGCTGGTAGAAGAGGTTAACACGCGAAACGATGACTTTATGGAAGAGCAGTATCTTAAGAACGCTAAGCCAGCAAAGAAACAGCCTAGTGGTTTGAGAAGAGCCGTTGCAAAGATCCAACCCCGACCAAAGACACGGACCTATTCTCCGGAAACTATGATTCATTAGTTTTTTGCAAATAGAGGCATCAGAGACTAGCTTCTTAATCAATTTGAAAACTGGTTTTCGATAATACTGAAAACCCTGAGGGGAACTGAATTGCTCCCCTTTACCTCAGTAGACAATTGTTTATCAATCAGTGGATATACTCGTCTCCTTCAGGATTTGAAGTGGAGAGTAAAACTGTTATCTCCATCACACTACTTGGAAGTAGAGAGTTAGCTTGTTCTAAAAGATTATGGATCTCAGCAAGAAGCGAATCATCCCCAAGCTCACATTGTTGATAGAAGTAATTGGACAGAGCTGTTTTTAGTAACTCAGCTTTAATCTCGCCAAGTTCTTGACCCAACTCACTTTCACTTTCTATTGTCTTGAAATCATTTTCGTCTTTGATGTTTCGGAGCCTCTCAATCTTCTGTCTTAGATTAGGGATTACTTCATTCTGGTCTTTAACTATCTGTTCATGAAACTGAACAGCATAGAAGTCAGGAAGTTCCATCCAGTCATGTTTTCCGCTCGCTCTTGCTAGTGAATCTAATAAAAAGCGAAAATGAAGATAATCATGCTCAGCTCCTTGGCTCCACTGTTTGTCGTGTAGAACTAAGAAATATGTGCTGAGCCCAAGATACATAGAAGAAAGATGTTCCCTCCATGTAACCCCTTTACTTAGCGGCCATCCGGGCAAAAATACCCAAAAGAGAACTATCAGGAGGATAAGAACAAAGATGTGAAAAAAGACCTGACCCAGAATATGGAAAATTGCTGAAGTCCAAGGTTCGGGAAGTACGTACTCGATATTTTGAGTGAGTAGAAGAGAAACTAAAAAGACAGCTAATAACCTAACATTCATTTGAGTGACCTCTATGTCGTTGAGTTGAATGAAAAAACCTTCTGGTAAAGAAAACCAGTTTTCAAATAGAACTCGAGATTAGGTATGAGAGATCAGAATCCGGCAGTGTTAAGCTTGCTGGATAGTTCATCGCTTTGGCAGCGGGTAATGTATACTGAAACCACTTTAAATTTCGTGTTTGGCTAAAGCTTCCATGAGGTTTCAGTATAAGCTTTGCTTAAGCAAAGCCATTAGACAGATATACCTCGTCTAAAAATATGCTGTGAAGCGAAGCTTCGCAAGAAAATCATGAAAATCGAGTAAAAATGCTAGAATTCTATCTTTTCTTGTCAAGAGCTTCGCTCTTGTAAGCATACTTCAAGTTTCAGTATACCTGTTGTCTGGCAGTGCTACGCACTGTTTATACCCCTTGACGATAATTACCCAAAAAGCCGAAGTTTCAAGTAGACGGGGTATATACTATATTGGTTGGTATTTTTAAATATGGGGGGCAGCACTCATCTCAGTTTAAGAGGCTCTTTAAAGTTTTAAGGTTTCCTTAACTTTTTCAACTGCTTGAGGCTTGCCGAAGACGGCGCAGTAAATTTGACCTCGGTCTTCAACGACCTCGTCTCGTAGTAGCTCGTAAGTGCCACCTGACTCTTCAACTAGAAGCTTTGTAGCAGCGAGGTCCCAATACTTTACATTCCAGTCTACTCCTACATCCACAGCACCAGAGACAGCACAGGCGTGAGAATAACAGCTATGAAAGACGCGGCAGTTTGGAAACTCTTTAGTAAGAGCTTCAAAGAGATTTCCCTCATCTCCAGTTCTAGTGAAGTTCTCTCTGGCGGCGATAGCTAGCCTAGCGGTTTTAAGGTTGGAGCAATCTGTCGAGCTAATCTTTTTTCCGTTTATATAGGCGCCTTGCCCTTTTGCTGCCCAGAATCTGGCGTTTAGAGCAGGGTGATCCATAACGGCAACAATTGGCTCTCCTTTATATTCGAGGGCAACGATAGAGCCGTAGGTTGGCATTAATCTGGCGAACTCGGCTGTGCCATCTATTGGGTCAACTACCCATACGAAATCAGCGTCTTCGTTATGAGCTGGAAACTCCTCTCCAATAACTCCCATTTCTGGAAATTGCTCGCTTATTAGTTCTCTAAAGACTCTCTCAGCCTCTTTGTCAGCAGTGGTGACCAAACTTTGATCAGGCTTTTCCTCTATATCAAAACCAGTAGAGATTACTGAGTTCACAGTTTCGTTAATTGAGTCTGCAAATGACAGGGCAGCCTTGAGGTAGTTTTCGAGGTCTTCAACCGAGATGCTTTCAGGTAAATTTTCCATGGGGCAGAACCTACATTAATTTTATCGATTTCGGAAGATCGCTTTAATTCCGGCATAGGACCATTAATAATTACTAGGTTTTAGCCTGGTAAGTTAGCCTCAAACATTGCGCTTGCTATTTCTGATATAAATATTAATTTGTCAGAGTCTTGGGAGCCCTAAACGCGACTGGATAAAAGGTAAGGAGGTGAAATGAACCAAGATAGCGGAAACTTCCTTAACTTGGCTTAATCAGTTTGAACTTGAACTGCCTTGACCCCTAATATCCTAGTTCTAGGTCTTTTTTTATGGGTATTGTTTCGGGTTAACTTGCTAAAGTTATTCAGATATTCTGCCGTTAAGCTTATTAGGGCTTTCTCATTATTCGAGCAAGATACTTCATTGGAACTATTTGAATGGAAAACGCTACTGATAGAAGAAACGAAGAGAGCGGCTTCACACTTATTGAGCTGCTAGTATCAGTTGCTATCGTTGGAATCCTTGCCGCAGCTGCTAGTAGCGGTTATTCCAGCTATAAAGAAAATGCCTACCAAGCCAACCAACAGAGCTTAGTAAGGAATGCTATTAATGATATTACCAGTTATCGAGCTACAACAGATGTTACTTCTAATGTCATTGCTCGTCGTCAAAACATTAATGGAAATTTAAGAGAGTGGTTTGAGGCGGATACGGTGCTTCCAGCTTTGAGGGTTAACGATGCCACCAGGGTAGAGGCTCGTTTGTTTCCATGTAATGCAGGAGGATCTCGTTACTGGGTCTATGCTAGTAATCGGGCGTCTAAAGCTCGCACTTACTATCAGATACAGTGCAGTGGAAATGTTCTTTCCTACCAACTTCAAAAGACTGGTGGCCCCGGCACTTGGTAGCTAGGGTTTATCGAACGAACTTGCGGCGAGTTCCCAACCCAACAGAATTTTCTTTCCAATTTTAAAGATACTTTATGATGCCTTTCTAGGGCAGTTTAGTTTAGCGTCTGTGGTTAGGCCTTCGACCTTTCTTCTATCCGTCTAATTCGAATTTAAAACAAGCCATTAAAGCAGTAAATCAAGAGATATTTGCAGTATTTGACTAGAATGTAAGGTTATTTAAATAGCTGTAATCATTCATGATTCATTGTAGGTGAATACTGGTGCTTGGTTTTTAGAAATTGGCTTGAAATAGGCAAAAAATTGTAGTTAAACCTTTCGTTCAAGGGGTAAGAAGTAAGGGCTGTTTTTACTTGAATCCCAGTTTAATTGGCTGATTGGTCGGTCAATTTAACAGAATTGTTGAATGAATAATTAAGGATAAAAGCTGTGGAAGTTATAAAAAAACAAAGTTGCCTGAATTTTCTCTTAGGCTTAGCCCTTGTAGCCCCGCTCACTGCCAGTGCTACATCAATTACAGTTGATTTCGAAGCTGATCTCAACGGAAACTCTCTAGAAGCTGGAGATGTTATCTCTAGTAACCTAGATGCTGCTGTTACTGTAAGTACAGATACTGCTTTCCCAGCGATTATCTTTGATAGTGCTAACCCAACTGGTGGTGACCGTGACCTCCGAACTGGAACTGAAGGAAATATTCTTATTCTTTCTGAAGATGGAGACCTTTCTGACCCAGACGATGCTGCTTCTGGTGGATCTTTCATTTTTGCTTTTAACCAAGCAGTTCAATTTGAAAGCATTACCCTAGTTGACATTGAAGAAGATGGTGGAGTTGCTACTGGAATTACAGAAGCAGGCGCTGAAATTGAGTTGTTTTTCATTCCGGGTATTGGAAACAACAGTATTCAAACTATTGATAACCCATCAGCGGGAACTGCTTTGACTCAAGTTCAAGTAACGCTAGAAGGTTCAGGCGCTATTTCTGAGTTTGCTTTCTCTGCTGCCCCAGGTAATCCAGTAAACCCTGGTAACCCGGGTACTGAGGTTCCAGAGCCTAGCACTTATGCTCTGCTTCTAGTTAGCACACTAGGTTTGCTTGCTAGAAAAAGATATAATTCTTAATTCTTACTGAATTAAAGATTCTTGATAAAACGCCCCTTTCGAGGGGCGTTTTTTTTTGCCTAACGTGAGCCTGTATTAGTCTGCTGGATTTCAGTATTGGCCGGTTTTGCTGAAGATAATATTTGAAGTGGTTGAAGAAAGATTCCTGTTGTAGAATCGTCTAAGAGTTAGTTTAAAAACCAACCACAAGTCTAAGGGTACATTCATGCAAAAGATATTATCGGTAATAGGCCTAGTTGCAGCTTTATTTATTGCCACCGGTGTCCAGGCAGATTCCAGTCCCTATAAGGTTTTTAATGCACCTAAAGACCTGCTTGAAGAGATGAAAGGTATCACTGAGTCCTTCAAGGACAGTAAGCCAATTGTGTTATTTCAGAGCCCTGTCTGTCATTTTTGTGATGTGGCTCGAAGTGATCTGAACGAAAGAGGCCTAAAGTTTGTTGAAATTGATGTCACTAAACTGGTTTCTCAACCTTACTGGGGTAGAGTGGTTGAGGTTACAGGTATCGCCGGAACGCCACAGTTCCTGGTAGGGGATAAGTTGTTGCTTGGCTATAGTCCCCAGAAGATTATTAAAGAGCTTAAAAGCAAGTAAAGCTTGCTAGATTCAATTACTGCTTAACTCTAAGGATATAGGTAGAAAGTTCACCTCCAGGAACACCTCCGTCACTATCAAACATCACTGCGTTTCCATCTGGAGATTGAACAGCTTTTTGCTTCCCTGCATTCACTGATGGATTTGAAACGGCTCTGCCGGAATGGAGATCTCCTCCGAGGGCCTTAAAGGTAGGCCGGTTGCTATTACCGTCTAACTTTACTGCGATTAGTGGATGATTGGGGGAACCTTCTGTCTCTTCTCCACTTAGGATTACCCAGCCTCTTCCACACTGTTGCTGACCACGCCCAGAAATGTAGGACGGGAAATGCCTAGACCCAGAAGTGACTACGCTAGGGGTTCTTGTCACTGTCATAGTATCGTAGTTGTAAACTCTCATGCTTCCCGCAGCACCAAAGAGAGTCTCCGACGTAACAGATTCCCCTGCAGCGTTGTAGGAGTGATCACTGTGACAACACATGGGATCGCCGAGTTGCCTGATATCTCGCAAATCTGGAGTTAAGCGGTAAAGCTGACTGGAGTTAGGCACTCGAACTGTGGCCCACTTGCCGGAGTGGTCGAAATTAAGAAACATGCCACCTGATCTTAGGTCGCCGTAGGGAGTAAAATTTAGCTCTCCCAAAACAGGTCGTGGTACTCTATTTGAAGCTAGATCGATAGAGACAAGACGATTATCGTCTGGAACATAAAGTAGTAGTTTTGAGTCATCATTGGGAATGGCAGCTTTACCTCTAAGCGCTATTGTTGCACCATTCGGACGTCTGTAAATTTCCTCTCTTTGGCCGGTCGATACGTTTAACTTATATAGTGCATTGCCAGAGATTCCATAGACAATGTCAGGGTCTATGTTTGACCATACTCTGTCGGAGTTTAGATTTACTCTCATTGGCAGCAAAGAGTAGTTATTAGTAGCGTCAAGAAGTCTGTTTTCATCAACTACTCCATTTCCAATCATTACTTTAGTCATGTCAGCATTCCAGGCTTGAACTGTGGAATAGTAGTGAGTGCCGTTACCACTTTCTGAGCTAATGCGGATATACTCAGTGCCTGGCACTGGTCCATCAAAAGGAACTCCGATTGGCATTTCAGCTGGTAGCCGACCGTTGATTCTAGGAACTGCGCCAAAGAGATTTGCGTTAACCGGCGTGTCTCTAGTTTGAACTCTAGGAAATGGAGAGCAGTTTTCCGATGAGGAAGGAGTAGGCAGAGGTGTGGGTCGTGATGAAGTAGTTTGAGCTGGAGTAGCTGGACTTAAATTGACGACTTGATTGTTGTTAGCAGTTGAAGTCGCTGAGTTTCGAAGGAATGTATATTTCCTTCCATTGGTTGTTGGGTCAGAATTGTCAGAGGCTGAAAAGTATAGATTGTTACCCCAATGACTGAACCGCCCGTTACCTGTGAATCTGACTGATATGTGTGCCGAATGAGCAGGTCCCATTTCTACACCATTTTCAAAAATTCGAAGAGTTGAGGCTGAAGAATTGCTACTTGAATCGGAGAGGGTGCCAAAATCTTGTTTTACCACATAGCCATGCCGCCCCTCTTTCCAGGCAGAACTGACATTGATTTCCCCATCATAACTAGGGCTGGCTGTTTTTTGAGCATTATTGGCTGGTGGAGGAATAATAGCGGTTGAATTGCGAAGAAACGTATACTTTTTGCCATTAGTTCTTGGGTCAGAATTGTCAGAGGCTGAAAAGTATAGATTTTTTTCCCAATGACTGAACCGTCCTTCTCCAAAGTCTCTAATTGTTTGATGTGGCGTGTGGGCAGTTGCTAATTCTAGACCATCCTCAAAGATACGAAGTGTTGAAATTCTAGAGTTACTAGTTGAGTCAGAGGTAATGCCAAAATCTTGCTTTATCACATAGGCATACTTTCCCTCTTTCCATGCCGAACTAACATTAACTTCACCATCAAAATTGATAATTTCATTTTTTGGTGCACTAGTTGCAACCCCAGCTGTTTTAAAGCTAAGCGTTCTTGAAGTGAGCTTTTGTCCTGCGCTGCTTTCAGCAATAACTCGGTAGTAATATACTGTACCAGGTTCAAGATCAGAAAGAGTTTGCTTATGTGTGGAATAGGTCAGGGAGTTTTCTTTCAAACCGAGTTCGCCAAATTCCATGCTGGCGCCGTATTCGAGCTGAGCCTTTCCAACTTTTGATAGCGTGAAACTGATAGTAGCCGTGTTCTCAGTAATATCTTCCGGAGTTGAGCTTCTTAGCCAAAATCTACTTAGATTAGGGTTCTCAGGATTGACCTTAACCTCAGCTGTATTGGTTTCGTTCTCTTCTGGGACAGAAGGTGAGGGACTGACAGCGGGAGGACTAACAGGAAGTGGAGTTCTAGTTACTGCGTTAACGGGTCGGGCAACTATTGAATAGATAGGGCCATTGTCATTCCCCCAGTTAGAATTGAACATAATTTGAGAGCCATCGAAGCTTGGGGAGATCATGGCATGTGCCCTATAGGCAGGGACTTGGTTATTTGGAAAACCGCCAAGATGTGAATAGTGCCAGCCCCAAAACTCAACTTGGGTTTGCCCTCCTGCTACTTTAAAGGCAAAGAGAGCAGGGGTAGAAGCCCAAACATCATTGCTATGGTAGACCCAACCTGGGCGTCCAAAGGCAACACCGGATGTGTGGCCAGTTGCGAATCTTATTGTTGAATTGTTGATTACGTCTGCTTGAGATACTGTATTTGTAGTAGCGTTGTATAGACCAAAATCAGATGTTGATCCTGCCAGTATCTCCGCATTGTTTTCTCCAAGGACCCAGTCATTGTGATTGCCCACGGACGCAGAAGTGAGAGCTAGTGTTCTAACGAAACTTCCATCCGCGCGGAATATTGCAACACTTCTGTCATCTTTTGTGACTGAAAAAAAGTTGCCAAGTGGAGAGATGTCAGCTGAGTTGTAGTTTGAAAAATAATTTCCTGTTTGAACTTGGCCTACAATCTGAGCACTAGGTATATCTAATACGGAAAGAGTCTTATTGTTATTTTGTCCCCAAGCCAGCACCACTCTTCTATCATCTGCTGAAAGCTGCCCCTCCCAGTTACCGAAAGTAACGTCACCGCCTGAAGGAGCTGTATAAAGAGTAGTCTGGCTTCCTGATGAAATATTGTAGCGAATGAATCGATTTCCACTCAAACCGTAAATTAGATCTGGGTTAGTAGAGCTAGCAACATTTTCGTTACTAAGTGGCGTTCTTCTGACCAAAGAACAATCAGATGCTGTTAGGACTCTATCGTTAAGAACGTAATACTTGTTGTCTACGCTAAAAGCTGGTCGTCTGGAGTAGTTGTGCCAATTACCTGACGCTGAGGCGGGCTGCCCATTGGTAATTCTTTTAACTTCCATCTTACCTTCCATTCCAGGCATTGGCACCCATTGGCAAAATGGTGGTAATTGGGGATTACTCGTGGGGTAGGCATCCCGAGGCATTGATATCTGGTTTTGTAGTAGGGAGGAGTTGCTTTGGGCTTCTGTAATTCCTTGAGAAAAAATAAAAACCGCAACTGCTGTAAGAGAAAATAAAAATCTAGTCATTATCTAAAACCCTATTCTTAACACCTGGAAAAACGAAGGAGCTATTTTTACCTTGTTTGAGAGAAGTTTCTGTTAGCCCACTCTTATTATGATGATCCTATGCAGCTAAAGTTACAAAAGAAAAACTAAAATAGTAAGTAAAAGCAGCTACTTAGGGCTCAGAAGTTTTTAGCCTAGAGTTTTGACTAATATTGTGGAGAACTCACTAAGCCACGGAATGGCCCGAATATTTCTATTTCTAATACTTTCATAAATATTTTCAGAACCTAGTAACCTTGGTCATGGGCTCACGTAATAAATAGTGAAACCTAATTCTTGCTTTGTCGTCACCTGCCACTGAGCAGCGCGGACCCAATCGAAGGGGAGCAAGACACTAACCCTCGAATGCCTAATATTGCCCATGGCCCCTCCTTCGGGAGGGGTTTTTTGTGCTTTACTTGAAGATTGGTTACTTAAATCTTACTAGTTTTATTGCACTAAACTGTAAGGTTCAGATTGAAAAATTACGTGCTATCTCTTCTTTTTATTATTTTATGCTCTAAGTAATGCCTAGCTCAAGATAGTCAGCTATGGACTTCGTTTTCAACCAATGGGCGAGTCTCCAAAGATAGTCCGCTTCTTCTATGGTTCGACGGTCACACTCGTTTTTCCGAGGATGTAAGCAGGTTAGGGGTTTCTATTGTTCGCCCCGGGCTGGGCTACAAAGTTAACGATAGCATATTACTGTGGGCTGGCTATGCATGGATAGTAAGTCAAGGCAGTGGTCGTGCTAACGCAACAGACAATCGTTTTTGGCAGCAGGCAACTTACAAGATTCATAGTGGTAAGGCTGGTTGCTTTTCTGGTCGAACTAGGTTCGAGAGTCGATTCTTTAGATCTGGGGGTAATACAGGTTTTAGAATACGGCAAAATTTCAAGTGGACTTATCCTCTTGCGGAGAGCTTATATAGTTCTTTGTGGAATGAAACTTTCTTTGCTCTGAACGATACTGATTTTGGAGCTGTGACTGGTTTTGATCAAAATCGGACGCATCTAGGAATTGGTTGGAAAAGTGGAGGTAATTTAAAGCTTGAAGCGGGTTATTTGTTTAATACTATAAACCGCCAAAGCAGAAGTAATCTAGATAACCATAATTTTTCTTTAGCTTTTTCTGTTCCATTTTAATTAAGGAAACTAGAAGAGCCCTGGATGGGCTCTTCTAGAGTTCTGATAGCAACCACTATCTGGTTTTTGAGAGAAGCTGGGCAGACTCAGCTAATTTGATAAAATCAGCTCGGTAGCCAAACTCGTCAACTCCTTTCGAAGCCTTAGCTCTTTCAAGCACGGCTTCAAACCTACTTTTACCTTTAGCCACGGAATTTCTAAGTAAGAGCGCAAACTCCGCCACAGCAGTTTGAAACTTAAAGTCATTTCCTGTTTCAGAAAATCGCTTGAAATCTGAAGTTTTAACCGTTCTCTCAAGTAATTTGGACTTATCTTCCTTAGGAAGCTTATATCGAAGCTTTACAGTGGCTACTTCGTTAGCGAAACCCGAAGTTGTAGCTACTGGCTCGTCTTTTTCTATTTTGGTTCCGTACTTTAGAGTTGGAGTCTCAGCAAGATTTTCCTTTGAATCAGTAGGTACTATTTCATAAAGAGCCGTTACTGTGTGACCAGCCCCAAGTTCTCCAGCATCCTTAAGATCATTACTGAAGTCTTTGTGTGCAAGCTTTCTGTTTTCGTACCCAACCAGTCTGAAGGCCTTAACTCTTGCAGGATTAAACTCCACCTGAATCTTTACATCTTTAGCAATCGCAAAAAGAGTTCCAGTCAAGTCTTGAAGAAGAACTTTCTTAGCTTCGAGCATGGAATCAATATAAAAGTAGTTCCCATTTCCATGGTTAGATAGCTGTTCCATTTTCCCGTCCTGGTAGTTCCCGGTTCCAAAGCCTAAGACGGAGAGGAAGACTCCACTTTCGCGCTCTTTCTCTACCAAGCTAACTAGTTCTTGATGGCTGGAGACTCCAACGTTGAAGTCACCATCCGTGGCAAGAATTACTCTGTTGTTGCCCTCTTTTAGGAAGTTGCGCTTGGCGGTGTCGTAGGCCATGCGTATTCCAGCCCCCCCTGCAGTGGACCCTCCAGATTTCAGGCGATCAATAGCTGAATAAATCTTGTTCTTATTCTCAGTAGAGGTTGAGTCAAGAATGATTGAGGAAGAGCCGGCATAGGCAACAAGAGCAATCCTGTCGTTGTTTCTTAGCTCAGATACCATCAGCTTTAATGAGCGCTTGAGTAGCTCCAGCTTATTTGGACCCTGCATCGAACCAGATACATCCACTAAGAAAACCAGATTACTGGGCTGCTGACCGTTCTTTGGTAGCTCATAACCTTTTAGTCCAATTCTTAGTAGCTGACGTTCGCTGTTCCAAGGAACAGTCGACAGCTCAGTATTGATTGAGAATGGTTGAGTTTTATCTTCAGGTACTGGGTAGTCGTACTTAAAGTAATTAACCATTTCTTCTAATCTAATAGCGTTTGGCTGAGGAAGAGAGTTTCTCTGGATGACCCTACGCAAATTACTGTAAGAGGCTGTATCAACATCAATTGAAAATGTAGACAGCGGGTCCTCTTTAGATAGAGTCAGGACATTCTCAACTATCTGGTCATATCCTTCCCTCAAAGGTTCAGGGGCAGGAATTGGCTCAGGGCGAGGAATTCTCCTAGACGGTGGAGCAGGTGGGAATACGGATTCCCTTTCTACCGTTAGCACCATTTTTTGTTGGCCGACACTGCCTGCGCCTAAGTTCTTACGAGATTTGCTGCTTTTAGCTTTTACTCTATTCTGTTTTCTCTTCTTAAAAACAGCAGGGGAGGAGGCGCTTTGGAGTTGGTCCAGTGAAGCGCCAGCAAACTGATCACTTAAAGAGTTTGTCTGAGGAGCTGTTCCTTTCTCCATTCTCCTTGCAGCCGGTTTGCTAGAAGCTACTTCTTTTTTAACTTCCTTAGTTGGAAGAGAAGTTACTTGTAATAACTCTTTGGTAGCAGGTATTTCAGTCACTGCTGCCGACTCATCGTCTGAATCAATTCCGGCAACTGAAGAACTAACAGTTTGAAAAGTATCCACACTCTCTCGATCCATAAAGGTGATTATTGTGATACCCAACAAAAAAACGAAGCAACAAGTAGTTGCAACCTGCAGCACCCGGTTTGCAGACCAGTCACTGAACATACTAAAACCTTTTTTTTCTTTTTTCATCTTACTTCCCTTATTATTAACCTGCACCGGAAGCTTTTCCAAAACTCCCTGCTTAAAATCAGCAGGAAGCTCGAAAGCTTCAGCGCAATCACTACTCATCACTTCAAAAAGATGAACAAATTCCTGATAAGCTCTCTCGAGCTCGGAGCTTTCAGCTAAAGCTTGCTCAAGCTCAGCTTTTTTAGATTCTTCAAGGCAGCCTTCAAGATAGTCTAGAAACCAGGGCTCGTATTGTTCAACAATGCTTTTCATTACACCTTACCTCCCAAGCTTTTTCTCAAAGCGTTAATGCCTGTATTCATTCTGGATTTTACGGTGCCAATAGGAATTTCGAGAATTTCAGATATTTCCCGATAAGTCTTGTTCTCTACTACACGAAGAAACAATACCTGAGAGTAAATAGAATCTAGCTTTTCTACCCCTTGCCAGAGGATCTTACTTTTGAATTCAAGTTCTTGGCTTCCTGAATCGGGAGTCTCAAGGGACTCAAAAAAGCGTTCAGAGTCTTTTATTTGTCGAGAAGAATCTTTATGCTGCTTTGAGCTAAAATGAGAGGTCGCTCGGTTTAGAGCAATGCGAACTAGCCAAGAGCTAAACTTCGCCTCTCCTTTGAATCGATCAAGGCCTTTGTAGGCTCGGACAAAACTTTCTTGTGCCAGGTCTAAGGCTAAATCTCTATCTCTCACTTTTCGAACTAACATCGCAAAAACCATTTCCTGATTGCGGGCAATCAATTCACCAAAAGCCTCTTGATTTCCCTCACGGGCACGACTAACCAGCTCGTCATCAGACATGCCAGTTAAATCGCAAATTTTCGAAGGCTTGTTCAAACTTCTTTTCTCCTGCTTTCAGGGATAAGACCTAGAAGGACTATAAAAGTTCGATTTATTTTGAGATAGAGAGATTATTTGCTCTAAATAGAGAGCAAGTGCCCATGAATAATGGCTTTTTTGTTTATATATGTTCTCGGGCTAGGGAACGACTAGTATTTGGCTTAGGAGTTTAAGAGGTCTCTATGCCCCTTATGAATAGGGGATTAGTAAGGGGTACTCCATTAATTATTGAGAGACCTCTATTTCTAAACCTATATGGAACTTACTGTGGCCAAGCTTGGCAGACACCTGGTACATTGGCTGCACCAGAGTTTCTAGTCACAAAACCTACGACATCGTTGGTTGGCATTAGTCTATAGTTATAGGGAAGGGACTCAAGTTTGGAAGTTCCTATTTGTCCCGTCTGTCGAGCACCGTTTTCAAATCTATTTCCATTCGAGGATGCCATGCCAGTGCCGCTGTCAACTGTACCTTCGCAGTACCTATTGAAGCCAGCATTGAGTGTGTTGTTTCCACCTGAGTAAACATTGTTCTCAGTATCAGATCTGCCTTCACAAAGAATATTATTTCCCCAGGTGAAGGAATGCATATAGTTATTATATACGTGAGCATAGTAGCCTCGATAAACGGCGGGGTTTCTCTCAAATGCAGAGAACTGGCTTTTGAGAATAGTAACGTAGCGCTTCAGTCCATGAACATTTGGTTCTCCTCCAAGCAATATTCCTTTACTAGTGTTATGTGTGTGAAAGTTGGAAACAGTTGCAAGGTTCGCCGAATTGGTTCGGGAATTCATACTGATACCCAATCCGTCATCTATTCTGAAGTTAGTAGTGGTCAAGTGGTCTAACCAGAAGTTCTCTCCAATTCGAACCATAAGTCCAGATGCATCTGAGTTATTTCCGTCAAAACGAATTCCGGTAATTATGACGTTGCTGTTCCAGACTAATAGGAGATGAGTTCCGCCAGTTACTTTTAGAGTAATGTTTAGTGGCCCATTTATTCCCCTTCCGTCAATTGTTACATTAGGGTCGTTGATATGCAGGCTAGAAGCAACGTTTATGGTTTGATTTCTTAGACTTTCATCAAAAGCAATCCAAAGTGGTCGAGGTCCAGATAGAGCGTTTCTTAAGCTTCCTGCGCCGCCGTCGTTGGTGTTGGTTACCCATGTAATTTGACTAGCTCCGGCACCACCAGTGGTGTTTCTGCCGTATCCCACTAGATCTGGGCTCGCAAGTAATGTGTTGACGCGGTTTACAAGATCGTTTCTACAGTTGGCCCCTGGAGCTGGAGCTGGAGCTGGAGCTGGAGCTGGAGCTGGAGCTGGAGCTGGAGC
>CAZECN010000025.1:36406-38256 GCA_964510575.1 uncultured Bdellovibrionales bacterium | reverse complement strand
CTGATAGTCTCTTCAAAGTTAACTCTTTTACCAGCTTGGAACTTGTTATTACTTCCGCTAGCTTGAGCTTGTGCTTGAGAGTTAGTTGAAGCTTGATTTCTTGAAAGGCTACTACCTCTTCTGGCAGACCTAAGCCCTCTGGGTGAGCTTTGCTCTGCGGAACTTCCTTCACCGGATATGATTTGGTTCAAAATTTCAACCAGTTCCTCAGCATCAGCGTTTTGAAGCTTATAAAGAAAGAAACTTTCATTCGATCTATCAATAGGGCTGTCTAGTTCCTGAACCAGGCCTTCAACCTTCTCGATTAGCTTTGCCGTTCCAACCGCAATAAGGGAATTAGTACGATCATCACTAAACACCTCACCCTCAGGTCCTTTGCTTGGCTCCGTTCTAGTTTGCCTTTGAGCTCGTCCCCTTCTAACAACAACCTGAGAGGTTTTTCGAGTTCCGGGGTTCGCAGCAAGGATTCTATTAATTTTTTCAGCCAAGTCTTCTGAAGAAGCATGCTTAACTGGAATAACTTTTGTTTGCTGGTTCTCAGCAGGAAAGTCTATTTCCTTAACCAGGTCTTCTAGTCTCTTAATATTCTCTACTGAATCAACAATTATTAAACTATTAGTTCCTTCCGCAATTTCAACGATACCATCTCTAGAAACAAATCTTTGCAATGTAGGCCTAATAGCTTGAGCATCCGCGTAAGTAAGCTTAACCAATCTAGTGATAACTGTGCCCGCTTCTGCTGAACCTTTATCCATTAACAATGGAATTGTAGAGGTTTTTGCATCTCTTGCTAAAACAATCTTCCAGGTATTTCCGCCCATTGGCACGGAGGCAAAACCTTTATGCTGGATCGCATCTTCAAAAGTCTTAATCAATTGAGTCATTGGAAGAGGCTCTGGCTGATAAATAGTCAATCGACCCTTAACTTTATCATCAAGAATGTAGTTTCTTTTTGTAAGGCGACTAACCAGCTTAACTAAAGTTGAAATTTCAATGTCATCTGCTTTTAGAAGAAAAGTTTCATCGTCTTCATCAAGGTACTGATCATCAATATTCTTAGACAGGTCAGCATTAACAGTGGCGGCAGAGGATCTTCTGTTTTTAGGTGGAGCTGGGGGAGTAGACTTGTTGACTACTGTAGCTGAAGCAGTTGTCCCTTTTACTTGATTTGCAGCAGGTTTAACTGCAGACTTCACGGCTGAAGAGCCGCTAGGACGATAAGACTGGTAACCAATCTCTGAAACTTGGTCTAAAGTCTCACGATCCAGATTTATGTTAGAGAAACTTTGAGCAGATGCAGTTAATGAGAAGAAGCAAAAGCATAAAAAGCTAATTGCTCCCCTAAAAACCAATGACTCTTTCCTTAAAAAACCTTTCATTTTACAATCACCTTTAATTTGTCGAAACCTTGCTCGACCGACACTTCGCTGTGTCCTTCGCCCTTTAAACCTGAACTACAATAATTACCCCGACCGGCCTTTCCGAACCAATCCTCTACTCACTAATCCAAGTTAAAGAGGGTGATGCTTCAGAAAAATAGACTAAAAAATAGGAGCCTTGGGCAGGTGTGTCAGAAGCAATCTCTGAAGTTTCAGGTGGTTAACGATATGCTGGTATGAAGATCAGGAAACTTTGTAGAATGAGCATTCTAAAATGAGGCAAAGTTTTCAGGAAAAATCGTGAAATGGTGAAGCCGAGGGGGATCGAGATTGCGTTCGCAATCTCTGGATCGAAGCTGTGTCTTCTCTATGGGGTTCGATCCCCCTCCAAAGCTTAATATATCTAGAAATGGTGGAGCCGAGGGGGATCGAGATTGCGTTCGCAATCTCTGGATCGAAGCTGTGTCTTCT
>CAZECN010000025.1:7072-36306 GCA_964510575.1 uncultured Bdellovibrionales bacterium | reverse complement strand
CGATCCCCCTCCAAAGCTTAATATATCTAGAAATGGTGGAGCCGAGGGGGATCGAACCCCTGACCTCTACGCTGCCAGCGTAGCGCTCTCCCAGCTGAGCTACGGCCCCAAGAAATAAATGGGTAAAAAAACCAAACTTAACTAGAGTTTAAACTCTAGCTTCAAAACTTGGAGCTTCCTGCCCCGGTGCTGACCTCTACGCTGCCAGCGACAGTGTCAGTCTTGCGGCTCTCCCAGCT
The DNA here is from genome assembly GCA_964510575.1 of uncultured Bdellovibrionales bacterium. Classification (GTDB taxonomy): domain Bacteria; phylum Bdellovibrionota_C; class UBA2361; order SZUA-149; family CALKYB01; genus CALKYB01. The sequence continues at coordinate 36,067 of CAZECN010000025.1, read as the reverse complement.
GCCCCTGATGGGGACACTACCGCCCAAAAGAGTATATGGGACCTTGGAAGAGGGGAGGATTTAGCAGGAAAATCAGGGGGGTTCAAGCAAAGTAGCTTTAGGCCAGCTAGCAGCCCGAAATAAGCCTTTCTTTCAATATTTCGACCCCTTTGCTGGCGCCCTCCTCAATATGCTCTAGCCTTGAAGGAAGCCAACTTTCGCTCTTTTTAGGGTCTATTAGAAATAACTGGCAATCAGGCTTAGTGTAATCAATAAGGCTTGCCGCAGGGTAGACGGCTAACGAAGTGCCAATTATTAAAAAGATATCAGCCTGTTTGGTAATTTTTACTGCCTGATCCATTGCAGGCACAGCTTCCCCAAACCAAACTATATGAGGTCTAAGCTGCGAGCCCTTATCGCAACAGTCTCCCTCTGATAACTCCGAACCTTCAATATCGTAAATAAGACTTGAGTCGACAGTACTGCGTGATTTTCGGAGCTCCCCGTGCAAATGAAGAATCCTATTTGAACCCGCTCGCTCATGAAGGTCATCTACGTTTTGAGTAATTATCTCTACTTCAAAACTTTCTTCAAGCTCAGCTAAACCCCTATGCCCTGCGTTAGGTTCCGCCTTCAGTAAGCCTCGTCGTCTTTCATTATAAAACTTAAGGACTAGAGCTCTATCAGCCTCCCAGGCTTCGGGGGTTGCCACTTCTTTAACATCATGGCCTTCCCATAGCCCGCCATTGTCTCGAAAAGTCTGGATGCCACTCTCTGCGCTCATTCCAGCACCTGAAAGCACTACTAAGTTCTTTTTTAAGGACATCCTGTAAGGATAGTGGAAAATGGCAGAGGAGGGAATCTTTCAATAATAAAAACAAAAAACCCGGTCAAAAGACCGGGCTTTTACTTGCTTATGTTGTGTATAGTTAAACTAGGTTAGGCTGCTTGCCTTCTTCTAGCTCCAAGACCTAGCAAGGCTAGTCCTAGCAATACAACTGTAGCAGGCTCAGGAGTTTCAGCAGTAGCTACTGTTGAGTGGTAGTCACCACTAATATCAAAAGATGCTCCGCCGAAATTAACTGCGCTGCTATTAGTAATCCAAGACTCAAAGTAAGTCGCACCATCGTTATTGAAGGCAAGGTTTCCAAGGATACCAGCGAAAGCACCAGTATTAGCAAACTCTTGGAATCTGTTATTCAATGTAGGTCCGATAGCAGGAGTAATGTCAGCGAAAGCTGAGCTAAGTTGAAAACTAAACTCTTCTCCCATCAATGTTCCTACTGCAGATCCTTCAGAGTATGCTCCTTCACGAGCAACCCAGAAAGTTTCTCCATTACGAGTTTCTTGTGTTAGGCCATGAAAGGTTTGATCAACTGTTAGAGTAGATTCCTGTCCAGTAAGACTCCCCCAAACAAATCCCTGAGCAGTTCCAGAAACTTCACCTGAAACATGAAATGTTCCAGCATGCTCATCAAGAACGCCAGTCAAACCAGAGCTTAAGTCGTAGTTGATTCTGAAATATTCTTGCCCGTTCATGTTAAACATCGGGTTTAATCCACCGCTGTTAAAATTGTAAGTAATAGTCTCTGCCTGAGCAGTAGCACTAGCTAAGCTAAAAGTAGCGGCAAAAAATGCTACAGTAGCGATTCTTTTCATTGAGTTAATCATTTTGTTTTTACTTCCATACTAAAGGGTATTAATTTACCCATCTACACAACTGCCCTGAGAGCAACTCTCATGGGCGCTTATACTAATGTCATATATTTATGAGTAAATACTTCAGAAATGATGTATTTATTTGAACTTTTTCTGTAATTTCAATGATTTTAGTAACTTAACCACAACATTCTTTAAACACTGCAAGCGTTTATTGACTAAAAAACCCTGAAATTATTGCTTAGTTGAGGAAATTAGGGCGTTTTAGCCAAACAGAGGTACTACTTTGGCACCCCCCTCAGGATCATCTTTCCGTTTTTGCCCCTCAGAAAGGTAGCGAGCCCACTTGGCGAGTGCTCTCTTGATATCCTCTTCGTAGTCAAGGTTCCTGTAATAACCTTTTAGGTGAGTATTACCAGGATTCCTATTAAGAATCCTTTCAATTACATCTGGTCTGACCCCTTGAGAAAGCAACCAATTCGGGAAACTTCTTCTAAGGTCAGCCGGCGTAAAAGGGGAAATGCCTTTTACCTCACAAACTTTTAAAGCGTATTTTCTAATATTACTGATATAGGGCACCGAACTTTTCCGAGGGGAAGGAAAGACATATTCACTCTCAGAATGAATGTCTCTACGATGATCCTCTAAAGCCTTGACCAAAATTGGTGGTAGGGTGATTTGATGGAGTCTTTTACCAGTCTTTTCTCCGTCATAGACTTGCCAAAGGCTAAGCTGCAAGTCCGACCACTTCATTTGGCAAACTTCACTGGGCTTTTGCCCGGTAACGATCAGGAACTGATAAATCAGGGCTATTTGAGACTCTTCACCCCTTAAAAGGTTGAAAATATCTTTAGTAAACTCAGTCTCTATAATCCTCTTAGTGCTGGATTCAGTTTTACTGTGCTCCAGATAACCCTCGGGAAGCGGGGAACTCTCAATTAATGCTTTGGAAACCGCAAACTTAAAATAGGTAGAAAGTAGGCCATATACCCGCCTGGCCATAACTGGGCTATTCCTCAAACCAGCAATTCTATCGAGCAAAAATATTATGTCCGATTGCCTTATCGAACCAATCAGCCTATCCCCCCAAACAGGTAAACACTCGGCTTCAATAATTCGGGTATACTCAGCGATAGTTTTTTCTGAACGGCCCCTGGAACCTAGGTCACTAAAGAAAGATGCCGACACCTCAGCAAAAGAGGAGGGAACCTTCCAAAGTCTTTTCTCAACCCCAGGATCAGTACCTACTCTCAGAGACTCTGAAAAACGTTGGGCTTGAAGCCGGGCTTCCTCAATCCCAATATTTGGGAACCGCCCTAGGGTGGTTCGCTTTCGCCGCCCATTGAAATTGTAAATCAGAAAAAAGCTCTTCTTGCCGGTGGGATTAACCCTCACACCGAAGCTTCCTGGCCCAGAATAGCTTCTATCAAAGCTCTCATACTGAGCATCCCGTGTCGCCAACCCTTCTACTTCGATGTCATCCATAGCCAATGTAAGCAAAAACAGCAGGTTAAAATATGTGCAGAATATGTGTAAATATTAGTGTAAACTAAACCTAGAGGCAATATAAATAGCTATATTTTCTCACTTTTTAATCCACTGCCTCCCTACTTTAAAAAATAAAAACAGGTGGTTATGGATATTTAGGATAAAACTTGCGTAGTTTTTAAACGTGGTTAAGTTAGTAGTGGCGACAGGAATGCCCTCAAATTAAGGAGACAACCATGGGATACTACCTCGTAATGGCTATAGTAGCGGGAATAGGCATGCTTGCTAAATGGAGGCTTAAATCGGCTTACGCTAAAGGCGTTAGCGTGATGGCGGCTAGCGGCCTCACCGGTAGAGACACAGCCCAGAAAATCTTGGATGCTAAAGGAATTAGTAATGTAGGCATTGAGATGGTTCAAGGTCAGATGAGCGACCACTACGATCCCAAAGCAAAGATGCTGAGACTAAGTCCTGATGTTTACCAAGGAAGCTCCTTAGCCGCTCTCGGAATCGCCGCTCACGAAGTTGGGCATGCTATTCAGGATGCCGACAGATACGGGGCCTTGGTTCTTAGAAATGGGATTGTCCCGATAGCTAACGCAGGTGGGGGAATGTCAATGATGGTTTTCATGGCTGGAGCAATGACAGGCAGTCAAGCAATTATGATCGGGGGTATCGCACTGTTCAGCTTAACTGTGATATTTCAATTAGTAAATCTGCCCGTAGAATTTAACGCCAGTAGTCGGGCAAAGAATATACTGCTTGAACAGGGAATGATTACCGAAGGAGAGTATAAAACAGTAGATAAAGTACTTGATGCTGCAGCCCTGACTTATGTAGCAGCAACAGTATCCTCTATTCTCTACCTGCTATATTACGCCTACCGAGCTGGGTTAATTGGCGGAAACCGTAGAAACTAACTTGCTGCCAAAGACCGGCAAGTTGGCTTTAAGATGTCCTATGCAATTTATCTGCTAATCCCCCTGATTTCAGGGTTGATTGGCTGGGGAACTAATATCCTCGCAGTCCGAATGCTCTATCATCCAAGAGAGAAGCTAGGTATTGGACCGTTCTCCATTCATGGAGTTATTCCTCGCAGGAAAGCGGCGCTAGCGAAAGATATAGCTGAAGCTGTTCAAGAGGAGTTTCTTGCAGAAGACGTGATTAGAGAGGCCCTTTCAAGCCCAGAAATGGCAGACAGTTTAGTCGAAGTCTTTGAAAAGCAAATTGATAGTTTTTTCCTCAACACTCTCGGCCGCAATCCTTTATTAGCGAATGTTTTCGAAAGCGACGCCGTGCGAAGCATGAAGGAAAAGCACAAGTCCCTTATTCGCAGAGAGCTTCCTGGAATAATCGAAAAAGTGGTTACTCCCGTCAGTGCTGGGATCTCGTTTCAAAAACAAATTGAACAAAAAATCCTTAACTACGATCTTGATGAACTAGAAAAACTAACCCACCAAGTAATGGGACGTGAGCTAAAAGAGATAGAAAGACTAGGGGCTTTAATTGGTTTCATTATTGGCCTAGTCCAGGTGCTAGTGTTTAACTTTTTATCAGTCACGCCAATCTAATAGCCCTAAGGGTCCTTTTCCAAACAGATCGATATCAAAAGGCTTTCGAGCCTTTCTTCACATCCTCAGCTTAAGTTATCAACACTGCTACCAGCTTATTAACAGCATCTAATTAATCGCTTAATTGAAATTTTTGGAATCAAGTGTAACTTGGAACTTGCGCGTAAAGATGGAACCATCTAGAGCCGACTTTCAATTTTTACCTAGGAGGGCAATTACTGCTATGTCACTGAGAATTTCAATAAAATCATCTAAAAATGGCACGTTCAGGCCAATTGTGAAGGACTACAATAAAAAAGAGATTGTAGTAGGGCGCCACTCCAGCAACGACTTTGTTCTGGATCAAGAAGGTGTATCTGATCGGCATATAAGAATCAGAACTGTCGGTGAAGACAAAGACAACAACAAGATTTACGTCACTGATCTTGGAAGTTCTGCTGGGGTTTCCGTAGGAGACAAAAAGATTAAAGCCTATAAAGAAGTAGAGGTTTCTCCGGAGGAAGAATTGAAAATAGGAGACTTTACCTTGGCTACTTCTATCTACAGCTCTTCGATCAAAAACGGGGTGAAGTTTTTCAGCAAGAAAAAGGTTCAGCCCGTGGCTAGCGAAACTGTGACTGACAAGATTACTGCAAGCAAAAAGATAGAAATCTTGAAATTAAAAGAGGACAAAGCTGCCCCAGTTAAAGCGCAACAAGCTGAAGTTAAACCAGTTGAAGTCAAGCCAAGCTCAGGTAAAACTCCAGCTGAAGCTTTGAATAAAAAAACTTACACCGAAAACAAAGCATCCAGCTCGAATAGTGGCTCCTCAGAAACCACATGCATAGCGAATGTGAAAACTGATAAAGTTTTAGATTTCGACTTCGAAGCAACCCGCCTGCTTAAACTCAGCGGAAGGGTTCTGCATCATGGAAAACCAGTCGAAGGAGTTAAAATCGACGGAGGAGTTCACGGCACGTCTACAACTGGAGCTGGGGGAGTATTCAGCTTCATTGATATTACTGAAGACAGCCCGTTTGAGATTGCTGCTTCCAAGGATGGCTTCGTATTCAGCTCCGAAAAGTGCTCTGGAAACTTGTCTGAAGACAGTAATGTCGAATTCAAAGCGGTTCAACTTCTTTCTATTAGTGGAATAGTTAAGAACAAAGGAAAAGCTTTGGCTGGAGTTGAAATAGACAGTGGCAAGTTTGGTAAAACAGTTACTGACGAAAACGGAAAATACGTTATTGAAAATGTCCCCGAAAGCACCGATGTTTCAATTGTAGCTAAGAAGGACGGATTCGTTTTAAAGCAGATTGCTAAAGCCTAAGTCCTTTCCTTCAAGGGACCTTAGAAGCCTGCTCTCTTAACCGAGGCAGGCTTTTTTTGTGCCAAAAATCCAGCTTGTAAATGAAAGAGCTGCAGTTTGCCCTGGTTTAAGCTTCGGCAGCTTTTCAATGACTCTCTCAGCAGCACCACAAGTAGTCTCCACGCAGATAAATTCCTCAGAACTTGGCATGTCACTCTTCTTGGAGCCAGGACCAGGGTTCCAAACGACTACTGAGTCATGTCCAGAGTGTTTTACTTTGAGCTCTCTATTACCGTCTGAATCATTTAGACCAGACTCAGATTTGCCCTGCAAATAGACTCGATCCACCTCTTCAGCAAAACTTACTACTTGCCGCTGCTCGTCCTGAATTTGTTTGCTAAGGTTGTCGAAATATCGTTGCGAAGGAACGTCGACTGTACTATTTCTGGCATTTGCGACACTAAAGTAAGAGTGAAGCCCTCCTGACCAAGAAAAAGCCTCTTCAGCAGTATTCTTTACTTCAAGCTCTACCGAAGCTCCTTTTTGATTGTCCATTGAACCAGAAATATCCAGCCCAAGCTTAAACCTAACTGTTAATTCAAACCTATAAGGCCATAGTTTTAAGCTTTCCTCCGAATCACTAAGAGACAGTTCTAGAGTGGTCGTCAACTCTGTGGTTGAGGTCGAGTTAACTTTAAAAAAGGAAGTTCTGGCAAATCCATGGGAGGGATGATCGTCGTTGACTAAACTTGGGCCAAACCATGGAAAGAGAATTGGCACACCTCCTCTGATGGCTTTTCCAATCTCAGTAAAAGGGCAGGGGCTAAGCCAGAATAAATCCTGTTGCCCAATCCTACAGCTAAGCAACTGTCCGCCATAGAGAGAAACTAGCATCTCACTGTCTGCAGCTCTTAGCCTGACAGCAGGGGAGAAATCACGCCAAGTTTCAAACTCTACTCGCTCAGGGATAGAATGTAATTCTCTTAACTGATTGATGTTCATTCTGAACGGATACTAGCTGAACCTTAGCCGCGCAAGGTAAATAACAGACAATAAAAAAGCCCGGTATAGTAACCGGGCTCTTTTTAATCCTAGGTATTTTTTATACTAGGCGACCATTCTTTCGTTAAGAATAGAAACATCCAACATTAGAGTCTCTGCCGTTACAATTCGAAAAAGCTCTTCAAGTTTTCTATTTAATAAGTTAGCAGGGATAGCTAAAGTGCTATCTCCACCCTGAATTAAAGAACTGTAACAGTCCTTCGTGTCTTCAAGATTACCATTTAGGATTTCCCAAGCTTCAATGTTAGAAATCTTCTTTCTATGAGTGATTAGGCTTCCAGCCATGTTGTATCTCTCTCTCATGGAACTTAGAATCGATCTGATTGCAGACAAACTCTCTGTTCCAGCTGGCCGAATTGAAACTTTATGAGTCCTAACTCCTGTTTCAACCTGAAGTAGCTTAGCCTGAGTTTCGTCGATTAAAGTAGCCAGCTCTTTCATCCTAGACTTATTCTCTTTAACTACCCTACGATTCGATTTACTGCCATTAGCCCAAAGGAAAAGTCCACCAAAGAAACAAAAGAGAATAGCAGTCAGCATTATGAACAACACGACATCAGCGACAATACCTTGGCTTTCAAAGAGCTGAAAATAAGCATACTTAACGTAAAGAACTAAGGCGCCGCATAGCACTATCAAAGAAAGTAAAGTGCTTCCGTCCTCATTTCTACTAATGTTAGAATTCCTTTCCATAACAAACTCACAATAATGATTTAAAAACATATCCAGGAACAGCAACTGGGTTCCTAGATTTCAAAAACCTAGAGGGAGATTGAAGAACCAAAATCTGATTTATCCCACTTTAAGAACTTCAAATTCACCACTCCCCCTATAGTCCGCGTTTAGCGGGAGTTTGCTTCAAATTAATTCTTAAACCAAATTGGCCCCGTAAGACCATGTAATTACTGAACTATTTGACAGCCTTGAAGAAGCTTTTAAGCAGTAACTTACCGTCTGGAGTTAGTATAGACTCCGGATGAAACTGTAAACCTACCACGGCTGGAAGTTCCAAGTGACGAAAAGCCATAATCTCCCCAGACTCAATACTACGAGCTGATATTTCAAATTTTTCAGGTAAGCTACTTTCCTCGACCGTAAGTGAATGATAACGAGCCACTTTCAACGGGGAAGGGAGAGAAGTGAATACTCCTTTAGAGTCGTGCTCAATTAAGTCCTGCTTACCGTGCACAGGAAGTTTTGCCCTAACCACTTTAGCCCCAAGAGCCTGAGCAATAGTTTGATGTCCTAAACAAACACCAAGTAGAGGAATCTTACCAGCCACAGCCTTGACTAATTCCAGCCCTGAGCCAGCTTGATCAGGGGCACAAGGTCCTGGTGAGAGAACTATGTAATCAGGCCTATTCTTAAGCACCTCATCTACAAGAAACTTATCATTCCTTATCACTTCTATTTCATGCTCAGAAGCAACCTCGGAGATGTACTGAAAGAGGTTGTAGCTAAAAGAATCGTAATTATCTATCAGGAGTATCACTTCTTTTCCCAAATAAAGCCTCTGCCTTCCACCGACACTCTTCGTTTTCTCGTTCAGAATCCGAATCATACACAACTCCGCAGCCCGCATTAACTCTAGCTCTATCTCCCTCAATCACCATAGAGCGAATAATAACAGAAGAGTTAAGCGATCCATCACAAGTCATACGAAAGACCGAGCCTCCAAAAACTCCCCGAGAACCTTCTAGCTCTTCAATAATTTGCATGGCACGAACCTTCGGGGTGCCAGTGAGTGTGGCAATTGGAAAACAGTTTTTAAAACTCTCAAAAAGACTCAATACAGGTTTTCCACGAACCTCTGACACTAGATGGTGCACATCTCGATAGCTTTCAACAGTAAGTAAATCTACAGGCTCAACTGAACCAACTTTAGAAGAGCGGCCAATATCGTTTCTAGCATGGTCTACCAACATAAAATGTTCAGCTCGCTCTTTTGGATCTTCCTTTAAAAGCTCTTTTTGCTGCAAATCGCTATTTTCAGAGCGAGGGTAAGTTCCAGCAACCAGTCTCATGCTGATTTGCTCATCTTTTTGCCCCTTAAGATAAAGCTCTGGTGAAGCACCAACCAAAGCCCAGCTACCAGTTTCGGTATTTGTATTGGCACAATAATGAAAAGGGGAGGGGTTTTTAGAGGCTAGAAGGGAAAAAGCTTTTAAAGGGTCAGCCTCTTCCAGCCTTGAGGTAAAGCAGTTTGCTAGAACGATCTGAAAAGCATCTCCAGCAGTGATATAATCCTTAGCTCGATCAACCTTGGCTACAAACTCCTCTTTAGAAAATCGGCTTTCAGCCTTTTCTGGGAATTTAAAGGTATCTAGATAATTTTCAAACTGCTCGGAGTCTACCACCTGTCGGATAGCCGAGTGCTCTTCTTTACTAGCCCAGCCCGATAGTTCATTTTTCTCTCGGTCAAAACGAAGAAGACAACCCGGGAAGATAGTCAAAAGATCAGGGTCGGAAGTCTTAGCTTCTATTTCCGTACTAGGTTCAAAGAAACGTGCGGAGTCATAGGCCAACACTCCAAAACACGGTAGAGAAATCTTGTCTTCTATATTAGCCTCACTAAAGCTCTCAAAATAACTCTCGAGCAAGGAAAGAGGATCTTGATTTTTAACCTCTAGGCGAGAGTCATTCAAAAACAAGGAGCTATCTTTAAGGCTAAGAACCAAATCTGGGTTCAGAACGACTTCAGAAAACCTAGGGCGCTTCCATCTATCCCCTTGCTTAGTATCAGAACTTTCCCAGATAAAGTAATTATCTGAGCTAAATGTTGGGCTTTCAATCATTCGGCTAACAAGCTCAGCCACTAGAAAAGAGGGCTTCAGCTGATAACAACGTTTAAAACGATGCTTAGAACCACTGTCACTGAATGAAAATGCTTTAGGTTTAATTGTCTTGGAGCTTTCCTTCGATTGCTTTTGCAATTTCCTCGTCGCCCCTCTCAGTGTAGCGCATTGTAGTTCTAACATCACTATGACCCAGAGCCTGCGCCACTAGCCGAACATCCTTCGAACTTTCAAGCAAGCCATGGGCAAAAGTGTGTCTTAGCTTATGAGGGTGCAAATTGCTAATTTCCTCTGAGGAAAGCGTCTGAGCTTTTTTTCCAAAACTAGCAATGATCCGCCAAATAGTTTTAGGAGAAAGACCATAACTGCTGGGATCTGCAACGCCTGCACCATAAAAACTTAGGAGAACCGGTAATCGATCCTGCTCATTCTTAGCTAGTGCATTAAGAGCAGGGGCTTTTTCTTTAATCTCCACTGCTCGAAAATCAAGGTAGAATTTCAGTCGGACTCGAATTTCAGAATCCAAATAAACGTTCCTAAATTTCTTCCCTTTAGTCTTTACGTTTTTCAACCACTCAAGGTTATCGCTGATTTGACCCATCACCAACAGCCTAACCTCATCGGCTCGAAGGCCGGTGGCCATCAAAAGCTCTAAAAGAAATGCATTCCTGGCATTATTGTAGGAAACCTCACTACCAGTAGTTTCAGCCGCAACTGCTTGCCTTAGAAGCTCTACTTCTTTCCTCTCCAGTCCGTGAGGACGACTTGGTTGAATCGTAGGTCCTTTGGCTTCTCTGGCAGGATTAACGAAATCATGAATTCGCTCGGCCAAAGTTCTTCCAAAATGCTTAACCGTGGCAAGTCTTCGTGAAACGGTGGAAGGGGCTTCACCCATGGTCAAGCGATGATCAACAAAATCTTTTGTTGCTTGCAAAGTCCAGGAAGAAACTAAAACATTATCAGGATTGCCACCTGGCCCAGCTAAAAACTTCAAGAAGTGCTGAAGGTCATAACGCTTTGCTCTTGCAGTATGGCTTTTCCCAAGAGCGTAATACCCAAGGTAATTCTCGATCACTGACTTCAGTGACTCGAGCTGTAAACGCTGGTTCGGGGAAGCAGAAGGCAATAACGCGCTTTCATCTCCGGCTCCGAAGACGTTAATCGCTGGGCTGAGATCTTCTGATGAGTCACTAACTGACTCAACTACAATCACTTCTAATTCATCTGTTTCATTGTCCATCAGGTATAGTATTCATCTCTACCTTCAGTCAGACAAGGAAAACTTGCTTCATCTAGCTTGAACAGTTTGCGGGCGAAACTAAGGCCTATCTAGACCCATAGCCATTTGATTTACTTGCGATCTGAAAAGCTATATGGCCAATTTTCACAAACTAGAAACTCAAGAAAGGTTAAGACAATGTTAAAGATCTATGGAATGAATATTTCAAGCCCAGCAAATAAGGTTCGCTACACGGCTGAGGCGCTAGATTTAGACTATGAATTTAACCAGATCAACTTGGCCATGGGGGAGGGACAGAAGCCTGAATACTTAACAATACATCCCTTAGGTAAAGTTCCAGCCATTGATGACAACGGATTTAGACTTTTTGAAAGTGATGCTATCTGCCGATATTTGGCTGGGAAGAAGGTGGGGGACTTCTATCCCGCGGATCTCAAGGAACGAGCCCTTATTGATCAATGGGCTGATTACGCGACTTCTCATATAATGAATGCAGTATCTAAAATTCTATTCAATAAAGTGTTCTATAAATTCGTAGGGGCTGAGGTCGACACTAGATCGCTCAACGAGGGAGAACAGTGGTTTCAAAAATATATGCCAGTGATTGAAGCCGAGCTCTCTAAAAGCTCGAATCTAGCTGGAGACAAAATGACACTAGCTGACATTCATCTACTAGCAGCTCTTGACCCCTGTGAAACTGCTGAAATTTCTTTGGTTGACTTCCCGGCTACTTCCAAATGGAGAAATGAGTTAATCGAAAGAAAATTTTATCAAGCCGTTCACAGCAGTTTTCTTGATTCTATTAAAGCTCTTTCCGCTTAACACCTGGTAGTTTACAGAATTATAACCCTCGATAATCGCCTAGCCTTTTTAGCAATTAGAGTAATCCTCTCAAAAGCTTTATAATCGAGAGGTGATCTTTAAACCTTGGGAAACCCTGCTTGCCAGACCTCCTGTTAGTGGTAGTAGTTCAGAACTAAGGAGGTTGTTTTATGTTTCAATTCATTATGTGGTTTTGTTGCTGTTTGCTTATTATGTTCATGGCTTATCGATGGTTAAAAGTTGAGACGGAACAAGCTGAGATCCATTGGATTCTTCCTAAGCTTATTTTCCTAACAATAACCATGCTGAGCCTTGGGTATTGGTTATTTCTGATCAATGCATGGCTCTTCCTTACTTTAACTTTGGGAATGATTTTATCATTCTACTCAATGATAAGGAATGCTCAATGAAGAACAGGAACTTTCGCAAGAGATTGCACAAAGGAGGGCTGGAGCAACATAGGTATTTTATTAATTCTAGGAGAGGTGACAAATAAGCCACCTCTCCTGAACTACTATCAGTGACAGATCAATCAAGCAGCCAATTTAATAGATTTCTCTCTTTGTCAGAGAATCCCAAAATATTGCTGCTGGATTCTTGTTGGAACCGGTAAATCTCCCTTGTTTCACCGGGCCATTTTCTAAAGCTAGCACTCCACGAGGACAAACCGCAGCACAGACTCCACAGCCTACACAAGATGCCCTTACTATATTCTCACCCCTTTGAGCATAACCCCTAACGTCGATACCCATCTCACAATAGGTAGAGCAGTTACCACAGGAAATACACTGATCTCCATTAGTAGTAATTCTAAATCTGGAAAAGGTTCGTTGGAATATTCCCAATATCGCGGCCATTGGACAACCAAAGCGACACCATACTCTACTACCCATAATTGGGTAAAAACCAACACCAATGATTCCTGAAAAAACAGAGCCAATATAAAAGCCATAGATTTGCTTTGCTCTTTGAGTACTGCTGCCAAAAATGGCTTGACCGTTAGCATCGTTAATCCAAAGAAGCACAGTAATTACGATAATCGAAAGCAAAACGGTGTGAATCATCCATCTTTCAATAACCCAAGCCTTTTCCGATTTATCGGAGTTATGTCTAAAGGGGTCCCCTAGGGTCTCTGCCAGTCCACCACAACCACAAACCCAAGAACAATACCAACGCTTCCCGTAAAGATAGGTAAGCACGGGAGTTGCCAAGAAAGTCATCACCATTCCCCAGCCAATCATAAACACCCCAATGCTTCCGGCACTAGTAAGCCCGCTAACACCATTTGGAAATAAGTATTCGGGTTTTAGCGGCCAAAAATAGGTAAAGTAGAATTCAGGTTGATTTAGCTTCTTCAGAAAGGCCGGTATTAAAAAAGCAAAACCAAGCTGAAAGAACATTACTGACAATGTTCTAACCTGCTGGTACCTATTGTGCCGATACTTCATCAACATTCTGACACCCATTACAAGCACAGCAAAGGTGTAAAAAGTACCGTAAAGAAACCAAATATCGGCTTTCTTTCCTGAAAGCATCATCGACAAGGGGTCTACCATCGCTACCCATGGATCTAGCAAAGGGGGTAAACCTGCCGCTTTTACATCGTGATAAAAATAAAGAACAACGTAAAATAAAGTAATGAAAACCCCCAATCCCCAGCCGATCAGACCCCGTCTCTTAGCTCCACTAAACATAGTATAGTCATGTTTAATCCCAGGAGTTCTGTCCTTGTGAAGAAAATATATCCAACCCAAGCCTCCTAGACAGGTCAAACCAAGACCTAGGAAGAAAGCAAGCCAAGTGGATGGGTTAATCGCCTGCAAGCCCAGCATTGGCTGGAAAAACAAGAAAGTAATAATGAATAACCCAAAGAAAGTGACAGCCACAAAAGGCTTTACCACTGGATGGACGTCCGTGTTGTCTTTAACACTTGAGGGTAGTTGAACTAATTGCATTATAGCTTACCTTAAATTTATCTTTGTCCAGTCTATGCTTGTAGTTGTTTCTTAAACTCGACAACAGCTTCGGGTTCGTATCTATGAGAGAACTCCGGATCGAAATTGGCCTTTGGCAACTCTTCTAAAACTTTTGAAATGGGTAGCTTAGCTTCAATCCACTGATGACAAACATTCTGACGATAGCGAATGCCGAAAACATTCACGCCGATTAAAGCACCTTCCTTTTCAACTAGCCTGATGCTCTTATTACCTTCGGCGTTCCTCCAAAAATAGTGAGTTTCATTTTCGCGGTTAGGGAAAACTTCCCCATAGGTTTGATACTCTAAATCAAGAAACTTCGCAGAGTTATAAAAAGTTCCCATCTCAAACCTAGTTTTTTCCCCATTCAGGGTTTTGGCCAGTGCTTCTCCTTGAATTTTTCCTGTATACCAAAGAGGCCATACTCTGGAACTACCATCTTCTTGAACCACTTCGGCACAGTCTCCACAGGCAAAAACATCCTCTCTTTCAGACTCCAGAAAAGGATTAACGGTGTAGCCTCTCTTGGTAGGAATGTTGCTCCCCTCAGCTAATGAAAGGTTTGGACTTACTCCTGGAGTTAAGCCGACAAAACCGCAGTCAATTCTTTGATCAAACTCAGTAGTTATCGCGCAAACCCTGCCATTTCCATCATCAACTATTTCTTTCAGGTTGGTACTCCTAATTAAATCAAAACCCTCCTTCTCAATCAGCTCGCCAATCATCTCGGACTCCTCAATTGGGAGAACGTTAGACCAGTAGGCACCCTCTCTGATTAAGAAAGAAACATGGATTCCTCTCATGTGAAGCATTTCAGCTAGTTCAATGCCGATCAGACCTCCGCCAACAATTACTGCTTTTGAAACGCCCACGATATTTTTTTCAAGAAGCTCTAGGTCTTGCAGATCATAAAATCCCTGCACTCCATCCAGGTCCTGGCCAGGCCAGCCAAACTTATTCGACTTCGAGCCAGTGGCTAGAACCAACTTATCCCAAGCTAACTCTCCGCCTTCTTGAAGAGTCAATTTCTTTTCGGTTCCGCTAATAGACGTAACTCTATCAAAGACAAGGTCAAGCTTTTGCTTTTTCCAAAAGTTCTTGGGGTAAGGCTGAGTGTGCGAGAGTTCCATATGCCCCATGAAAATATACATCAAGGCCGGCCTTGAATAGAAGTAGGGGGTCTCAGCGGATACAATTGTGACGCGGGCTTTTGGATTTAATTTTCTAAACTCTAAGGCGGTAGTAATTCCAGCTATGCCGTTGCCAATTATAACAATGTGCTCGTTAGAACTCATAAAATACAGATTCTCGAAGAGGGTTATTAAAAATTAAACTCTAGAAGTTGAACTTAACTCAAAGGAGCAAAGCTATTTTTGTTCATTTCCCAATATTTTTTCCTAACCGTTGATTTCAAAGTGGCCTTTTCACCGTTACTTTTCTCCCAGCCAAGCACTTTGTGAGGCCACTCTTTTTCCGTAAAAACATTTAGCCAACTAGAATCATAGCTGTAGCTATGAATCCTTGCACCATCTTTTTCTCCGATCTTTACCTTAGCCTTGAGCACTTTTAGGGGTTGGTGCTTTAGACGGGCGGTTTCAAGAGAACCCAGAATAGTAATATCTTCTCCATCTGAAAATTTTCTAGACAAACCTCGGCTATGAAAAATCAGGCTATCCTCAGCAACAGCTTCAACTGGAGCTGAAAAGCTCTTTTCTTGATCGGCCTCTCCCTCAAAGTAGCTATGAAGCTCCGACTCCACTTGCTGATCGTCAAAAAGAAGCTGGTGGTATACATGTCCACACCATTCTTGCGCTCCAAAAGAAATCTTTATCGGAGCTCCAGAAGGTCTGCCTCCTCTGGCCTGCAAAGCAATAAAGCTAGTCGACATCAAGTTATAATCATAAACACCTGTTTGGTAATCTCTAATTTGGGCAAATTTCATCACAGGAAGATTACCTGCACTGGAAGAGCTACCCGAGCCCTTCACTTTTTCCTTTTCAAGAAAAGTTTCTGTCACGGTAATCAGTGTAGCTGAACCTTTACGAAGCTCGCCGTAGCGAGGGGTTTTAAGATCAAACACTGCCATCTCAGCTTTGCCGTCTCCCCACAGTTCCCAAAACCCTGCCTTTTGACCACGAGCAGAAGCTGAATCAGGGAAAAGTAAAATAATAATGCTAAAACAATAGAGGACGATAGCGGTTAGCTGAATGGTCTGCCAACCTGGCCTTAAAATTTTAGAACTTAGATTTAAAAATAGAATCGGATTCATTTCTCTCGCAAAAAATTGGGGCAAGGCCAAAACTACAGGCATTGCCAAACTAGGAAATATTTAAAACTTTGTCTACAGGAGCAATAACCAATACTCACTTACAACCTAAAAGTTACCAAGAACAGGCAGTCTAAAACATAGTTTTTTTTGCTAAATTAGTAAGTTTTATTCTTCCAATTTACACCTTTCATGGTATCAAGTTTGAAAGCAAACCCTAAAAATCAGTAAAATGTCCCATTGCTAATTAATCTTCTTCTTGACATGTCACTCCGCTTTTTTTTCTTATTTTTACTCTACTTTCTCCTTCTCCCTTCAGTAAATGCCGAACAGCCAAGTCATCCGTTTTTACTCGGCGGTATACAGGTAAATGAACCAGACCATGGGCAGTGGGTGAGTGCATTAAAAAAACGAGGCTTTAACACGGTTCCTGTGACGGTTTATGCCAAGCAAGGGGATTGGCATAGCGACAATCTTTGGTGGAGCGATAGAGAAGATTCCGTTCTCTCTGAAATCAAAGAGGCAAAGAAACAAGGTTTAAAAGTAGTTTTAATTCTGAGAGTCGCCTTGGACCACGCCTTTGAGGCAAATAAGCATCTTTGGCATGGAATGATAGCTCCAGAGAGCCCGGAGTTAATTAACTCTTGGTTTGAAAAGTATAAGGACTTTGCCAATAAGTGGGCAACCATCGCTGAAAAGGAAGGAATCGATCTTTTTGGAATAGGAAGCGAAATGAACTTCCTAGCTTCAACAAGTTCCTTGGAGGAGTTACCAACTCTGATAAAATATTATAGAAGTCGAGAACAGCAACTTGGAAGGCTGATCAGACTCGATCAAGCCCTTAAGAACTATAAAGGAAATCCCTTGATCAAACGGGAAGATTTGAGAACTGATATCAAATCTACTTCAGCT
This sequence comes from uncultured Bdellovibrionales bacterium, assembly GCA_964510575.1. GTDB lineage: Bacteria > Bdellovibrionota_C > UBA2361 > SZUA-149 > CALKYB01 > CALKYB01. Next base: position 19,009 of record CAZECN010000025.1, on the reverse strand, counting down.
GCTAATCTGGATTGGGCCAATAGAGTGCTTGGGGGGAAAAAACGTTTCTCTTCGACGGTGCTGAAGAATTTCAACCAAAAAAGGAAAATTATGGATGAAAAATGGAGAGAGGTAATCCAGGGAGTTCGCACCAAATATAGAGGACCACTCACCTACGCTGCCAACTTTGACCAATATCAAGAGGTTGGGTTTTGGGATGACTTAGATTTCATCGGTATCAATGCTTATTTTTCCTTAAGAGATCGTGAAACCACCGGAGAAGCTAAGCCTGAACAGTTTTCAGAAGGCTGGAAATTAGTATGGCAAGAGATAAACGGATTTAAGGAAAGTAAAAACTTCAAGGAAAAGCCTGTAGTGTTTACTGAACTCGGCTACACAAGGAGAGAGGGAAGTGGATTTGAACCTTGGCATGGCTTTGGCTACTCCATCATGGGAGAGGAAGAACCAAGAATTGTCTTTCAAAAAGCTCAAAAGACCATTTATACCGAAAGAACTATGGCCGTGCAGGCACTAGCTAAAAGCATACAAGCTGGGCAAGGACTCCTCGATGGAATCCTTTACTGGAAATTTTCCACCAAGCTGGAACATTTAGAAATTGAACCTTTTGTTCACGTAATCGAAGATCCTGCTGACACTGAGTTTCAAAAAGCACTATTCGCCGTAAAAGAGGTAAGCCGGAATTCTGATTACCTATGTCCTTTTTAGCTTTTTTAAACTTAATTCCCTAAAAATATGCCTTGCCGCAACTAACAGTGGAATCGAATTCCAAAGAAGTTGCCAGTTTGTTTCCATCCAAATTTCTTTTGTTAGCCAATCAGGAACAGTGTGATAGGTGAACATTGAAAACAAACAAAAAGCCAAAACAAACCAGTGCTTAGTCAAAGGAAATAACACAGCAGCTGGAAGGATATACCATGGATATAGAGTCGCCCCACAGTAAGGAAAAATAAAACTAGTCCAGGAAAAGCTCTCTGCTAAAGAAAGCTTACCCTGCCAAAGAAGCCTACAAAGTAAGCCAAAGCAGGAAAGAAAAAGGGCTAAGAGTAATACCTTAACAATTGTCTTACTCAGACCAACAGCAAGCAAACCTTTAAATAGAGGACTTGCAAACTCCCAATGCCCAACATAAGTCGAAAGTGAGTCGAATATCGCGAAGGGGGCATCGAGAAAAAACAAAAAGCTAACAAATGTAACAAAGCCAGCCCCAATAACAGTTCGCTTATTACCTAGCTTCAGAAAGAGTAGGGGCAGGTAAATAGCCGGGACCCATTTAAGAGCGATAGCTGCTCCCAAGGATAGAGAACTTAGAAACTCCTTTTTTAAAGTGAAGAGATAAAGGCTGGCAATCAAGAGGAAGGAAATTAATAACTCGATATGAGCATGCCAAACCCCTTCAACAACTATAAAAGGGTTAAAGAAATAAAATACACTGTCAGCTTTGTTCTCCGCCAATTTGTAAATTAGAATTCCAGTAATTAAAAACGCGAACAGACAGAAAATCTGAAGACCAAGTACTGAATATCCAATATAGCTAAGACTTTTCATCACAAGCTGAAAAAATGGTGGGTATATTGCAGTGTACTGAGGATGGTTAACCTTTGAAGTTAGCTCATCCTGATATCCGTAATCTTGAGGCGCAACAAGATAGGGGTTTATACCTTGTTTTTGGGCGTTGCCCTCAGCAAGGTACCGATAAAGATCATCTGAAAGAATAGGATCTTTACCGAGAAACAAACCAGTGGATATTAAGGCAAAGAACAAAAGCTTTGCTAAGCCCGGGGAGCTTTCTTGCTCAACTTGATAAACAAAAAAAAGGGCAGGGAAGAGTAAACAATAGGAAAAGAAAAACGAATTTGGCGCTGAAACAAAGTCCAGCTGACTAAACGCAATAAATGCTAAACCTAAGCCAAGCCATGCAAGGGCTCTGGCAGGTACTCTAGTTGAGCTTTTCATTGTGGAGTCTCACTTTTTAAACTGTAAAACTCTGTATCTTAAAATAGTATAAATAATCTTTGTGCCCGCCATCACTACTCCCTTTAGCGTGCCACTAATTTTTGAAATTCCAACGCGGTTTCGATAACGAACAGGGACTTCAACGATCTTCAGATTCTTTTGAATGGCTTTGATTTGCATTTCTACTGTCCAACCAAAGTCTCTATCCTGCATACCTAGTTTATCCAAGGAGGACCTTGTAATCGCCCGAAAAGGGCCCAAATCGGAGTATTTAAATCCCCAGAAGAGATTAATCATAGATCCAGAAAGCCAACTGCCAAAGACCTGGGGAAGAGTTAAGGAACCCGCTTCTCGCTCACCCTTAATCCTTGAACCAAGAGAAAAATCAGCCTTTCCAGAGCGAATTGGCTCGACCAGGGCTGGCAAGTCCTGCGGGTCATCAGAGAGGTCAGCATCCATAAAAACTACAACGTCAATATGGGACGCCAGAGCATCGATACCACTTAGACATGCCTGTCCATAACCTTCTCTTTTCTCACTAACTACTTGTGCGCCGGCCTCTCTTGCCTTGTCAGCAGTCCGGTCAGAAGAGTTATTATCAACTACAATAATCTGACTAAAGAAATCCTGAGGCAGACCCTCTATCGAACGCTTTATGGATTTTTCTTCGTTTAAAGCCGGGATTATCAAGCCAAAATTCATGATGTCCTTTTTGCAGGAACCATCTGTCGTGGCTGGTAAGATCCTACAATCGATCCAATGCCCTTAAAGGAAAAATAACCAAAGCCAAGCACAAAGAAACCAATAAAAATAACGGTAGAAAAACGACCAGTGGACAGGTTTTGCAACAAGCCGAGCAGGAAGTAGGTAAAAAGAAGAGTTTCAGGCACAACTAACCAAGCACGCCACTGGGAAGCACGCTCCACTTTCTTGGTTTTAACTGAAGTTAAAGCATCGGTTCCAAACTTGGGAGTTCTAAGAAACCCTACCTTTCGTCCTACTAGCCCCTCAAATACAGCAATAGTATTTGACAGAGAAAGCCCTATACCTAGGGTCAGTCCAATCAGAGCTTCCCTGAAAGCATACAGGTAGTTACTTTTCATGGTATGCCGTACGGCAACACTGTAAAATATTAGAACTGAAAGCATTCCACCGGTGAAAAAAATTACGGAGAAAAGTGGCATTAATTTGTTACTCCAGTACTCATCAAACATCCCTAAGGGAACTAGTACGAGACCGATGGTAACGAGAAGGGGATAGCAAAGATTTGCTCCTAAATGGGCAAAAGCTTCAAGCTTTACTCTCCACCCACAGCGAGATAATAGAATTCTCCAGAAGAGCTTCTTAAACACTTGAATTGAACCAAGCGTCCAGCGATGCTGTTGAGACTTGAAAGCAGAAATTGCAACTGGCAACTCACTAGGAGCAACATGGTCGACGAGGTAAACAAACTTATAGCCTACTAGCTGAGCCCTGTAAGAAAGGTCTAAGTCTTCAGTAATCGTATCGCCCTGCCAATTACCGGCATCAATTATCGCCTCCTTTCTCCAAATTCCCGCAGTTCCGTTGAAATTAAAAAAGCAATTTAGACGGTTACGGGCAGTGTGTTCAATTTGAAAATGACCGTCAAGTAGGGCGGCTTGCCCTCTGGTCAACAAAGAAACAAATCGATTAAGGTATCCCCATCTTACCTGAACCATTCCTATCTTCTTGTCTGAAAAGAAATTAATGGTTTTCAAAAGAAAGTCAGGCTTAGGTACAAAGTCAGCATCAAAAACAGCAATGAACTCACCGGTAGCAGTTTTTAAACCATGGGCTAGCGCTCCAGCCTTGTAATGCTTACGATCAGTCCTATTTATTAAGACAATATTAAAACCTTCGGCGCTTAGCTCACTAACCAGCTTTCGAGATATGTCTAAGGACCCATCAGTGGAATCATCAAGAACCTGCACTTCAAGCTTTTCTTTTGGATAATCAATCCGACAAACACTTCTAATCAAGCGTTCCTTTACAGCCCTCTCGTTGTAGATGGGCAGCTGTATTGTGACAGCGGGTAGCTCAGAGAAACTGTCTTCCGCTTTAGGGGGGTGGGCTAGGCTTTTCTTATAAGCGAAAGCCAGCATTAATCTATGCAACCCAAAGCTTGAAAGTATCGAAAGTAGAATGACGTAAAAAGCGAGCATTTGGGTGATAAATAATTAGTTATTTTTACCGAAAAAAGGCCGGAGATTAGTATAAAATTAGTATAAAATAAACCATCATTCTCCTCATGCAATCATGTTCCAGGCATCAAATAGCTCTATTAGGCCCTAAACTCAGCAATATATTCTGTCCTTATATCCTATACTGGACCAATAGTGCGAATACACCAATTGGTTACAAACTTGATCGATAATTATAGCGCCAAAATTTTGGTCTACTATTAGTCTAAGTTGATTTGCTTAAGATTTGGGAAGGGGACTAAGAGAGCACCTTTACTCAATAGAAAATAAATTTCAAAAGAAAATTATCAAAAAGCGGAAGGCCTCTATAATGAAGTCAGAAGGGGCTATTTTTAGAGACTATAATAAAGTAATGGATGATAAACTTTCGAAAATAAGAGGCTAGGCTAGAGAGACGGGGTAGGGAGAAGATGGTTTGGAAGAAATTGGAAAGCAATACCCGCGCGAACTAACAAATGGTTAGTTCGCTTTCTAAACCTTGAAAAAACCTCATCCTCCAAATAGATTTTGCCGTTCTTCCTGATTCCTTTGCTCCTGCTCTGCGCGTTGGCTTTCGGCCTCTGCTTGCTCTTGAGCACGTTGACGAGCCTCTTCATCGTTCCGCTCTTCAGCTTCACGTTCCGCAGGATCGTCCGGATCGTCTTCATAGTGACGAGAACCAAAGTTATCTCTTTCAGAACTAGCAAAGATCCAACTGCAGAACTTATAAATAAAGTAAGCAGGGGACAAGAGAAAGAAAAAGAATCCGACGAGAAGACCAAAAGCACTTAAAAAGAAGTAAAGAACAGCGTCTCCAGGCAAACTTTCTTGCTGGTGAGCATTCTCTACATGCGGAAGTACAAACGCCCATCCACTTGCTAATGCTCCACCGAGAATACTCAGCACAACTAGCTTTTCTCCTCTCCAGAGAAAAATGAAAACAAAAAGAATTGCGGAAGCAACAGCCGCCAGAAAAAGAAAAACCAAAATATTGGTCATAAAAAATACTCCTGAGTAGATTGAAAACCAGATTGAAATTACATTTGCGAGTGGCTGAAACAGGACGTTGTCACCAACCCGCAAATGCTAAAACATTATACTCGAGTATTTGCTTTCCAGGGTCGTTGTAGGATTGCGAGAACTTGCTGTGACTTATAAAGGATCGGTCTGCGCTCTCATAGCTGATGAGAAATTTATGCTGCAATATTAACCACTTGCTCAATCACACTCCACATTTTATCGGTAGAATCATCATATTTAATTCCCAGCCCTGAAGTAGAAGCTTTCGCCCGATAACTTTACTTATCAGTCAAAAATATTGATTGAGTAACCCTCTTCCATTAAAGCGGGACACAGACTAGCTAACATTCGACCAATATTGGGAAGATCTTCATCCTTGTCTTCTTCAAGAAGAGCAATCAGAATTTTTATGTAGGAGGACTTTTGCCATAGTTCGTGATTTTCGAAACCTTCTGGGTAACCTCTGTATTCATTTTTCAAAACGTATTTACTCTTGTGAAAGCCATGAAAAACTTGATTTTTCATGGCCCTAGAGCATTGAGGACAAATCTACTCTTTCAAGCAATATCTAGGTAGAGATAAAGAATATCCGCCAAGCTTACACCCTTCAATAGCCAAATCAAGTAGTCCCTACGGAAGTAAACCTCCCCTAACCTATTTTATTAGGCATTTAATTTCTGATAATATTTTAGCTGGAAAGCAAATACTCGAGTAGAATGTTTTACTATTTGCGGGCTGGTGCTGCGTCCTGCCTCAGCCGCTCGCAAATATCTTTTCATCCAACAAACTTCATCATTTCTGACAAAAGGAACACTACTATGGATTTGCTTGCAGCTCTTGTTGTACTGGTTATTGTCGTTAGTTTTGCCGGCGTAATCTTTCAATACATTTGGCCTTTTTTACTTTTGGCTCTGATAATCTACCTAGCGATTAATTTTGGCGCCTTATTATTCGCCTTACCTTGGTGGGGCTACCCTATCGCACTCCTTCTCATCTACTTTTTCATCCGTGGAGTACTAGGCGCTTTGGAAGGATGGCCTCATTACTAAAACTCTGAAATTACGAGCGGCGATTATGATGACCGTAACCACGATTATCCGTTTTACGACAGCAATAGAGATGATCCTTCAGGAAGATGAGGTTTTTCAAGGTCAGCTAGCGAACTAACAATTAGTTAGTTCGCGCGGGTATTGCTTTCCAATTTCAATCAACAACCTCTAGTTCCCTTGAAGCCCTGCTTCTCTAAACATTTCAGCAAGAAGCTCTATGCTGTCCTGTAGGATAAATAGCTCAAGCAATGCCCCTTTCTTGGTATGGAAATTGTAGTAATTCAAAGACTACCTTGAGCTCAAAGAACTCAGCAATGTAGATAGAAACCTAGAATGAAATATATTGAGTAAAAACAGACTAACCGCGGCGCCAGAGATGTATTTTCTCTGTTGGCGCCATTTTCATGTTTAACACTTCAGCTAAAGCTTTCCTCCCCAAAAGCAAAAGGATTTAGAATCGCACCTTCCTGATCCCAAAGCTTGTCAAAGCTACGCTGGTTTCTTAAGCGCCTAAAGTTTACTCTCAGAGAACTTACGTTTCTCCCAGAGCTAGACCTAAGAATATGCCGAATTCCTCTAGATGTTTCAACATGGTCATAGATATTGTCATATACCTTGTAACCTCTTATACAAAGTTCCTGCGCCTGCTCTGGTGTAAGAACTTCACTTGGGTAAACCCTAGCAACTCGTTGTTGTGGAACTTCCCAAATTTGCCGGATCGGTCCAAAGACTACTGTCCTATTTGAGAGATCGAGCGACTCAGGGTAATTCTCCAGGTCCGGCGGCACAACAAAGCTAATTACAAGTGAGGTATATTTTTCAACAAACAGACCCCTTAATTGTGAATTGTCATAATCAATAGTTTCAATATTAAGCACGATTTTATACCTAATGTGGAGTGGGCTTAAAAGACTGCTCTTAAGCCCTCTCCACTTTTTAAAACCTAAAAATCTGTTTTTCACTCAAGCAAAGAGGTCTGACCTTGATTGAACAAAAAAATAAAGACTGAAAAAGTTTACTGGGCCCGCAAAGAATTAGCTAAGGCCCTTACAAAATATAACTCTTTCTCAAATAGGCATCTGATCGAAGATTACATGGTATTCTTTTTGAATAAGAGCCTTGTCATAATCAGTGGCAGTTGAAATACTTTCTCCTGGTGTAAGAATAAGAAAAGATAGATCATCTTGCTCGGACCACTCCCCTTCTAATTCATGCTCATCTAGAAACCCGGCATGATAAAGCTTTGTCAGAAGATCGCTAAGGTTAATGTCAGCACAAATACTTGTTGGTGCAATAACCAATAAAGCAAGCATTTCTCGACTTACAACATCCGCAACAATATCCATCTTCTCAAGTGCTCCCAGAAAAGAAACTACATCCTGCTTACTTGCCTCAGGCTTTAACAACAAAGGCACTCTCGAGCTAAAAGCCAGAGTCAAAAGAGTTGAAAGTTCAAAGATACCAGAGTTAAGGACCATAGAAGGAAGCTCAGCCATTTTCTCTTCTGGCGCGTTATACATTTCGATCATTTGTCGATTCAAAGGAATTCCTCTTGTTATAAGAATTGCAAAAACTAGTACAGTCTTAGAGATTCCGTTCCCTAAGGCTGCACTAATAAAAAACCTTCTAACTTTTCAGTCTTTGCTAAAACCCCCTTTCAAACAGATGGGCTCAAACAAAAAGCGACTATTACTCAAGAGAATGAAAACTCTCTTGAGCAAAAATGCTCAAACTCTACTCGTAATTAAAGGGGAAAAAGAACGGCCAAAAGGCTTAAAAATACAGGCAAAATAAAGCAAATACAAGGTAAACTAAGGTTAGATATTCCTTATGCCTATTAGATGCTTATCAGTAATACTTGACCGAGCTGTTCGCTTCATTATTCTATTCTATGGTAGATGAGACTAAAGGTTTTTAGAGTTTTCTCCGGCCTATTGCAGCTTCTCATCTGCAGTCTTTTCGAAGTTTAACGAGAAGTTGCCATTAACCGGGGAAACACATGTTGAAAAAAACTAACTTCTTTTCTATTGGGTCAGCTTGCTTCATTTTAATCGGCTCCATCTTTTCTAGTAGTGCGATAAGTGCCGATATTGATTGGTGGAACGGTGCCATCTCTATAGATAGAGCAAACCTACCTATTGATCAGGACATAGAAACTGCTTTCCCAAAAAAGAGCTCGGAAAACACCCGAAGGCTAACAGCCAATGAAATTCTACAATTTGGCAACACACTGTCCACAATCTGCAGAGAGCAAAATCTCTCGGTATGTAGTGAAGTGGATTCATTCGCTGTAGTGGCAAGTGATGAAGAAGTAAATCTAGATCATTGCTCTATCAATACCTATGGCGGAAGTCCTCAGTTTAAGTTCTATCCTGCGCTGTGGAAAGAATCACCAGCAGATGCTGCCATCTGTCTTGTGAGGGCTATCACTAGGCATGCTTCATGGGCTTTACCTCCAGAAGCTGATCTTTGCTACATCATAATTAAGGATGACTCCAAGGCTTCTCAAATATTCAACAATGCTTTGGATAACCTAGCCGAACACTTCGGAGTTCAGATCGAACATATTGCTAGCTTAGGTTCATTGACTGAGCTTGATTCACTTTTAGTGAATAGCATTTTAGCCAGATTTGAACAGGAAAAAAGAAGTCTGACGCCCAAAACTTGCTTAGAAAAATTGTTTAACGAAGAACTGTCAATTACTAGCAAATCTGTTTAATCAGATTGATAGTTATAAGGTTTGGGCGATGAAACTTGCTCTTAGCGTTATGTCTCATCACCCAAATCTTATATTTCAAACGCCAGCCTAAGCACCCCATCTACTATAAAGATTTCATCACTAAGCAAAGTCGAGAAATTCCTTCAAGAGTATCCGGGCAATGCTTAGATAAAAACTTCTCGCTGACGGCATCGGCTAAAGAATTAAATGCATTTAACTGGCTCTCACTTGACTGGCCTTCAAGAGCAGCCAAAGCTTCCGCCCCATCAAAATTAACATAAGACAGGCGAGCAAGTAATTCCTCTGAACCACAGCCAAAGACCGTTCCAGGAAGCAAAGCTATACCGTGCTCTTTAAGTAGGTAGTCACAAAGATCCGGGGAAGTCCTGATTCCCTTAGCAGCAAGCTTCTCCCTAAACTTTTCAAAATCTAGAAAAAGGTAAAAACCTCCATCCGCTGGCGCACACTCGATACCAGCTTCAACCAAATCAGCGTGAACTTTTTTCGCAAGCGGCGCCAGGATTGAAAGAGCCATTTCTAAATATTTTTGGTTCCTTTCAGGCTCTTCTAAAAGCTTAGTAGTAGCGAGCTGAACTGGGGTAGATGTGGTAGATAGGCACTCACTCTGAACGGCGGTTAATTTTTTCGAAAACCACTCAAGCTCTTTGTGGACCAAGCAATATCCTAACCTCCAGCCCCCTGCCCCAGCCCACTTACTGATTCCGGAAGTTAGAATGGTTCCCTCAGGATAGGCATCTAGTAGTGAATGGTGTTTTCTTGAAAAAGTTAGTTCTGAGTATATTTCGTCGGCAATAACCAAGGCCTCGTGCTTTTTAAGCACCTTAGTAATAGCTTCAAGTTCCGCTTTTGAATAAGTTTTGCCTATTGGATTCCCAGGATAATTCAAAATCAGCAGGGCTTTTTCATCGAAACTTGAAATTGTTTTATCGAGCTCTTCGGGTAACAATTTCCAGTCTGAGCTAGCTTCAGTCTGAGCCCAGTACACTTTCTTACCGATTGCTTCAGCTTGAGGTTGGTAAGAAACCCAAGACCCTTTAGGGAGAACAAGCTGGTAGTCTTTCAAAACAAACTGCGTAAAGAATAAAAGAGGTTTGGAACCGCAAGAGACAACTATGTTCTCAGGCTGCACAGTGTTTTCAAGAATTGATTTATGATGCTGACTAATTAGCTGTCTGAGCTCTAAAAGCCCTTGAGGATCTGTATAGTCCTTTCTGCTGGCATTATGCTTTAGCGCTTCAACTGCATGAGCAGGCACAGGAAATGGCGACTGACCAAATCCAAACTTGTATACCTTTTCCCCAGAGGCTTCCAGGGCCTTTGAAAGTTCATTGATATGAAAAGTAGCAGAGTTTTTATCCTCTGAGAGTTCGTAGCCGCCCATCTCTCCTCTCAATAATATAGGAAGCTAGATGGGCATCACCCATCTAGCTAGTCTGGGTTAAGAGCTAGTTGGAAGAAGGAAAAGTAGCCCCTTTAGGGATGCTAAAATCAACCTCCCCTCTCGCCAAGAACTGAGTATCTCTAATCTCAGTTGATCTGAGTTTCTCTTGAATAACGCCGTCTTGCATAGTGTAGGTAGAATGACTACCAGCTAGCTTCAAACCATTAACATCACTCAGGTCATCAAGTGTAATGAATTTCTCAACAATTTCCCCAGTTTTATTTACCAAAGGACTTGTCACTGTATAGTAAGCACCTCTAGTCAACTCCGTGTTTGGATCAATAAGCAATACATAATAGTCATCCGGCGAATCACCTACACCCTGCTCGTAGCTAACCTTAACCTGAATATACTCCTGACCTTGAAAAGTCTTGGTAGCTGATAGGATCTCAAAGTTGGCATTATCGTCATCAAACACAAACGGAATGCCGATAAAGTAGAAAGGGGTCAAAGTCCAGAATCTTGCCGGAGGGGCGAAGTTAGAGGCAGATGGACTCGCCCAATACTGTCCTGCCCGATGACCAAAGCTTTGATCCGTTCCTGGAACTGTATGAATGGCATCCATACTTACCGGGTCAACAATTTGAACAGTATCAACCACCTTACCGAGGTCGCTCATGTTATAAATCCAGCGAAACTTCAAAGCTCCACTTTTCCTCCAAGCATCTATACCTCCATGGGCATCGATTGAAGCTCTAACCAAAGATCTTCCATTTAAGGTTTCTTCCGAGACTTTCTTTGATGAGGAGCACGAAGCGAGAAAACAAAGCGTTAAAACAAAACAAGTAATATTTTTCATAGTTTAGGCTACCTGGAATAAAGTTATGGATTCAAACAATGGATTAACTAGAAAAGTCTAGTTTACTCAACCCTTTGATTGCTTTTGTTCTACCAAAAAAAGTTAAACACGGGGGATAATCCACAACAAAATAACCCTAGTTCTAGGTAGATTCAAGCCCGTTCTTTTAACTGGAACCTTCCATTCCCAGCTGAATCCAAAAAACAGATAATTTTCTACACTTTCAGGACTGAAAAATGACTTCTAAGTTTATTCCAACAACAATTATCTTTCCATTCTTAGCCCTTTTGTTCCTAGCCTGCAGTTCAGCGGTAGCCGACCCAATCGCAATTGGTTGTAACACTGCCACCGGTGAAGCCACCAATGATGTTGGGACATGCGGAGCTGCTAGTGTGGCTTCTGCCACTGGAGCGGACTCAGTAGCAATCGGTGAGGATGCAGACGCGAGTGGTGCCCAAGCAATAGCGATAGGAAGATTTACTGAAGGAGCAAATACACAGGCGATCGCAATTGGCTCAAACGCAGATGCAAACGTCGATGCTGGAACTCAGGCTGTGGCTATCGGTTCAAATGCCCAATCTGAAGAGAATGACACTGTTGCTATTGGAACAAGCTCGGAGGCTCGAGGTAACCAAGCAATTGCTATTGGGCTCAATGCAGATGCTAATGATGATGGAATTGGAACTCAGGCTGTGGCTATCGGTTCAAATGCCCAATCTGAAGAGAATGACACT
>CAZECN010000025.1:6787-6972 GCA_964510575.1 uncultured Bdellovibrionales bacterium | reverse complement strand
TGGAACTCAGGCTGTGGCTATCGGTTCAAATGCCCAATCTGAAGAGAATGACACTGTTGCTATTGGAACAAGCTCGGAGGCTCGAGGTAACCAAGCAATTGCTATTGGGCTCAATGCAGATGCAAATGATAATGGAATTGGAACTCAGGCTGTGGCTATTGGAGCTGGTGCACAGGCTGAAAACG
>CAZECN010000025.1:5697-6687 GCA_964510575.1 uncultured Bdellovibrionales bacterium | reverse complement strand
AGGATGCTATTGCTATTGGCACCGGGGCTGATGCTATTGGGGAACAGTCTGTTGCAATTGGGGAAAACGCTCAAGCCAATTTAACCAATGGAAACTCTGCTATTGCTATCGGAGACCTATCTCAAGCTAACAATACTCAAGCTATTGCTATCGGAGATGCTGCCGATGCGAACGTCAATGCTGGAACTCAGGCTGTGGCTATTGGAGCTGGTGCACAGGCTGAAAACGAGGATGCTATTGCTATTGGCACCGGGGCTGATGCTATTGGGGAACAGTCTGTTGCGATTGGGGAACGTGCTGAAGCAAACGTAACTGCAGGAACCCGAGGAGTTGCTGTGGGAACAGCAGCTCAAGCTGAAGCTGATGACGCCGTCGCTGTTGGAACAAGTGCGGAGGCGCTTGCCAATCAAGCTATCGCTATCGGAGAAAACAGTATTGCAAATGGTATAGCTTCAACTGCCGTCGGTGACCGTGCTGTGGCCTCTTTCGATAATTCTGTGGCAGTAGGTTCCATATCAGTGGCGGATGAAGCGACACCAGCAGCAGCCGTTGCTACCCCTCAAGTTGTAAATGGAGTTACTGTAAATGAAACCCATGACGCTTTCGCAGAATTCTCTGTCGGTGATGACACAGCCAATAGACTAGTTACTAATGTTGCTGATGGTCGAATTACCGCAACTAGCTCAGATGCCGTCAACGGCAGTCAGCTTTTCCAAACTATCGATCAGCTCAGTGCATCCCTTGCTGGCCCAGTCACTAACGCTGGACTTGCACTGAATGCTGTCAGGGGGGCTGCAACAACCACTGGTGTTGATGTGATCGAAGATGGGTCCATAGGGGCAGCTGACCTAGGAGCTGGCTCCGTTGTTGGTGGACCTGGAGGAACAATTGCTGACGGTTCAATCACAGCCAATGACTTAGCTGCCGGAGCTATTGGAGCTGCTCAAATTGCCGCAGGTGCTGTAAGTGGTGGAACAGGTGGTGCAATTG
>CAZECN010000025.1:0-5597 GCA_964510575.1 uncultured Bdellovibrionales bacterium | reverse complement strand
CGGGTGCTGTCGGAGCTGCTCAAATTGCCGCAGGTGCTGTAAGTGGTGGAACAGGTGGTGCAATTGTAGATAACTCAATTACTCAAGCTGACTTGGCCGCTAACTCAGTTACTACTACTGAAATAGTCGACGGAACTATTATCAATCAAGATCTAGCCGCTGGTTCTATTGTCGGTGGAGCTGGTGGAGTAATTGCTGATGGCTCTATTACTTCAGCTGACTTAGCTGCGGGTGCTGTCGGAGCTGCTCAAATTGCCGCAGGTGCTGTAAGTGGTGGAACAGGCGGAGCAATTGTAGATAACTCAATTACTCAAGCTGACTTGGCTGCTAACTCGGTTACTTCAACCGAAATCGTTGATGGAACTATCGGTGCTCAAGATTTAGCTGCTGGTTCTGTTGTTGGTGGTCCTGGCGGGACAATCGCGGATGGTTCAATCACAGCCGATGACTTAGCTGCTGGTTCTGTCGGAGCCAATCAAATAGCTGCAGGTGCTGTAAGTGGTGGAACAGGCGGAGCAATTGTAGATAACTCAATTACTCAAGCTGACTTGGCTGCTAACTCAGTTACTTCCACTGAAATAGTCGATGGAACTATAGGTGCCCAAGACTTAGCAGCTGGTTCTGTTGTTGGTGGTCCTGGCGGAACAATCGTTGACGGCTCTATTACTACTGATGACTTAGCTCCAGGCGCAATTTCTTCAGCAGCCATTGCCCCGGGCTCAATTACAACTGAAAAACTAGCTGATGGCGCAGTCACTACTGATAAGATAGCAGACCAGGCTGTAACCACAGATAAGATTAGGGATAGAGCTGTTACCAACGACAAACTCGCTGATAATGCTGTCTCAGGTAACGCTGGACAAGGCCGCGATGTTATCGAAGATAACTCAATCGATGGCGAAGATATTCTTGGCGTAGCTTTGGATGTTAGAAACGGAGAAGATGCCATAGCCACAGAAGAAGGTACAACTGCTATTGGAGCTAATGCACAGGCAACTGCAACAAACAGTACTGCCTATGGTCATAGCGCAAGAGCAGAAGCAGAAAATTCCGTTGCAGTTGGTACCGGTTCAGTGGCAGAGCAAGCAAATACCTTTTCTGTAGGAAATAGAGAACAAGGAAGAAGAATAACCAACTTGCTTCCAGGAATTGAATCAAGCGATGCTGCAACTTTTGGTCAGCTTGAGTCAGTTCAAGAAGAAGCTAGAGGTGGAATAGCTGGCGTGGCTGCTCTCAACAATATCGTAAACCCTTCTAGACCCGGAAAGACAACTGTTAATCTTGGCGTAGGTAACTTCCGAGGTACTTCGGCTGTAGGTATTGGCCTTGGTCACTGGATCGACACTGGAAACTCATCGGATGAAAAATCAGCTACTAGAATAATTATCAATACTGGGGCTTCATTATCATTTGGTGACGAGAAACAGTCTGTCTATAGAGTTGGAGTAGGCTTAGAGTTTTAAAGCTAAAGAAACCTTTTAAAAGGCAAGATCTTGCCATAGACTTAGGCCACTGAAATCAGTGGCCTTTTTTGTGCTCGCCGCAAAGCTTCAAGGTCGAAAATCACTAAAATCAAAAATCCCCCATAATATAGACTAAGGTTTCAAGATTTTATGATGTTTTTTAAGGTTTCTCCAGATATGAACAAGTTTCTTATCCCTTTAGCGATAGCATTCCTTTCATTTGCGACATTAGAATCCGCTCAGGCTCAAAGTTGTGAGTGTGTCTCTCAAGGTCCAACTCTCTGGAAAGCGGTCACAAATTTTAGAGAAGTATGTCCAAGTTTTCGAAGAAACGACTGTGACCCGATTCAAGGAAATTGGTATTGCTCAAATCAACGAATTACCGATCTACAGATACCAGCCAACACTTGCCATCAAGGTAGTGCCTCTCAAAGCAGTAGCTCAAACCAAGCGCTTCCAGCAAGCGATCAATCAGTCACTCAACCAACAGCTCAACAACCACCTGTTCAACAAAATGTGCCTGGTCAAACTATTGACCTCTCGGAGGTCAATCATGAAATCGGCCACGCCTATATTTTAACTATCGATGCTGGGGTTCCTGGAGACACGCTAGAAAATGGAAGAGCTTCTACCCTTCAACTATTTGAAAACGGCCAAGCTCTTGGACCAGCTCATTCCCTACACCGCGATATAAGAGAGAGTGGCCAAGGACGCTTCAGTCATTGGAATAATAACCTATACTTCTCTGCTTCAGACAATAGCCATCCTGGCAATAACGGACGAGTTTACTCGTTTACTGTGGCAGAACAAAACCAATCGTCTAACCCAAGCACTTCACAACCAGCAGGAAGCTCGTCGAACAATAATACTGCTGAGCCGAATTTACCCCCAGCCCCCTCACCTACCAACACTAACCAAGCTGCAGTCGAGGGTGTTGCCTACAGTGGCGTCACTCCTACAATGTGGTCTGAAATTAGAACTCAAGCAGGCAACTTTGGAGACAACAATAGCTGCGAACAAAAAGTAAACTCTATTCCCTCCTCCGGGCATACTATTGGACCTTGTGCTGGAAATTGCATCAATCAAGCTTTGGCAAATCACGACGTCGTGGTTTTGAGACCGGGAATATACAGCATTTCAGAAGAAATAAGATTCAGTGGAAAGACCCTAATTGGTCTACACCCAACGGAAGTTATAGTTGATGCCTCACAAGTAAGTACAGCAATGAACATAGGCTCAAACTCTATAGTGTCAAACTTAACTGTGGTGGATGCCAGAAATAGTGGCATCTTCGCAACTAACAATAATACAATTTACAGGGTGTCGGTTTATCGAAGCGGTTTCAGCAGTCATTCCAATGACAATGGTGCAGGCATTACAATATACAGAGGAAGCGGCAATTGCGTTGTTTCAGTAGAATCAAGCGATGGCTACAATGAGGACGGCAAAGGATGCGAATCTTGTGCAAACGGAGGCAATGCTGATGGTATCTACTCTAAGTTTCAATCCGCCAAAAACTCTTTTATTGACACCCATGCTTACCGAAACTCTGATGATGGCTTCGACTTTTGGGAGTCTACGGGACCAATGTATGTCTACTTTTCATCTGCCTATAGAAACGGAACAAACCTCGCCGGAAACTTGGTGGGCGACGGTAATGGCTTCAAGCTGGGCCGAGGAAGCTTCCCGGTCTATATCTATAAAAGTAGAGCCTACGACAATCCTTCCCGAGGTTTTGACGTTAACGGCAACACCGTTGAGCCAATAGCGATTAGCTCAGAGTCCACTGGCAATGGCCGAGATTGGGTTGGCGTTAGTATTCGATAAACAGTTAAGTCCCTCAATTTAATACATATATTAGAAAAAATTGTCATATTTGCACAATTGTGCAATAATAGGCTTGTGAACGACACAGAACTAGAAAAATTGGCCGGATTACTTAAGGCCCTTGGAGAGTATAATAGGCTCTCCTTGGTTTATAATTTGTGCGATTGCCAGGCTCCTAAGAATGCAATGTGTTTGTGTGACTGTTGCAGCATTGATGCCTCTGGAGTTTCCAGACACTTAAAGATTTTGGCTCAAGAAGGAGTAGTCCTTTCTGAAAAGAACGGTCGAGAAACAACTTATTCTCTTAATAGAAAAGAAGTCGCAGAAAATCTTCGCGCACTAGCAAACAAAATTGACTTAGATTAGTTTTAAAACCAAGTAGTAAA
This sequence comes from uncultured Bdellovibrionales bacterium, assembly GCA_964510575.1. GTDB lineage: Bacteria > Bdellovibrionota_C > UBA2361 > SZUA-149 > CALKYB01 > CALKYB01. The sequence goes on along the minus strand of CAZECN010000025.1, from coordinate 1,921 downwards.
AGGAGAAAAACATGGAACAAGAAAAATGCGAATGTAAATGTGGTTGTGAAAGTGCTGAAGCCTGTAGTGAAAAGACCTGCGAATGTTGTAAAGAGAGTTGCTGCTGCGGTTAGCATAAAGACTTTTAAAACTTATGGGGGCGGCTGGCTTTCTTAGCTAGCTGCCACTAAGAGGCAATATTTTGAAACTCAGATGCCTTTCAAACCAAGGTAGCTCAATACCCCTGAATCTAGACACAAATTACTAAAGTTTTTCATTATCCTGCCGACCTACTGTCTATAGTTTAAACTATGCTTAACGACTAGTTTTATAGCCCAATAAGCAGCCTATCCGCCTTAATCAATCAAAAGTTCTTTCAAGGGAGTATTATGAACAAACTACAAAAGGCACTAGCTTTAGCTTTATCCCCATTTGTTATGACTTCACTGGCTCCAGCGGAGAAATTTTGGATTCCAGCAGAAAAGTTTTCTGACCACTCCAGCAGAGCCATTGAGGGCGAGTTAATTCGAGATCCAGAGCGTAACAATCAACAAGTCTATCTTCTTGAGTCTGGCGACCAAGTAAGAATTCAGCTCGGAGTAAGCTCAAACCTAGAGAGCTTCCTTAATCAACATCCTCTAATCGAAGTTTGCGCCTACGTAGCAAACGAGAACCCAAATGACGCCAACCGGATTAGAGCTACTCACTACGATCCTAAAAAGAACGAAGGCCACGATTTACAAGGGTCTAACTATCGCCTGCTCTGCTCTGAAATAGCCTCAATAGATAGTAATAATATTCTTGCCGCTGGAGTGAAAGTAGTTCAGCCCAGTGAAGGGGCTGTAAAAGTAAGAGGCATCTCAATCAGGGGTCATTCTACAACTATGACTGACCCCATGCCAGCTCCTGAAGAAGAGGGCTCTGGACCAATCTCAGTCGAAGACTATGAATACTCCCGGGCTGTAGGATACCTCTGGGGAGATGGTAATATTTCTACAGACGGCGATTACCTGACTTTTAGAAAAGCTAACTGGGCGATACCAAAACATTTTGGCTCAGTTGCAACTGCTGCTTTCGGCCCTCTAGATAGCAATAATACTAAATATCGGGTTCAGGTTCCAGGCTTTAATCCTCAAGACTTTCTAGATATTGGACCAGATAATGTCAGAGACCCTAGAGCGTTTTTAACTAGCGTTCTAGAGGGTGAAGGAGCTGTCCAAGTTGGGCGCTTAATGGACGATCCTCTTTTTGAGCGCTGTGCTTATCTTAAAAAACTAGTCGATGATCTAAACCCGCAATGTAATGCTAACACATGTGTGGACAGTCGTTGCGATGTGCCAAATTGTGCGTTTATTGCAAATGGGAGCTCTAGGGGCCAAGCGTATACTAGTAACAGAAACTGCGGGGTTTACTTGAGTGGACAAATCGCAGACTGGCAAGAGATGTTAGACTCTGAAGACTTTCACTTCATGAGTTGCAATCGAGTGCCCGGTGGAGAGTGTCAAACTAGCCAACCAGGATCACGACCAGATTACGCTGAATAAAGAAACTCAACTTAAAGTAATTAAGCAGAAAAACCCTCTCCTTGCGGGGAGGGTTTTGTTTTTTATGGAGTTAGGTTTTTAGTTTTGCTCAAATCGAACAAGCTAATCGCAAGGGCAATTTTAGCTTTCAAAAAGCTATTCGCTTTGTTCTAGGAAAGGTTACAAAAAAACCTAATTTATTAAATTTAAACAATTTCCCCAACAAGCTGCCCTTAAATTTCGTTCACTATCCTGGCTTCTCCATATACTCACCTAAGAGAATCCTCCAACAAGCTCTGCGATATGTTTTTAATTTAGTTTGTAACTTTCTCCTATCTCCAGCGTTTTTAATGTCAGTCGGTTATCAACAAAAATACGGGAGTCTACCTATGCATACTCAATCAAGAACATGCCCATAC
>CAZECN010000024.1:0-38402 GCA_964510575.1 uncultured Bdellovibrionales bacterium | reverse complement strand
CTGACAGTGATGGGGATGGCCTTGGCGACTCTCAAGAAGTAGCGGGTGGAACAGATCCTAATAATTCTGACAGCGATGGCGACGGACTTGGTGACTCTCAAGAAGTGGCTGCGGGAACAGATGCGAACAACCCAGATAGTGATGGCGATGGAGTTGATGACTCTCAGGAAGTAGCAGAAAATTCGGATCCACTAGATGATTCAAGCCAGGTGTTTAATCTCTCAAATATGTTCTGTGCTGAATGGAATGGCTTTTTGGGACAGCAGTTTAATATTGCTGAGTTTACCAATGTGGCCAGCACCACTAGACAGGTTAGTGTAGGCTTATTTGACCCCTCTGGAAATATGCAAGGGTCTCAAACGGAAAATGTATTGCCAGGCGCGCAAACGGACATCTTGGTTCATGACATAACTGGTTGGAGTTTAGACTCCGCTGGAACTGTGTGTGCAACGGTGACTGACCCAAGTAGTGTGGAATTAGCAGAAGCGACAAGCATGGAGCTAATGGAAGGGGATATCGATGGACGTATCCTTCATTACCATCCTGATGGTCTAGGTGGCTTTGACTACGTAGTAGCAATGCCTTTTGAAAACGCTTTAACTGGGCCAGTTTTTGCGCAGTATAATACTTTTCATCCAAGCTTAGACCCTGCAGAGCTGGGTAACTTTGTTGCAAACTGGTTTACAGTAGCAAATGCCGAGGAGACGCCACAAAATGGAAACGTGATTGTCTATGATAGTGCCGGAACGGTAATCTCTGACGCCACTCACACCTTAGTCGCTGGAGCACGACTTGATGTTGGCGTTCACGAGTTCGGTGCTAATCAAGTGGGTGTAGTGGAGTGGAGACCTGAAGATGACACTGCAGGGTTTAGAGTAAGACTTAATCGTTATGTTTACTCAGGACTATTTCCGTCCTCGAGTGTATCGGAAGCGGTGTCATTCTCAGCATCTCGCGGCTCAAGACAGAGTTTAATAGCTCCGGTTGATACCCGTGGTTTGACAGCAGTAGTTGAGTTAACCAACCCGTCAGAGAATGCAGCTGATGCTGATGTTGTTGTGACAGATAGTGCAGGGAACTCGATGTTTGATACAACGATTACCCTACCAGCTTATGCAACTCAGCATTTGGTGCTTGATGGGGACCTAGTGAGTCAATTGGGTCAAGCTTCAATTCAAGCTCAAACAGGGGGAGAGGTTATAGCGACTGTATTGCAATATGGCAGAACTGCTACTGCAGGGGTAAATAATATATACAGTGTTGGTTCTAGAGAGTCCCTGGGAGAGTCCTTGAATGGAAGTTATAATACTTTCTTAGGGCAGGGCTGTAGCTTGTTGGTTGCTAATGCTAATTCCGTAGAGGAGAACATTACAATCAATGCCACACGGTTTGATTCCACAGCAGTGATAACAGATCAGGCTGAAGTTGTTCCTGCGAATGGGGTATTTGAGTTTGACCTGTGTGCAGTAGAAGGACCGAATGTGTTTGGACAAGTCGAAGTAACTCCAGCTAATCCTAATTCGGTATTAGCGACAGTGGTTAGAACAGGCTTAGATAGTAATTACGTGATAGCTACGCCAGCTAGGTAGTTCTATTAAATCGAACTACTTCTTCTCAGGACTTTTGTCGGTCGGTGGGGTTAGCAATTTAGCCCCCCGACCGATAGTTTTTAGAGAGATCCTGGCAGTCATCTATAACTCCTCAAAGATGGGTCCCTAGCTTTAACAATCCAAGTAGGTGGTAGGGGGGCCGTAGTTCCTAATTATTCGTCGAGGTTTCAATGCCTTAGCTCCTAATCAGTTGGATCACTCATAACTATAAACAGGAGAGTTTGGAATCAAAGGTTTTTTAACTCCGTAAGGTGGGTTTGTGGAATTTTAAGATTGCACAAACTCACCACTCAGAGATTGACAAGATGACCCGCTTAAACATTTGGTTAGACCGTTTCGTATTCGCTATTCCACGAATTTTTCTAGTTCTTGGCACCTGGATGTTGATATCAAAAATATCAACAGCTGGAGGATTTATGATGTTCGGATTTTACCTGCTGGTTGTGGCCATAATCAGTGGATACTGGTTCGACCCTCGTAAAAGGGCGGAACTATCCACCTTCAGCAGAATGGCGTTATTCAGTTACTGGGCCATCCCTGTGCTTGCATTCGTAGGCTTAGTGTTGTTCCTAACTATTAACAGGAGTTAGCACCAGGGAAAAAGCGGGCTTCAAACTAAAAGGTTTGATTTGAGTTGTTTTTCCAAACTCCCCGCTTTTCTTTCTATCGCACCTAGAACTCCTCAGAGCTGGGGGTTAAAAGCGGAGGGTCAAAAGCATTATTAAACGCTATTTCCAAAACAGATGATATGAGCCTTCTATTGCGTTTAATAGTGAACAAGACAACTTCTTGACTAGATACCAATATTCCTGAGAGCTTTACGAAAAGAGTTCTCGAAAATTCTGAAATGAAAATATCTAAAAGAAAATTAGCCGGCTTCCTAGGCTATACAGTGTGGACAAGTCTCAACATCATAATGTTAGGGATTTGTTTTTATCTATCTATGTCTGGATTTGACGCTCCCCATATTTACGCTGTTAAAAATATGAAATTGTCGAAGCGAATATTTTTAATTTGTTTTGTGATAAACCTTGTCGTCGCATTTCTCGTGGCTTGGATTTCCCAATCATATTTTAGCCATGTAGAAGGGGAGTCTAAAGTAGTTGGTTCTATTTTGGTTGAGACCGTTAAAGTCTTTGGTAAAATCGTTTTTTTTACAATTTTACTCTGTGCATTATCTATCTTAGCTTTGAAGATCTGTAGCCCTTACTTTACTGCTATATCAACTATTATTGTCTAGGATTGATTTAGGGGAGTATAATCTCCTACTACTGTAGCCCTCGCTACTGGCTACTTGTATCGTTAAACTGTATTTCAAAAAGCTGAAGTTGTTTCAGTGGTTTATCAGGAGCGTTTTAGGGGGTCTTTGATTACACATTGAATGGCTTAACTGATATGAGGCGTTCTGGTTCTGGGACGATTGATGAATTTGATTGATCTAGGTCGAAATCTAAAGGCTTAGCTCTGAGGAGCTCTAAACAAAGTAATTGCTTAAGATCCGTAACCTTTTTGCCGAAACTTATATCAATAGCCAGTGTTCCAAAGTTTGTAAGATATTGGACAGAGCTTTGTTTGGGAAAACTGATTTTCTAAGATTGCTATGCTTTGTATGAAATGTGGTACCGGATTAACTTCTCACGAGGTTACTGTTTGCAATAATTGTCTAGAGACTGGCACTGGTTCAACTCCTGAACCTATTGATTTTGTTTCCCCAGAAGAGAAAAGGATAGCCAAGATAGCTGAGTTGAGAGGATCCACAGCGGTAGAATCGTCATTTCTCGACAAACTGGATACAGCTAATCCTTTGTATTTGGCCATAGGGGTACTAGTTTCTATTCCATTATTTTTTATACTTGCTCTAGTTCTTGGTCAGTCAGTCTCCGAAGCGCTATATAGCGGCTTTTTCTTTACAGTGGGTCTGGTCTATCTTGGCAGCTGGGTAACCCTCTGGATAAAAATTGTGACGAATAATATTCCTATGGCTCTGGTTGCTATCGTAGCTCCAATTACTGTTTTAATAATGGCTCTGATTACAGATCGGGAACTTCTCTTCAAATCCTGGCTTATACACCTCCTAGCAACCGTCGTTCTTGGGATTCTCATCTATTTTTTTGGGATACCATTATTAGGAGTGCGGCTAAGTCTCTCCTCTTAGCCGTTGAGACCAAGTGGATTTCAAGAATCAGTCCTAAATAATATTCTCCCACTTGGTTTTCCTAAATCTTATAGATTTGTTTTGTGAGGATAGGGTAATGTGATAATTAGTTTCAAATACTCGAAGTTTGAGGATTTTCGATTACTCACTACCACATATGAAGCTACTTATTTCACTCTTTCTCCTGCTCTTGCTTACAATTGGCGCAGGACTCTACGGTAAGCATTTTGTAGAGAGCTGGAGCCTTGAGCGCCACACAATTCCTTCTGCTATTGTCTACGATTTTAAGCGCGGCACTTCTTTGAAGCAGTTGAGTCTTGACCTTTATCAACGGGGTGTCGTCAACAAAGGTAGACTGCTTCATTATTGGGTTCGCTATTTTGACGACTATTCTAAATTTCAGGCGGGTAGTTATAAGTTTGAGGGTGCTATCGCGCCCGCTGACATAATTTCGATGATGAAAGGCGGGGATACGTTTGTTCCTGTGGTGCTTCAGTTCACGATTCCAGAAGGGTTTACTTACAAGAAAATAACCGACCGCTTGGTTGCAGGCGGGGTTGGGTCTCCGGAGGAGTTTGCGGCGCTTGAAAAAAGCAAAACTTTTTTGACCGAGCACAAAATTCCCAGTTCTAGCGTGGAAGGGTATCTCTACCCCGCGACGTATCCGTTTTCTAAAATTCCGACTGTCAAGCAAGCATTATCGAGAATGATCGATACTTTTTGGGATAATTTGCCACCTGACTATGCCGAGCGGGTTGCTGAGAAAGAACTAACACTTGAGCAAGCAGTCACTTTTGCTTCGCTGATCGAGCTCGAGACAGCTCATGATGATGAGCGAAACTTGGTTTCTGAAGTGATTTGGAATCGCCTCAACGATAACATCACGCTTGGAATCGATGCTTCGGTAATATACGGTGTGGCGGACTATAAAGGTAATTTACAGCGCAAGCATTTAGACGATGCTACGAACCCGTATAATTCCAGAATACATGGAGGATTACCGCCGACAGCGATTGGCTCACCCTCCCGCAAATCACTCGAGGCAGTGCTGACACCGAGTAATTTTGGTTACTACTATTACGTACTTGACCCGAGCCAAGGAAATCGGCACCACTTTTCAAAAACGCTCAAGGAGCACAATCGGTATGTGCGAAAATTGATTAATGCGACGAGGAGAAACAAGCGGGCAGCATCGGGTAGGCAGTAAACTATAAACTATCCAAACACTTTTCTAATTTAGCCTCTAGGACAAAGCCCTATGGAATTCTTGAAGAATTAAATGTTTTTGGCTAAGGGTAAATCTAGGTTTTCCCCGATATTAATGATTAATAATGACTATTTCTTCAAAGAAAGACACCACCGGTATAATTATTTGTGATCACGGCAGTCGCCGAGCTGAGTCTAATGATAGCCTTAAAAATGTTGTAGAGCTTTTTGCTAACCGTTTTTCAGGCGATTGCCAAATTGTTGAGCCAGCCCACATGGAGTTAGCCATGCCTGATATTTCTGCCGCCTATGCTGCCTGTGTTGAGAGGGGTGCTATGCATATTGTAGTCCTTCCTTTATTTCTTGCTAAAGGCAAGCATTGGACCCGCGATATTCCTAGCCTTACAAGTCAGGCTGCAGCGCAATTTCCCGGTACAAGTTATCAAATTGCCGAACCACTAGGCATTGACGACTTGTTATTAGATTTACTCAAGAAACGATTAGACGCAGACAACGAGCCTACGCTTGCCAGCGGTGAATCAGATCCGAGGCTCAAGGACCTTCCAAACACTGACTGGAGAATTCAATGTAGCACTTGTCCATTTGAGTTGGATAAGGAGACAGGCAAGGTCAGTATCAAATCCGGTTTTATTCCTAATTTAGGCCTCTCTATTGAAAAGTAGAGGGTGACAGAATCAAGCTTTAAAATTCAAAGCTTGGTGTTAAGAATTTATGAGAAGGGCTTAAATGGTTGCCTAATCAAAACCTCTTGGGGGTTGGTCGATATTTTGACGCTGCCTCCTGAATCCGACAAACTGATATTTGGAATGTCCACCAAGAGCGTGTAAAGCAAAGGTAATGAATAGATTGAAAGCCTTAATAATAGTCTTACTTGTAATGCCCGTTCTAAATGGTTGTGGTGGTAGTGGTGCGAGCGATGAAGCATTGCTCGCCGATGGAGAACCTGGTGCTTTAGTCACCGCAATGGCCTTGACTGCGGAAGACAATCTAGAGACAGATATTTCTGTAGACTTTAGCTATGGAATTACCGCTGTAATTAATGAAGGTCGATCAGCAGTTTTGGTTTTGCGGCTTCCTTCTGCTCTCATGTTCAGTAGAGCTACACTTTCAGGAAACCCTTCAGGAGAGCCACTATTTCCTATAATCGAAGTTTGTGATGACGGAACTTCATTTATTGAGTTTTCACTGGAAGCAGCGCAACTTGAAGGCTCTTTCAATCCGCCGGGAGATGGTGATGCCCGCCTGCTGGCTACTCTTGTTTCAACAGGGGAGGGTAATAATTTTGCTATTTTGTCCGCTAGAGCGAGGCTGGAGCGCGTAAGTTACTCTTGTGATACCTTTTTTGATCTACAAGCTGAGTTAACTTTGCCGTCAGCATTGTCTGGAAACCTCTAAGGGTATTCCTCCGGTAAGTGGCTGCTTGCTGAGTAATTAAAACATCATTCATAACCTTATTTCCTCTGCTTTTTTCAGTAAGACTGAAATCAAAACAAACCTTTGTAGATGTTGTTAAAGGGCGGCGTTTAGCTAGGAATTACCTCTCCCAGAAAGCGGGTTGTACTAATATCCTATCTTTTATCTTGTCAGCGATGCTTGTTTTGTTGTCAGGTTGGTGAAAAAGAGACTCTTTTAAATAGATTAGTTTGACTACTAATTTTCTTTTAATAGTTGTTGGATTTATGCTTTTTCTAATGCAGCTTCATGGCTACTTTAATAATGAGTATTCTGAAGAATATCCTATAAACAAAGATGACCACTTTCTTGTTCATCAAGAGAAAAAAGAGGTTCTACCTTTAGATAATTATAAAAAACAGCTTTGACTTCTTAGAGACATGTAATGAAAAGTTTATATCAAATCTTGTTAATTCTTTTGTTTGCTCCATTAGCTCTTGCAGGACCGGGACATAGTCATGCTCATGGACACTCTGATGAAAAAGTAGCTGAGCTTAGTGAAGAAGAAATTATAAAAGCCGCAACTAAGAGAGTTGCCGAAGCAATCGAAACGAAGAAACCAGTTGAAGGGATCCCTCTTGATAGCACTTGGGAGCAGGTGAGTGATCAAGAGAAATCAATAGTTAGGAAAGGAAAAGGCTTCTATATTTTGAAGTTTGTTCAAAAAGAAGAAGATAAGAATTTGTTTCTTCTTATGTCGAGCTCAGGCGAGTTATATGATGCAAACTTCGATGGGGAGTTTAATGGTTTAGCCAAGTAACCAACCCACTCCGGTAGTTCTACCAATGGGGTGGAACAAAGCCTTGCCCGGAGGCAAGGCCTTTCAGAGTTTAGCAATTCTTTTTTCTCAAAACCCCAGCTCCGACTAGAGCAAGACTTAAAAGTAAAACGGTGCTTGGCTCAGGAGTCTCCGCTGTTCTAACAGGCTCGGCTTCGAACACAGTGGAATGCGAATCACCAGAAATATCGAATTCTTCGCCAAGTAGTGCTACTGGGCTCGTATTGGTAATCCAAGACTCAAAGTAGGTTCTTCCGTCATTGTTAAACCCTAGGTTTCCTAGAAGTGTTGCGAAATCACCAGTATCTACGAATTCTGCATATCTGTTGTTCAACGCAGGGCCAGAGGCTTGTACTACATTCGCGAAATTCTGATCAATGTTGAAAGAGAAATTAAGTCCCATCAGTGATCCTGATATAGTACCTGTGGAGGTACTTCCGGCCCTTGCAACCCAAAACTCTTCACCATTGTAATTTTCTAGAGTTAGGCCAGTGAACGTTTGATCTATAGTGATAGTTGATGTCTGACCTGTTACATTTGACCAGAGTGCTCCTTGGGCAACACCTGAAACAGTTCCTGCAAGCTGAAAGGTTCCAGTGGCAGTGTCTAGTTTTCCTGTGAGTCCAGAGGAAAGATCGTAGCTAATTCTAAAGTACTCTACGCCATCGACACTAAACATAGGGTTAAGGGTACCACTATCGAAATTGTAGTTTATTGTAGTGGCACTAGCGGTAACTGAATACATTACCATTGTAGCTAATATAATGACTCTTTTTACTAGTCTTTTTGCTGAATAAATCATGTTGAGACTTCCATTATTATAATTGGAAAACATCCAATTTTGTTTTTTCACCCGAACAAACCAAACTAAAGCTCTTATTGAGTTTGGCTCCTGTTTCTTAGAAATGTGCAATTTGCACATTTTTAATACGATAGTGCCATAATGTAAAGACTTAAATTAAGATAATTGGTCGAAATTTGACTAAGATAGGTAAAATTTTCATGGAGTTACCTTCCTAGACTCGAGCATTCCCTCTCTTGGAGCGATTTTTAGGTAGTTGGAAATAAAGGGAGGAAATATTAAGTGTATTAAGAGGCAAGGTTTTCCCTGAACTGCCCATTAATTCTCCAAGGCACTTTCTACTAAACAGCTCTCCCGGCTGTTCTTTTTAAGATTTAAAATTGAGTCTTCAGATCTCATCACCATTTTCCTGGCGAAAGAATGTGGCCTTTTAACCGAAGTATAAAATCAACTGGAGCATATCATAAGCCAGGAATACAAAGCAGAATTTAGTTAATCTAGATACAAAAGGAGCACGTTTTCCCATCCATACACTTGTAGTTTATAGTGTGGTGAGATGACAGTATTATTGTTCTATTGCTATGTTCAGGATATCAACTGGGAAATATTCATTCTAACTTCTTGTAGACATAGTAGTTCACGGAAAGAAATTGATTAAACGAGTTAAACGCCGCCTTCGTCGCCAACTCCTGGCAGCTCGAGGCTATACAGAAGAACTTGACTGTCAAAAGAGTCCCGTTGGTCTAGCCGATGGCACTTGGACTTTGAGTACTAGTTTGCTTGGTCCAGATAGCGTAATTTACTCTGTTGGAGTTGGCACAGATATCAGTTTTGATTTAGCTTTGATTAAGCAAACTGGGGCAACAGTGCATGCGTTTGATCCGACTCCGCGCTCAATAGAATGGATTGGAGAACAGTCTCTTCCTGAAAAATTCAAATTTTACGATTATGGTCTTGCTTCTTTTGATGGAAACCTTTCCTTTTTTGTGCCTCGCAAGCAAGCATCAGCACACTATACACCCGTCAAGCTAGAACAGGGACAAAGTGATAGTAGGCGATTTGAGGCTCCTGTTTTTTCCTTGAAGACTATTATGAAGAACTTAGGTCATCAGCGGTTGGACTTGCTCAAATTAGACATAGAGGGGGGCGAATACGATGTTCTGCGAGATATACTTGCCAGCCAGATAGAAGTCGATCAATTACTAATAGAGTTCCATCATAACTATCGGTCAATTTCTTTTTCGAAAACCAAAGAGGCACTAGACTCTCTGCGTGAATATGGATACCGAATTCTTCATATTAGCGATCGAACTTACGAATTTTCGTTGCTAAAACAGCACTGTGTAACCCCTTTAATCCAATCTCAGAGAGCTGTATTATAGTTTTGGATTTTGATTCTGTAGCTTCCCTATAGTCGTGGAAGAGAATTGATTAAGGCATTCATCACAAACCACCCCTAAATCTTCAGAGCCAGGTATTATCTGGAGCTCTTTATTTTCAGGTCCCTAAACTCTGTCAAATGTATGATTGGTCTCCTACTGAATTTAAAACATATTGGCGTAGGCAAGTTTTTAATGATTTTCGGGGGTTAGGGGGCGTGGAATTCGGGAAGCTTTTAAAAATAAAAGGCACTATTTTGCGGATTCATGTCACAACCTTCTTCACTAACCAGATATGAATTTGAAATGAAGATCTGGTTCCTCACAACTGAATACAGGTAGTTACGAAAAATCCGCTTTTCGGGGGGATAAAAAATCCAGCCCGGAAAGCAGCCAATATACAAAGGTTCTATAATGGTTGGAAGGCTAGACTTTACTAAATAGGTCTCGCCTTTCAACCCGTGGTATTTGTCAAACAGGAGAAACCTTATGACAGCAGCAATAGAGAAGTATCAAGAGGCCATCGGTGACCTTGATGGAAAGCCGATGTTGAACATATTAATAGAGCGGCTGAAGGTAGCCTTCTATTATCAAGAAGAGGACGGTGATCGCGATACTGCTGCAATCCCTGATAGACTGTTCGTATATCAGCCAGGATTTGGAACGCATGATATGGTATTTCACTTCGATCCGGATAATGGTGAGCTTACTCAGCTTGTTGCCAGCTGGGGCGTATTGGACACAAGTGCATGTGACCAATCGGGCTCTATATGCGATTTGATTATCTACGCTGAGTTTTTAAAGGGTACAAAAATACAACTCCGTTTTTCAGAATGCGTTGGATCACCTAGGATTTATGACCTGGAGTATGATGGGAATAAATGGAACTGTGCCGATGCTCGAAATGACAAGGTTGTAATACCTTTTTAGGCTTAAAGGTTGGAAATTTATAACGCACTCGAAATAATTTTTGAGTGCGTTATAATATGGCTGTTTTCCTTCCTTAATTTCTTTGATCCCGTAGCCCCCTACTGTGGAGGAGAGTGTGCGGTAAACCCAGAATAGCGTGCAATTTTCTTAACCTGGACGTGGCTTGTCTACTTAAAGAAGTACCTATCTTGCTTTGCTTTTTATTTGTTTGTTAGTAAAGGTAAAACGAGAAATTCCAAAGCCAATATTCCACTAACTTTAGTTAAACTTTTATGAATAAGCCTAATTTTTTCATACTTGGTGCAGGGAGATCAGGCTCAACTCATCTTTATAATATATTGAGGCAACACCCTGAAGTCTTTTTAACAACTCCAAAGGAACCTTCCTTTTTTTGTCGTCCTTTTCAGGTTGTTAAGAATCCAATCGATTACTTTGAACTATATGAAAAAGTTTCCGATGAAAAAATCATTGGAGAAGCCTCTCATGTTTATCTTAGTAACCCTTCCTCGGCTAAGTTGTTGAAGACATTGTTTCCAACTGCCAAGTTTTTGCTAATACTTCGTAATCCAGCAGATCGAGCTCATTCACTATATGATTGGATGAGAAGGAACGGATTTGAAGAGAGTGAAACTTTTGAAGAAGCGCTAGAGGCGGAAGATAGGCGGTTCAGTTCTAGCGCCTTTACTAGTAATCCTCCTCAGTATCTATATAATTCTCTGTACTACAGATCTGGTTTATATGGAGAACAACTGCAGCGTTATTTGGCTCTTTTTCCTAAAGAGCAGTTTCTAGTATTAAAATTTGAAGAATTTATTAAGGATCGTGCAAATCAATTTAAGACAGTTTGTCGTTTTCTTGAAATTAGAGAAGATTTCACTCCCGAATTTGATGTAGGGAAAAACTCTGGTGATAAACCAGCCTTTGCTGAACAGACTCGAGCTAGTTTACTTGAGAAATATCAACCAGACCTTAAGATACTTCAATCCTTGTCCGGAGTAGAGTTTTCTTAGGGTTGATCAATGTGGCCCTCTTTTTTTAGGTAGTCGAGTACTTCAGCTACTGACTGTGCAGGCTCTTTATTACTAGTGTCTATTCTAAGCGAGGGGTCTACGGGTTCTTCGTAGGGATGATTAACCCCGGTGAAGTTTAGAAGTTTACCGTCTCTTGCTTGTTTGTATAAACCTTTGACATCTCTCTTTTCGCATTCCTCTAGGGGAGTGGAGACATGAACCTCGATAAACTGATCACAAATACTTTTGCAAAAATCTCTTGATTCACTAAAAGGAGATACGAAAGATGCCACACAGTTCACCCCATTTTCTGAAAGCATGGAGGAGAGAAATCCCATCTGTTGAACGTGGCGATTTCGATCTTCTTCAGTAAATCCGATACTGGGAAATACCGACCGAACAGAATCTCCATCTAGGTGTTGGACTGGTAGTTGGTGTCTACCCTTCAATTCTGATTCTAGTCCTTTGGATATAGTTGTTTTACCCGAGCAAGGTAGGCCGGTGAACCAAATTACAAAGCCTTTTTTTTTGTTTTCTGACTTTCGCACTGACGATCTTTAGCTTTTTTAAATAGTTGAATACTCCATAATTCTTCTATTGTATAGTATTTACTAAGTTTGGGTACTTGTCCAAATAGTTGTTAGCACCATATATTCTCCCAACCTTCAAAAAGGATGATTGGCGCAAGAATCTAGTATCCTAAAACCTCATGGATTTTATGGAAGATAATTTAAAAGAGATTAGTTCCGGATGGGAAAGAGCGTTTCGTGGCACTCTTCTTTCTACAATAATTTCTAAACAGGTCACTTATGTCGGGCTATCGGACCAAAGAGCCCAGGGGGTTATCACTCTCAATGCTTTAATCATACCTCTCTGTTTCCAGGGATTAGGTAATCCTAAATATTCTTACGGGGCGTTGATTGCTATTGTGACTTCTTGCTTGGTTATCGTGTTGGCAACAATTTCAATTTTGCATCGACAGCATAAAATTGATGAATCAAATCCTTTTGACCCTTTTCATTTCTCGCATATTTCTAAATTAGAATTGAGTGATTATTTAGAGAAAATGAGAAAAGAGGTAATTGAAACCAACAATATTGCTCAACTAGCAATTAGAGATATTCACTATGTTGCCAGCCAAGTTCTAGAAAGGAAATTTTTTTGGTTGAAACTGGCTTATATTGTCTTTCTAATTGGGATTCTGTCGGCAGTTACTACCACTTTAGTTTTTAACTAATGTTTAGTGAAACCCTAAAGAAAGTCTCATAGTGCATTTGAGGGGCAAGAATATGCCTTTTAAAATGTATTTCAAATTTTGCCAGTAACTTCTAGAGTTAGGGTTTAGCTCAGCCTAACGCCTTAAAAGCAATGTTTTTAGGGCGTTAAAAGATGCATCTTAGGATTCGGATGTTGGTGTTTATTGCATAATGTTGATAATATTTGGTCCTAAGGATGTTAGTCCCAAATTGTTGCCAAGTAAGTTGTACTACTCTTAGTTTGTAAAGTTTTAACGATGTTCCGTGTATTTCCTTTTCCTTCAATCAGGGCACTTTTCCTACTTCTAGTTTCTATAATGTTTTTCACAGTCGAGGCCATGGCTTGTCCCGACGTAGAAGGTCTTGTCGACGTCAATTGCGATGGTGAGATGAAAATTATGGCTTTTGGAGATTCGATTACTGCTGGCTACACTGAAGAAGCAACTGGTGAAGAATTTGAGCTGTTATCTTGAAGTAGGAGCCGCAGTCGGTGTAGTAGTCTGGGCTGTAGTCTGACTTGAGAGGAGGCTATTTTGCCCCGGTGTGGTGAAGCTTTTCATTCTAGAGATAGCAGTATTACCTTCGGCGTCTCTCCCCCAAACTCGAAAATAGTACTTAGTGTTTGGAGAGAGATTTCTGATAGTCTGGATATGATCGCTATAATCGAAAGATTCTTCTCTGGTGGTACTTTGATCTAAAGACTTGCTAGTGCCGTATCTAATCTGGCCTCCTGCAAAGTCACTTAAGTCAAATTCAACAGTTGCAGAGGTTGGGCTTAAGGATGCAATTCTAATTCGATTTACTTTTAAAGGAGATCTAATAGTTGAGATACTATTCAAACCAAATTTGTTTAGTACGCTCGCGGGAGCTTCAACCTCAGGCTCAGCTGGGAGCGCGGGAGCAGAACTTGCCTGAACAGGAGTGTCTACAATACCTTCAGTAGTAAAAGACGTGGCTTCTGAAA
Organism: uncultured Bdellovibrionales bacterium; assembly: GCA_964510575.1. Taxonomy (GTDB): domain Bacteria; phylum Bdellovibrionota_C; class UBA2361; order SZUA-149; family CALKYB01; genus CALKYB01. The sequence continues at coordinate 24,839 of CAZECN010000024.1, read as the reverse complement.
CAAGTGTATTCCCATTGGCATCAGTAGCAAGGACTCTGAGGTAATATGTCACGCCTTCCTCTAGCTCTCTAATTGCTTGGCGGTGATTTTGATAATCAAAGGATATTTCTCTGGCAGTTGAAGAGCCAAAGTTCTTACTATTACCGTACTGAAGGTTGGCTTGAGCAAAGTTGCTCAAGTCAAACTCAACTGAAACCGTTCCTGGATTCCCTGGAATAACTCTCAAATCTAAGAGAGTTAAATCACTTGTTGATGTTTCCGAGGGTTCAGCTGCAATTCTATTGTTTACAGTTGTCGTTACTGGAGTCGTTGTTACTGTTGCTGCAGGAGCAGGAGCAGGAGCATCTATTATTCCTTCAGTGCCAAAAAAGATTGGATTTGATGACAGAGCTACACCGTTTCGATTCGTTGCATTAATTCGTAAATTGTAAGTTCTACCTTCTTCTAGCCCTCTTACCCACTGTTCGTGATCTTTGTAGGTAAAAGAAAGCTCTCGACCTGTCTCTTGGTTAAAGCTTCCTGCTAGCCCGTATTCAATATTTGCTTGAGCGTAGTCATTTAAATCAAACTGAACTCTGACAGCATTTTCAGCTTCAGGAATGACTCTAAGATTTAGAAGAGTGAGGTTTTCTGCTGCTGCAATTTGGTTCGGGTTATTTTGGGTGACCGGTGCAGGACTTAGAGTAGGCTGTGCTTGTTGATTGTTGTTAGTTGGTTGACTTACAGCTCCTGTGAACTGTTGAGGATTTCCTACTGACATCATAAAGGTGCTGGCCTCACTTCTACCATACCAGTTTGAAGCAAAAATAATTCTTTGACCGGAGGGGCTTGCTGTCGCTTTAGGTTGAGCGTTATAGTCTGTACCTTCAGAGCGGTGAAATCCGAACATCTCAACTCTTCCAGGTCTGTCAAAATTAATTTCAATAGAACCCATGGTTCCTCGGTAACTAGAATAATAGCAGTACCCTGGGCGAAGAATGTTTCTACAAGATACGTGACCATGTCCAGCAGGATTACTGTTTGAGCCTGCTAAGCTAGTAATTTGGCCGTCTTTTAGTCTAAGAGCTCGAATATCAGCCCATGCTATCATTACGTAGACATCATCTCCATTTTCATCAATTCCAAAATCACCGTGAGCAGTTTCATCAGCAATTTTTGTCTCATTATTGAAAAATCTGTCATAACGAACTAGCTCTCTGCGAGTGTTGGTAGGATAATCGTTATGCTCCACGATTATGTAGCGTCCGGATTGAGAAAATCCAGCCCAGTTGTATGAGCTATGAGGTCTAATATTTCCAAGAACTGTTCCTTGTTCGAGGTCGACACTGATTAGTTCAAGTTGGTTTGAGTTATTTTCGCAAGCTGCAACTACATATCGGTCATCGTTTGAAACGCTGCCTTCACCATGACCCATTCTACAATTTTTGTAGCCATTTAGTTGGATTAGAGTTCTTCTTTCTCCGGTTACTACATTGAAGGAGAGAAATGTATTTGACTGGTAAACAAAACCGAAATGAATATTAGGGTCTGTATTCGACCATTGTGATTCTGATGCAGTTGGGAAATGCTTAGGATAGAGTTTTCCTGAGTTCAAGTCTACCATGCCCCCACCAATCCAAACTTTTGTCTCGTCTAGATTAAAAGCCGAGCGCTTAGAGTATTGATGATATTGGCCGTGGGTACTACTGAAGCTAGCCGAGTCACTAAGGCGAGTTACTCTGGTCCCAGTAGACTCGGTAAGTGTTTGCCCTTTAGATAGTGGAGATCGATTAGAATGTGGATCACTTACAGTGTTTACATACTCTCCTTTTTGAGGGAATTGAGCCAAAGCATCCTGCGCTGATAACACTAGAAATGAAGTTATGGCTAAGGAAAGACAATGAAGAAAAGATATACTGCGAATCATAAGAAAACCCTTTTTAAAGAAACCTATTTTAGGCGGTGATGATAGTTCATCCCTCGGGGAGATAACCTACATTTAAAAATCTGCTGTCTGTATAATTATGATGAGGATTTTGAGCCTAGGGATGACCTTTGTTCTGCGTTAGATTGGCCACCATCTAGTTTACTGAAATTATTCAGAAAATATCTAGTTCGCTAGCTGCGTATTGCCTGAAAGATGATTTACCAATTCACCTAGTTTTTTGAGGGTAAATTAGACATTCTTTGACTGGTTTTTTTGCTTCTGACACCAGACTTGACCGTTGCTACGCGTCCCCAACCTTGGATTTCTCTTGATGCTGGTTTTACGTTTTTCTTGTGTGGTTTGAATAAGGCTTTGAAATTGTCCATGATTTTTCCTGATAGATTTGATTACCGCGCAGATTATAATCAGCTAGAAACTAGAAAATGTTTCAAATAAATTTAGAAATTTTCCCTATTGAGGATTTCTAATAGTGCGAAATAGTCGATTGCTGAAGGTTTTAGTTAGAATCGGTCTGTTATCTAAAATTGTAATGATTATATTTATCTTTTAATAGTCTAAAGGGTTTATATTGAGGATGGTTTTTCAAGAGTGAGTGAGGTGAAGCATTTGCCTTTATTAGATTTACTAAGGCCAAGATGATAGTTGGAGAATTGAGTATTCCCCAGACCAGAAATTCGAGTAGGAGCTAAAACTGTGAAGGAAATTGTCAATCCTGATCGACCAAATCGTTTTGGCATTATCATGATTTTGGTTCTGCTTGGTGTTACTGCTGCCTACGTAGGAATACGTCTTCTAGTTTGGTCAAATTCACCTCAACTTGAAGACCACTTAAGCATTGTTTATCTCAACCAAGCCAAGACCATAAGTAGTGGAGATGTAGAGAGCATCCTCAAAATGACTCCAGACTCAACACCTGCCTATCCAATGCTCGTTGCTGGAGCTTCTAATTTCTTTGATAATCTTGAACAAGGAGCAAGGTGGATATCCTTCGGCTTTAGTCTTTTACTTTTCATCTCAATTCTTTCGATAGGAAGGCAATATAGTAGCAATGCTGCTGTAGCTGTTGGACTTTTGTTACTGGCTTTTAACCCAGAGGTTGTTCGCATATCTTTTAGTGTCCTGACAGAGCCAGTTTATATGGGACTAGTATATTTTGGTATCTGGCAATTCTTAAAAAATGTTGAATCACCAAATTGGAAAAATGCCGCTTGGCTGGGATTGATATTTTCAGCGGCATACTTGTGTCGTTGGGAGGGAATATTATTTCTTGCAGCAGTTCCAGCTATTCAAGGGCTACATTTTTTGTTTGCGAGTAGCCCTAAGTATTCTTTAAAAACTTATGTTCAATGGAGCTTTAGTTTTGCCACTGCTTTTGTAGCCTTGAGCCTGCCTCATGTGTGGAGAATAAGTAACATTATGGGGCAGTTTTCTGTGAATGGAAGAGAAGTTTGGGGTGCTCTCGATAACCTTCCCATAGAGGGGTCTCTTCGCCAGAAAGTTTACAAGCTAGATTTTGATCCAGGTATTATTAATCTTTTTTATCTACGCTTTCACCCAGAGGCACTAAATAGCTCTGTTGTGGAAGCAGATTTTGTTTCACTGTTAGTTCAATCTTTGAAACTAGCGGTTGGTAATTTCATTGTGTTTTATAATTCACTACTTGGTGAACTAGTCGGTTCAGCGGTACTGATGTTTTTCGGAATTGGTATCCTAGCCCTGTTAGCAAAAGGTAAGGGTTTTTACCTGACTACTCTTTTTCTATTTTTGGGCGTATTCCTAAGTGTTCCGTTGTTGGACAAAGTATCTATGCGACAGATCATTATTGTGGCTCCTTTAATCATGTTAGTTGCCGGGATTGGGGTAGTTAGCTTTAGCTCATACTTAGCCGAGGCTTTGCCGGTAAGAGCTAGAGTCTTTCAACACTTTTTTGTATTTGCACTGGCACTAGGAATGGTTGGTGTGAATACTGTTCCACTCCGTTCAATGTACTTGAATCCAGACCAGGTAAACGGAGAGTATAGAGCTGACGACTATGATCAGCTAATTTCTAGCATTGAAGCTCAACCCGACTTTTCAAAAGGGGTAACAAAAGTAATTGCCAGAAAGAAATATCTTGCTCATTTTGTCGGCGCAAAAATTATTCCAATACCGTTCTCCGACTACCAGAGCTTAGTAAAGTATATAAAAATTAATTTGGCAGACTATCTATTAATCGAAGAGTCTCACCTGAAAGGTTATCCGTTTTTTGATAACTTTAGTTCCGACGAATCTTTGCCTGAATTTAAACTGATTGAATCTTCCTTCGATTATAAGGGTAACCCACAAAGACTTTACAAAGTCACTTCAGCTGAGTCTAAAGCTAGTAATTAAGCCTATTAATCAGGAAAATTTTGTATGAATGGGGGCGTTGCCCCCCCCTCTAGCAGTTTATATCCAGGTTCTACCTTAGGATTAAAGTATCGCAGAGCCCTTGGTCACAGATTTTGATTGAAACACTGTTTCCATTGAAGCTCTCCCAGGAATTGGTGAGTCTGACATGGGTCCTGCCGATATTTCCATCTCGGGTTCCAACAAAGTTTGCGCAGAAATAGTCAGCAATACCTTCTTGTGGGCCAAAAGGATTCTCAGACTCAATAAACATCGGATACTCCGTGCCACCAGCGACAAGTGTGAAACTTTCGAATGTATCCCCGCCGATATTGCAACCAAAGCTATGCCCATGGTGGTCAGTCTTAGTGTAGAAAGGAGGAATTGTATATTCATAAGGTAACAAACAAACGGTTTGTCCTCCTCTGGTTTCCGCAGTCTGGCATTTAAACCCAGAGTTGGAGTTAGGCATAAAAGTTCTGCCTGTAATTAGCGAGGTTCTAACCGTTTCTTGAACTTCGTTCGTGCCAGACGTGGAGCTTGTTTCTAGGTCAAGTTCTTCATCTTCTTCATCAGTAACTTCTTGGCTGTCATCTATAGATACTGTCTCTGGCACGAGCACCTCAGCTATCTGAATATCATCAGTCATTTCGTCCGAATCTAAATCTGTGTCGTCGTCTAACATGCTTTCAGGCTGAAGAACTTCGGCGGTTTCAACTGTCTCGTCGGCTTCTATTTCTTCAACAATTTCCTCACTGACTTCTTCAGCGATTTCTTCGCTGGCTGCCATTTCTACTTCATTCAGTGGGGAGTCTTCGATGGCTTCTTCGAAAGAGTCTGAGCCGCCGCAGGCCACAGCGAATAGGAGTGCAGGTAGTAAATATTTCATATCTCGTCAGGTTAGGTGCAGTTTATCAGGCTTCTATTGGATCTAAGACAAGCTCGCAAGAAGTTTCTGTTTAAGCCTCATATAAGTAAAGTATTTCTGCATTTAGATTAATTTAATACTAGCTGGTAGTATTGGTCCCTAACTAGACTAGTTCTTTTCATTTTCAACCGAGCATAGAAAGAGGCAGCTACTAGAGCAAAGCGTAGTTCCAGTAGCTGGCCGGATTTTAAGGTTTTTTTACTAGATGAGGACTGTCCTATGCCTGTTGGAATACACCCTTCAAGTTTTTCTATTAAGAGTAAAGATTTTCCCTACGCCCTAGCTGATACCATCGCTTCAGCTGTATTCTGGGAACCTCCTTTTGAGACACCCAATGAGGGTTCGGTAGTTGAGTTAGGCCCTGGTAGGGGTGATCTTACCATAGAGTTGAGTAATTGTTTTCACCAAAACCCCTTGTATGTTTTGGACAAAGACTTTCAACGGTTTGGAAAATTCGATTTTTCGAGTGAGGATATGAAACAGGCTATTACCAAGAGCCTAGATAGAGCACAGAAAATTGAACTTGATCTAAGAGAGAGAAAAGCACTTCCGCTTGAAGATCAATCCACTCGCCTGATAGTTATGAGTCTAGTCGCATCCTATTTGAGTCAGGACGAATTAGGCCATGTTATTTCAGAGCTACGAAGAATCTCCAAGTCTGGGGCTGCGGTGGTAATAGTTAATTATCATCACGACTACTATAACCTTTACTTTGAGTCTGAAAGGGGTCAAAAGCTAGGAAGGAGAGAGACATTCTCTTATCAATCTGAAGAAGGTACTTTGTACGCTCATGGTATGTATGTGATACCCGAGCTTCTAAGATCTAATGGCTTTAGTTTGTCTGAGATTATCGACATTAGGACGACGCTTGATAGCCCTTATCTTTCGCAAAGAGAGGATTACCGAGAAAAGAGAATCAAAGTGATAAGGTTTTTTATAGCCAGAGGGTAATGATGATTTGCTGGCTTAGTTTTATTTTTCTGAGCCAGCTACCTTTTTATTCTTTGAAGTGCCTGTATTGCTTGTAGGTAAACTATAAGTTCACTCTTTGGGCTTGAATTTGAGGCCTTACAGTTTCAAAGTGGAATGTCCCTGGAACTATCCTAAATTCAGTTCCAAGTCTTTTTTCTTAAGAATTTTTAGAACTGCAGTGGCTGATATTACGAGGCCAGCTAGCTCTAACATTTCCTCTATGAAACAGTACATCACTGGTTTGAATGTCTCTAGTGCCGTGTGAGGAGCAACTCCTTGAGATAGTGCAAATGCAATTTCAGTACTAGCAAGTAATTCAAAACCAATTGCTCCAGAGCAAAAGATTATGCCAGCTAAAACTAATCGGCTAAGGCATTCAAATGGGAGTCTTAGAATGGTTGGTAGACAATAAGTTGCTAGGACAAGAAAGATCAGTGAGTAAGGAATTAGCCAAGCCGCATAGGTTACAGAGGTTTCAGCAAAGTAATCTCGAACCGGCTTGGATAGTTTTTCATGAATTGCAAAAAATTCGTCAAAGCTTAGAAAAAGAAGAACAAAAGATAGTAAGTACCAAACCTTGGAATCAATTTTCTTCTCGAAACCAGAAGATGCCAGTTTGAAAAACAGAAAAGAGTTAAGAAAGAAAAGCATGGTTGAGTAAGAGCTTGGAACATTCCTTTCTAGATCTAAATGGAAAAGCGGCACTAGACCTTTGGGATAGTCGTGACCAAGCACATACATGCTGAATAGTACCAGAGCATGACAGATTCCGAGTAACAGAACCCCGCTCCATAAATATTGTGAAAGGGAGAGTTTGAGCTTTGGTTTCACGATACTGCCTCCAAGTGAGACAATACTCTCAATAAACGACTGAATTAGTCAAGTAATGGAAAGGTAAGAGGGGGATTATTAGTCTTTTCAGGAACTTAAGTAATTAAACAAACTTGCTTTTAGAGGTAGGGAATGAAAAGAAAAACGGCTGGTCGAAGCTAATACCGTCCACCGAACTTCTTTAGAAAAAACTGAACACTCGGCCCAATTCCGAATACAAACACTGCAGTTCCAAGCCCGGCCTTTCCCCCAAGAATAATACCCAGAATTAAAGCTGCAGCCTCTAAAGAGTTTCGGGCAATCCAAATAGGAACTCCTCTTCTGCCCAGAGCAGTCATTAAACCATCTCTTGGTCCAGCACCTAGGTTCCTAGTGATGTAAAGGCCTGAGCCGAATCCAACAAAAGCTAAGCCCATTAAGACGTAAAATAAGCCTAACCCGAAGTGGGAAGTTTCTGGAATAAGCAATATTGTTAGGTCGATCATTGGACCAATAATTAGAGAGTTTACAAGAGTTCCTAGACCAATCTTTTCCTTGAGTGGAATCCAGAGCAGAAGCAAAGCCATGCTAACCCCTACGGTCCAGATACCAATGGTACCTCCAAGCTGAAGACTCAGTCCCATGTGAAATACATTCCACGGTGAGATCCCTAGACCTGAAGAAAGAAACAAGCCACTACCAAATCCAAATAGACTACAGCCTAGTAATAGCAAGGCAAATTGCTTCAGAGAAGGTAGCTCTAAACGGAAGTAGTTTTCTAAAGCTCGAGTTTGAGACATGCTTTTGCTCACTAGATACTTAGCTTTGTATTAATAAGAAGAGGGTTTAAAGTATCATTAAAATGGACTGAAAGGTAGAGAGACTGGGTATGGCGAAGCTTGGAAGCATTCTCTAATTTAAGTTCTGAAAAGCAGCTGAAGAGTTATTAGTATTTCTGGCGGGTAAATACGGCGGATCCCCCGCCAGGCTCTTCAATAGTTAGCGACCCGTTTTCTTCACGCCAAGTTAAATCTGCTCCAACATCACTAGTATACTCTAGATTTCCTATAGGCTCGTTAATAAACGTTGCGGTAAGTTGGCCGTTTTGGTCGTAAGCTTTGGCAACTGACCACTCCGTGCTTGGTACTGTAATCGACTTTAAATCGCTACTTATGTCTAAGGCCCAGTCTCTAGCCACTTGCACTCTCGGGTCCCGAGGTGTGGTCATTTTGTTAACTACTTTTCTTAGTGGCTCGACCATTCGCTGATCGAAGTTGGAAAGGTTTTCACCCTTAGCTATTTTGGATTCAATGTGAGCTAAGGCCCCAGCAGCTTTTTGTTTGTATTCGATGTCCATACATCTCGAGTTATTTAGTTTCTCTATAGAACTCCCATCGTTGCTAAGTCCGTAATCTTTGGTGAAAGCGTCGTAGGCCGCTTGATTCGGATCTAGGGATTTGGATTGGTCAATCTGATGATGTAAACAAGACACGCTAAAAACCTCCGTATGTAGATTAGAAAAAGATTGGAAAAACTTAAATTTCTATAACTTATCATTCTAGTTGGAAGAGAAAACGTTAAGTTAGCGTTTTAAAGCAAGGGGGCAGTCCTTTTTCCAACCTAAATTTTTCGCTGATTTAGTTGAATAAGAGCCCCATGTTAGCAAGATCTTCTGGAGGTACTGGCTCTATTTCAGGGATTTGCAATAAAACTCCACAGATCCCGTCTAAATCACTCAGACACTATATTATGTGTTGACATGGACTGGGTGACACAATATCTTGTGTTTGCTGACTTGAGTTCAAATCTCCAAAAAATGGCTGGAATAACTAGATATTTCGAATGAAGGAGATTTAAGGGAATGGTTTTCCACAGGATCAGTGAGTGGGGGCGAATCGAAACAGCTAGTTTCTCACAGGTGTGAGGGGAAAGTTTGTGGACAACGCCTTTGTTCGCTCAGGTTTGGAAGACTAGTGTGCCACAGGCTTAGGTGAGTGGTGAAAGGGCCTTTTTGACTAATACGACCAGAGGCAAGGTCGGTTAAGAGAGAAGGCTTGGATTGAGGAAAAACTGCACACAAGAAAAAAGGGTAATTAAGTATGTTGGATATCAGCGGAAAAGCACAGGTCGTTAAGCGTAACGGAGACGTCGTAGATTTTGATTCTGCGCTGATATACCGGGCCGTGGAAATGGCTTTTCTTGTTGAGAATGAACAAGGCAAAGATGAAAGGCTGCCCCCAGAGCTTCAGCAAGAGCTGGATAAAGTTGTGGGCGAAGTTGTTCAAATGGCTGTGCCTGACCCTACACTGGATATCTCTGTTTCGGTCGAGAAACTACAAGATCTAGTTGAGATGCAGTTGATGCGTTTCGGGCACTATAAAGTAGCCAAACGTTATATTCTGTATAGAGAAGATCGTACTAAGGCGAGAAGCCTCAAAGGCAAAGCGACTGAGCAAGAAAAACGAACTATAGAAGTAGTTGCGGCTGATGGTTCTAAAAGTAGCTTGGAGTGGAGCGACCTTCAATCCAGACTTGATAGAGCCTTTGACGGACTCGACAACTGTTCGACGGAAGGTTTAGAGGATGAGATTTCTAGATCCCTCTTTAACGGTATAGCAGAGGAAGAGGTTGATAGAGCTCTTGTTCTTGCTACTCGGTCTAAGATTGAGAAGGAACCTCAATATTCAAACGCCTCAGCTAGGTTGTTACTAGATATTGTTTATGCGCATGTTTTCGACTTGGATAAACCGGGCCCAGTTGATGAAAAAACTTACAGAGATGGCTTCGCTAAGTATGTAGAAATAGGGATTGAACACGAAAGAACTACCCCTGCTCTGCGAGAATATGATTTAGAGAAAATCGCAGCCGCTATAAAACCAGAAAGAGACCAAGACTTTCTTTATATAGGTCTTCAGACTGTTTTCGATCGTTATCTGCTTCACGTTGAAGGGAAAAGAATTGAGACTCCTCAGTATTTCTGGATGCGAGTAGCAATGGGTTTGGCTGCTGCCGAAGATGATAAGAACGCAAGAGCAATTGAGTTCTATAACGTTCTTTCTACTTTTAGGTTTGTGTCTTCTACTCCAACTCTTTTTAATTCGGCTACGCTGCACCCTCAGCTGAGCTCATGTTACCTTTCAACTATTAATGATGACCTGGGTCACATCTATAAAGTGATTGGCGACAATGCTCAGCTTTCAAAATGGGCCGGTGGAATTGGAAATGACTGGACCAATATTCGCTCCACTGGCGCACAGATCAAAGGCACGAATGGAGAGAGCCAGGGAGTTATACCTTTTCTGAAGGTTGCTAATGACACTGCTATCGCAGTGAACCAGGGTGGAAAAAGAAAAGGTGCGGTCTGCGCTTATCTTGAAACTTGGCATTTAGAAATCGAAGAGTTCCTCGAGCTAAGAAAGAACACGGGTGACGAAAGACGAAGAACCCACGACATGAATACGGCTAACTGGGTTCCTGATCTGTTCATGAAGCGCGTTGTCGATAATGGAACTTGGACTTTGTTTAGCCCAAGTGAAGCGCCTGACTTACATGATCTTTACGGTAAAGAGTTCGAGAAGCGTTACACTGAATACGAAGAAATGGCTGTTGCTGGTAAGCTTCGACAGTCCAAGCAAGTGCCAGCGGTTGAGCTTTGGAGAAAAATGCTCTCCATGCTTTTTGAAACAGGTCACCCTTGGATTACTTTTAAAGACCCGTCAAACATTCGCTCGCCTCAAAGTCATGCTGGAGTGGTGCACAGCTCTAACCTCTGTACTGAGATTTTGCTCAACACCAGTGAGAAAGAGACAGCCGTTTGTAACCTGGGTTCTATCAACCTTCCTATCCACGTTAGAGATGGAAAGCTTGATGAAGAGTTGTTGTCTTCGACAATCAAGACAGCGGTTAGAATGTTGGATAACGTAATTGATATTAATTACTACCCAACTGACGAAGCAAAAACTTCTAACCAAAAGCACCGTCCAGTAGGTATGGGAGTAATGGGATTCCAAGACGCCCTTTATAAACTAAAAATTAGTTATGCCAGCGATAAGGCAGTTGATTTTGCTGATAGCAGCATGGAGATGATCTCTTACTACGCTATTTTGACATCTTCTGAGTTAGCTAAGGAGAGAGGAGTCTACGGTAGTTACGAAGGTTCTAAGTGGAGTAAGGGGATTATTCCATTAGATTCTTTAGACCTACTAGCTGAAGAGAGGGGAGGTCATTTAGAAGTTGATCGCACTACTCGCATGGACTGGCAAAAAGTTAGAGATAGTATCTCAGCTCATGGAATGAGAAACAGTAATGTGATGGCAATTGCTCCAACAGCGACTATTGCTAACATTACTGGAATCACTCAGTCGATTGAGCCGACCTACAGAAACCTTTTTGTTAAATCTAACCTGTCTGGTGAATTCGTCAGCGTAAACCCTTACCTGGTAGAGGAGCTTAAAAAGCTCGATCTCTGGGATGATGAGATGATTGATGACCTGAAATATTTTGATGGCATCATTACTCAGATTGAAAGAATTCCGGATGAGTTAAAGGAGCTATACCTTACAGCCTTCGAAATAGATTCGTCGTGGTTGATTGAATGTGCCAGTCGTCGACAAAAGTGGATCGACATGGGCCAATCTTTAAACCTTTATCTCTCTGTGCCAAACGGAAAGAAACTGAACGAGATGTACCTAAACGCTTGGAAGTCAGGTCTTAAAACGACTTACTACTTGCGTTCACTAGGTGCCACTCAGATTGAGAAATCTAGTATTGATATTAACAAAAGGGGAGTTCAGCCAAAGTGGATGAAGAACAAATCAGCATCCAGCACAGTTGAAGTAACCCGACAAACCTCAGAAGCTCCTCAGGAATTAACTGGTGGGTGTGAGGCTTGCGAATAAACTATAATGGTTCAGGAGCCTCTTCTCTTCGTTTCTACAAATCCCCCCTCGTTGCGACGTAGTCAAACTACGACTCACTCGTCGGGATTTGAGAGCCTCGATAAGAACCACCTGAACAATTACAGAAATTTTTTAATTTAAAAGAAGTGGATAGAAAAACGGAGGAAAGATAAAATGTCTTGTTGCTCAGCAGAAGAAGAACAGCCTTATGATCTTAGTAGAGAAGTTAATGTAGACGATAAAAAACTAATTAACTGTAAGGCGGTTGATGTAAACCAGCTTCACCCAATGAAGTATAAATGGGCCTGGGAGCATTACATGAACGGTTGTAATAACAACTGGCTTCCTACTGAAGTGCCAATGCAAAAAGACATTGAGCTTTGGAAATCTGACAAGCTCACTGAAGGAGAGCGTCAGGTTATCATGAGAAACTTGGGTTTCTTCAGCACTGGTGAGAGCCTAGTTGGAAATAATATCGTTCTTGCTATTTTCCGGCATGTTACTAATCCAGAAGCTAGGCAGTACTTGCTAAGGCAGGCTTTTGAGGAAGCAGTCCACACTCATACTTTCCAGTATATTGTTGATTCACTGGGTCTTGATGGCCGTGAAGTTTTCAACATGTACCATGAGGTTGATTCTATTAAAGGAAAAGATGATTTCGTAATGTCTCTTACAGAGGCAGTGCTGGACCCTGAATTCTCAACGGACTCAGTGGAAGGTGTTCAGGATTTCATTAAGAATCTGGTTGGCTTTTACGTCATCATGGAAGGAATCTTCTTTTATAGCGGATTTGTAATGATTCTTTCCTTCCACCGTCAAAACAGATTGACCGGAATAGGAGAGCAGTTCCAGTATATTTTAAGGGATGAAAGTATCCATCTTAATTTTGGAGTTGATTTGATCAACACCATTAAGGCTGAGAATCCTGAAGCTTGGACTCCTAAATTGCAGGAAGAGATCATTGAAATGATTGATCAAGCTGTGCGTTATGAATACGCCTACGCTAGTGACTGTCTGCCAGATGGAGTCTTGGGACTGAATTCTGAAATGTTTGAAGAGTATGTTCAGTATGTTGCTGACAGGAGACTTGAGAGAATTGGACTACCAGCCCAGTATAACTCCAAGAATCCTTTTCCATGGATGAGTGAAACCATTGACTTGGCGAAGGAGAAGAACTTCTTTGAGACTAGAGTTACAGAGTATCAATCTGCCGGCTCCCTCGAATGGTAGTCGTTCGCACTTAGATTGTCCTTCTCTTCGTTTCTAGAGTCCTCCTCGCTGCGACGTATGTTTAATACGACTCACTCGTCGGACTCTTAGAGCCTCGATTAGAACAATCTAGATGCCAACTTATTGGCTTTAATGCTGAAACAGTTGGTTTCATTTACTTGGTAAGCTAAAGTTGAAATTCCATTAAATTAGAGTTTTGCTAAAAGGGCGGTTCTTCCGCCCTTTTATTTTCTAGGCCTTTTTTTATTGCCATGTGGCACTTCCTTCAAACTTATCCAGCCCGCTATTGGCGCTATTATCTTTGCGGGATAGTTGCGCTGCTTGTCACAAACTATGTTGGCACCCTGATCCCTCGAAAAATTGAAACAGCCGTGGATTTGATCGGTAGTGGTGCAGGCTCTTCAGAGATAGTTGCCATAGTTCAGGTTATTTTTGTTTTAAGCTTAGTTTTATTAGTGGTGAGAACGTTTTCTCGAATACTGATTTTTTTTCCAGGCAGGTTTGTTGAATATGACCTTCGTAATGATCTTTTTGAGCACTTAATAGGACTCTCCAGCTCCTATTTTCAAAAGCAAAAAATTGGAGATTTAATGTCGCGTTTAATTAACGACATTCAGAATCTTCGTCTGATGGTTGGTTTTGCTTTTCTAAATCTCGGCAATACTTTTATTCTTTTTCCTTTTGCTATCTGGCAAATGCTGCAAATTAATCCAGCTCTTACAGTTTACACCTTGCTGCCAATTCCTTTTATAATGTCCTTTATTTTAGTGGTAGTGAGATACTACTACAGGGCTGTTCTAAAAAATCAGCAATTACTGGGAGTGTTAACCAATCAAGCTGTTGAAACTTACGGAAGAATAAATACTTTGAAGTGTTTTAATGCAGAGGATTCTTTTAAAGAACTGTTTCAAGAAAAGAACCTAGACTACCAAAACATTACTATCGATGTAGCTTGGTATCGCTCACTAATGTTTCCAATGCTAGCGGTGATTGGAAGCATAGGGAATTTCGTTCTTTTCTTTGTTGGTGGGCCGATGATCTTAGAAGGCCAGCTCACAATTGGTGAGTTTACAGCTTTTGGTGCCTACATAACCTTATTAGCCTGGCCTACAGCGTCTCTTGCTTACATGATTTCGGTCTATCAACGAGGGAAGGTCGCCATAGAGCGAACTGGAGCCATTTTTTCAGAACAGCCTGATATAGAAGATAGTAGCGAGACTCAAGCTGATTTGAAGATGGATTCAGCTCCTTCCTTCGAATTTAGAAAACTGAACTTTAAATTTTCTGAAAATGATAAAAAGGTACTCAGTGAAGTTAGCTTTAAGGTTGATAAGGGAGAGACTGTAGGCATCTTTGGTGCAACTGGTTCAGGTAAGTCTGTCTTTATGGACTTAGTGGCTAGAAAGTTAAAAGTTGAAAAAGGAATGATCTTTGTCAACGGGGTCGATATCAATCACTGGCCTGTCTGGGCGTATAGAGAGGGACTTTCTATGGTGCCTCAGAATAGCTTTCTTTTTTCTGAGACAATTTTAGAAAATATTGGTTATGGAGAAGTATCTGGAGATCCGGATTCTGAGAAAGTAGAGAAGCTTGCCCGTCAAGCTGAAGTGCATGAAGATATTCTAGCTTTTCCTGATTCTTATCAAACTTTCACGGGAGAGAAGGGAATAGTCCTTTCTGGAGGGCAAAAGAATCGAATTGCTCTAGCTAGGGCTTTGTATAAGAAGCACAAGGTTCTGATTTTGGATGATGTTCTTTCAGCCGTTGATCATGACACAGAGAAGAGAATGATCGAGCAGTTACAATCCAAGGCAATGGAGGATGTAACTACCTTCTTAATAGCTCATCGAGTTAGCGCTCTCAGTTTCTGTGATAAAGTCGTTGTGCTTGAGAAAGGGCGAATTAGTGAAGTCGGAACTCATCAGGAGTTAATTTCTAAACCTGGCATTTATCAAGACACATGGAACTATCAAAGACTAGAGGAGGCCTCAAATGCGTGAGTTTGCCGCTGGCTCCTCTGGTAAGAGATCGAAAGATGGACGGGATTTAGAGTATTTTAAGCTCTATCTCGGCTACCTGAATCCCTATAGCCTGTCTATTGGCTTAGGTTTTCTGGTGATCCCTGTGATTACTGTGGTTCACTTGCTTCAACCAGTGCTGATTAAAAAGGGTATCGATGTCCATATAGCCGAAGGCGATATGGCAGGACTACAGTTTACTGGAATGTTGTTTGGGTTCTGTGTGCTACTTGAGCTGTGCTGTCGTTCACTGCAAAGTTATCTTTTTCAAAAAGTCGGCATTCAAAGTGTAACTGCTCTAAGAAAAGACCTGTTCGATCATTTATTAAAACAGTCTTCTAGTTATTTCGATCGTAATCCTGTTGGCCGTCTGACTACGCGGGTTAGCTCAGATATTGAAGCTTTAAATGAAACTTTCAGTAGTGGCTTGATTACTCTGCTAGCGGACCTACTTAATATAATTGGTATTGCTGCGATTATGTTTTATCTGAGCCCTGAGCTGACTTTGGTTACTTTGGCTTTCGTTCCTCCGATTATATTAGTTATTAATTTCTTCAAGACTAAGCTCAGGACTTACTACACCAGAGTTCGAAATTCGATATCAGCTCTAAACACCAACCTGGAAGAGCAGCTTAGTGGCTATAGTGTAGTTCAATTATTTCTTCGAGAGCAGAAGAACTATTCCAAGTTTAAAGAAGAGAATAATCGCTATAAGAGAGCAAACATGGGCTCAATCTCTTATGACTCCTTGCTCTATTCAATCATGGATGCTGTTAGCTCGGTGGTGATTGGAGTAATAATTTGGTTTAGCTTTGAGTCGATCATTGACGGCTCTCTTACCCTAGGGCTGTTGGTTGCTTTTGTTGATTATACCAGAAAGTTTTTTCAACCTTTGAGAGAGCTTTCAGGAAAGTTTGCAATACTTCAGTCGGCACTGGCTGCTTTGGAGAAAATATTTAATTCTTTTAACGTCAATCAAGAACTCAAGACCGGCTCTGAAGTGTTTTCTGAAGACAAGGCTTCAATTGAATTTAAAAATGTTTCTTTTAGTTACCCCGGCTTTGAAGATAAGCCCGTGTTAAAAGGCTTGGATTTTACACTTAACTCGGGTGAGGTTTTGGCAATAGTGGGTCCAACTGGAGGGGGAAAATCATCAATTTCAAAATTGATATCACTTCTGTACGACAACTATCAGGGAGAGATATTTTTTGGTGCCAAGGAGTTAAGAGGTTTTTCTACTTCAAGTGTGCGTTCAAAGATTGCGGTAGTGACTCAAGATGTTGAGATTTTCAGCGACACGGTTGAGTTTAACATTGGCCTCGGTGACCCGAAAATTACTCCAGAAAAATGCCGAGAGGCTGCCAAGTTAGTTCAGGCTGATCAGTTTATTTCAGAATTATCTGAAGGATATCAAACTCAACTCGAAGCTGGAGGAAGTCAGCTTTCTGCCGGACAGGCTCAGTTGCTTAGTTTCGCTAGGGCTTTGGCGGCAGACACTCCTATTATAATCCTGGATGAGGCCACTGCCGCTGTCGACTCACTCAGTGAAGGACTTCTTCAGAAGGCTACTGAGCATGTTCTTCGTAAGAAAACAGTATTGGTTATAGCTCACCGACTTTCGACAATCCGAGAAGCGAATGAGATACTGGCCATTAAAGAAGGTGAGATTGTAGAAAGAGGCAATCACGAAAGTTTGTTAGCGGCAGATGGTTACTATGCGAAATTATTTCAAATGCAATTTGCTCATATTTAGCCTGTTGCTACTGCTGTTTAGTTCAGCTTGCTCAAAAATTCCAAAAAATGCTGCTTTAAGCACTAGATCTCAAGCTGCTATATCTAGCGAAAACCCCGAGGTTACAAGAATAATGGCAGATGTGCTGCGCAGAGATGGCAACGCGTTTGATGCCTCTGTTGCAGCGACTTTTGCTTTATCAGTTATCAGACCACACTCAACTGGAATTGGAGGAGGGGGATTTTTTCTGATTCATCAGAAGGAGAAAGGGGTCACTACTTTTCTAGATGCTCGAGAACGAGGACCGTCTGCTATTTTAAAAACTTCGATTGATCAGGTTTCGATATCGGATAAAGACAAGAAGGGAATGCTTGTTGGAGTGCCTGGAACAGTTGCTGGAGCTTGGGAGGTTTTTAATTCCTTTGGCTCTCGAAACCTAACCTGGGCTGAACTTATACAGCCTGCGATTGAACTCGCCGAGAGTGGTTTTAAAGTTTATCCCCATCTAGCTGAAGCCATGGCTCTTGCTGAGAAGAGGTTAGGTTTTACTCTACCTCAGGAGATTAAAAATGACGGCACCTTTAGAAATCCTAGTTTAGCTAAAACCTTGGTTGGAATAGCGGAGAATGGTCCTAGTTTTTTCTATCAAGGTGAAGTGGCCAAACAAATGGTTAAGGCAACCAATAAACGTGGGGGGCTGCTAAGTATAGACGACTTAAGAAACTATCAGGTTGAGTATCGAGAGCCTGTTAAGTTTAGCTACAAAGGTCGTCATGTGCTTACCGCTCCTCTGCCAAGCTCAGGGGGTATAGTTTTGGGTCAAGCACTTGGATTGAGAGAAAAGCTAGGTTCAGGTTTAAACGATTTCAGTGACATTAAATCACTTGAGTTTTTGATTAATAGTTTGAACTTGGCTTTTAGAACACGAGCACTTCATCTCGGAGACCCAGGTTATTCCAATTTGAATCAAGCTGAATTTTTGTCTGCTTCAACGATAGACAGCCTAGCTTTTGAAATGAAACAAGCTCCGGCTATAGAAAAGCCTAGAGATGACTTCGAGCCAATACCGACTAGTACAACTCATTTTTCAATAATTGATTTCGAAGGGAATGTTGTTTCTTCAACTCAAAGTATAAACCTATACTTTGGAGCAGGTTTTGTTGCTGAAGGAACGGGAGTGTTTCTGAACAACACGCTTGATGATTTCTCTAAGACTAATCGAGAAAGCAATGCTTTTGGCCTCGCTGGACGACAAGCTAATTTTCCAGAGGGTGGGAAAACACCGCTAAGTAGTATGTCACCCACTATAGTTTTTAAGAAGGGTCAGCCAGAACTTGTTTTAGGCAGTCCTGGAGGGCCAAGAATCATAAGCGCAGTTTTACAGACTATAATAAACCACATCGACTATGGGATGGATTTAGAGTCTGCTGTTTCTTCTCCCAGAATTCACACTCAGTGGGATCCTCCCACAGTTTACCTAGAAAATAGGAACCTTAAGCTGGGACTGGAGTCTGAGCTCAAGAGAATAGGCTTTTCGACCAAGAAAAGTGATTACTTGGTGGGGAATGTTTCGGCTGTATCCGTTAATACAGCTGATGGGATGAGTGCAACGGCTGACCCCCGTCGAGATGGCTATGGCTTGGTTCTCGAAAAATAGACTCGAAGTCTAAACTATACTTTTCAGAGAGTTTAGTCCTCGTTCCAGTTCTTCAAGCGAAGGACCGAATGAGAATCTGCAAAAGTTTGTAAAACGACTTGGTCGGTCAGGCCGTCTTTGTCCGGGGTTGATGTCAAAGAATATACCCGGGACAGTGATAACTTTTGCTTTCAAAGCTTCTTCAAAGAAATGCATGCTGTTGCTCATTTCTCCTTTTAGTCCAGCCAAACTTCCCCAGCAGTAAAAACCACCCTCAGGGACGCTTTCAACTTCAATTCCAAGCTTGGCTAAACCATCAACCATAAACTTTCTCTTTTCAGCAAAAAGATTCTGGATAGCTTTTGCCTCTTGGTCAGCAATAGAACGGTCTAGTAGTTGAACCGCAGCAAGCTGGATAGGCCGGGCACAGCCTCCATCTATGAAACTTCCGGCAGAAGAAACAGCTTCGATCACTGATTTGGGGCCAACGGTCCAGGATACTCTAAAGCCAGGGTAGCGCCAATTCTTGGTTAAGCCATCAATAAGGATTACAGGGTCTTCGTTTACATCCTCAACGTAACTAGCAGCGGAGTTGCTTAGTTCCTTAGAGTCGTAAAGATAGTGAGAGTAAAACTCATCAAAAATCATAGTGCACTGATGTTCCCGTGCAACCTGTGTCCAAATTTCAAGCTCTGCTCCGGTAACTAGCTTCCCGGTAGGATTACAAGGATTGGAAAGTAAAAGACTAGATAGTCCCTTGCCTAAAATTTCTTCTTTCAACCTTTCTGGGTTGAATTCAAATTTGTTTTTGCTATCCAGAAGAATCGGAATTGGAACAAAGGAACTAAAAGAATCGAGAAGCTCCTCATAAGCCGTGTAATCCGGAAGAAAGTGACCGACGTTAGTCCGCCCTAGAGCCGAGACAGCTCTTGTCACTGCAAGTCTACCACCCGAGCAGATTGCTACGTTGTCTTCTGTATACTTGCTGCTCTTTCCATCACGGTGCCTGGCATTATAGAGCTCTGCCACTGCAGCCTTCAACTCTGGCATACCGTCCACAGGGGCATACTCCAGGTCATCCGTTGTGAAAGACCAGTTTAACAGTCTCTCCGGTGCACCAGCTATCTCTCCAGTCTCAGGAGCCCCTTGTCCAAGATTAGCCCATTCTTCAGGATTTTCTCCATAGCCATACTCTTTGGCTCGAGACATCACATAGATCACACCAGTTTTTGGAACTGGTCTGAAGCCCGGGGCAGATATTTGTTGTGACGTGACTTGTGCTTTATTCATAACTATAATCAATTAACTAATCGAGAGGCAGATTATGCGCAATCGTTTAGGTGTTTCTTGTCGAGACTCTTTAAACGCCAACGAGTGAGTCGTATAATGATACGTCGCAGCGAGGAGGCGTTTGAAGTAACGAAGAGACGAGGCGCCTAAACGGGTGCGATGATGCCAGAATTTGTCTGAAATGACCATGGTTACTGAAAATACCTCAATTATTGTAATTCCTGCACGCTTAGCGTCCTCAAGGTTTCCCGCCAAGCCAATGGCCTTGATTAAGGGTATTCCAATGCTTGAGAGAGTCTGGCGAATAGCTAAAGCCTCAAAAGCTGCTCAAAGGGTTATTATAGCTACCGAAAGTGAGAAGATTGTCGACTTTGCTTCGGGTTTCGGTGCTGAGGTGATGCTAACTAGTGACTCCTGCCAGACAGGGACAGACAGGGTAGCAGAAGTCGCTGGGAAGCTTGGTTGCAAAAGAGAGATTATGGTCAGCTTTCAGGGTGACTCTGTTCTAACTCCCTCCCATATATTGGATCAGCTAATTGATTCCTTTAGTCAGAACCCTTCCCAGGAGATAGCTACTCCTGCCTGCAAGCTTGAAGGTCAAGCCTTGAGTGATTTTGTTAAGTCTAAGCGAGCAGGCTCCAGTACTGGAACCATGGTTGTCTTTAACAATGACCACGAAGCTTTGTATTTTTCGCGAAGTATAATTCCTTTTAAAAGAGGTGGAGAGCCTGAAGAAATATATCGCCACATTGGGATGTATGCTTACCGAGCTGATACACTTAAAAAGTTTAGTTCTTTGCCAATGGGCAGGTTGGAGAAGCTTGAAAAATTGGAACAGCTTCGAGCGCTTGAGAATGGAATCGGGATTAGAGTGGTTCCGGTTAGCTACGAGGGTCGAACTGCTGCCTCAGTTGATAATCCAGAAGATGTAGCCCTGGTTGATTCAATAATTGACAGGGAAGGAGAGCTTCCGGAGATTGCTGGTGGCTAGGCTATTTCTTGTCCGACACGGTAATACTTTTGGTCCAGGAGATACTTGTGTTCAGGTTGGCTCGAAGACAGATCTTGATTTGGTTGAGTCGGGTCGAAAACAGGCAGAGTCAGTTGCTAGCTGGCTTAAAGAAAAAGGAATTGAACCAGCTGCCATCTATGCTGGCCCTTTAAAAAGGCATATTCAATCCTCTGAAATAGTTGCTGCCAGTTTCGGCCTAGAATTTCAAAGCGGAGTGACTGCTTTAAACGAAATAGACTTTGGAGCTTGGGAAGGTTTAACTCCTGAAGCAATTGAGCAAAAATTTCCCTCGGAATATCAGGCTTGGAAAATCAAAGCTGAATGGCAGGAAGAGATTTTTGGCGGGAATTTTGAGGACCGTTTATCCGAAATTAGAAGATGGATTAAAGAACTTTCTGAAAATTTTTCGACTAGTGACTCGGTAGTTGCTTTTTCAAGTGGAGGAAATATTCGTTATTTTTACTCATTCATTGCTAGTGAGTGGAGAAAGCTAGTCAGAGATAGTGCCGTTGAAACTTTAAAAGTTGGCACTGGAAGGATTTGCGAGTTGGAGATTTTTCCAGGGAGTGTCAAAGTGCTTTCTTGGAATATCAAACCCGAATAATTCTTAGCTGTTCAAATAACTATCAGTAATCACTACAAGCTATGGGTTCTCCATGGGTTGAATCATAGCTTAACTCCGCGCTAACCAAAATTTAATATAGACCTAGCTCTAGGCTAAAAACCTTTACTTTCTACTAGCTCTAAGGTCTGCTGCTCTGGCAGTTCAAGGTTTAGATTTTTTCATTTTAGTTTGAGTAGATTACATATGGGATCGAGTGTCCCGAAAAACTTTTTGGTATTTAACTGAGGATTTTTAATTATGGTCTTTGACTACTACACCGTAGGCTTGCTTACTCTGGCTGCTGGATTTTTAATGGCATATGGTATTGGTGCCAATGACGTAGCAAACGCTATGGCGACGTCCGTTGGTTCCAAGGCGCTTAAAATGCGGCAAGCTTTACTGATTGCTGCAGTATTTGAGTTTACTGGTGCTTTCTTTGCAGGAAGCAGTGTTACCAGCACAATCCGTAAAGGAATTGTTCCGGAGGCTGCTTTTGGTTCCGGAGATATTCTTATACTGGCAATGCTTGCGGCTTTGCTATCAGCTGGTTTATGGCTTCTGGTCGCTTCCTGGAGAGGTTGGCCTGTTTCCACGACCCACAGCATCGTTGGCGCGATTGTCGGTGTTGCTATCGCCTCTGCTGGAGTTTCTTCGGTAGAGTGGAATAAGGTAGTGGAAATAATGATGAGTTGGGTTGTTTCTCCGCTTTTAGCAGGGAGTATGGCGTTCGCTCTGGGCTATTTTGTCCGGAAGAGAATTCTTGAATCCAACGAGCCTTTAGTTCAGGCTAAACGCATCGTTCCTTACCTTGTATTTCTTACCGCTTTCATGGTGGCAGGAGTGATGTTCCTTAAGGGGCTTAAGCACGTTGGGCTAGAAATTAGCTTAGTGGGAAGTTTAGGAATTGCTTTTGTTTTTGCTGTGATTTCTGGGCTTGTAAGTCACTTCAAGGTTGCGAAGGTCAATGCTGATGATGGTGACGAGACTAAGGCTGTTGAAAGGGTATTTGTTTACCTAATGATTGTTACAGCCTGTGCGATGGCTTTTGCTCATGGCTCCAATGATGTTGCTAATGCCATTGGTCCTGTTGCTGCAATTCTTGGTGTGATTGCTTCAGACGGAGAAATTGGCAGTGAGTCAATTGTTTCGACTTGGGCGCTTGCTGTTGGGGCCTTAGGTATCGTGGTTGGACTGCTAACGCTGGGAAGACACGTTATGAAGAGAGTTGGCGAGAGTATTACAAAGTTGACTCCAAGCCGTGGTTTTGCAGCTGAACTTGCAGCAGCTAGTACAGTTGTTACAGCATCTGTTATGGGCTTGCCTATTTCAACAACTCACACTTTGGTTGGTGCAGTTATTGGAGTTGGTATGACGACTTTGGGTGTCAAAGGCGTCACATGGAGTTCAGTAACCACTATCGTTGCTTCTTGGTTGGTAACTCTACCAATTGGTGCTGGTTTAGCTGCTCTTATCTTTTTAATATTAAAAGCAATAATGCTTTAGGATGGAGGTTATGTTCTTTAAGAAAAAGCAATAGAGGAATTTTCCTCTATTGCTGTTCTTTCTAGTTTTTACAGTGATTCGGACACTCACCCTTCCTTATTTTCTCTTTGAGAACTTAAGGTCTGTAATTCTACCCCAGCTCAGCCTGAGCAACCGCAACTGTTGTTAAGTTAAATATCTCATCACTATCAGCATGCTTTGGTAGCACATAAGCTGGGCGATTCAACCCTAGAATAATTGGGCCAATGACCTTGGCTCCCCCAAGTCTTTGCATCATCTTCATGCAAATGTTTCCAGACTGCATGTCAGGAAAGATTAAGACGTTTGCGGGCTTTGAAAGCTTACAGTCTGGATAGTTCTCATTTAAAATCTCATCAACTGCCGTGTCAGCTTGCATTTCGCCATCAATTTCAAGATCGCTGTCAGCCTTTTTAACTATCTCTAGAGTGTTTCTTAGTTTGTTCACACTATCGTGATTGACGCTTCCAAAGTTAGAAAAAGACAAGAGCGCCACTCTTGGGTTGATGCCCATGCTGCGGGTAAACTTAGCTGCTGAAAGTGTAATGCTAGCCAGTTTTTCACTATCCATCTCAATGTTGATTGCAGTATCGTTGATGAAGAACAAGCGACCTTTAACTGAGACTATGTAAAGCCCGGATGCTGTTTTCACTTTGTCTTTGAGACCTACTATGCTGAAGATTGGTTTTACTGTCTCTGGAAATGGTCTGCCTACTCCAGAAATCATTCCATCAGCTTTACCTTCTCTGACCATCATGCAGGAGTAAATATGGTCTGTTTTAGATTGAGCCTCAGCCTCTTCTTGAGATAAGGACTTAAAGCGGTCGATGCTTTGTAGTTCTTTTCCAAAAGCAGAGATATTGCTGTCTTCGCTTGGGTCTACGACTTCAATCTTATCAAGCTTAAGGTCTAGCTTATTAGCCGCTCCTTCGATTTCTTTTTTATTACCTACGAGAATTGGCTCGGCAATATTTTCATGAGCAGCTAGATGCGCCGCTCGTATCACCTGTTCATCGCTACCTTCAGCGAAGACAATTTTCTTATTTTTAGATTTTCTAGCCACGCTATGATAATGGCGCAGAATTTGACGACCCTTGTTTTCCTGGCCTTTTAACTTAAGCGTATACTCGTCAAGATCAATGTCTTTTCTAGCCACTCCAGTTTCCATCGCTGCTTTAGCCACAGCAGGAGAAACGTAATAAAGAACTCTTGGATCAAATGGTTTAGGAATAAGATATTCACGACCGAAACTAAACTCGGCATTTCCATAAGCGCACCTTACGTTTGCAGGGACAGCTTCTTTAGCCAGTGTGGCCAAGGCTTCAACAGCAGCTAGCTTCATTTCGTTGTTGATTTTAGAAGCCCTGACATCAAGTGCTCCTCTAAAAATAAATGGAAAGCCTAGAACGTTATTAACCTGGTTGGGATAGTCACTTCTACCCGTAGCCATAATCACGTCATCGCGAGTGGAAACGGCTAGCTCATAGTTAATCTCGGGATTCGGATTAGACATTGCGAAGACAATAGGATTGTCCGACATGGTTTTAAGCATCTCAGGCTTAAGAATATCAGCAGCTGAAAGACCAAAGAAAACATCGGCTCCCTTCATAGCATCTTCAAGAGTTCTGCAGTCTGTATCAACTGCGAACTCCTCTTTGAATTCGTTCATGCCAGCTTCCCGACCTTTGTAGACAACTCCCTTGGAGTCACAAAGCATCAGGTTTTCTTTCTTCATGCCCATTTGGCAAATAAGCCGGCAGGAAGCTATGGCAGCTGCCCCAGCACCACTGACAACTAGGCGAACTTTGGACATGTCCTTTCCAACGACTTCCAAAGCATTTTTTATAGCAGCTGCAGCAATAATGGCTGTCCCATGCTGATCGTCATGAAAGAC
>CAZECN010000023.1:37984-39065 GCA_964510575.1 uncultured Bdellovibrionales bacterium | reverse complement strand
GATCCAAATGGAGACCCTGTAGGAGACACAGATCCTTCTCATTACTTTGGAATTGCTCCGAGTCTGACCCTGGAGAAGTTAACTGAGGGAGTTGATGCAGACACACCAACTGGCCCGCTGTTAAGCCTGGGAGATACAGTAACCTGGACATATCAGATTACAAACGATGGTGACGTAGACCTGACAAGTATTACTCTTACGGATGACCAGGAAGGAGCAATTGTGATTCCAGCTGCTGGTAGTATTGTCGGAGACGACGGTGATGGGGTTCTTCAGGTTGGAGAAACATGGAGTATTGTTCATACTGGAACTGTTACAGCTGCTGGCCAATACGCAAATATTGGAACAGCAGGAGCAGAGGATCCAAATGGAGATCCGGTAGGAGATACAGATCCTTCTCATTATTTTGGAATTGATCCTGGAGTAGTCTTACAGAAGTCAACTAATGGAGTTGATGCAGATACACCAACTGGACCACAAATTGTAGTAGGTGATACCGTAACCTGGGTCTATGATATTCAGAATTCTGGAGATACAGAGCTAACTAATTTAACTCTTACAGATGACCAGGAAGGTGTAATTACAATTCCTGCAGCTGGTAGTATTCCAGGAGATACTGATAATGATGGAATTCTTGACCCAGGTGAAACCTGGAGTATTTCCCACACTGGTATTGCAACCTCTGGTCAATATGCAAATACTGGAACAGTAGGGGCAGAGGATCCAACCGGAGAACCGGTAGGGGATACAGATCCTTCTCATTACCTTGGAATAGAGCCAAGCCTCACTCTGGAGAAGTTAACAAACGGAATTGATGCAGATACGCCTACAGGTCCGCTGTTAGACCTGGGTGATACAGTAACCTGGACTTACCAGATTACAAATGATGGTGATGCGGATCTGAGTAATATCTCCCTGACTGATAACCAGGAAGGTGTAATCACGATTCCTGCAGCAGGAAGTATTACAGGAGATGATGGTGATGGAGTTCTTCAACCAGGAGAAACCTGGAGTATTACCCATACTGGAACTGTTACAGCCGTTGGCCAATATGCAAATATTGGAACTGTAGGAGCAGAAG
>CAZECN010000023.1:10158-37884 GCA_964510575.1 uncultured Bdellovibrionales bacterium | reverse complement strand
ATCCAAACGGAGATCCTGTAGGCGATACGGATCCTTCTCATTACCTGGGAATAGATCCAAGTGTAGTGCTTGAGAAGCTAACTGACGGAGTTGATGCAGATACCCCAACTGGACCGCAAATTGTTGTTGGTGACACAGTAACCTGGACTTATCAGATTACTAACGATGGTAGTGTAAATCTTAGCAGTGTTACTCTTACAGATGACCAGGAAGGAGTTATTCCAATCCCTGCAGCTGGAAGTATTACAGGAGATGATGGTGACGGAATTCTTGAGCCAGGTGAGACCTGGAGCATTGTCCATACTGGCACTGCTACTTCAGGTCAGTATACAAATATTGGAACTGTAGGAGCCGAGGATCCAAACGGAGATCCTGTAGGCGATACGGATCCTTCTCATTACCTGGGAATAGACCCAAGTGTTGCCCTGGAGAAGCTAACAAACGGAGTTGATGCTGATACAGTAACTGGTCCTCAGATTGTAGTTGGCGATACAGTTACTTGGACATACCAGATTACAAATGATGGAGATGTTGCTCTGGCTAATGTTGTTCTAACAGATGACCAAGAAGGAACTATTGCGATTCCTGCTGCTGGAAGTATTACCGGAGATGATGGGGATGGAGTTCTTGAGCCAGGAGAGACCTGGAGCATTGTTCATACCGGAACTGCTACTACTGGCCAGTATTCAAACATTGGAACTGTTAGTGGGGATGATCCAAACGGAGACCCAGTCAGTGACTCAGACCCGTCGAACTACTTCGGAATTAATCCTGGTATAGAGCTTGAGAAACTAACCAATGGCGCAGACTCTGACGCTGCTCCAGGAAACCTGATTTCTCTTGGAAGCACTGTAGTCTGGACTTACCAGCTTGCTAACACAGGAGATGTTGCTCTAAGTAATCTTAGCTTAACTGATGATCAGGAAGGACTAATTGCTATTCCGGCTGCTGGAAGTATTGCAGGCGATGATGGAAATGGAATTCTGGATGTCGGAGAAGTTTGGAGTATTCAACATACTGGAACAGTTTCCTCTGTTGGGCTTTACAGTAACCTTGGAACAATTTCAGCTGAAGATCCAACAGGAGCGCCAGTTGGAGATACTGACCCAAGTAATTACACAGGATTTGATCCAGGAATTGTGCTTCAAAAGCTGACCAATGGCGTTGATGCTGATGTTCCAATAGGGCCTCAAATTGTGGTCGGTGATACAGTGACCTGGACCTATGCGGTTGAAAATACCGGAGGAGTGAATCTCACCGATGTAACAATTGTTGACAATGTTGAAGGACCGATCGCTATCCCGGCAGCTGGAAGTATTGCTGGAGATAATGGAGATGGAGTCCTGGAGCCAGGTGAGACCTGGATCATTACTCATACTGGAGTAGCAACTTCTGGTCAGTATGCAAATACAGGAACGGTAACAGCAGAGGATCCAGTAGGTGGCCTAGTAAACGATGACGACCCATCTCACTACCTTGGAATTAACCCAGAGGTAGAGCTAGAGAAGCTAACAAATGGCTTGGATTCGGACACTGCTCCAGGAGAAACTCTTGTAGTTGGAGAGGCAGTAACCTGGACCTACTTGTTAAGCAATACAGGTGACGTAGCCCTAAACAATGTCTCGGTTTCCGATGACCAGGAAGGACTAGTCACCATCCCAGCTGCTGGAAGTATTGTTGGAGATGATGGAGACGGAATTTTTGAGCCAGGTGAAACCTGGGAGTTGACTCTGACTGGCGTGGCAGGAGTTGGTCCTTACACCAATACTGGAACTGTTACAGCGGAAGATCCAAACGGAGCCCCGGTTATAGACAGCGATCCAAGTAACTATACTGGTGCAAGCCCTGCTATAGAGCTTGAGAAACATACCAATGGACTGGATGCTGATACGGTAGGCCCGCTATTGATAGTTGGTGACCCAGTAACCTGGACTTACTTTGTGAGCAATACTGGTGGTATTGACCTCGCAAACGTTGTGATCAACGACGACCAGGAAGGAGCTATCACTATCCCAGCTGCTGGAAGTATTACAGGTGACAATGGCGATGGAGTACTACAGCCAGGTGAGACCTGGATTATAACTCACACTGGAGTAGTAGTTGCTGGTGCCTACACGAATCTTGGAACAGTTGAAGCGGAAGATACTGCAGGCGGTCCAGTGACTAGCTCAGACCCGAGTAATTACGAGGGGCTTGTTGGTGAATTGATTATCGAGAAAAGCACTAATGGAGTGGATTCTGATAATGCTCCGGGCGAAACTCTGACAGTAGGGGATCCAGTAACATGGACATACGTAGTGACCAATACCTTCACAGTTCCACTATCGAATATTAATGTAACAGATAGTCAGGGAGTGTTTGTTAACTTTGTAAGTGGTGACACTAACCTTGACGGTAACCTTGATCCATCTGAAACCTGGATATACGAGGGTAGTGGAGTAGTTGTTGAAGGTCCATACATGAATATGGGAACTGTAACAGCTGAGCTTCCAGATGGTGGACCTCTGACAGATGAAGATCCTTCTCACTACACGGGAGATCCAGGATTTGAACCAGCCAGTTTAGGAAGTTTTGTTTGGTTTGACACTGACCAGGATGGAATTCTTGACCCAGGCGAGCAGCCTTTTCCAGGTGTTACTGTAAATCTCTTTGATTCTCTGGGTAATTTGATTGGCACTCAGGTTACGGGTAACGACGGCTCCTGGTTGTTCAGTGACTTAGAGCCAGGTGATTACGTGGTGGAGTTCGTTACTCCTGCTGGTGTGGTTCTTACCAACCAAGACGCGGGAAGCGACAACGGGCTCGACAGTGATGCGGATCCATCAACTGGTTTTACTGCTCCAATCACCTTGGGTAGTGGAGAGAATAACCTAAGTGTCTTTGCTGGTGTCTTCCTTGATAATCCTCTTTGTAAGGACCATAGCGTGGACGGGCCAGTAAGGTTGATTTGGAATACCTTCCTTGAGCAAATTAACGTTGTTTCAGTAATAAACAGCTGTGATGCGGCTGAGTCTGTTACTTTGACGGTCTATGACATCGATGGAAATCAGGTTGACCAGACGACAACTACACTTGCTTCTAATGCCACTCAGGACTTTATTGTTAATGATTTTAGTGGAGTTGGAGTTGATACCTACGGATTCTTGGATATTTCATTCAGCAATCCAGGTTGTATAGAGGGTTATCAATCATTTTACAGGCTAGGGGACGAAACTTTTGATTCTGGGGCTCCAGAGCTGGAATTTCAAATCAAGTTGCCATTCCAGAATAGTATTACTGGGCCAGGATTCCTGAACTTTAATACAATTCATCCTGGAGGGAATCCGAATGCTCTGGTTCCAAACTGGCTACAGGTTACGAATCTCGATGCTACAGCACCGAAGACATTCACCAAAAACCTCTACAGCTTGGCAGGAAGTCTGATTGAAACAGAGACATTCACTCTGCCACCGCTAGGACGTCAAGATCTGCAAGCGGGTCATGAGAATCCTGGGCCTGGGTTTACTGGATTGGTTGAGGTCGTTCCTGCGGATCCAGCCGCCGAGTATATTGCCCAGCTTTTCCGCTATGGTCTCCCAGATCAGAGTGATCCTTTCACTTATGATTTCGGAATGGGTTTTCAAGCTTCGATGGGCAAGCATGGTTGTCAGATGCTGAACGTCTCATCTGGCGGTGGAGGAGATAACTGGCTGGTTGTGGCTAACGCTGAGGCGAGTGCTCAGAACCTGACTTTAAGTATTACAGACATTTTCGGAGCATCTCCAGTAGCAACAATTCCTCTTGCCCTGGCAGCTCACGGGCAGGAGCATATTTTTATAAATCAGTTCTTGCCTGATGGAGCTAGTGGAATTGCTACAGTTTGTAGTGATAGCGAAGAGAGATTCATTGCTGAGAGTAATGTCTACTTCGTTGGTGAAATGGGCCTTTGTTCTGCTTATGGAGCTCAGGGCAGAAAAGGCCAATGTGCCGACGGACATAGTGGCTTCAATACTTTCTGGAATCAAACAAACTGGGTAAGACTAACTACTCCTGAAAGCTTTCAGGTTGATGTAGAGCTTCGAGTCTACGATATGGCTGGAAACTTAATCGCTTCTTTCCCGATTTGGTTGTCTCCAGGAATGGGAACAGATTTCAACTTGAATGCTCCTCCTTTCAATGTTCCAGCTGATACTATTGGAACTGTGGAGGTAGTTCATAACCCAAGTACACCTGGCTCAGTTTTGGTCGAGGTGCTTCAGGTTGGTGACAATGACCCCATGTGCGGTGGTTTCTCAAGTGCTGTTGCTTTGCCTGTTAAGTAGAGTAGCTAGAAAAAAACTATAAAACCCTTGGAAGATACCTCATGCAAAAGCACTTCCAAGGGTTAATCTACTAAAGGTGATAAGTTACCTTTGAGTGTCGTTAATCAGGTCATAAGTAATATCTGGGTTCATCCCCATTGGCCAATATATTAAAGCAAAAGGTGGCCAGAAGACTGAGGCGACCCGAAACTTGGCTCGTAGTCGACCCTCTTTAATAACCCGTCCATTTCTTTGCAGAGAGTAAGGAATTCCTCCCCCAGGTGGGATTCCAGCTGCTGTCCAGAAAAATGGTTTCATTTTTACTATTCCACTAGATGGAACGGTAATTGGAGGGCGTCTGTATACTGAAAGCTCTGTTCCTGGTGGCACTCTAAAGTTGCCTGTAGTGTGGCATGCCGAAAGAAAAAGAACTGCCATGGTGAACGCGGCAAAAATAAACGATCTTTTCATAGTAGTTACCCTAAATTAGTTGCCTAGAATCAAATTATAAATTTAGATCAGTTTCAGGAAACCCTATCCCAATATCAGACCAGGTTAAAGCAAGAAATTTGCTAGTGCAGGTGGTAAATTAATCCTTGGACTCTTAAAGAAAAAGGCTTCAAGCCACAGTGGGACTCAAATGAATCTGAAAGCTTGTGCGAAAACTAAGGCCTAGAAACTAGGCAACATCCCAAGTATCGCCGGAGCCAAAGAGCTGAGATAATCTTTCGTCAACTGGTTGAGAAGTATCAACCTTCTTTTTAGCTTCCTCGACCTGGCTTACCACCAACTCATCAAAACTGGCTCGTTCTTTCTGGAAGAATACTCCCATAGGAACTGGAAACTCAGGTGTCTTCATTCGTGAGATGATTGAAGCTAAGTTAATGTCACCGTGCTTATAGATAATAGCGCCTTTTTTGATCGCATCTTCCGTGTCAGCAACTTCAATTACTTCTGGCTCAAGACCGTTAAGCTTAATCGCTTTGTTGTTGTCTTTACCAAAAACTAGCGGCTCTCCATCAAGAAGCTTAACTTGCTGCTCTGCTCTTACATCTCTTTCTGACATGTACTTAAAAGCACCATCATTAAAGATGTTGCAGTTCTGATAGATCTCTACAAAAGAAGTTCCTTTGTGCTTTGAAGCTTGCTCAAGAACTTCTGAAGTCAACTTGGCATCAACGTCTAGTGTTCTTGCAACAAAAGTAGCCTCAGCTCCAAGTGCCAAAGCAATAGGGCTGATCGGATGGTCAACCGAGCCAACTGGAGTAGATTTGGTAACTTTCCCAACTTCTGAAGTAGGGGAATATTGACCCTTGGTTAGACCATAAATTCTGTTGTTGAAAAGCATTACGTTTAAGTCAACGTTTCTTCTAAGTAAGTGGATTAAGTGATTACCTCCGATACTTAGAGCATCACCGTCCCCTGTAATTACCCATACCGAAAGGTCAGGATTAGCGAGCTTAACACCTGTTGCAACTGTAGGCGCTCGGCCATGAATTGTATGAAAGCCATAAGTGTTCATGTAGTACGGGAAACGACTCGAACAGCCAATTCCAGAAACGAACACATATTTCTCTCGAGGTATGTTTAGAGTAGGGAGAAATTTCTGCACTGAGTTTAGAATAGAGTAGTCCCCGCAACCTGGGCACCAACGCACATCGTTATCGGTGACGAAATCTTTCTTAGTTTGTTTTTCTTCTGTAGCTGTTTCAGACATCTTACTTACCTGTTTATTTGCCCGGACTTAATCGAGACCGAAATAACTTTAGTGAATGCTTTTGGCGCTCTGGCTTCCCTTGCCCGAACCTGCTCTGGCTTTAATCTCTTCTACTACCTGTGAGACTTTTAACGGCTCGCCGCGAACGACATTAAGCCCATCAATCTCAACAAGGAACTCTCCTTGAAGCATTTGCTTCATTTGACCGGTGTTGATCTCTGGAAGAAGTATTCTCTTATAAGAGGTTAAGACTTCGCCAAGGTTAGGAGCAAAAGGACAAATGTGTTTGAGGTGGATTCTTGCCACTTTGACACCTTCATCCAAGCAAGACTCAGTTGCTTGGCGAAGAGTTCCCTCAGTGCCTCCCCATCCAACAACTAAAAGATCAGCGTCCTTGTCACCTTGAATTTCAATTGGCTCAATGTCCTGAGCGATGCGTTCAATCTTCTCCGCACGCAAAGTAGTCATTAAGTGGTGATTGTCTGAGTCGTAACTAACATTTCCAGTCTCGTGCTCTTTCTCTAAACCACCAATTCTGTGAGTTAGGCCTGGGACCCCAGGAACTGCCCAAGGTCTAGCTAATGTCTTCTCGTCTCTTTTATAAGGAAGAAACTCACCATCCGGATTGTTGTTTTCCGTTATCTTGTTGATTTCAAATGGCTTCAACTGAGAAGGATCAGGGATTCTCCAAGGTTGAGAAGAATTCGCGATATAACCGTCAGTCAGAAGAATTACCGGACAGGTATACTTGGTTGCAATTCTTGCTGCCTCATAGGCCATTTCAAAAGCTGATTCTGGACTTGAAGCTGCAAGCACACAAAGTGGGGCGTCACCCGGACGTCCATGAGCTGCAAGGAACAAATCAGATTGCTCAGTTTTAGTTGGTAGGCCTGTTGAAGGACCACCACGCTGAACATCAATGATTACCATTGGAAGTTCAGCGATAAGAGCGAGGTCGATAGCTTCAATTTTTAACGCAACCCCTGGGCCACTGGAAGAAGTCACTGCAAGGCTTCCAGCGTAAGCGGCGCCAATGGTCGCGCCCACAGCAGCAATTTCATCTTCTGCCTGAAAGGTGGTGATTCCCAAACCTTTATGTCTGGCCAACTCATGTAGTAAGTCACTTGCAGGAGTAATCGGGTAAGCTCCAAAAAACATTGGCAGCTCACTTTTCTGAGCAGCTGCTATTAATCCGTAAGCAGTGGCCATTGTTCCGTTGATATTTCGGTAAGTTCCAGGCTCCATTGAAGCAGGCGGAATATCCCAGGTAATGTCGAAAATCTCGGTAGCTTCTGCGTAGGCCATTCCGCCTTTTAGGGCTAGAATATTGGCGTCTGCAATTTCAGGCTTTTTCTTAAACTTGGCTTTTAACCAACGCTCGGTGCTTTTTGGCTCACGATTAAACATCCAAAGCATTATGCCTAGCGTGAAAAAGTTCTTACATCTTTCCACGGCTTTGTTTCCCAAATCCGTTTCAGCTAGTGCGTCTTTAGTTAGCCTCGTGATTGGAACAACATAGAGCCTGTATTTTTCAGCGAGTGCTTGGTCTTCGCAAGGGTTTGATTCGTAGTCGACACGAGCTAAGTTTTTCTTGTCGAAGGAATCTTCGTTTAGAATCAATACACCGCCCGGTTTAAGGTCAGCGAGGTTGGCTCGAAGTGCGGCTGGGTTCATCGCCACTAAAACATCAGGAGTGTCACCTGGAGTGTAGATGTCGAAGTTACCAAAGTTAATCTGAAATGCACTTACTCCAGCAAGTGTTCCGGCGGGAGCTCTAATTTCAGCAGGAAAGTTAGGAAGAGTAGCAATATCGTTACCAGCAAGGGCACTTTCATTAGTGAATTGCCCCCCTGTAACCTGAATTCCATCACCTGAGTCCCCAGCAAATCTAATTACTGCCGAATCTCTTTGCTCGCATTGGGCTGCCTGAGACATGATTTTTCCTGTAATTTCAATATCTTGCGTTAACAAACCAGCGGATAATAATAAACTTTAAAATGAAAAAGGCAACCCTTTACTAGCGTTTCAGGGAACATACTTTTAGGGGATCGATAAAATTGACAATTTTTCAGGGTTAACTAGAATAAGCCCCTGAAGTCCTTCGTGAATAGTCTTTGGACAGTGAGCAACTTGCTCACAGTTTGGCGCGGTTGGTTTATTGCCGGCTTGGGAAAAGTTTTCAGCCCCTAAGCTCAAGGGTAGTTCCCGGTAGATTTCTCTGTTTTGTAATAACTAAGTTTTGGCCTGGTGTTTCAGTTTCAACTTTTTATGGGCCTAAGCAGTGAATGATCTATCTCGACGCCAATTCTACCTCTAGAATTAGACCGGCTGCACTTGAGCCTGCCGCTATTTTTTTTGGAAACCCCTCTAGTGTTCATGCTGCAGGCCGTCAAGCTAGAGCGTCATTAACAAGTGCTGAAAAATCTATCTGTTCTTTTCTAGATCTTCCAAAGGGTTCAGAGATCGTTTTCACCTCTGGTGGAACTGAGTCCTGTAATAGCCTTGTTCTTGGATTTGTTGCGCAAGAGCAGAGGGCATTAATTAGCCCACTTGAACATCCAGCGATTACAGAGCCGCTTTCCAAGATTGATTCTAAAATAGAGCTAATGCCCCTTAACTCAGAGGGGCGGGTTGATGTTCAGGGAACCAGTGAGCTTGACTTAAGCGATATCCAGTTGGTGTGCCTAATGTTGGCCAGTAACGAAAGTGGAGCAGTGCAGCCAGTAGCGGAGCTTTCTCTGAAGTTAAGAGAGAAAGGATACACCGGGGCTATTGTAAGTGACGCTTCGCAAGTGCCAGGTAAGCAGGATTTTTCGGCTGCAAAACTCTTTGAGGCAGGGGTCAGTGCGATCGCAGTTTCAGCTCATAAACATGGTGGTCCAGTTGGGGTGGGTGGGTTGTTAATTGCGCCTTGTGAAAGTGATAGCTGTCTTTTGTTTAAACCGCTGATTTCTGGTGGTCCTCAGCAAAATCGCTATAGAGCTGGAACTGAAAATTTACCAGCAATAGTTGCTTGGGGAAAAGTTTGCGAGGAGTTGAAAGTTAGCTCTGCCGCTGAACGAGAGCGTGTTTCTGAATTAAGAGACTCACTATGGAGTAATTTAACCAAATCTATTTCGGGTTTGAATAGATTAACTCCTTCAACTGGTCCAGTTCTTTCCAACACTCTTCAAATATTAGTTGAAGATTGTCGAGCCGATGATTTGGTTGTGGGACTGGATCTTGAAGGTGTTTGTATATCTACTGGCTCTGCTTGTGCCTCTGGTAAACAGGAAGTGTCGAGAGTAGCTACAGAGCTGGGTCATTCTGCTGAACAAGCTTCTAGTGTTGTTCGGCTTAGTTTGGATTGGGATTCTACACCAGAGCAGCTTACTAGAGTGGTTGAAAAGTTTTCAACCGTAGTTAGTAGAATGAGAGAGGTTGAAAGCCACTCTGATTCTAATCGTGAGGCTAAAGGCGTTGGATTATGAGTTTTGAGTTAAAAAATCTCTCTGGACAAACGGTTGTGGTAGCAATGAGTGGAGGTGTTGATTCAGCAGCTGCAGCTATTTTGCTTAATAAGGCAGGAGCCAAGGTAGTCGGTGTCTCTATGCAGGTTTGGGACTATAGAGCTGGTGGTGGTAATGCCTCTCGGGCTACTTGCTGCTCTCCGGCAGATTTTAATGATGCCAGAGAGGTGGCCGAGAAGGCGGATTTCCCTTTTTACGTTTTTGATTTTGAAGATAGTTTCTCCGAGTCGGTTATTAATCCATTTGTGAAAAGTTACTTGGAAGGAAAGACTCCAAACCCCTGCTTGGAATGTAATCGTAAAGTGAAGTTCCGAGAGCTCAGAAAACGAGCTTCTGGACTTGGAGCTGAGTTTGTTGCAACTGGACACTATGCTCAGGTGAAGGATCTTCCTTCAGGGGAGAAAGGACTGTTTACTGGTGCTGACCAAAACAAAGACCAAAGCTATTTTCTCTATGCGATGAAAGAGTCTGAATTACAGAAAACTCTTTTTCCCGTTGGCGATATGGAGAAGCCTGAAGTTAGACAGCTTTTGTCTGATTCTGGGATTAGTATTGCCGAGAAACCAGAAAGCCAAGATATTTGTTTTGTAGCCGGACGTGTGGGTGATTTTATAGAAAAGCACTCAGGAGTGATTGCCGCGCCAGGTCCGATTGTAAATGTTGCCGGAAAGATTTTGGGTCAGCATGACGGGATACATAACTACACTGTGGGTCAAAGAAAGGGGCTTGGGATCAGCAACCCCGAGCCGCTCTATGTTTTGGAGATTGATGCTGAGTCGAATTCTGTTCGTGTCGGTGAAAAGCAAGAGCTTGAGCGCAGTGAATTTTTTGTTGAGAACTTGAGCTGGGTGTCGGAAGCTGTTTCTGGAGCGGAGCCAATTGAAGTTCTAGCTAAGCTTCGCTACCGGCATCAAGGTGTTAGAAGTATGGTTTATCCTTTAGGCTCGGGTCAGGCTCGAGTAGAGTTTCTGTCTGATTGGAGCACGGTTAGTCCAGGTCAAGCAGCCGTTTTTTACGAAACGGAAACTGATGCAGCAGGGGATAGACGAGTGTTAGGGGGAGGCACGATATCAGCTAATGTCAGTCACTAAACAAAAATCCGAACCAAAAGCTGAGACTGATCTTAGAGTTGCTTTTGAGACTTTGGGCTGTCGTAGTAATTTTGCCGATACGGTTGAGCTTCAGGCAGCGGTTACTGAGCAAGGTGGCACGCCCTGTAACTTCGACTCGCAAGCAGATGTTTACGTGCTGAATACTTGCACTGTTACTGATAATGCCGACAAGACCACATTAAAGACTTTAAAACAGATACGTTCCAAAGCTCCTGAAGCCAGAATAGTGGTTACTGGATGTATGGCAGAAACAGGAAAAGACTTAATTGCCGAAGCCGGGTTGGGTGACGTTATTGTTGGACCGGGTCAAAGAACTAAGGTGCTCGATGCAATTTTAAGTGGGGATATTTCACCGGAGCGCTCTGATAGTGGGGAGCTGGCCAAAGTTTATCCTGATGGTCGAAGAGCTAAAAAAAGTTCTGCCAAGTTTAAATCTATTTCTTTGGATCATGAGTTTCCAGCTGCTTTATCGGGGCCAGCCGAGTTCTTAGGTGAAATAGCTAATCGCTCCCGCTATCACCTTCGGGTTCAAGAGGGTTGTGAGAACAGTTGTACTTTTTGTATAATTCCTCAAACTAGAGGTCGTTTAAGCTCAAGAAGTATAGAAGATTTGTTAGCTGACATTCGTAAGCTCTCAGGACTGGGTTACAGGGAAGTTGTGCTGACTGGAACTCACTTAGGTGGTTACGGAGTAGACAGTGGTAGCAGTCTTTATGAGTTGCTTAGTAAAGTAGCGGAACAGCATTTAGCTAGTGAAACTCTTCCTAGGGTCAGGCTTAGCTCTATAGACCCGAACGACTTAGACTTAAAAACAGTGCAGTTGATCCTTGGAACACCAGAAGTTTTTTGCAACCACCTGCATATCTGCGTTCAAGCTTTTGATGAACAAGTCTTAAAGCGTATGAATCGCCTCTATGGCTTATCTGAGGCTCTGGAGCTAATTGATGCAATTGCGGAGCTTTCACCTGACTGTGGTCTTGGCTCTGACGTTATATGTGGTTTCCCGGGTGAGAGTAGGGAGCAAACCGAAAAAGCTATGGAGCTTTTTGGAACTCTTCCCTTTAACTACCTTCATGTTTTTCCATATTCCGAGAGAGAAGGCACTGCCGCCACTAGACTGCCTGAGGTAATAGATTATTCAGAACGAAAGAGACGTGCTGGCCGTTGGCGCTCCTTGGCCTCGGAGCAGAGAACTAAGTTTCTTGAGAATCGAGTAGGAAAAAGGGTAGAGCTTGTTGTTGAGAAAGTGTCTAAGGAATGGGTAGAGGGAACTACCCGAGAGTTTGTTGGAGTTAAGCTCGATCGTAACCAGTTTGCTGACATTAGGTCAGGAGAGTTGTTACGCGCGAGAGGAGTGAGTGTTAACCGAGCGCAGGAAAAATTGTTATGCGAACTATAAAACCAGGAAAGCTGGCGGAAACAAAAGCTAAGAATGAAAAATCGGGAAAAGATGGCAAGTCTTCCTCTTCAGGTCGTGAAATATGGGATGATTTTGATGTAGAGCAAAAATCTAAGAAGCTTAAGTCCTATGAGCCAGGAGCTGCTGGTCGTATGGTCGAGCAGGTTAGTAAGAAAAAAGACCCGGCTGATTCTAGAGTGGTTGATGAAAGCCAGTTAGGACCTGCTCCAAAACCTAGAGAGGATTACGAGAAGATCGAAGAAAAATTTGGAGTAGTCTTTAAGGATAAGACTTTACTGGGTCGAGCTCTTACTCATCGTTCGGCTCTGGGGCTCAAAGAGCGTTCTGACTACGAGAGACTAGAGTTTCTTGGAGATGCAGTTCTTGATTTAACAGTGGCTCACTTACTCAGTGACAGGCACCCTGATGCTAAGGAAGGGGATCTTTCAAAGATGAGAGCGGCTTTAGTTAACACGCAGGCTTTGGCTGATGTCGGTAAAGAGATTGAGTTAAGCGGTTTTATTAAGCTTGGACGAGGGGAGCATTCTAGTGGAGGGGCTGAGCGTCCTTCTATCTTGGCTGATGTGATGGAGGCTATAGTAGGTGCCATATACCGAGACCAAGGCTATGAGGTAGTTTTCACCACCATTGAGAATTTGTTTGGAGAGTCCTTAGATAAAGTTACTCCATTTGATCCCAAGACCGAGCTTCAAGAAGAGCTGCATGTGGCCGGAAGTGAGCCACCAAACTACTTGTTAGAGCTTGTAGAGGGTCCAGAACATTCACCAACTTTTGTTACAGTGGTTATTGTTGATGGCGAGATTGCCGGGAGAGGTAAGGGTAGAACCAAGAAAGCTTCTCAGCAGGCTGCTGCGGCTGAAGCCTTGGGGAGGCTTTTTGCTGGGGAAAGTGATATAGAATTGAAATCAGGTCAGTCTGGAATTATCGCCGGAGCGCTTTTGGCGGATAAGGAGGGCGAGGATGAGCTTAGTGAAGGCGAATACACCGAAGAGCTTTCTGAAGCCGATGACAGTAGTGAATAAGA
This sequence comes from uncultured Bdellovibrionales bacterium, assembly GCA_964510575.1. Lineage (GTDB taxonomy): Bacteria > Bdellovibrionota_C > UBA2361 > SZUA-149 > CALKYB01 > CALKYB01. The sequence continues at coordinate 24,822 of CAZECN010000023.1, read as the reverse complement.
TGTGCAGTGAAGAAGTAAAAATAGAACGTTCTGGAACGATAGCGATTATTGGGCCAGCTAATGCAGGTAAGTCCACCCTGTTGAACAGGATCGTTGGCGAGAAGGTTAGTATAGTCTCCGCTAAGGCCAATACGACCAGAAACAGAATTCTTGCAATCAAGAACCTCGATAAGGCTCAGTTGATCTTTATCGACTCGCCAGGGTTTGTCGGTAATAAGAAAAAATCAGCTCTGGGTGGAATGCTTGAGCGAACTCATCAAGATGTGGCCAGTGGAACTGACTTAGTTCTATGGGTAGTTGATAGCGCTGAGTTGATTAATAGAAAGTGCACTCTGGATCAGACTCTTGCTGAGTTTTCAAAAAGAGGGGTTCCTTCTCCAGATGTCGTGGCTTTAAACAAAACCGATTTATTTCCACCGGAAAAAATTCTGCCAATTATTTCAGAACTAGATCGAAAACTTTCTTCCAAGCAAACTCAAATTGTTCCTGTCTCTGCTTTAACTGGTGAGTCTGTTGAGAATCTTTTGTCTTTGCTAGATGAGAAACTTCCAGAAGGTCCTGCGCTTTTTCCGCTAGATACTGTGACAGACCAAACTGAAAGCTCTAGAGCTACAGAGCTGATCAGAGAGCAATTGTTCAGGCAGTTAAGGCAAGAGATTCCATACGGCACCGCGGTCCTTCTTGAAAAATGGGATGAGGATGACGAAGCTATTAGAATTCATGCCAAGATTCTAGTTGAGCAAGAAAGTCACAAAGGTATGGTGATCGGTAAAGCTGGTTCTAGACTTGCTTCTATCGGTAAAGCCAGCAGAACCCAATTGTCTAGAGTTTTTGGCGTGCCAGTTCATTTGAAACTCTTTGTTGGAGTGGAGAAGAACTGGAGCCAGACTGAAAAAGGTCTTGAGAAATTAAGAGTTGCTGGAGGGCTTGGAGATGGCTGCTAGAGTTCCTGTTATCGCTATAGTTGGTCGCCCTAATGTGGGGAAATCTACTCTTTTCAACCGTATCGTTGGAGAGAAAAAGGCCGTAGTCGAGGATCGTGAGGGTGTTACTCGTGACCGTAACTATGCTTTCGTTGTTGATTATGACTTTCCGTTTCATTTGGTTGATACGGGCGGGATTGAAATAGATGAGTCTCGCGAGTTGGCGGGAGAAGTAAAAGAACAAGCCGTTCTCGCTATTGAAGAAGCAGATTTGGTGCTGGCTCTTTTTGATGGGGATGCCCCTGTTCATCCCGATGATGAAGCGGTGGTTAAGCTTCTAAGAAAACACGATAAGCCAGTAATCTATATCGTCAATAAATGTGACGGTAAGGAACAGGTTATCAAGACAGCTGAGTATTATTGTCTTGGCTTAGATGAGCTTATTGACATTAGTGCTCTCCACGGACATGGGGTTTTGTCTTTGATGGGAGAGGCCTTGTCTAGGTTGCCGGACAGTGAGCTTCTAGCTGCTTCAGCAGAGAGCAGGAGAAAACACGAAGAAGAGCTGCTTTCGAAAGTAGAGGAGTTAGAGCCTCTTGATATAGAAGAGGAAGAAGAGCCCGAGCCCTCAAGGCCAGTAAAAAAGAAAAGGTCTTTCGCCTTTATTAGTGAAGAGTCTGAGCGAGCGGAGATTGAACACTCCTTTGCACCGGTGTTTGATCCTGAATCGAATGAAGACGAAGGAGAGTATGGTAAAGCGAACAGGCTCCGGGATCATAAATTTTCTGTGATAGATGGGGGGAAGTCGGACCAAGTGCCCGATTCTTCAGAAGAAGAAAGTGAGGCAGTTGAGCTGGAAAACATCGCGGTTGCAATTGTTGGCAGACCAAATGTTGGAAAATCTACTTTCTTAAATTTACTGGCGGGCGAGGAGAGAGCAATTACCTCTCCAATTTCAGGAACTACTAGAGACTCTCTTGATCTTGAAATGACTAGAGATGGTCAAAAGTTTACATTTATTGATACGGCCGGTCTTAGAAGAAAATCTAAAATCTTTGATGAAGTTGAGCGCTATGCAACCATGAGAGCGCTTAGTTCTATTTCTGCTTGTGATGTAGCAGTTTTGGTTATTGATGCTGAAGAGGGACCCACCGAGCAAGATGCCACTATTCTAGGACTCGCCCATGATCAGGGTCGTGGAGTTGTGATAGCGGTGAACAAATGGGATCTGCTTGAGAAAAATCACAAGACAGTAAAAGAATACACCCAAAAATTAAGAGTGGCTTTTAAGTTTGCTCAGTACGCACCTATAGTTTTCATGTCAGCGCTCTCGGGCAGGCGTTGTCCTAAAGTTGTGCAAGCGGTGAAAGAAGTAGCTGAGGCTAGAGAGCAGAGAGTTCCCACTAGAAGATTAAATAGAGTGGTGGAACGTGCAGTAGCTACTAAGTCCATGCCTTCCTATCGAGGACGTAGGCTAAAGTTATATTATGTTACCCAAGTAGAAACTTGCCCACCTAGGTTTGTTTTATTTCTAAATCATCCCAAAGGGCTTCATTTTTCTTATTTGAGGTACCTCAAGAACGCGATTCGCGGCGAGTTTGAGTATCCTGGCACGGATATAAAGTTGATGACTAGAAAAAGGTCTGGAACTAACGGTTAGGCCAATAAGTGGATTAGCCTACTAATTTATTTGCACTGTAATTAGGTCTGTTAACGAGGGTGTCCTAAAGTTTTCAACAGCTTGGAGGCAATCCAAATAAAATATCGTTTGATTCACCTCAACCATTGGTTTATTTCCTTATTTTGTTAAAAACAAGCTAGAATTTCGCTAGGGATTGACGCTCTTCGTGTTACCTTTAGCCGAGTCCTAACTCGTAAAATTTAGTCTCTATTGCTTGTAGTGAGTTTTTGGTCATGACCCCCTTCCAGTATCTGCGAGTTTTGTTAGCTACGCTCGTTGCGCCTATGGTGGTTTGGGTTATTCCTGTGTTGCAGATAATTCGTGGCAACGCAGAATATTTCAACGGTCACATAGATGGGGGCGTTTTATTTTTTATTTTAGCTTTGGGTTCTGTAGGGGTTTCGCTGCTGCTCTTTTGCTTGAGTGAGAAAAGCAAACTGTTTTCAATATTGTTTTACTCTTGGCTGGCGGTCCCAGTGCTTTGGTTGGCCTATTCAATGTTGTTCGTTTCTGGGCAACGGTGGCAGCTCTATCTTATTCCTTTAATTGCTTTAACTTTAGGCTGGGTTATTGCCAGAAATGATGCTTGGAAAGAAGGAATGGTTTCTGTCTCGGCAATGTTTGGTTTCCTTTTGATGATCAACTTAGTTGAGATGAACTTTGGAATCCAAACTGCGGCAGCCAAGCTTAGAGCTGAGGTTGAAGCTGAGACTGAAGCTCAAAGGGCCCAAAGACTAGCAAAGACCCAACAGGCTGAAAAATCTAAAAAAGCAGATTCGGCCTCAGCTGCTGTCGTTTCGAAACCATCTAGTCTTCCAGATATTTATCATATTGTTTTTGATGAGTTCCAAACAGACTATTTTAAAATAATACTGGATAGTCAGTTAAAAGAGAGTCTAGCTGGCTTCACATGGTTTCCAAATGCTTTTACCCCTTCAGGTAGAACGGATATGGCTTTGCCGGCTGTTTTAAGTGGAGTGCCGTACAGCTATGATCAATTGCTGTATGACTATATTGACGATGGTTTTGGTTCTGAACAAAGTTTACACCATCGTTTAAAGCAGTTTGGTTATTCGCGTACTGGTTTTCTTCATAAAATTTATCCTCATGGTGGTGTGTCAAGATTTGATGAAACCTTCATGCACCAAGAGGTAGGCAATTACTTAGACCAGGAAGCTCGCCGGCAGTTAGTCCCTGTTCTCTGGTCCTATAAGTTTCTTCCTAAAAAAATTAGTGAGCGACTGATACCGCCTAGACAGTTTGAGCAGTTAGAAACTCAATCGCTACTTCCCGATGATGCACCCTACGCTTCTCTTCAGTCTTTTAGAAAATTCTTAGAGGAGGAGCGAAGCAGGGAGGATAAAGGAGGTCGCTATACCTTTCATCATTATTTGATTCCTCATTTTCCCGACGTCCTCAGTGATGATTGCTCCTACACTTTGGGCATGACTACCAAGAAAAAGGAGCAAGCTCGCTGTGCTGCCAAGCTTATAGAGGAGTTGGTTCAAATGCTTAAAGAGGAAGGTCGCTTTGATGACTCATTGATTGTTATTCATGGTGATCATGGTGGTAGCCATTCAATAAAAAAGGGCAAGCTGGTAAAGGGTTCAACTGATGTTTTTAGCGAAGAGTTTAGTTGGGCTCGGTCAAAGTCTCTCGTTCTTATTAAGCCTCCTTCGGCTGAGACGAGCAATGCTCTAAAGACTGATCCTAGGTTAGTGGATCTTTATGACATTTATCCGACCATTCTTGATGTTCTAGCCCAACCAGCTAGTCCGAAGATGGTAGGTAGTTCGCTAATTGCTAGTGCAGCTTCTAAGCCTAGAAAGCTCTACTATCATATGTATGAGAAGAACTATACGATTAGGCAGCAAGTGAATGAGGGACCAATCTCTCGTTACTTGATTAAGGAAGATGGTATTAGTTTTGAGAAGAAGATCGAGGTTCCAAAGGTAAAGAAATCTTAGTTTGCTGTTTAATTTTTAAATTTATAGAAACTAGCGTTAAAATATATTGGAGTTATTATGATTAATCGACTTGTGAATTTAGTTTTTATTTTACCTGTAGTAGCTTTGTTAGTGCTCGTTCCCGAAACGGCTCATGCCTATGTTGACCCAGGTTCTGGCAGTGTTTTGGTGACAGCTATTTTGGGTCTATTTGCTGCTGTTGGCTATACAGTTCGTAAACAGTTCTATAGAATCCGTAGGCTGTTTAGTTCTAACGGTAATGCCGATTCTGACGTAGTCAACGACCAGGGTAAGGAATAAATTCTTAGGGCGAGTTTAGAGCTTAGATTTGATAATAGTTAATTTGGGATTGTTTAGTAATGTTATCCTCTGTACCGGGATCTTTTAGAGATCCAGCCAACCGCGTTTACTCCTTTTCGGAAAACTCAGAAAAGGGTCAAGACTATGGTGTTTACCGAGGAGTTAATCAGAAATCCTTGGATTACTATAGAGAGTTGTCCCAAGCTCCTTTTTTTAAGGGACTAGTAGCTGACCGCAAGTTGGTTCGCACCAAGGAAGTGGACTCTGGGAATATCTTTAAGCAAATTAAGAATGACGGTTGGGCTGGAGTATTGGAACATGAGCCAGTTCCTTTTATTACTTATCCCTATGAGTGGCCTTTTGAGATGCTTAAAGATGCCGCAATCTTGCATCTGGATATTCTTGAGGAGGCATTGGAGGGCGGCTGGACTCTTAAAGATGCAACCCCTTACAACATACAGTGGTTGAACTCGCGTCCTGTCTTTATTGATATACCATCTTTTGAGCCTTGGGAGACTGGCTCTCCTTGGGTTGGTTACAGGCAGTTTTGCAACATGTTTTTAACTCCTTTAATGTTGAGGGCTCATTTAGATATTGATCACTTACCTCTGCTCAGATCTTATCTAGATGGTATCGCTCCTACTGAAGCCCTAAAGTTTTTCCAAGGAAAAAATAAGTTTAAGAAAGGGGTAATGGCTCACCTCAGTTTGGCTGCTCGAGTTGAGACTTCTATTCAAAAGAAAGAGCGTGATGATGTTGAAGTGAAGGCAAGGACTGCTAGGACTCATAGTAAGGCAATGGTTATTGGCTTGGTCCAATCTTTGAACCGCCTAGTGAAAAAGCTAAAAGTAGATATTGCTCATACTGATTGGTCTCATTACGACAAAACTCATTCCTACAACGATCAGGAGCATGACGAGAAGAAAGGCTTTGTTGAAAAAGCCATTAAGGCTGCTCCAAGAAAATTTGTTTGGGACATAGGCTGTAATACGGGGACTTTTTCTCGAATCGCAGCAGCTCACGCGGATTTGGTTTTGGGGCTTGATGGAGATCATGATGCCGTTCAGCAACTCTATTTAAAAGAGAAGACTGAAAAGGATAGCAAGATTATCTCTGCGGTTATGAATTTGGCTAATATTTCACCTAATCATGGTTGGGCTGGTCAAGAACGAGCAGCCCTAGATAATAGGAGAAAGCCTGATCTAGTCTTGGTCTTAGCTCTTATTCATCACATGCGAATTTCTTCAAATATTCCGACGAGCCTTTTCTTGTCGTGGTTGCGAGGTCTTGATGCTGAAATAGTAATTGAGTTTGTAACCCGAAAAGATGAAATGGTGGTTAAGCTACTTGCTCATAAATCGGAGCAATACTTGGACTATAACGTGGAACAGTTCGCTTCTGAGTGTGAGGAACTATTTCAAATTTCGGATAGACAGATTCTCAAGGGCGGAAAAAGAGAAATTTTTCATTTGATACCGAGACGCTGATTTGAATATTGAGACTAATTTCTTTTTCGCATTTTTCCTAAAGATTCTTAGCCCTGTTGTTTGGGTGATGGATTTTGTTTTGTCCTTGTATCTTCAACTCCTGAATTCACCTGGACTCGCTGTTATTGTATTAGCCCTGACCATGACCCTTGTCTGCTGGCCGCTACAGAAAGTTGGGAAAAGAATAGAAGAAGGCCTTAGTTTAAAAATAGCTAAGATTAACGAGGAGCTTGCTCCCTATAAAAGTAAACTTAAAGGGGAAGCCTTGTTCTTAAAAACGGAAGAGGTTTATAAAAAACATAACTATCATCCAATAAAGAGTGCTGGCTTAGGAATGAGTTTTCTGATTGTTCTTCCAATTTTGTTATCTGCCATTGTCTTACTGTCAGACCACTTGGCTTTTGTGGGAAAGCAGTTTTTCTTCCTTGCGGATCTTTCAAAGCCAGATGCTTTTTTCAAATCCGTGAATCTTTTGCCTTTCATTATGACTGGAATCACTATTTTTGATGCAAACAGGCGCTTTGCCAATGACCCACAGACAAAGACTAGATTTTTAGTAATTGCAGTGGTTCTTTTCTTCCTCGTTTATAACCTTCCTTCGGCCTTGCTTTTGTACTGGACCACTAATGTCCTAATATCGATGATCATGGGATGGAAAAAAGCTGGGGCAGCAGTAGCGGAAGCCTGTTAGTAACTTTGCTATCGCGTCATTTCTTTTAGCTTTTTTGTAGTTGTTGCGGCGAATATAACCTTTCAGCGTTTCTTTTTGGCGATCAGGCAAGCTCAAGTCAAATCATATAATTATGAATTAGACTTTAACTCGTGGCTTAGCCTTCGGTTGAGAGCGTAATCCCTCTCCCCCTAATAATTTTGTTGCCTGCTTCTGTGGCTCTGTGTAGCTTTACGTTACTTAAACTTTCGAGGCTTGTTCTCTATCGGGCGGTGTTTAGTCTATTCATTATAGTGTTTAAAGGTAAAATCTGGTTCAGCGACTACTATGAAAAGCAATTATTTAAATTTTAGTTTTATAGTTTTAACTCTTCTTCTGGCGCCTAGCATTACCCAGGCCCAAGACGCTGACGGAGATTTTGTTCCCGACTTTATCGACTTTGATGATGATAATGATGGAATTTCTGATGAGCAAGAAAGAGAACTGGGGCCAAATCTTATTGAGAATGGCGGCTTCGATCAAGGTTTAGGAAGCGCAGGTTGGGTAGAGTCTCACTTTGAGGGCACTGCTTCGGGCCCAGTTATTTTTGGTGGTGTTGGTAATTCCCCTTTAACATCTCCCCCAAGTGGCCCAGTAAACCCTCAGGGAGTACTTTTGTCCTTCGTTGATAATGATGGAAATTTGAATGGAGTTAGTCCTGTTCAGATTGCGAATACCTCGTCTTTAGAACTAGTCAACGGATTAGATTATTCCTTTGCTTTTGATGCAGTTTTGCTTGAGACAGGTACTAACTTAGGTGCCTTGATTACTTGGGTTTTGATCGACCCTTCTACTGGCGGAATAGTTCAGACTATTCCAGGGTCTTCTGTTGAGTTAGATGGGATAGACAGGTTGGGCAATGTGCCAGTTGTTACTAACCAGTGGCAGACCTTTGGCTCCAGCTTTACCGCTACTGTTCCTACAGGAACTTACCAGCTAGCGATGGCGTTTGATGTTTTTAATGATCCTTCGCCACTTATTCTTGATTTTCTAATTGATAGAGTATTTTTTGCCCAAGCTTCGGTTGATACCGATAACGATGGCCTTCCCGATAGTCGAGACTTAGATTCTGATAATGATGGAATCACTGATAGTGAAGAAGCTGGAAGTCTACCTGACGCCGATGGTAATGGTATTATTAATAACCTGACTGACCTAAATGGCAATGGTCTGGCTGATGCTTTTGATCCTGCTATCGGTGGGAGATTGGTTATTCCAATAGACTCGGACAGAGATGGTATTGCTGACTTTCGAGAGTTAGATAGTGATGGGGATGGAATTCCAGACTCTGTTGAAGCCGAGGTTCCTGAGGATACCGATGGTGATGGAGTTGTGGATTCTTATGAGGACTTGGATGGCGATGGCGTTCCAGATAGCTGTGATATTGACCAAGTTTCAGGTGCAGACTCAGCACCAGCTGATGGAATTTTGGATATTTGCCAAACTGGCCCAGACTCAGATGGAGATAGGTTAAGCGACGCAACAGATCCGGATGTCAATGGAGATGGTTTTTCTGATAGCTCCAATCCAGACAACGGGGCAGCCCAACCAACAATTCCATCCTCTGATAGTGATGGCCTGGAAGACTATCGAGACCTAGACTCTGACAGCGATGGTCTTTCTGATGATCAAGAGTGTAATGCTTTTCCTTGTGAGGACTTTGACCAAAATGGTTTAGCCAATTTTCGTTCAATTGATAGTGATGGCGATGGGATTCCAGACATTACTGAAGGATCAGCCGGCCCTGATGCTGATGCCAATGGTCTAGTCGATAATCCTAGTGATTCTGATGGCGATGGGTTGGCAGACGTCAACGATGTGGATCAGGGTGGTCAAGCTGCTTTGATTCCAAACACTGATCGAAGCGAAGGTCCAGATTACCTTGACCTTGATGCAGACAACGATAGAATTTTGGATGAACTAGAGGCGGGTGTGGCACCTGCTAGGCCAGTTGATACAGATAGAGAAGGAATCTTTGATTTTAGAGATTTGGACTCTGATAATGATGGCTTGCCTGACACCGTTGAGGCAGGCACGCCAAGCGCTAATCCGGTTGATCCTGTTGACACGAATGGCGATGGGATTCCTGACTTCCAGCAGCTCGATAGTGATGGTGATGGAATTGTTGATGCGACTGAGGCGGATGTAGCTGGTGACGTTGATCTTAACGGTATAGTTGATTCAGTTGAAGATGCTGACTTTGACCAAGTGCCAGACATTTGTGATCCAGACTTCACCGCAGGCCTTGATGTCATAGGTCCTGACGGGATTTTGGACCGTTGTCAGCCTGGCGTACCTGGAACATCGGGCAGTGATATTGATGATGATGGTATCGACGACACCTTCGATCCCGATGCCAATGGCGATGGTTTTGCTGATGAACGAGACCCTGAGCTTACTGGAGTTCCTTTGTTTATTCCTGATACTGACCAAGATAGTTTTCCAGACTATCAGGACCTAGACTCTGATAATGATGGTCTGCCGGATAGTGCTGAGTGCGGTTCGGACGTACCTTGCCCTGATGCTGACGGAGACGGAATCGTCGACCATCGGGAGCTAGATTCTGACAATGATGGAATTTTTGATGTAGCTAGTTCTGGTGGAGCTGACCGAAATGGCGACGGGATAGTTGATTGTCTCACTAGTTTTGGTCCGACAGGTTTCTGCCCAGAGTTCGATGATCCGTCCAGATTGAGAAGCCCAATTTTTGTTAAATGGAACACGTTTCTCTCTCAACTGAATTTTCTGGAAATGGCTGTCCAGGGTGAACAGCCTTTGGATATTAACTACACCGTTTACAACTTGTTCGGTGAAACTATGACCAGCTCTCAAGTTTCAGTGGCTGGAGGAGACCAGCAAGACTTGGATTTGAATACCATAGTTCAAGGTGTTTGCGATGCTGGTGAAACCTCTTGTTCGAATTTTATTGATATTGACGGTAGTGGAGTAATCGATAGCTATGGTCTGGTTAGATTGGATTTTGATGACTCAGATCCTGATGTAAGACTTGTCGGTAGACTTTCTAACTATCGTCCTGAAGGTGGTCTTGATTCCTTCTCGTTTGCTTTCGCCAGAGAATTTAGAAATCCGAATGTAGGAGTTAGTTCTGCTTCTTCTAATACGTTTGACCTAAATGCCAGTGGATTTGTTGTTCCTAACTGGACTGAAGTGATTAACCTCTCTGACTCTGAAAAGGACTTTACTGTTAATCTCTACAGTGTGAATGGTGAGCTTGTTAAGTCTGACAGTATTAGCTTATTACCTCTCGAAGAAAGAGATGTTTCGGCTGGACATGAAATTAGAAATGTATCAGGTGGAGTTGAGCAGGCTGTATACTTAGTGGAAGTAATTCCTGCAGATACGGAAGCTGAGTATTTGATGAGCGTAGCTCGTTATAGCTCAAACTCCTTACCGGGGTTTGATTCGGCTTCCTACAACTTTGCCTTTGCCGTTGAAGGTCGTTCAGGTCAAGAAACAAGTCTTTTTGGTCCAATAACCAATGAGAATCTTTCTTGTGGCCAGATAATTAACTGGGTTGAGGTGATTAACACATCCGATCAAACAGAGAGCTTTACAGTTACTTTTAGAGATTCACTGGGTTCGGTGGTAGGTCAAACCACTGATAGTTACCCAGCTAAGTCTCAGATAAACTTTAATGCAAACTCCATGTTGCCTGCAGGGGAGTTGGGTAGTGTTCAAGTTCAATCCTCTTCGCCTGGCGCAGCAATTGCTCAAAGTTTGGTATACATAATGGAGTGTGACTCTAGCCTTGTTCAAACTGCATACATGATTCAGTTGCGGGCTCCGGGAAGCGAAAACCAAGTTGGGTCGGGTAATACATTTATTCAAATGGAGAACTTTTTGAGACTTGTATCCACTAACGATGCTAGTAGCTTAGCCAATTTCAGCATTACTTCTTTCTCCGGGCTTACGGGTGAGAATATGGTCAATTTAGCCAGTGGAGGAACTCAAGAAGTCCAGTTTAGTAGTAATCCAGCTGTTGGCTTTGGCGAAAATCAATACGGTATTCTAGAAGTAGCAACTGGGTCGAATTTCTCGATAGTTGGCGATGTGTTGAGAATTCGTGAGATTATTGAGAACGGTCAAGTTAGGTACGACTTTGTGATGAGCTCACCTCTAAGGTAGCTTAGAGCCTAAGAAAGCTGGCTGCTGGGTAGCAGCCAGCTTTTGGCTCCATCTCTGTTTAAGACAGGTTTGCCCATTAATAATAAATCTGCTAGCTATCCGCATGGCTGCAACAAATTCCAATACAACTATCCTTTTATTCTTAGTTTCCCATATTCAGGAAGGGCGTCATGGCTGATGATAATGTCAGACAGGCTCTGACCTTTGATGATGTCCTTTTGGAGCCTCGACTGAGTGAGGTTCTGCCTAAGGATGCCGATATATCCACAGAATTAACTGAGAAGATTGAGTTGGGAATACCTATCGTAAGCGCTGCGATGGATACTGTGACAGAAGCTAGACTCGCTATCGCCATTGCTCAAGAGGGCGGGGTTGGCTTTATTCATAAAAACATGAATCCGGAAGCTCAGGCGGCCGAAGTCCGAAAAGTTAAAAAATCTGAGAGTGGAATGATTATTGATCCGCTTACAGTAAAGCCTAGCGAAACCATAGCCACTGCTGTGGGCATGATGAAAGAATTTTCAATTTCAGGTCTGCCTGTAACTGATGATAATGGAAAAGTTGTTGGGATTGTCACTAACCGTGATTTGCGATTTGAGACGGATTTCTCGAAGAAAATTTCGGATGTGATGACCAGCGAAACTTTGGTGACGGTTCCCCCTGGCACTAGTTTAGATGAAGCCAAGTCACATTTACATAAGCACCGAATTGAAAAACTACTAGTGGTGGACCAAGAACAAAATCTCCAAGGTCTAATTACTATCAAGGATATTGAAAAAGCTAAGAGATATCCGAGTGCCTCAAAAGATGAGTTTGGTCGCTTGTTAGCAGGAGCAGCAGTAGGGGTTTCAGCTGACCTAGATCAGAGATTAGAGCTTTTGGTAGAAAGTGGAGTTGATATCATTACAGTTGATAGCGCTCATGGTCACTCTAAAGGGGTGCTTGATGCCGTGACTCGTATAAAAAAGACCTATCCAGACGTGCAGCTTGTAGCTGGAAACGTTGCTACGACTGACGGTGTTAAATCTTTGATGAAGGCTGGAGCTGATTGCATCAAGGTTGGAATTGGCCCAGGTTCAATTTGTACAACTAGAATTATTGCTGGTGTTGGTGTTCCTCAGGTGACAGCAATTATGGATGCCAAAAAAGCAGTCAAAGGCAGTAAGGTTAGAATTATTGCTGACGGTGGAATTAAGTTTTCCGGTGATATTGTTAAAGCCCTCGCTGCAGGTGCAGACGCTGTGATGATCGGTTCTTTGTTTGCAGGAACTGAGGAGTCTCCTGGTCAAACAGTCCTTTATCAAGGTCGTAGCTATAAGCTTTATCGAGGTATGGGTTCAGTAGGAGCTATGAAACAGGGTTCAGGAGATCGTTATTTTCAGGGGAACCAGGCTGACCAATCCAAGTTAGTGCCCGAGGGTATTGAGGGACGCGTTCCTTTTAAAGGTTCTTTAGCTTCTTCTATTTATCAGTTAATTGGGGGCTTACGAGCTGGAATGGGCTACTGCGGAGTGAAGAATGTGGAAGAGCTTCAAAAAGACACCAGCTTTGTTAGACTGACCTCGGCTGGCTTAGGGGAGTCTCATGTTCATGATGTCTATATTTCTGAAGAAGCTCCAAACTATAGCAAACCTTAAACAATTCAATCTTTTCAATTACCCTAATGAAAGCTCAACTTGTAATCTTAGATTTTGGCTCCCAATACACGCAATTAATTGCTCGAACTGTTCGAGAGCTAGGAGTTTATTGTGAGATCGTTCCAGGAACTAGCAAGGCTGAAAAAGTTTTAGCCTCCAGTCCTAGCGCATTAATTCTTAGTGGCGGGCCTTCAAGTGTGAGCTCGGAAAATTCTTTAAGAGCTGACCAAGAAGTATTGAGAAGTGGCTTGCCTATACTAGGAGTTTGCTACGGTATGCAGCTACTGGTTGATGAATTTGGTGGAAAAGTCGGAGGATGGGCAAGAAGTGCTGCAGGCGACGAAACCAAGTCTGGTCAGAGTAGTGGAGATGGTATTAGAGAATTTGGACCTGCTCAGGTCAAAGTTTTAAATAATGAAGGAGTGTTTTCGGCGTTTAAACCTGGAGAAGATTTCACTGCTTGGATGAGTCATGGGGATAAGGTTTTAGAGCTGGGAGAAGGAATGGAGGTCGCTGCTAAAACCGACTCCTGCCCAATAGCGGGCTTTGTTGCTCCGACTAAAAAGCTTTTTGGGGTGCAGTTTCACCCTGAAGTTCACCACACTCCTCGTGGAAAAGACCTATTCAGTAAGTTTCTTTTTGAATGTGCAGGCCTGGAAAAAGACTGGGATGCTAGTGGCTTTATCGAAGAAACAGTAGCTAGAATTGCTGCAGAAGTGCCAGAGGGGAATGTCGTTTGCGGCTTGAGTGGAGGGGTTGATTCAACCGTTGCAGCTAAACTCGTTCATGAGGCGATAGGGGACAGGCTTTACTGTATATTTGTAGACAATGGTTTGCTTAGGGCGGATGAAGCCGAAGAAGTGATGGAAGACATGCAGTCTTTGGGCTTGCAGGTTAAAAAAGTAGATGCCTCCAAAGAATTTTTGAGTGAGCTTGCAGGGGTTACTGACCCTGAAAAGAAAAGAAAAATCATTGGCCGAGTTTTTATTGAAGTTTTTGAAGCTGAGGCTAATTCCATCCAAAATGTTGACTATCTAGTTCAAGGAACACTTTATCCTGATGTGATTGAGTCTGTTTCAGTAGTAGGGAAGTCTGCAACCATCAAAAGTCATCACAATGTTGGTGGTTTAATTGATAACATGAAGCTTAAGCTGATCGAGCCTCTTCGAGAACTTTTCAAAGACGAAGTTAGAGAAATTGGCCGCAGATTAGAAGTGCCGGAGCGACTAGTTATGCGGCAGCCTTTTCCTGGCCCAGGCCTAGCTGTTCGTTGCCTTGGGGATCTAAAACCTGAGCGACTTGCTACTCTTAGAACTGCAGACAAAATTGTTCGAGAGGAAATTCATAAAGCTGGCTTGAACAATGATATCTGGCAGTTTTTTGGCGTGCTTCTTCCAGTCTTTTCTGTGGGAGTCATGGGAGATGGCAGGACCTACGAAGAGACACTTGCCATTCGTGCTATTACCTCTAGAGATGGGATGACAGCGGACTGGTACTATTTCCCTGAAGATCTACTAAGGCGAATGTCTAGCAGAATCGTTAACGAAACTGAGGGGGTTAATAGGGTTGTCCTAGATGTATCCACTAAGCCGCCAGCTACCATCGAATGGGAATGAATTCACAGGGCTTTTTATAGCTCTTCGGAAAACTGGTTGTTAGGTTTTTTATTTCGTTAGCTTGAGTGGTCAAATGCTCGTCGCACTTGTTGTTTTTGTGAATTCATTCTTGTTATCCGCTTGCAGCGGGCCTGTTCAAGCGCCACAGGGGCTTTCTTGAGGTAAGCTCTACTTATTTTTGAGTTAGCAATCACAAGC
>CAZECN010000023.1:0-10058 GCA_964510575.1 uncultured Bdellovibrionales bacterium | reverse complement strand
CACAGGGGCTTTCTTGAGGTAAGCTCTACTTATTTTTGAGTTAGCAATCACAAGCGCGCCTCATTCGGGTTGTAAGTGCTCAGGCGGCCCCTCTCTTCGTTGCTCTGCAGGCGTCCTCACTGCGGCGTGCCACAAGCACGCCTCATTCGTCAGCCTTTGAGCGCCTCGATAAGAACCACCTGAACACTTACCACTGAAATCGCTCCTCGACCCTTTAGTGCCTCGATAAGAACTACCTAGGTACTCAAGACTTGAACCCTGTAAAAGGCGTTATTTTTAGCTACTTACAGGATTTTTGAAGTATTTAGGATGTATTAAGGGACTGTTGGTTGTGGAGTAATAACAATCTTGGAGTTTAAAAATGAGCAGCGAAGAGCGAAGAAAAGAGCTTGAAAGAAGAAGCTCCTATCTCTCTGAAAAAGTGGAGCCCCTAGCTGCCGACTCTCTCACCTCCGGTAAAAGTCCAGAGCAAAAAACAGTCAATTCAGCTCAAGGTATTGGAAGGGGCGGAGAGTTAGACTTGCCTTCTGAAGACTAGTTTCTTCAGTTTAACTTCCACTGTCCAAAAATCTTTTAACTTCTATTCCTAGTAGTCTTTTGGCTTCATGAAGCCCTAGTCCTCTGTCCGAAACCCTAATCAGTTCTCCTTCGACAGTGCATCTTAGTTCCAGACCCTCACGAAAAGGTATCTCAGCTATTTCAACCTCGAAGACTTCACCGTCTACTTCGAGTTCAAAGCTGTCTTTAAGGCGATAGTCAGTCATCCTCAGGTCTAAACAAATGGAACGCAGGAAATAACAACTTCTTTAGGAACCGCATTTGGGCCTAGGTCCAATAGGTAGCGAACTGTTTTTAGAATGTCTTTGACATGAATCATTTCGTCACCGGGAATTCCGCTGTAGGCTGCCATATCTGTATCAACCCAACTTGGGCAGATTGAAGTCACCTTGATTCCTTCTGGCACTAGTTCGTGAAATAAAGACTCGCTAAGACCGTTTAAAGCAAACTTAGTTGTGACGTAAGAACCACTTCCTGCAAATCCCACCTTTCCAGCTATTGAAGAAATGTTAATAATATAGCCGGAGCCACGCTTTTTCATTGCTGGAACAATAGCTTTAAGGAAATTAAATGCTCCAGCCACGTTTACTGCCATCTGCTCTTCAAATTGATCGTGGGTTACTGTTAAAGTTCCATGGTGATTTATCGCAGCACCGTTGATTAAGAGATCTGGGGTGCCGATCTTAGCTAAAACTTCTTTTGCCGTGGCTTTTACAAACTTTCTATCTGAGACGTCCCCAGCGTAAACCCAAGCCTTTTTCTTACTACTTTTCGAGCTTAGGCTTTTAGCTAGAGAAATTAGTTTTTTTTCGTTTCTAGCAATTAGGATAACCTTCCAACCATCCTGGTGAAGGCCTTTAGCTAGAGCTTTGCCAATGCCACGACTGGCTCCAGTGATTAGCGCGAGCTTAGCCATAGGTTTTAAGTTAATCCTTAGCCAAACTTAAGAACTCATCTCGAGTCATTGGCGACTTAAGAAACTGGCCTTTCATAGAGCTCGTGACCATTTTGCTGTTTTGGGCCTGAATGCCGCGCATCATTGTGCACATATGGCTAGCTTCGATCATGCAAGCAACACCATGGGGCTGCAGCAAGTCATTTAAAGATTTTGTGATGTCCTCGGTCAATCTCTCTTGCACTTGAAGACGCCTGGCAAACATTTTTACTATTCTAGGTATTTTAGAGAGGCCTATGATTTTTCCGTTTGGAATGTAAGCTACGTGAGCTTTTCCAAAGAAGGGTAGGATATGGTGCTCACACAGTGAATAGAATTCTATGTTTTTAACTAAAACCATTTCTGAAATATCTTCTTCGAAAAGGGCAGTGCCAACTATTTCTTCAACTGTTTGATCGTATCCAGCCGTTAATTCCTTTATAGCCTTGGTGTAGCGCGCAGGAGTTCGAACCAGTCCTTCTCTTTCCGGATCTTCTCCGATTTCAGTTAAGAGAGATTTACAAAGCTTTTCCAAGTTTTCGCTCACAGTTTAACTCTCCTCTTTGGTGGCAAAAATTTTGTTAGTTTCCCAAAGGACAACTTTACTCAGTTTGCAGTTGGAAGCAGCTTTTTTTAGGGGTGCTTCTATTCTTTTGTAAATTTCGTCTACAAGGATTTCAGTGGTTGGGAGTTTCCCCTCTAGCCAAGGCACATCCAAGTTTAAATTTTTATGGTCGAGTTCACTTAAAATTTCTTTATCCACCAATTTTTGAAGTTCTTTGGTATCAATGAGCATGCCCGTTTCCGGGTCTAGTGATCCACCAACTGTGACTTCTAGCTTGTAGTTGTGTCCGTGACCATTAGGGTTCGCGCACTTGCCAAATTTTGATTGGTTTTGCTCCGGCGTCCAGTCCGGTCTAGCCAATGTGTGGCAGGCAGAGAATTCAAATACTTTTGAAATTGTTACCAAAGCTTTAGGAGTTGATGGACTGCAATATGAAAGTTATCAAAACTGAGTCAGTTGTTCCCAATCATCTCTCCGAGAGAGTGGATGAGTTGGGCCCATGATTCTTTAACAAGGGCCGCGTACTCGTAACCCACCCGGCGCTTCCACTTACCATGTTTCCACCATTTATCATAGCCGGCTGCATCAGAGGCAACAGTTACGCCAATTATGTCTGGGTTAAGCCGCTTCCAGATTAACGAAACTCTCTTTGTGTGAGTAATGCTAGTGACTAAATTGACCTCTTTCCAACCTTGAGTCCTGCCATACTTGCCAATGGCTTCTAGTTCGCTGCTTGTGTCATAAGCCCAAGAGGTGTCAACTATCTCGATATTTTCCTCAGGAACTCCCAAGCTTTCAAAGCCCAGAATATAATGGGTAGAGGGTTTAGGCCAAAGGAAACCTTCAGGTTGATTTGCAGAAAGCTCTCGGTCTTCAAAGCCAGAGCCAAAAACGATCTTTGGTGCACCGCCATTTTTAAACAAAGTATAGGCATCCAATACTCGGTCAGGTGTGCTAGCTCCGAGCAAGACTACTATCGCATCAGCATGGGTAGACTGCTGACTGCTATTTAGAAACTTTCCTACATGAGGCATTAGTAAGCCAGGCGCAAATAAAATTATTGCGTAGAAGGCTACCAGTAAAAATAAAAAAACTAGACTTATGGAAATTCCACCACGCTGGTTGGAAGATATTGCTAAATCGGGCTTAGTTGGCTGACCCGATCTCTTGCTTGTCTTGAGATGAGTTAATTTGACGTTTATTAATTGTCTTTCCTCTTTTATTATCTTCATCAATTAGCCTTAGAACTAAAGAGCAAATAGAGCTAAGCTTTTCTTTCAACTTGGCTTGCCCCATACCATTTAGCCAAGTTTTGCCTAGTAAGTCAGATACTACAAAAACTGCCGCAAGCTCAGCGTCGTAAATTTTACATATCTGAGCAATGGCAGCATATTCCATTTCAACCGCTACTGCACCCATACTATGGTAATGTTGAACTTTCTCCCATGTTTCTCTGTAGGGAGCGTCCGTAGTCCATATTACTCCAGTCTTGCTACTTTCGGATAGAGGTAATAGTGCAGCCTCAAGCTCAAGTTGAAGAGCCGAGGGTCCAGATGATGTATTTTCTTTTGAACCGTATAATGAACTGGTTCCTTCCTCGCTAACTGTTCCTCTGGGAAAGACAAGATCGAAAAGGGAGGCTGAATTCTTAGGAGCGGTGGGGCAAAGCCCTCCACACGTACCAACTACAACTACCCTAGAAGTTCCACTTGCTAATAGGGGCTCTAGGGCTAGTACAGCTGCAGGAGAGCCGACTGCCGGTCCGACAATGCCAGTTTTACCCCTTTGAGTGAACGAGAATTGGCCGGAGAGAGGCGGTCTAGCTTGAAAGTTCTCGCCACTATTCACAGCCTTGGTCATTAGGCGTTTAATATTTTCAGTTGGAGCGAATACGACTGTTGTGGGAGCTGACTTAACCTTCTTAGGCTTGATTAATGGATGTATCATAACCTTAAAACATATTTAGCATTAATTATATCAAAAACCTGAAATGCGACAAAAGCCAATCACAGGCTACTTGCATCTAATCATAAGGGAGCTCACTAATAAATAGGGCTTTATTTTACTAAAGATTTTACAGGTTTAACTGATGACCAAATCGGAGCTTTTTAATCAAAACCGCGGAGCTAAGTATATGCTTATCGCCAGTCTGATACTCTGTCTTTTGGCTTTTACTCCAGCTTGGTCTTGGGCTGATGTCAGTTGTATGTACACTGATAGTGATGGGATTTTTAGAACAACTTCTTCCATGGAAAATGTTCCTGAAGGTTTTAGAGACTCGGCTCGCTGCTCGAAGTTAAGAAAGCGAACTCCTAGACCAGAATCCGAAGAGTTGCAGGGTAAGGGACCTAAGTCCTCTGAGGCAAAGTCCGAGAAAAGATCTCTAAGGCTTAACCGCTCCAAGTCTTCTGAGAGATCTAATAAGAAGACTAGAGCTGGTAGACCTCTTCGTCCTAACGAAGTTGAACTAAGTAAGGCAAGAAGAACGGTCAATCTTAATAGTTCGCTTGGAAAAGTTGACCTTCGGTGGGATCGGTCAGCAGAACGCTTTTTCGGCAAGGCTCCTGAAAGAGCTGTGCAGTCAGCAATGACGGCAGCAAGCAGGGTTTTAGCTCAGAATTCTTTTCCGGCTGATTTGAGGAAGCCGCAATATGATTGGCGAGTAGTTATTATGGATGAAGTGCCTGCTAATGTGTTGATTAACATGCATGGTAGATGCCATCCGGCTTGGATGCGACCACCGGCAGATATATTTGTTTCTGCTCGAGACTTGGCGACTGTCTGTGGGCATAAAAAGCTCTCACTCGGTGATGCTAGTATTCAACTTCAAGAGACCTTAGTTCATGAAATTGGCCATGCTATTGAATTTCAATTCATGAAAAAGGGTTTCACAAAGACCGAGCGCTGGCACAATGAAGGCTTTGCTACTTGGTTTGAGTCGATGGGAGCTAACTATATTTCAGGCGGTGGAATCAACAGGTCAGAAGTTCGAAACAGGGCTAAGAGAAGCTGGCACCCCGATTGGAGGCCTGGGCTTTTCCAAGGTACGGGAGCGGATTACGCAAGGGCTTACTCCTTGATAGCTGTCATTGCAGAAAAGAAATCTATTCTTAGATTGGCTGATGTTTATAAAACAATGAGTGAAATGCGCTTATCTCTACTTAAGGCTATTGAAAAAGAGCTAGGTTGGGATGAGCAAAAATTATTAAAAGCAGCCGCTAGGCATATTGGCGCAAAGCAGAAGAATTAATAGAGAGATTGATCTGCGATAAATTCCTTGAGTGCAGGGTGTGCAGTTTCTTGACCTTTTCTTATTTCAGTTGAATGGATATCTATTTCTATTGGAGCAACTACTGCCGTAAGCTTTAAAGAGTCCCAGTTTCTCCATTTGCTAACAGACTTTGCGCTATCTTCTCCAATTGCCCAGTAGGAATAGTTTTCTTCGGAACCATCTCTAAGAGCAAGTAGTAGGTCTTCAGAAAACTCATATTCAATCTGACAAAGCTCGACCTGGTCCTCTAAGCCCTCGGCCTTCATCACCAGCTCAAGCATTTCAAGTCTAAGTTCAAGGGAGGTGGATTTTCGTTCTTTCCAAGGATTCTGAGCGGTTGGTGCAATGAGGACAGTATTAAACTTTTCTACTAAAAGCTTAACTACGGAGACATGACCTTGGTGAACTGGGTCAAAACTACCTCCGAAAATTACTGTTTCAGAGAGTTTAGGTTCCAGATCTTTCAGTTCTATTACTTTACTCATACTAAGCAAAATTAGCGAGAAAGGGGGACCTGTGTCCCACATTATAGTCAGGACCTTTCTTGCTGAGACGAGACTCAATCAAAACAGCCTCTGAAACATTTAATTTTATTTCTTTACAGCTTTGAAGCCTAACAGCTGAACGTATGTTGCCTTTAGGGGTCTTGCCAGACACTCTGCCAATTACAATGTGGGGTATAAACTCTCTGTCTGAGTCTGCTTTGATTGAAAATACATTGAGACATTCTTTTTGGAATCTCTCAATCATGGTCATTCGTAAATCTGATAGCTCAGACATTTTCATCCAAATTGTTTTCACAGCACCGTTCTCTGGAAAACATTCGATCTTGCCGGAGCAAAGTTTAAAAGGGGCGCACTGGGAAGCCGCGTTATCAAGATTTTTGGTAAGCAGACGCCTCTCTTTGCCATGGGGGTTGCCTAGGAATTGTATAGTGAGGTGAAGGTGTTGGTCTTTGACCCAGCTAACCTCTTTGAACTCCATCGCCAAGGAGCTTTTTACTTGGGCAAGGGATTCCTTAATTTCTTCTGAAAGCTCAATTCCTACTGAGTAGCGCATGGAAAAGCTTTATTACTCTCTAGCGGATTTTGCAACTGAGAGAATGCCTCCGACAATAATCATTGCTCCGCCAATTATCTTGTTGATAGTTGCGGGCTCAGAGAGCAGAAACCAGTCCCAGAACATAGCCATTGGAATAAACAGGTAATAGAGAATGCTGGTTAGGTTAGGGGCCATAAAGGTTGAGACTCGGGTCCAAAGAGAATGACTAACAAAGGTGCCTAAAACTCCAAGAAACAGTAGCCAGAGCCAGTCTTGTTTAGGCTCTAGAGTCCAAGGTTCGGTAGCGGAAGAGGCTATGAATAAAACCAATGCTGTTGCCATCATCACAAGCGTTCGCACCAAGTCGTCAATATGGGAGTTTTTCTTGTGAAGAACAGGAAGAACAGCAAAACAGAAGCCACCAGCAATTCCCAGCAATAGCCCGTAGCTGTCTTCGTTATACAGTGAAAATTCAGGGACGATCATCAGCACTCCACTGAAGGCGAGTCCCAAAGCTAGGAGGTCAACCAGTCTAGGTTTTCGCTTCAAGAAAAACATCGAAAGTAGCATCAGATGAATGCCGTATGTGGAGAGTCCAAGTACAGCCATTGTCGGGTTTGATGACTTGATGCTTTGAAAATAAAGAGCCCAGTGAAGAAAGAAAAGAAAGCCGATTAGAAGAAGGGCTGGTAGTTCGTTTTTTTTGAGAGCTTTGATATTGCCGATTATTCCGGGCATCAAAAGAAAAAAGGGTAGCGCTAGTGCAAGCCTAGCAGTGCCAATGTTAAGTGGGCTGCCAGTTACTTTTTTTATGCCAATAGGCACTAGCCCCATTATTAGGGAGCAAATGATAACTTCTACCCACACGGTTTTATTTCGGTCGAACATAACCAGAGCTTTCTAGCAGTGAGGGCTGCTAAGAGCCATAGGCAATCTTCTGAGAATGGAAAGGGGGGAGAGAGAAGTCAGCTTCTCTCTTCAACAGGAATATAGTGTCGTTCAGTGGGTCCAGTGTAAATTTGTCTAGGACGCCCAATTCTGAAGCTTTCTGAGTGAACCATTTCTCGCCACTGAGCAATCCATCCCGGAAGTCGGCCTAGAGCAAACATCACAGTAAAGCCGTTGGTTGGAATATCCAGCGCTTCGTAAATAATACCACTGTAGAAGTCTACGTTAGGGTAAAGGTTTCTCTCTACGAAGTAGTCGTCCTTGAGGGCAAATTCTTCCAGCTCAAGAGCAATGTCTAGCAAATGGTTTTGAACTGGAAGTTTGTTCATTACCTTATGACATGCTTCTTTTAGGATCTTAGCTCTTGGATCGTAGTTCTTGTAAACCCTATGACCAAAGCCCATTAGCCTTACTTTACTGTCTTTGCTCTTTGCTTTTTCAACATACTGTTTAACACCACCACCAGCAGCAATGTCTTGAAGCATTTCAATTACTCGTTGGTTTGCACCGCCATGAAGAGGTCCCCAAAGGGCACCTATCCCAGCCGCGACTGAGCTGTAAAGATTAGAGAGACTTGAGCCAACAAGTCTAACCGTACTAGTCGAGCAGTTTTGTTCGTGATCCGCATGAAGAATAAGTAATAAGTCCAAGGCGTCTACAACATCCGGGTCGATGTAGTAATCTTCAGACGGTAGTGCGAACATCATGTTTAGAAAGTTTGCGCAGTAAGACAGCTTGTTATCTGGGTAGATAAAAGGTTGTCCCATCGATTTTTTGTAACTGAAGGCCACCATCGTTGGAAGCTTGGCGATCAATCTTATAATACCAAGGTCCTGCTTCTCAGGATTTTTTGGGTTTTCCCAATCTTGGTAAAAAGTGTGCAGTGCTGAAACAACGGAAGAGAGAATCGCCATTGGATGGGCATCCCTAGGGAATCCATCATAGAAACGCTTCATGTCTTCGTGAATCAGGGTGTGACGTGAAATACTGGTAGTCCAGTTTTCTAGTTCTTTAGACTTTGGAAGCTCTCCGTATATTAAAAGATAAGCTACTTCTAGAAATGAAGATTGTTTGGCGAGCTGTTCGATTGGATAGCCGCGGTAACGAAGTATTCCTTTTTCTCCGTCCAGGTGTGTGATCGCACTTTCGCAACTTCCTGTGCTTCCGAAACCGCCATCGAGAGTGATGTAGCCGGTCTGGCTTCTCAACTTTCTAATATCAATTCCTTTTTCGCCTTCAGAGCCTGTTACAACAGGAAGTTCGACGCTTTCTCCGTTGGGGAGGGATAGGGTAGCTGTTTCTTCTTTTTTGGACATATTGGAATATATTCTTATCTAATTAGTGCACTTATTTTAATCTATAGAACTCTATTTCTATAATGTTTAGTTGCAATGAACGAGCAATTTGTTTCCTCAAATCAGCCCTTTGCACCTTAGACTCCGCTCAAAGGTGTTTATTTCTTATATTTGACCAGCTCTTGGCCATCGCTGACGTCTTGGCCTTCCGAAACCAGAATTTCGGCGATAGTACCGCTTTTGGGAGCATAGATACGGTTTTCCATCTTCATAGCCTCAAGGCAGAGTATAGGGTCACCAGCCTCAACTTTGTCATCAGGGCTAACCAGGATTTCTACCACGATTCCGGGGATTGGAGCGGTAATCCATTCACCAGCTGATGCTTCGGCTTTTGCCTGGCCTGTGGGAAGCTTTGATTTAGGTTTCCTTGCTGTTGGTTTAGGTTTGCCTACCTGAGTAAGCGCCCGCTCCCAAGCAACCTTATATTCTCTGCCTTCAAGGGCAAATCTCACTTCACCGGGAAGTCTTTCTAGGACTTCGACCTGAAAACTCTTACCGTTTACAGTTACTTTTTTGAGGTTGGCCAATTTTCTTTCCTGTTCGTCTTTTAGTCTTTTTGGTTGGCAGGTGCTTTACCTTGCCATATCTGCCGCCTCCAGCTCTTTGCTCTGATAAGAGCAGTAAACCAATTGCCAAAATATCTTCTTGTTCAACCTTCATAAACTAAAGAGGGATATTACCATGCTTTTTCCAAGGCGAGCTTTGGCGTTTTGATTGAAGCATCTCTAAGGCACGGATAACCTGCAGTCTACTTTCAGACGGTTCAATAACCGCATCGATATAGCCAA
Organism: uncultured Bdellovibrionales bacterium; assembly: GCA_964510575.1. Classification (GTDB taxonomy): domain Bacteria; phylum Bdellovibrionota_C; class UBA2361; order SZUA-149; family CALKYB01; genus CALKYB01. Next base: position 598 of record CAZECN010000023.1, on the reverse strand, counting down.
GCTCTGCTACTTTCCAAGGGTTAGCAAATTTTTCTCTGTAGCGTTCAACAAGTTCCTTTCTTTTCTTTTGAGGATCTTTAGCCTCTTTGAGCTCGCCTTTGTAAATTATGTTGGCAGCTCCATCAGGTCCCATCACTGCAACCTCTGCACTTGGCCAAGCAAAGTTCATGTCTCCTCGAAGATGCTTGGAGCACATTACGTCATAGGCCCCGCCATAGGCTTTTCGGGTAATAATGGTAACTTTCGGCACTGTGGCCTCGGCGTAGGCATAAAGAAGCTTTGCGCCATGTTTGATAATCCCTCCGTGTTCTTGGCGGGTGCCAGGTAAAAACCCCGGAACGTCAACCAAGGTTAACAGTGGGATGCTGAAAGCATCGCAAAATCTGACAAAGCGAGCCGCTTTTAGACTAGCGTCAATATCAAGGCAGCCGGCCAGAACTTCAGGTTGATTGCCGACTACCCCAACGGTAAAACCGTTGATTCTAGTAAATCCGCAGACAATGTTCTGTGCAAACTCCTCTTGGATTTCAAAAAAGCTATCTTTATCCGCTATGTGGGTAATCGCCTCCTTGATATCGTAAGGCTGGTTTGGAGGGGC
>CAZECN010000022.1:0-47011 GCA_964510575.1 uncultured Bdellovibrionales bacterium | reverse complement strand
CTGAGAGCTTTCTCTCAACGGTCGGTCTACTAACTCTTTCACCTCTACTTGCCGCAGTATCGCTCTTAATCAAAATAGATGATTCAGGTCCAATATTTTTTCGCCAAGAACGGCTTGGAAAAGACGGCAAACTCTTCAAGATCTTCAAGTTTAGAACAATGCGCACTGACGCAGAAAAAAATGGACCTTTTATATGTGAGAGCTACGAAGATGACCGAATAACGGGGCTGGGCAAATTTCTGAGAAAATCCAAGCTAGACGAACTACCTCAGCTAATTAATGTAATACTAGGAGAGATGAGCCTAATCGGACCGCGACCAGAGCGCCCTCATTTTCACTCTAAAAACCAATGGATTCCAAACTGGAACAGAAGACTTGATGTAAAACCCGGAATTACAGGGCTAGCTCAGATATCAAAATATATATCTCACAATCCCGAGCAAAAGATACATGCTGATTTATTCTACTCTTCCAACAGGAGCCTTAAAAGTGATATTATCCTGTTGATAATGACCGTTATACCTTGGCTAAAAAAGGATAAGTTCTTTGGAATACGTCTTAAGTAAAGACAGGAGCCAAAGCTTTACAGTCAATTTAAATTTTTAAGAGAAAAAGAAGCGATGACTAATAAAAACAAAGACAAGAAAATAGAAGACAACTCTAAGAGACCCTCTTCTAATAAGAAGAAAGTTTACTCTAAGCCAGAGCTAGTTGAACATGGCTCAGTTAACGAACTGACCCGTTTTGGCGGCTCGAACCAAGCTGCTGATTTTTTTGGTCGAAGATTCTAGCCGCTTAGGATATTGATAGGCAAAATCCTCCCCTCCTCTTGGCAACAAAATCATACAGTTTTTCTAATATCTCCCTCTGCTCCAGTCTAGATCTGCCTGACCTTCAAGAAATCCCTGCTGGCTCAACTAAAGATTCTTTTCTACTTAGATTTAATGAGGCTCATTCTTGGGACACCTCTCTTGTTGAGAAATTCACTCCTCTAATGAAAAAAGTAAATAACAACGAGGATCTCTGTCTTGAAATAAAAAGGAACTCTGTATCGAATGACAGTCAATATTATTTTCTATTCCCAAACATCGCAAATTTTATATTTTATGAAGGCAACAAGAGTTTAGAAATCTGGAGCAAGGGAGACCTAGCTACAACTTCCCATCTTCTACTAGATCATGTTTGTCCATACATTCTATCTCGCCTCAATCCTTTGGTACTTCACGCGGGCTGTGTAACAAAAGACGAAAAGTCTATAGTATTCTGTGGTCATTCTGGTTCAGGAAAGTCTACTATTTCAGGCAAAATGATAGAGAATAGTTGGAAATTAGTCAGCGACGACCTCGCCTGTTTCGATTCAGACTATCAACTACTGCCAACTTACGACTCTATAAGGCTTTGGAAAGACTCTGCTGAAATTGTCTCTCAAGAAATTTCAAAAAGCCAAACCAGACTCTCCCAACGATCCGAGAAGCAAAAGTTAAAACTAAAGGACGACTTGTTTTTCTCCGGCACCGCTCCATTCCCGTCAGCAATCTTTGTACTCGCTGCTAACTCCCAACAATCTGGTTTTAATATTGAACCATATAGCGCCCAACAATCATTGATTGACCTGGTGTCCTCTAGTTTTCTGCTGTCTCCAGAGGACTCTTCAAGACAATTCGCTGCTCTTCAGGAAATTATAGGAAAGTCTGAAGTTTATAAACTTTCTTATAGGCAAACTGAAACTAGTGCCGAGGAGATAGTAGAAGAGATACTTCACTCTAAAATCGTTTAAGATACTCATTTGCAGCCCAAGTACTCCACAATTCCCAAAAAGAAAATCTTGCTTTAGAGGACTTTTCACCTTTCAAGGTAAGTTGAAGACACTTCATATATTCTTTGGGCTCTACCCATCCTAAATCAAGAAGTGGCCCTGAGAACTCTTTACCCTCACCAACAACAGTCTCCAGTATCTTGAGAGCAACTGGGCTAAAATCTACTCTACTCGGATCTGTTAGATACTTCTCAGGCAAACTCTTACCCAAGCTGTCTAAAGCTAAAGGCTTATCCCCCAGATTTGGGGCTGCATCAGCACCCCAAAAACAACTCTCTGGTATAGAAAAACAAGTCTCGACAAAACTCTTATCGAGGTAAGGGCACAACAACTCAATGCCAAAATGCTCAGCATCTCTTCCTTCAAGCTCTCTCATTCGAATTGCTGCTGGATCAAATAGATTTTTATATTTCCTATATTGAAAGGACTGTACCGGGTACGGGTTCTCTTCAGTTTGACGAAGAGCATTCTCGATCCCAGTGTCAGAGTTAAATTTCACAGTGAACCATGGGGGTGTCCAATCATTCCCTAGGCCAGCTCTTTTTAAACCATCTTTAATAAAACCAGGTAATAAAAAACTTAAAACATTTCGAGCTGACAAACTCCCTATCGAACCCTCACTAAAATAAGTAAATAGTTCATCAGCTCCATAACCTACAGCCAATGAATCAAAGCCATCTTCTCTAACTAGGGCCTTTACTTGACCCACCAAAAGGCCAGTTGGGTAATTAGGAAAGCCAGAAAATAAAGAGAGTTCTCTTTTGATAAACTCTAAGCCATCGAGATTAGCCTCTCTTATTTTCACTGACTCGGGAGCTCGTAAAGTTTCACTTAGTAATGAGACTCTTTCAGATTCATCACATTCAAAGCCAGAAAAACTAAGATGATAGGTTGAGAAAAGTTTAGAGCTCGAATGTTTTTCTAAAGAAAGTGAATAAAGACAACCCGAATCTTGGCCTCCACTAAGACTTACCGCGATCTGCTCTCTACCTCGGTAACTTCTCTCCAAAGATTCAGAAAAACTTTCATTCAGTCTTTGGCAAGCCTCCGCGTAGTTACAGTTTTCATCAACCTGAGGAATCTTCCACAATGGTTTGCTAGACTTCCTGCCCCCTTTCCAACTAACTAGCTCACCAGCCTTGAGCCTACTAACTCCTCTAAATTCACTAGAACCTTGGCTAACCAAGTGCCCAGATAAATATTCGGCCAAGTGATCTAAATTTAGAGATTCAAAACCTAGGCCCCCAGACAAGCTCTCTGCATCGAAAGAAAACTCTGGCAAGTCTGCAAAATCTTTATCTACTGGCTCTCGATAGTAGAGCGGTATAAAACCAAATATATCCCGGGCAGCCCAAATACGTTCTTCTTCACTATCAGAAACCACTAAGGCAAAGCTTCCATTGATTTCATCGACTAGCCTTTCACCTAGCTTGGCCCAGGCAGTTAACAAAAACTCAGGCAATCCTATCTTACTTTCAATCCCTAGCTGACCACTAATTTCAGACTGGTTTAAAATTACTCCCTTAAAGACAAGCTGTAACGAGCCAGAGCTTCCTCTCAAAATCTCAGCTGAAGCGCTGCTCCTCTCCGAAGAGGACTGTTTTTCTTGTTCAATCAGGGAAATCATCAATAATATCTTTATGGCCTAGCTTGAGGGTGCTACCCTTACTACAAGAGATTCTATTATAGAGTTACCAACCTATGAAAGTTACTGAAAGTTCAATCGTCGCGCGCAACCAAGAGCACCTCTCGGCACCTGTAGGAGAGGATCAAGTAATACTGGACACCAAGTCTAACAAATATTTCGGTCTTGAAAACGTAGCTAGCCGAATCTGGGCTCTCACAGAAAACTCCATTGCCATTGAAGGAATTATTGAAAAACTAATTGAAGAATTTGAAGTGGACAGAAAAACTCTTTCTAAAGACTGTATTTCCTTTATATCCGACCTCGAAAAGCGTGGTCTGGTGAGAATTAAGGAGTAAACTAAAAGAGTAAAGTGCTCTCAGCGTTTCTAAACCTTCCCACATCTCAAAAAGCCAAGGCTCTGGAAATTGGGCTGCTTCTCTACTATTACAAAATCTACCTCTCGGCTTTTCCCTTCTCCAAAGTTTTAACCATGGTAGGCAGGCTACAAAATAGTTTAGATAAAGTGAGGAAGCCTAGTCTTTCTAGGGAAACCGTCTATACCTTGGTAGACCGGATTAGTAAGCGCTTACCTGGCTGTGACAATTGCATGATAAGAAGCCTAACGGCTCTACGGCTAAGTGGAGGATATGAAAAGCCGCCTATATTTAAAATCGGTGTTCGTATCTCCAAAAACAAAGAAATTATAGATAATGAACAAGAGAATAGTTTCTCGGCTCATGCTTGGCTTGAAACTAAGCAAGGAAAGGTAGTTTTTGAAGAAACTCCAGATTTAAGTAAGTATAGAGTTTTGGAATCTCTAGCCAATTAACACTAATGCATATTGCTGCGCTAAAGCTCATATTCAAGTCTTACCCAGTTAAAACCACGCTTGTAGTGCTAGCCTCTTTACTTGGATCTTTAACTGAAGGCTTGGCTTTATTTTTATTGTTTCCGCTACTACGAGCCAGTTTAAACTCCCCAAACCTGGATTCAAGCAATAACAGTTCAGCCCATTTACTACCCGAGGCATTAACCGGGCTCGCTTTAGAACAAGTGCTGATAGTTTACCTGATGCTGCTTACCTTAATAAGTATAATTACTTGGGCAAGGGTTTATCTTTCATCTTCGATCCAAGCTTCTTATATTTTAAATTCGAGAAGAGAGATAATTGAAGGTCAACTGTTTAGCAAAGCAGAATTCTTTACTTCCAACCGCTCAGAAAAAACTCTTTACTCCTGCGGGGAAAAACTATCCGAGGCGTCTAGTTTTATTTTTCTTCTCCTAGACTTACTAGTCTCTATTGTTCTTATTATTGGCCTCTTGATTCTTTCTGCAATCGCAAATCCAATATTAACAATTCTCGCGATAATTATAGCTCTGGTAAACCTATTCCTACTTAGAAAACTTGTTTATAAAAATCATATCATTGGCGTAAAACTCCTGGCAGGTAATGAAATGCTGCTTATTCACACCAAAGATTTGTTCTCAAACTATAGAAGAATTTGGTCCAGTGGACGTCATCAGCTAGTAGCCAAGGAAGCAAACACTCTCTCCAAAGAGCTCTCTGGTCTAATTAGATCCGCTGGTAGAAACCAGGCTGACCTAAAAGCGATGGCTAGTTTATTTGGTGGGGCCTCACTAGCTGCAGTTTGCTATCTGGCTATTTCGATTTTGGGACTTAACTGGACAATAGCAGCAACCTGCCTACTTTTAATTGCTAGGGTTATATCTAGATGTAGTTCTGCTCAACAAAATTTCCAATTTTTGAATGAACTTGCTCCAGCCTGGCAACAAACTTTAGATTTCAAACAGGAAATTGCAAAACATCGGGTAAAGGAATTTAGTCCAGCAAAACCCTCCTCCTCCGCTTTTGAATCAATAAAATTTGAGAATGTTGAATATGAAAGCCCTGATTACGGGAGAGAAAAAATTGGCCCATTCTCTCTTAAAATAAGACCTGCTGAACTGGTTCTAATTAGCGGAACCACTGGAGTAGGAAAGTCTACTTTTTGCGACATAGTATCTGGGGTCTTAAAAAACACAGTTGGAAATATCTCAATTGATGGGAACATACTAGAAAGTGCCTCTGCACTTAGAGGCTTAGTAGCCTACGTTCCTCAAACTAGCTCTCTAATTTCAGGAAGCATTCGCTCTAATCTAGAGTTTTTTGGCCCCAAACTCTCCGAGCAAAAAATGCAAGAAGCCTTAGAACTAGTAGGTCTGTCTCATAGAATTGAGGATGTCGACTATCTACCAGGAGAATCGGGTTCAAAGCTCTCAGGGGGAGAAAAGCAAAGACTAGTGATTGCTCAAGCTCTTTTGATGGAGAAGCCTGTTCTGATTATTGACGAAAGCACTAGTGGACTTGATGAGATTTTAGAGTTGGAAATCCTTTCGAGAATAAGAGAAAAATATCCTCAGATTTCCATTCTACTAATCAGTCATCGCTCTCATTTACGAAGCTCTGTGGATAGAATAATTGAATTTCAATAGTTAAGCCCTTGGTCTCTCGTTAGAAAGATCATCGGCTCGTTTTAGCTTTTCTAGAGCATCTCTTGAAGCACTTTTATCTGTATTCTCGCTATCTACAACCATTACTGTGGCGTCAGATATTTTCGAAAGGATTAGACTTTCGTTATTATCTAAGACAGCCGGGCCATCGTAGATCACAAAGTCAAACGCAGTAGAAACAAGTTGAGATAGCTCCCACATTCTTTGGGAACAGATCAATTCCATACTATCCGAACTCAATTGACCACTAGAAATTCTAAAAAGCTTATCAATGTCGGTTTTTCGAATAGTCTGCTCTGGCTCAATCTCTCCTCTCAAGTAATTTACTAATCCTGGCAATATAGTGGAGGAACTATTAGTCTTAAGATTACAATCAATAATCAAAGTGGAGTAATTAGCCTTAGCCAAAGTCTTGGCAAGATTATTGGATACGTTACTTTTCCCTTCTCCCCTTACCGCGCTTGTAACTAAAACATTTCGAGACTTGGTTCCTACAGAAACGGTCTGGCTTACTAAACTCTTAGCCAGATTTCTATAAACATCAGTGGGTACATTTTCATGATTGGACCAAAACCCGCCACTCTGCTTATCGAAATAAGGGAACAGGTGAACATTCTCCTTTAGAGTTGTCTTCCCTACTCTCTTCTGTCCACCAAAAACTTTGGCCGAAGAATTTCTAGATAATCTCTGAATTTGAACCTCAATTTCAGAATGTAAACCGCTAGGCCTTACTCTCCTCAGGCCTAGTCCTTCTGCTTCTATGGTTGGACGTGAAGAAACTGCAGGTTTGAAACTATTTTGCTCTCTTATTGAAAAGTCTTCTACTTGATCATCCCAAGGGTAGAAGTCTAACTCCTCAATAACAGCCCAGTACTTAACTAAGATAGCTTTAGCTAAAAGAAAGAGTATTCCCAAACATAAACCAAACAATGCTGCCTGAAATACAGACGCCCAGCTAATCGCAATGTCTGCAGATTGTGGGATAAACGCTGGAACAGTTACTACCGCTAGAGGCAAAGCTTGAACAGCAGCTAAGTTTTGAGCGTCTAGCTCTTTTTGAAGATCTCTCTTCGAGCTTCTTAGGCTATTAATTTTTTCAACACTTTGGGCATAGACTACAACCTTGTCACTTAGCTCAACTAGCTTACTTTGTTCCAAGTCAATTTCAGTCTGAAGCTCGATAATCTTTCTCTGAATCACTTCATAGTCTGACTCAAGATCCTTAATTAGCAATTCTCTTCGTCGTTCAGACTTTTCTTGCAAATCAGCTACGACTTCTCTGATGAAAATCATCTCAGGATGAGCAGGCTTTAAGGAGGCTGAAAGCCGTTCCAGTTCTTTCTGTTGTTTGCCCAGCTCCAAGTCTATTGAGAGGAGTTGAGGGTCTGCTTCAACTAATTTCGTGGAGGCAGACTCAACCTCTAGTGCAGCCTTCAAAGAATCCCGCTCAGTTTGAAAAGAAATCATTTGAGATTGCATGGCTGCAACCTTGTCTTTGGCTGCTTGCTCTTCTCTAAAGGCTCTTTGACTTTCCCGGTCTCCAGCAAGCTTATCTTGAGCTACCCTTTCCAGCTCTTGAAATTCAGAGACTTTCATTCCTAAGGAGCCTATCTGTTGATAGCGCCGATTCAAATCCCATTCAGAAATAAGAGCTGCTGTCTTTCTAGCATAGCTTTCAGCCAACGAAGCTGCTAACTCGGCCTCTCTGGCACTGGCATAAAGATCGATATCACCACGGTTAAGGTAAAATGAAATATCTACAAGCTTAGGCTGATGACTTGTAGTTTCCCGGACTTGAGCAGATAAAACCGGTCGCACATCTTTCAAGGCAGAGTTAAAAAGCGCATTTTTTTCTTGCTGAACTTTACTAGTTGCCCCGATTGTCGCTTTTGAGGTGAAGGTGTTTGGATGAGTCAGCTGATTAGTGGCTTCAATGCCCGCAACTAATATGGAAGTAGCAAGTAAGAAAACTATAATTCGAGGCGTAAATCTAAAATTGGACATTTTATCTTTTCCGGAAAACAATGAGCTGTAATTGTCTTTATTTAGACGGGAATTATTATTGCTAGATTCGGAGAAGATGGATTTAAGGCATTTTCAAATGTAACAATTTGTTGTCACTTTCGGCTCAAATTACCAAACCAAATATGGATTTAAGACTTTTATGAAAACGCTTCCTTCACCCTTTCATATCTCTAAAGAGCTTCCTGACTCTCTAGGCTTTGTTTGGCTGGAAGAAGCCGAAGTAGAGGGCCGTGAGCTTAAACCGGGTGAGCAGGATCTAATTACCGACCATTTTACTGGCAAACGGTTAGTTGAATTCAGGATGGGTCGAGCTGCGGCAGGGCAGCTCTTAGAAGAGATAGGAATAGCTTCTCCTCAAGGAATACTAAAAGGCTCTGAGGGAGAACCTATTTGGCCTGAAGGTAGCGTTGGATCAATCAGTCACTCCGCAGGAATCGCTATAGCTGCAGCGGCTAGAACAGAAAACTTCTCTGGAATTGGGGTGGACCTAGAGCTTTGGAACCCTTCGAGAGACTACAAGTTTTTATGTAAGGCCCTAAACTCTGACGAACAGGAGTGGGTTGGTTGTGATCATAAGAAAGGCCTTCAAATTTTTTCAGCCAAAGAAGCACTCTACAAACTGGTCTTTTCTGGCTTTGGCCTGAAGCCTACCTTTGGATCGGTCAGTTTTATGACAGAACTCGATGGCAAGTTAACCGCTCAATGGAACGTGTTAGGAAAAACTGAAGAGGAACTTCAAAAATTACTACCTTCACCCTGCTGTCAAAGCTATGTTTGCAAAGATTCAAGCGATAAAGATTACCTAGTTAATGTTTGCTGGCTTGGCGCTAACTGAGAGACCTAACCCGTAGAATAAGGAAGAAGAAATTGCTTAGCTTAAATAGGCATACATTTTTACTAGGCACTTTCCTTTTTTGTTTTTGCGCTCTAGGGCTAATAGTTGACTCTTACCTTCTTCACAGGACAGCCGAGTTCTTTGGTGGAACTGCGCTAAACAGACCCTTCACGCTAAAAACTACTACCCAGTATGCTTCCTTCGTAATACTTGCTTTGTTCTATAGCCTTGTTTTCTTCGGAACAATATTAGCTATTCTCTACCGTTTGATATTTCCTTGGTTAGGATTAAACGCTGCTCAGTCTCTTTATAGTTCAATAATTGTCTTTGGCGGCACCTATGCCAGCTACACAACCATCAAGCATCAAATACACAAGTATTTTCAAAATATGTTTGATATCCAGGTTCTAAAAGAGCTCACTGCTGGAAACTTCTTAAATTTGTTTGGATATATAAGCCCGCAGCATTTGTTAATTGCCCTGGGAGGCTTAGGCTTTGTCTGTCTTAATATATTGGTAATCAAGTGGTTAGGAAAGACAGGCGAACCCTTAAAAAATAGCCAGCGATCAAAGTTCACCTTCCCTTCTCTTTGCTTAGCTTGGTTGATCATACTTGTAGCTCACTTCAGTACTGCTTCTTATGAATCTTTGCGTTTCGGGCTAAGAAATACACTGGCCTATCTGCTCCCAGACGAGACCCTTAGAGTCCTTTCAGATTTTGACAGAGATGGTTTTGGACCACTGACTTCTCCTCCAGATTCAAACAATATGGATGCGGATATTAATCCTTGGGCTCTAGACATTCCTGGGAACAATAAGGACGAAAACGGCTTAATAGGAGACTTTAGCGAAAGCTCAAGAACCCATGAGCCAGACCTTAAATTGCCTAAAAATAGTCGTTCCCAACCTGTAAATGTGATTTTAGTTGTTGTTGAGACCTTCCGCAGCGATGTAGTGAAAATGAAACTTGATGGCTCTGAGGTCATGCCCTTTTTATCAAGCTTAGCTGAGAACGAAGCATTTACGCCCGATGCTCACTCAAACTACGGAGTAACGGCTAGAGCGATACAGACTCTTTTCTTTGGCAAGCTAGGATACAAAGAGAACGATCCTACCCTTTTCGATCTTTTCAAAAAACAAGGTTATGGGGTGCATACCGTTTCCGCTATGGATGAAAATTGGGGGAATAACTACGGTCTCCTGGGAATGGACAAGCTTGATTCTTTTTTCGACACTCGTTTTATAAAATGGCAGGAGCGAGAGTTAACTACCTGGGAAAAGATGAATACCAGTTTGCTCTCACTTGACTGGCAGGAGCTAAACAAAAAAGCATTTGAAGTAATCGGTAACAGTGAACAACCATTTTTCCTTTACCTAAACTACCAAGACCTACACTACCCGTACCATCAAAGCTCGATGGAGCTTAAGTTTATTGACCAAGGTGAAAAGGACTCTAGATTCTTTAAGCCGGAAAACAGAGATAAAATATTAAGACAATACGCCAACGCCGCCTTTCATTTAGATAAAGGTTTCAGACAACTCTTTGAGTTTCTCCAAGAGAAGGGTTTGTCTGAAAATACAGTAGTAATGATTATTGGTGATCATCCAGATTCAATCTATGAAAACGGCCTACTAGGGCATGCCTGGACAGTGGATCAACACCAAAGAAGAACTCCTCTTTTTCTCTCGGGAGCGGGTGGAGAGATAAAGACTCCCGTGGGGCAGCATGAGTTAGGGCAAATTCTTCTTAATTCAGTTTTCTCCGAGAAAAGACCTTCGCCGACAGCGATGATCCCTGATCAAAGCAAAAAACAATTTGTGCTAACTGGCTCTCTAGAACAACCACGACAAATAGGATGGCTATCAAAAAACGACCTCATTGCTTATGATTTCAAAACTGGCCGGGCTCAGTTTGGAGAGAATGGTAGCTGGTTGAAACTAGACAAAGCTTTAAAAGAACCTAAGGGTGAGCATCTAAAGACTTTAATTAACTACTGGGAATCCCTTAGAGCTGCTCGAGCCGGGCTCTAGCACCTACCTCCTAACGACACTGATTTTTAGTTTTAGTTGTTGGCGGCGGCGTAGGTATAGTCCAAAAATTGCCAAGAGCCTCCAGCTTCCCGGTGCCAAAGCCTTACGTATACAGTGCTACCATCTGTTGGCAATCCCGACACATCTATCGAAGTATCACCATCAAGGAATGCACTGTCTAGGATATCACTTCCTCCTAAACTTGTGCCTGCGTAGAACCACCACTCAGTAGAAGCACTAGAGTTAGCTGACCAGCTAAAGGTAACAGCATCACCACCTAGAGTGCTATTACCAGCTGGGCTAACAATCGAAGGCAAGGCATCAAGGCAAGCACCCCGATAGGTAACATCGGTGAATAGCCAATCTCCCCCGATTCGGTACCAAAATCTTACGAACACAGTGCTACCGTTCTCAGGGAGTCCGGTTACGACTGTTGAAAGATTAGTACCCAAAGAGCCGCTATTATAATAATCAGATCTTCCCACACTTGAGCCAGCCTCTAACCACCATTCTGTGACTGGTAAACCTTGGGCAGACCAAGTGAAAGTCTCGCTATCTCCTGTTAATTTGGCACCTGCCGTTGGACTTGTAGGCACTAAGCCACTAATTTGAAGCCCTGCCATGTAAACGAAATCTGTTGTCTGCCAAGACTGCCCAGACTCTCTATGCCATAGTCTGACATAGATCATTCTTCCATCAGTCGGAAGTCCTGTTACAGTTTCAGTTTGGCTTGAGAAAAGAGCTCCACTATCATGATAGTCTCTTGCCCCTTCTGAAGAACCCACATATAACCACCATTCGTCGACAGCTACACCATTATCAGTCCATGCAAAAGTCTGAGTACTACTGTTAATCACAGTCCCTTCCGCAGGCATTGTAATTAGAGGACTAGGTAAAGCTGGGTCCGATAGATAAGTTGAGTCAGTAAACTGCCAAACTCCATCGAGGAAATACCAAAGACGGGCATAAACTACACTTCCATCAGCAGGCAATGTCGTGACTCGCTCTGATACACTAAGCCCCAAGTTTCCACTGTCATGAAAATCATTGGCACCTTCGCTGCTTCCAACATAAAGCCACCAGGCTTCTACAGAAAATCCTTGGTCTGACCAACGGAAAGTAACGTCTTCTCCATTTAAAATACTATTTGGTACAGGTTCCGTTGGAACAATATTCACAACTAAATCAGTGCTATAAATATAGTCAGTAAACTGCCAGCCATCAGCTAAAGTACGAAACCAAAGTCTCACATATACATCTTGGCCGTTTATGGGAATATTAACCGAGGCAGATTGATCCAACCCTAAAGCTGAAGTGCTGTCATAGATATCAAAAGATCCAGGACTAGTACCAACATACAACCACCACTGCTCCACTAAAGTAGCCCCTGGGGACCATTCAAAGACTTGGCTGCTGTCGCTAAAGTTGCTGCCTGGAGCCGGTGAGAATAGGTCAGGTGTGTTGGCGAGGGCTGGTGAGGTGAATAGACTAAGAGCTAGGCAAAGTCCTAACCAAATTCCTCGAATACTCGTTCTACTCATTTCACTCTCCTTCTAAAACTTCTTCCGTCCCTAAAATAGAAACGGCTAATTCGAGAAAGCGCTTGAGAGGTGCAGGCATTCTTTTTCCGACAATTATCATTAGAAAGAGAATTGTTACAAAAAAGTGATTTATTAGGTTGAAATTATAGGTAAAACTCCTAGGAGAATCTCCTAGTTAAAAGATAAAACTTAAGGGAATGACGATGGGTGGATTTGAACCACCGACTTCGGAATTATGAGCTCCGCGCTCTGACCAACTGAGCTACATCGCCTTATGAGCTTTGAAAAGCTCCGAAAATTACGAAAATACACCCTGTTAGTCAAGATGATGATGGCTGAATTAGTTCTGAGACTTAGGGGTTTAAGCCGGAACGCCCTGTAGCTCACACTGGGTAGTCTTTACCTTCACAGAGCCTCTATCCACCTCTAGAACATAGCCCGATTTAACCTCTAAACAGGACAACTTATGTCCAAAGACCAAGCCAGTATCGAGACCTATTTTATACGGGAGGTGGAGCATGATGTCACGATGCGGAGTATGGCCAAAGACGATAGTCTTTCCAAAATCATGAGTGTCGTTAATGAACTCTTCTCTTATCCAGAAAATTTCAGAGTCGACTTGGTCAGTTAGTTCTAAGAGTCTATTCAAACCAGCATGAACAAATATAAAATTTTCCACCACTAGAATACTTTCCAAACCTTTCATAAATTCGAGATGATTATCAGGAATTGCCTCTATCATCTCGTTAGCTGGTGCAAATACTGACAGGCCGTAGCTCTGAACCGTCTCCAATCCACCGTTATATAAAAAGGCGTGTCCTAGCTTTCCACCAAAGCCAAGAAAATCAAGCATCATGTCTTCATGATTGCCCTTCAGAAATCTAGTGTTAGCGTGAGTTTTATGAAATTCAAGTAGAACATCAATAACCATTTTACTATCCGGACCACGGTCGATGTAATCACCGAGAAAAACCACTAGATCTGACGAAGTTAAACCTTCGTGCTTAGCTAAATGGCTAAGTAGAGCCTCAAGTTCCATGGCGCAACCATGAACATCTCCAATCGCGAAGACTCTATCACCTGATGCTTCAGTAATTACAGATTTCGACACTTTTTATTCCACCCGATAGTATAAGATTCTAACTTGGCTTTCCGTCAGAAAAGACAGGGCCCATGAACCTACTGCTTTAAGATGCCGACCACCAGTGGAAGATTGCAATAAGTTCACTAACTATTTTTACAGGAATTTATAAGCCCCTCTAGAACAAGTATAATTTAGGGCTCATCGTAGAAACCAACTTTGTATATAGCTGATTTTGGCTAAGAGACTCCAACCCAAGCTCTAAATCAATTCTACTGTAATTTGATGCGCTAATTCCACAAGGATTTAGGGCTTCCAATGTCACCAGGCTATTCGAAAGATTAAAGGCAAAACCATGATTACTAACCCCTCTTTCAATTTTTAGCCCCACTGAAGCAACCTTTTTTTCTGACTGGGCACTCCAAAGACCGGGCTTAGAGAAATCAGTGAAAAACTCTAGTTGAGCTCTTCCAAAACTTTCGGCCACCGATTCCGAAAAAATATCAAAGACAGACTCTACAAACTTCTTAATTCCTGTTTTACGAGCTCTCAAGTTGCAAACAGGGTATAACATCAACATTCCAGGAAGGTGAAAACTGATAGCCCCACCACGGGAAACTTCTACCAAAGGAATTTCTAGTTGATCAGCTACCTCTCTAGCTTGTCTAAGCTCCCCTTCACTGGTTCTTACTCCAGCTGTAATAACTGGACTGTGCTCACAGAATATACAGACCTCTCCAAGTTCCTCTAACTTTGAGATTCTTTCCTCCTGAAGCTTTCGCACTTCATCAAAATCTCTTCTTCCCAAGTTTAATACTTCCAAGAACTGCTGCCCCTTACTTCACGAATCTACCTAACACTACCCATGCTCTTCCCTCGATCTGAGAGAAAGTAATAGGTCCATAGTAGCGACTGTCTTGGCTATCAATCCTATTGTCTCCAAGAAGAAAATACTGATCATCTGTAAGCCTAACGGGACCATAATTTTCAGGGGCGGTGCGCTTTCCACTGGCACGGGCGAGAGAAAGGTCAAACTCATCGAACTCATCCTTAACGTGAATTAAATAACGCTCGAAGCTTTTAATCCCATTTTTATAAACTCTAAGGTCTCGAACTTCGATCAAATCTCCCGGCAAGCCCACAATCCGCTTGATCATTAATTTATCTTTTTTTCGACCTTCGGGATCAATGAAAGGAACTCGAAACACTACGACGTCCCCTGCTCTAGGTAGGTAGCTCTCAAAAAAACCTAAGTAGCTGCCTAGCCGAGCCAAGTTAAACCCGAGACGATTGACTACTAAATGATCATCCTTGATTAAGGTCGGGTACATCGACATCGAAGGGATGAGAAAGCTTTTAAAAATGAAGCTTTGAAAGATAACAAAGAAAAGCAAAGTAAGTGTGGTCAGCCAAACACCACGCTTAATGCCTGAAGATAGATCTTTAAAAGGTAATTTATTGATAAGGCGCTTTAAAACATTTCTGAAAAAAAGCTTCATGGCTTACTGCTCTAACTTTAGCGCAGCAAGAAAGGCCTCCTGCGGGATAGTAACTGACCCCACTTGCTTCATGCGCTTTTTTCCAGCCTTCTGTTTCTCAAGAAGTTTTCTCTTTCGAGTAATATCCCCACCGTAACATTTCGCAGTAACATTTTTTCTTAGAGCTTTAACAGTCGTTCTGGAAATAACTCTATTGCCTATAGCAGCCTGAATAGCGATATCGAACATATGCCTATCAATTAGCTCTTTCATTTTCTCAGTAAGCTTCTGTCCATAATGAAAAGAACGGTCAGTGTGTATAACAACGCTGAGAGCATCAACGTTTTCACCGTTAATCTTAATATCAAGCTTAACAAGCTGACTAGTTTGATAACCAGCAAGCTCGTAATCGAAAGAGGCATAGCCCTTAGTGGCGCTTTTTAAACGGTCGTAAAAATCGATCACTACTTCATTTAAAGGCAACTGATAAACGAGTCGAACCCGATCCCCTGTATGAAAATCCATTGACTTCTGAAGCCCTCGCTTCTCCTCGCAAAGCTTAAGGATGGCTCCCAAGTATTCTTTTCTAGAGTGAATAGTACCGTTAATTACAGGCTCTTCAATGTAGTCAATCTCTCCAACATCAGGAAAAAAAGCTGGATTGTCTACATCAATAATCTCTCCATCCTTTTTATGAACCTTATAAACTACAGTAGGTGCAGTCGTGACGAGAGACAAGTCAAACTCTCTTTCTAATCTTTCTTGAACAATTTCCATGTGGAGCAACCCTAGGTAGCCACAACGAAAGCCAAATCCTAAAGCTGAAGAAGTTTCGGGTTCAAAGTATAGGGCAGCATCGTTCAGCTGTAGTTTACCCAGAGCTTCCCGTAAGGCAGGATAGTCTGTGGAATCCGACGGATATAAACCACTAAAGACCATTGGCTTAACGTCTTCAAAACCTTCCAAAGCATTTTCGCAAGGCTTCTTGGCATCAGTGACAGTGTCTCCGATTTTAGCATCCTGAATGTCTTTAACACTAGCTGCCAGATAACCTACCTCCCCCACTCCCAACTCCTTAACGGACTGTGGAAAGGGAGTGAAAACACCCAGGTCAACAACGTCGTAAGTTGCACCGGTCTGCATGAATTTAATTTTCTGACCTTTCTTTATTTTTCCATCAATCACTCGAATTTGAACCACGACACCTTGATAAGAGTCGAACCAAGAATCGAAAAGTAAGGCTCTGAGAGGAGCTTCATCATCCCCCTCTGGGTCTGGGAAGGTATCGATAAGCTTTTCAATTAAATCTTCTACGCCAACTCCGGTCTTGGCACTGACCGACATGGCATTCTCGGTAGAAAGCCCAATAATCTCTTCTATTTCACGCTTTACTTGCTCTGGGTCGGCAGTAGGAAGATCAACTTTATTAAGAACAGGCAAGACCTCGAGGTTACAGTTGATAGCTTCATAAACATTAGCAACTGTTTGTGCCTCTACCCCCTGTGCTGCATCCACAACAAGTAAAGCCCCTTCGCAAGCAGCTAAACTTCTTGAAACCTCGTAATGAAAATCTACGTGACCAGGAGTATCAATTAGGTTGAGATTGTAAACTTCTCCATTTCGAGCCTTATATTCTAGACTAACCGACCTAGATTTGACTGTAATGCCTCTCTCCCGTTCGACATCCATATTGTCGAGAAGCTGTTCTTTCTTTTCTCTCTCAGTAACAGCATTGGTTACGTCCAGGATACGATCTGCCAGTGTCGACTTCCCGTGGTCAATATGGGCAATGATTGAAAAGTTACGTATATTGCGGGCCAATTTTTAACGCTTCTCTAAGACAAATCGAATTAAGCCAGGTAAGCGGCTATAGACAACTAGGAAAGGTTTTGGAACTAAAACCTCTACTAATTGGCTCAAGTCACACTCTTAATGGTGTGAACCAGACCCTGCTCCAAATCTACTGGAGCAGACCAACCAAATTCTTTTTGTAGCCTACCGGAGTCGATAACACTTCGCATTTGTTCACCGGGAAGAGCCGGACCATTCTCAAACTTTACGTCCGGACACTTCGAACCACAATGCTCAGGCCAAACCTTCTTAAAGGCGTTAACAACATCCAGCACGGATATCTCTACCCCTCTTCCCACATTGTAAACAGAAAGCTCTCCAGGACGATCTAGCCCACTCACAGCTAGGTTTGCTGCAGTAACATCACCGACATAAACAAAGTCTCTGGTTTGCTTGCCGTCGCCATTAACCTTTAACGACTGCTCTTCAACCAATTTGTCTGTGAAGATAGCGACAACCCCTGCTTCACCTTTAGCGTTTTGCCTTGGACCAAAAACATTAGAATATCTCAAAGAAACCACTGTCATATCGAACTTTCTGGCGTAAAGCTCCAAGTAAAGTTCAGCAGCTCTTTTACCAACCCCATATTGGCTTTCTGGTTTGTTGGGATGTTCTTCACTTGCTGGAAAACTCTCCTGCTCGCCGTAAATGGCGCCACCAGTTGAAGAAAACACGAATCTCTTAGCTCCACCCCTACGAGCAGCCTCCAAAATATTAACTGTTCCAGCAACATTCTTCTCAGCATCGAAACCAGGCTCGGCGACACTCTTTCTAACGTTGATTTGGGCAGCAGTATGAAAAACTACATCTGGTTTGAAAGCCTCAAAATCTTCCATCAGGCTCAACTCGCAAATGTCCTTCTTTACTATAGTTAACTTCGAACCATAGTCTTTCTTGGCATTGTCTAAATTAGAATCTCGCCCAGTTGAAAAATCGTCGACGATAAGCACCTCATCTCCACGCTCGAGCAGCGCATCAACAATAGTTGATCCAATGAACCCAGCTCCACCTGTTACAATTGATTTCATAATTTTTGCTCCATGCTCACAATATTCTTACTGCAAGGCTTTTTAGCTATACTCTCGTCTTAAATTCTTCGATTGTCTTACTTAAACCATCTCTAATGTCAACCTCAGGGCTCCAACCCAATCTTTCAGTCGCCAAGCTAATATCTGGCCTTCGACGGGTTGGGTCATCTGAAGGCAACGGCCTGTGCTCAACGCTTGATTTAGAACCAGTTAACTCCCTGATCAAATCAGCCAGCTCTAGCATTGTCATTTCAACAGGGTTTCCAAGATTTACTGGGCCCGTGAAATCATTGCCTTTCATCATCAATTGAAAACCACGAACCAGGTCGTCAACGAAACAAAACGAACGAGTCTGACTACCATCCCCGTATATTGTAAGTGGCTCGCCTCTAAGTGCCTGAACGATAAAGTTCGATACAACTCTGCCATCATCAAGTAACATTCTTGGCCCATAGGTGTTAAATATCCGGACGATCTTAACGTCCAACCTATGCTGCCGATGATAATCCATCACTAAAGTCTCAGCTACTCTCTTTCCTTCATCGTAACAGCTTCTCTCCCCTATAGGATTCACATTACCCCAGTAGGACTCTTTTTGGGGATGCTCAAGCGGGTCACCATAAACTTCCGAGGTCGAGGCCAGTAACACTTTAGCTTTAACTCTCTTAGCTAGGCCCAACATATTGATAGTACCCATCACACTAGTCTTGATCGTCTTGACGGGGTTAAATTGGTAATGCACCGGCGAGGCAGGACAAGCTAGATGATAAATCTCATCGACCTCAAGTAAAATTGGCTCAGTTATATCGTGTCGAATAAGTTCGAAGTTAGGATTAGTAAACAGTTCACTAACGTTTTGACGTCGACCCGTAAAGAAGTTGTCTAGGCAAATTACTTCATTACCATTCGCTAGCAAACTTCTGCAAAGATGCGACCCGATAAAGCCCGCTCCCCCAGTAACCAACACTCTTGTCATTTCTACCTTACTCTCTCTACAGGCTTACTTAAACAACAGCTGGCCGACCAATTGAAAAATAAACAAAGCCTCTTTCTTTCATCAAATCAGGATCGTAGAGGTTTCGGCCATCGAACACTAAAGGCGTCTTTAGCTCTTCCTTCAATTTATCAAAAGAAGGCCTTCTAAATTCATTCCATTCAGTTACGATTACCAGTGCATCTGCACCGGACAGAGCCTGATAACTGTCTGAGGCAAAACTAACTGCCGGATTGCTGACTACTCTTTGAGCTTCCTCAATAGCCTCTGGATCGAAAGCTACGATCTCCGCCCCCATCTCAGTAAGCTCTTTAATAACTGTCAGACTAGGCGCCTCTCTCATGTCATCAGTTTGTGGCTTAAAAGAAAGACCCCAGAGAGCAAATTTCTTACCCTTCAAATCCGAAGGTGAGCCAAAGTGTTTCAGAATTTTTTTACTCAATACACTCTTTTGAGCTTCGTTAACCCTATCCACCGCTTCAACAATTTGCATTTGAACTTCATGCTCTCTAGCTGTGGTCACCAACGCTCTAGTGTCCTTTGGAAAACAAGAGCCACCATACCCAACTCCAGAAAACAAAAATGAAGGTCCAATCCTAGAGTCACTTCCAATTCCAACTCTAACATCTTTGACATCGGCACCTACAGCATCGCAAAGATTAGCAACTTCATTCATGAAGCTGATCTTTGTCGCAAGCATGGCATTAGCAGCATACTTGGTCATTTCAGCGCTTTTTACGCCCATTACAATTATAGGATTATTAGTTCGAACGAAGGGAGAGTAAAGCTCCTTCATCACTTTGGCGCTACGTTCATTATCAGCACCAATTACAACCCTGTCAGGCTTCATAAAGTCATCAATCGCAGCACCTTCTTTGAGGAACTCAGGGTTTGAGACAACATCAAACTCCTGACTAGTGTGCTTTGAGATCTCAGCTCTAACTTTATCCGCCGTTCCCACTGGAACTGTAGACTTATCGACTACTACCTTGTAGCCGTTCATATGTTTCCCAATAGAGGCAGCAACTGCCAAGACATGCTTCAAATCTGCAGAGCCATCTTCGTCTTGAGGAGTTCCAACAGCTATAAAAATTACAGAGCAGTCCTCAACCGCTTGCTTAATATCAGTAGTAAATTTTATTCTACCAGCAGCGTGATTTCTTTTGATCATCTCGGTAAGACCTGGTTCAAAAATTGGAATCACTCCATTTTTCAACCCTTCAATCTTACTTTCGTCGACATCCACACAAAAAACATTGTTTCCACTTTCTGCGAAACAAGCTCCTGCAACTAGACCAACATAACCCGACCCGACGACCGCTATTTCCATTAGTTCTTCCTGCTGAGAATACTGCTTTTTTACTTTCTATCTGGGTTAGTGCGCCTAGTAGGCGTTAGAATCACGAAACCCATCTACAAACGTTTTTAAAATAATTTTCAGGTCTAACAGCACTGACCAGTTCTCGATATAAAACAAATCATGCTCAATTCGCTTCTCAATCGAAGTATTTCCACGCCATCCATTAACCTGAGCCCACCCAGTCATACCAGCCTGAACTTTGTGTCTCAGCATATACTTGGGGATATGTTTACTAAACTCCTCAATAAACACAGGTCTTTCAGGGCGAGGCCCCACTAAAGACATTTGGCCCCTAACTACATTCCAAAGCTGAGGAAGCTCATCTATATTATAATGTCTTAAAAAACCACCTATCGGCGTCACTCGATTATCTCCTTTTACAGCGAACCGAGCACCATCCTTCTCGGCGTCAATTTGCATGGTGCGAAATTTAAGAATGGAGAAGCGTTGCCCATCCAAGCCTGTTCTCTCCTGTTCAAAGAAAATAGGTCCTCTAGAGGTAATCTTCACTAAGAAACCGGTAATTAGCATTACTGGCAGGGCCACAAGCAGAAACATTGACCCTAAGAAAAGGTCAAACATTCTTTTCACCATCAGGTTCACGCCAAACATTGGTGTAGCAGCTAAACTCACAACTGGCAGCCCATCAAAATCTTCAATTTGAGAACCAAGTCGAATGAAACGATGCACATCAGGCACAATACGGATATCTACCATCTCGTCAGCAACCGCATCGATGATTTTTTCCATATGGGTATGGTCACCAAGTGGCATGGCGATAATCACCGAATCAATCGTATTCTCTCTCAGTATAGCTGGCAGGTCCTCATAACTGCCAATGACTCTATTTTGAACAGAGAGACTGCCTTCTTGCTCGGCGGCCTCACCAGTATTCAATTTGGCAATCGCCGGCCCAAGACCAGTTTTATAAAGCTGAGGTAAATCTGGAATCAAAATCTGTTGTTTTCCCCCTGGGCCAGAAAACTGAGAGCTGTCGCTAACATTAGCGGCCAAACAGCCAACGCAAACTGTTCCATACTCCGGATGTTCTTCCATACTCTCAACTACCTTCTCCGCAAGCTCGCCACTGCCAACGACTAAAACATGACGTAAATTATATCCCCGTCTCCTCATCGAACGCAGAAAAGTTCGAATCATTCCCCTAGAGAAAACAAGCATTGCGGTAGAAAGTGCCCAGTACACGAGAAAGACTAATCGTGAGAATGGTACACTCTTCTCCCTGAACAAGTAGGTTAGAGCCAATAGAACAACCACACTTAAGGAATTAGCCCGTATTACCTTCCAAGCTTCCCTAGCTCTGTTAGAGCCTCGCATTGGTCGATAGAGACCAAACTTTCTGAACACGTAGGCCCAAACAAGCCAGATGAACAAGAGGATACGAGCATAATCGACTAATTCAGGAATTCCCTTCTCAACTGGTATCAAGCCAGAACTAAACCTAACCCAATAGGCTAAACCCCAGGCAAGCGAAGCTACCAGCAAATCCGATGCTGTAAAAAACGCTTCAAAAAGTTGGGTGTGCTTCTTTAACATCGCAAAAAACTAAGCCCCTTCGGCCAACTTACTAAGAGTCATATCTGATTTACTTTTTTGACTAATCACTTGATCCACAAGTTCAGAAAAGTCTCTTTGAAATCGAGACAAAGAAAACTTCGCAGCATTGTTGACGCAATCCTTTTCCTCAAACTGGCTTTCATTTGCCACAAATCTCTTAACTGCTGCTTTGACTTGACCCACACTAACCTCTTCGAAGAATAGACCCGAGCGACTGTCTTCCACCGTCTCCAACGCGCCGCCTTTACCCAAGGCTATAACTGGACGACCTGCCGCCTGATTCTCTACTGGAGTTATGCCAAAATCTTCCTCCGCGGCAAAGACCATTGCCCTACTGGTTCTATAAAGCATTCTAAGCTCTTGTTCAGAGACAAAGCTCTTAAAACTGGTCCTCGGGCCAGCAAGCTGATGAATTCGCGAAGCCTCTGGACCTCTACCGACAACAACAAGTGGGAGGTCTAGCTCTCTGAAAGCTTCGACTACAACATGGGTATTTTTGTATGGAACCAATGCATTGACCACCAAAAAGTTATCTTTCTTCTCAGCTTTTTTCAAAGCCTCTGAACCAAAAGCCGCGCAATCTACAGGAGGGTAAATTACTTCAGATTCAAGGCCATAACATCTCTGAATTCTTCTTTGAACAAACTCACTAATTGCTACTAATCTAGTTACCCCCTCAGCACCCCGATCCCATTTTCTAAGCATGCCCGCGATGGGTCTTACCAAAGGCTCTATGCTTCTTCCTTTAAAGTAGGAGTCATACTGATCCCAAATATAGCGCATCGGGGATAGGCAATAACAAATATGAGGCACCCCCTCAGGCACTCGAATATTCTTGGCAAAGCAATGACTGATAGAAATTACTAAGTCATAGTCACCCAGCTTGGCACTAAGTTCTTTCGCAACTAAGGGCATGAAAGGAAGAAGATAACGATAAAACTTGCGAACCCCGGGTAGCTTCTGAAGCTTACTCGGAAAAATATTGTGGCTATTAATCTGAGGACTGATTTCTTCTCTGTTATGAATCAAGGTAAAAATGTCGGCCTCAGGGTACATTAAACAAAGTACCTCGAGACATTTTTCTCCTCCCCGCATTCCAACTAACCAATCGTGAACAATCGCTACTTTCATTGCCCACTCCACATACGATTCTTCTGCCCCTTGGCAACCCTTGTCGAGGAAGGATCTTCCACTTCAAAAGAACTGCCAGTCAACACTCGCTGGTAATAGTTCAGGGTTTTTCGGGCCATTTTTTCAATTTCAAAATTTAAACTTTGTCTTTTACCAAGCTCAATAAGCTCAGAACAAAGTTCCTCATCTTTATCGAATGCCTCTACTGCCTCCAACAACGCGGCAGAAGAGAAATCTCTCGCTACTAAGGCGGCAGCACCACAAACTTCCTCAATAGCGGGAACCGGAGAGCAAATTACCGGGGAACCAAAGTGCATAGCCTCTAGTGCAGAAAGACCAAAGCCCTCCTCTCTTGAAGGAAGCAGTAGAGCTTTAGAACTTTGGTAAAGCCTAGCAAGAGTCTGCTCATCTACACTGCCTACAAACTTCAAATTAGCACTAAGCCCAGCCTCTTCAACAAAACGCCGAGAGGCTGGTCCAAAACGATTTCCAACTATTACGATCTCAGGAACCTGCCCAGACTGTCTTTCCTTAAGAAGTTTCCAGGCTTCGACTAGTTCAGTAAACCCCTTATGAGGCCGATCACTTCCCACAAAAAGGTAAAAACTCTTGCTAAGACTTAGCTCTCTTAAAGACTCTTTCGACAAGTGAACTGATTGGCTCAGGGACTTAGGCAGCGATTGACGAAGTGAATTATAAATAACTGTTAGCTTATCTTGATTCACCCTCACATGACGCAGAATGCTCTCTTTCGCAGCATCACTAACTGTAATTATTCCATCAGCCCTGCTTGCTGCCGATGCAATCAACTTAGGCCCTAGAAAACTATGAGTTGCGTTTTCTGGATGAGAGATATGGATAACATCGTGAATAGTCACTATCGACTTGCAGCTCAGCCCAAAGGGTAACGTGTAGTGAGGAGAATGAAAGATATCACTGTCAGCAAGTAACTTTCTCTGACGGAAAGGCAAAAGAAAATACTCTGAAAAAGAATATTTCTTAGAACCTTCAGTTAGAACCTGAAAAGATTCGTTACCAAAATCACTATTGAGCTGCTCGGAAAATTGACTAGTAAAATAGGATGGGGCAACAAGTAGAGATAGGTTTAAGCTTCGTTCCTGTAAAGATAAAAGCCCTGTAATCAGAGTCTCAAGATAACTCCCAATTCCTCCATCCCCTAGCTTTCTGGCATCAATTACTACTTTCATTTTATTGCTAAAGCTATTTATCTATCGAGGGAGCGGCCTAATCGACTTCCGGATTCTTTCAACCAAACCTAGTTGTTGGCAAAGGTTCAACGTTGTCTCGACCACCTCCAGAGAATACGTCCCTTACAGTGTAAGTCTTTTTACCTTGAGACTCGAAATGAGTTCTAACCAGAATCTCGGCTAGTAAACCAAAGCAAATGAACTGGCTTCCAATCAAAACAAGCATAGTAGCGACTAGCAACAATGGTCGGTCTGCAAGTGGCATCGAAAGGAACATTCTACAGAAGGCCAGGTAAGCCATCACTACTGCACCAAGCCCACCTGTCACCATACCCATGATTCCAAACATATGGAGGGGTCGTGTAGAGAAACGTAAAAAGAACTTTACTGTCAAAAGATCCAGAAGAACTCTGAAGGTTCTGGAGATTCCATACTTCGACTCACCATGAAGTCTAGGACGATGGTTCACAGGTATTTCGGCAATCTTAACACCCATCTCAGCAGCAAGTGCAGGGATAAATCGGTGCATCTCTCCATAGAGATGTAGATTTCTTGCAACTTCTCCGCTCATAGCTTTCAAAGTGCAGCCATAGTCATGAAGCTGTACGTTTGTAATTTTAGAGATCAAGCGGTTGGCTAGCATCGAAGGTAGCTTTCTTGAAACAAGCTTATCTTTTCTATCTTTCCTCCAACCAGCTACTAAATCGTAACCCTCCTCTAACTTTTCAATCATTCGAGGAATTTCGGCTGGATCATTTTGAAGATCACCATCCAAGGTAATAACAATATCTCCTTGGGTATGATCGAAACCAGCTTGCATAGCAGCAGTCTGTCCGAAGTTTCTTCGAAAACAAACGAGTTTTAAGCGTGGGTCCTTTCCAGCAATCTCTTTAACTTTTTCTACGGTACTATCGGAGGATCCATCATCAACCAAAACGAACTCTGCGTTAAGGTTACAGTCATCAATGACTGAGGTCAGCTCCTTATAAAGAGCCTCTACGTTTTCCTCTTCGTTGTAGAGAGGTACAACTATTGAAACTAGTTTCATCACAACATCCAGATTATAAATCTTAATCCCTTATTTCAGCCAGAAACACCCACCGCCCAAAGACAATCAAAGTTATAGAATAAGAGTGCCAAGCTTCGCACTAATCATCTTTAGCCTGAGACCAAAGTCCATAATTCCTGACTATTTACCTATATAATCAGATAAATACAAGCTTTTCCTTCATAAAAACAAGCTAAGCTTAATAAATGCAAGCACTTAACTTATTAAACAACTGTTCGCTAGCCTCGCTTGATTGATGGTCTCAATCAGGGCTAGCTTTATCACGGTCAAGGCAGCAGCAAGGAGGCAAAAGACTTGAAACAATACCTAGATCTAGTTGAGGACATACTCAGGAGTAATGACTACGGCGATGGCTCGATACGTGAGGACCGAACTGGAACTGGAACCCTATCGGTATTTGGCAGACAGTTGCGATTTGATCTCAGCCAAGGCTTCCCCCTTGTCACCACCAAGAAATGTCATCTCAAATCTATAATCATTGAACTGCTTTGGTTTTTGCAGGGAGACACCAATATCAATTGGCTCAAGGAAAGAGGCGTTTCCATTTGGGATGAATGGGCCGACGAGACCGGAGAACTTGGTCCTGTATATGGAAAGCAATGGAGAAGATGGTTGGCAGCCGACGGAAGCACTGTAGACCAAATTTCCAATGCGATTGAAACTCTCAAGAAAAATCCAGAAAGTCGAAGGATAATTGTTTCGGCATGGAATCCAGGAGACTTGCCTGAAGTTGCACCACCAGCTTGTCACACCATGTTTCAGCTTTATGTTAATAATGGAAAGCTCAGTCTTCAACTTTATCAGCGCTCTGCCGACGTGATGTTAGGCGTGCCGTTTAATATTGCAAGTTACTCGCTTTTATTGATGATGATAGCTCAGTCCACAGGACTGGTGGCTCATGAGTTTGTTCATACATTTGGAGATGCTCATATTTACGCCAACCATATTGAGGGCGCAAAAGAGCAATTAAAAAGAGACCCATTACCTCTGCCCACTATGAAGCTGAACCCCGAGGTTAAAGATATATTCTCCTTTAACTATGAAGACTTTTCTCTTGAGGAATACCAAGCGCACCCTCATATTAAATTTAAGATAGCCGTTTAATGACCACCTCTAAAACCAAAGACAAGAAACTCGTAGCCGCGATAGTTGCTATGACGGATGCCCGAGTGGTTGGTAAAGATGGAGACATTCCCTGGCACTTACCAGAGGACCAAAAACGATTTGCCAAGTTAACCAAAGGCAACACAGTTTTGATGGGTAGAAAGACTTATGAGTCGATCCCCGACAAATATAGACCCCTTAAACAAAGAAAGAATGTCTTGGTTACTAGAAACGCTGACTGGAAATCTGAAGAAGATGTAGAGGTGATGGTCTGCTCCCCGATTAAGGCAGTTGAGGAGCTTTTGAATCGAGATGACCTACCCGGGGACCGTATTTGGGTAATTGGCGGAGAAGAGATTTGGCGCTCTACACTACCCCTGCTGGACATGGTCTACCTTACGAAGGTTCATCTTCAAGCTGAGGGAGACTGCTTCATGCCTCCATTTGAGGAGAAATTTAAAGAGGTTTTTCGTGAAGAACACGACGAATTTACTTATATTAACTATGAGAGAGGTGCTTGATTCAGTTTGTTGATCAAACCCCAAACTGGTGATAGATTCCCGCTCCCTTGAAACCATAAATTTTTAGAGAAAAAAATGGCCTCACTAGGAAAAACTACAGGAATGAAGCGAGACAAGCGTCAAGCTAGGATTGAAAAGAAGCGTGCTGCCAAGACTCGTGCTCGGCTTAGAAGACAGAAAAGTGAAGGTTCGATAGTCGAAGCCCTACCACCAGTCTCGTCCTAAGCGCCTACTAGGCCCTTATCTTAGTTCGTTCTAACTCCTACTCGCTGCGACTTAGATAACTCAGCGGCGTTCGAGAGCCTCTACAAGAACCTCTTAAAGGCTTACTCACCTGATTCTAGCCTACGCTAAAAATATTCAAGCCCGAATTGGTTTGAATAGCCGTTACTTCAGCTCACCTACTTCAACTCACCAACCAAATCATAACCAGCCACTTCGGATATTTTCACCTTCGTGAACAGTCCTTTTATTTTACTATGATCTAATTGGCCACTGGCATCTAACCAACGTTCGTCTACTTGGTTGATGATAACTTCTCCATCAACCTCTGGCCCTTGCCAGCTGGCACGGCCCGTCATCAACAGGTCTGACTCGGAGTGACTACCCTCCACTAGAACTTCTACTTCTTTGCCAATGTAGTTTTTAAGATGCTTCTCAACCACGCCTTGTTGGGCAAGCATTACCCTAGCTCTTCTTTCCTCGGCAAGTTCCGGGTCAATTTGATTAGGATAAGTGAAAGAGGCTGCTTCTTTTTCCTGAGAGTAGGCAAAGACTCCCACGTGGGCAAAATGTCCCTGGGATACAAAATCAACGAGCTGATCGACGTCATCCTCTGTCTCTCCAGGGAACCCAACGATAAAGGTCGTTCTTAGCTTTAGCTCTGGAGCCCAGTGCCTAATGTTCTCAATCAACTCTTGAGTTCTTCGACCTCCCAATGGCCGTTTCATAGATTTCAACACTGGCCCAGCTATGTGCTGCAATGGCATATCCAAGTAATCAGCCACTCTGTTTAGGGAGAGTATACCCTCAATGAATTCTTTGCTGACACCAACTGGGTAAGCGTAAAATAGTCTTATCCAAAAATCATTGTCGGACTGAATGCCATCCATCTGCTTAAGCAGAGCTAGCAGGTTTGCACCATCATCTCTATCATCTCCATAGGCGGTAAGGTCTTGAGCAATTAGGTTAAGTTCCTTTGCTCCTTGAGAAACTAAATCTGAAGCTTCCGCAACAACCGATTTGATTGGTCTAGACCGAAAACCCCCTCGAATCTTCGGGATAATGCAGAAGGAGCAAGGTCGGTCACAGCCTTCAGAAATTTTTAAGTAAACGCTATGCGCTCCCGTCGATAAAACCCTAGGCATTGTTTCATCGTAAAGGAAATAAGGTCTTCTAGCCTCATTGAAACACTGCTCTGTAGTACTCTCTTCCGAACCCACTGACAAAAGCTCGTCAGTTGAGATAAATCGGTCAACCTCTGGCAAGCTCTCCTCAAGATCTTTCCGGTATCTCTCAACCATACAGCCCGCCACCAGTAGCTGCTTAAGTCTTCCGGTCTTTTTCAACTCAGCTAGTGAAAGAATAGTGTCCACACCTTCTTCAACCGCAGATTCCAAAAATGCACAGGTGTTAACCACAACAAGTTCGGCATTTTCAGGATCTGACACTGTTCGAAACCCACGATTAGCAAGAGCTCCCAACATCACCTCAGAATCAACTGTGTTCTTCGCGCAACCTAATGTGACTATTGCAGCATTTCCAAGAAATTTTTCTTGAGCCACGTGAGGTCTTTCGGGTTCTTGAGGCTTATCGCCAAAAATTGGGAGCTTAGTATTCACTTCTATATCTTCAACTTATTGGGTACTACTTGAGCGTCTTCGATGATCCTCAATAAATACTCCACGCGGAATATCAAAATTAAAGCTACTATCTTCAAGGCCCGGATTTATCCTAAGGTTATGAAAACGGATGATCGTCTCGTTCTCACTGAAATCTACAATCTTCGCTCCTAAGGAAACGTTGTCATGTTTTCTAACTAGGAGGTGAAACTCTTCCAAGTTTTCATCTTCGACCTTCGGCTTTAATTCGGCGAGATATCCAGCACCAGTTTCACAACCAGTAACGAGGTCAAAGTCTTTGGCTAGAGTTCCTAAACCAAGAAGAAAAGAGCCCGGAGTTTCAGAAGTGAATGCGCTACTAAAATCTATTAGAGTCACCTCTCCTCCTTTCTCCTGGCCATTCTCCATCTCGGGTTGGTAAAACCAAACTGTCTTCCCGTCAGAGATGAATCTTTGCCTTGGCTCTTGATATACCCAGTTCATCCGGCCAGGCTTGAGAAAGGACACTCGACCTGAATTAGAGACCGTTCGAGTTCCAGCTAGCATTCTAGATAGTTGAGTAAAGTCAGCAGAAAAACCACTGATTCCTAGAAAACGCTTATCCATTGCTGCCAGCAAGGCTTTCCTGGCAGAGCTACCAAGGTCCTTTTTACACTGAAAATCATTCAGCACTGACCCCCCCTCGGCAAAAGCTGGGTTTACCAGGGCAACGATAAAAACTATCAACAGGGTAGAGGCTCTTAAGTTCATCATATAAATTTAAATTTTCCAGAGAAATGTCAGATAATAGGTTAGATTTTCCACAGTAGCAAGAAAGCCATCTGGCTTATTACTAACAAAAAACCTTACCATCTTGCCTATAAAAGCTCTGGATTGGTTTTTTTCCTTTTGTTAGTGATATCCTTCATTTGACGATGAGTGTTTTAGTAAGATTCATCGTCTTAGTCAGTGTGCAGGCTCGGCCCAGCTCTTTAGCAGACAGTTCCTGTTCGCCGACTTTTTGGTATTTTCTTCGGTACCTGTTTTCGGCTGCTTTTCTAGGCCGGGTATGTGATTAACCGAAAAAGTTTATAAATTTCGAGGTATAAAATAATATGCGTAAGTTCCACTCTCCACTTATCTCCATGAAAAACTTGTCACTTTGTTTAGCTCTTTTGTTATCGCTCGGCCTTTCAGCCTGCTCCTCGAAGTCAGGTGCTGGTCCTGGTGGTGCTGATGGTTATGGTGCTAGTGGTGTCTTTTCTGACGACGATCTAGCCTTAGCCGAAAGATATGGTGACGGAAATATTCCTAACGCTCAAGAGGGCGGCTTATATGGAGCTGGCCGCGGTCGATTAGGAGCTTTTGGAGCTGGGGCTAATGGAGAAGGGCCATTCCAAGATGTCAGATTTGACTATGACTCTTCGGAAATCCCTTTTCAGTACAGAGCCCAACTAGAACAAGATGCGCAGATTCTAAAAGAAGATCCTACGCTTAAAGTGGAAATCGAAGGACACTGCGATAGCAGAGGAACTAACGAATACAACCTCGCCCTCGGAAAATCTCGTGCTAAAACTGTAGCTCGTTACTTGGTTAACCTTGGTGTTCAACCGGATCAGTTAAGCACTATAACTTACGGGGAAGAAATTCCGCTTGAAACAGGTGAAAGTGAGTCATCATTCTCCGTGAACAGAAGAGCGCACTTCGCTATTTTCCGTAACCAAGCTTCTTCTCAAGGCCAAGGAGCTGAAATAAACTATTAGTAGTTAGTTCAACACTTTAGCATGCGGCCCTACCAATGTTGGCGGGGCCGTTTTCAGTTAAGGATTTAGGTTAGAAACAAATGGACTCTGCCCCAAATACGCAAAGTGATAATTCAAAAGCTGAGCTTGAATCTGCTCTAGCAGAAAGTTCAAGAAAAATTAGCCAAATTATCGACTCGGTTGGAAGAGTCGTGCTGGGCCAAGAAAACCTAAGAAAAAGACTAAT
This sequence comes from uncultured Bdellovibrionales bacterium, assembly GCA_964510575.1. Taxonomy (GTDB): domain Bacteria; phylum Bdellovibrionota_C; class UBA2361; order SZUA-149; family CALKYB01; genus CALKYB01. The sequence continues at coordinate 16,417 of CAZECN010000022.1, read as the reverse complement.
CACTGCTTTGGTAACGGATGGGCACTTGTTACTTGAAGGAGTTCCAGGACTTGCCAAAACCTTAGCGATCAAAACTTTTTCTGACACCATGGAGGCGCAGTTCTCTAGGATTCAATTCACCCCTGATCTTTTACCTGCGGATCTCCTTGGAACTGAAATCTTTCGTCCAGACAAAGGTGACTTTATAGTTCGAAAAGGTCCTGTTTTTTCTAATTTCATTTTAGCAGATGAAATTAACCGAGCCCCCGCTAAAGTTCAATCTGCCTTGCTTGAAATCATGCAGGAGCGGCAGGTAACAATCGCAGGAGAAACTTTCAAGCTTCCAGATCCCTTCCTTGTTTTGGCAACCCAGAACCCCGTTGAACAGGAAGGAACATATCCACTGCCAGAAGCCCAAGTAGACCGCTTCATTATGAAAGTGAAGATAGACTATCCAAGTGGAGATGATGAGTTCAAGATGCTCGAGACAGTGACTAATCGCTCTGATAGATCGAAGCCCAAAGCAGAGATTGTCGCTAGCCTTGAAGACATTTCAAAACTGAAAGAAACTTGCAGTAAGATTTATGTCGACGACAGAATACGGCGATATATTGTCACATTGGTTAATGCCACAAGAAATCCTAAAGAATTCGACCTAGACTTAAATAGTTTTATAGACCTCGGCGCCTCCCCTCGAGCCTCTATTGCCCTTTATGAGTGCGCCAGAGCAGAAGCTCTTCTTGAGGGAGAGACATTCGTAAGACCAGAGTTTGTTAAAAGAGTAGCTCCAGATGTTTTGCGACATAGACTCGCACTCAGCTACGAAGCTGAAGCCCAGGGCTTAGATAGTGACCAAGTTGTTCAGACTATCCTTGATGGTGTTCCAGTTCCTTAGGTTCAGATAATGCCGCTGAGCTGGTTTAAAAAAGAAAAAAAAGTTGGAGCCACTGAAGCTCCAAACTCCGAGGATGAAGTCAGTAGCCAGTTATCCTCCGAGATCCTCGATGACATAAAAAAGCTACACTTCAGCACTCGAAAAATTGCGGATGAAGCTTTACTGGGTGGTTACAAAAGTACCTTCAAGGGAAGAGGAATCGAGTTTGAAGACGTCCGAGAATATATACCTGGAGATGATATTCGCTCTATCGACTGGAAGGTAACAGCTCGTAGCGGACAAGCTTTCGTAAAAAGATATCGAGAAGAAAGAGAACTTTCAGTCATGGTAGCGGTTGATGTGAGCGCCTCTGCCCACACAGGTAGCTCAAATCAAACTAGAGAGCGCCTTGCTGCCAGAGTTGGAGCTGTCCTTACAATGATGGCAATGCAGAATGGTGACAAGGTCGGACTTGTTACCCATTCCGATCAGGTAGAAAAATTTTACCCTCCACGCAAATCCAGAAACTCAGTTTGGAGAATTATCCGTGAGGTGATGACAAGCGGTGACTACAACAGCGGAACAGACTTGTTTGGTTTGAATAAATTTTTACGTCAGGTGCTAAAAAGAAGATCTGTTATTTTTATAATCTCTGATTTTTTCGACCCTAGCTTTGGCGAAAACTTAGCCCAACTCTCCAGCAAACACGACGTAACTGCTGTTGTGATAGAAGATCCGCTAGACCACTCCCTACCTAACCTAGGACTGTTAACCGTAAAGGACCCTGAAACGGGTCGTAGAACAGTTATTGATTCATCCCAGAAAAAAGTCCGGGAGAAATACCAAGAACTACAACTAGCCCACAAAGAACAGCTGGTTAAATCTTTTAGAAAATATGGTGTTGGTAGTATTTGGCTTGGAACTGACAAAGACTTTATCCCAGCTATACGCTCCTATTTTCTTTCCAAGGAACGAGGAAGAAAACTACCATTGGCGGTAGCAAAGAGATGAAGCAAAAGCATGATGCTGAAACCGGATTCCATGACATCAAGGCCTTGGCCGAGGTTGAAACTCATTCTATTGTCCAAGAGTTACTAACCTGGCTACTTGGCATAGCTGCACTTTTACTTATTGCTAGACTCTTGATCTCTTACATCAAAGGGCTACCTAGACTTAAATCTAATCAAACTGAAGATATTTTTGAAACCTCAAAGGGGAGAATAAAAACGGCGTTTAGCAGTTTCCAGAACACCTCTATAGATAAAAAAACTCTCGGCGAAGAAGTGTCTAATGCCTTAAGAACCTTGCTGACCAGCGTAGTTAATTACCCAGCGGAAGATCGCACCTTCCTTGAGATCAAAAGTAACCTACCCTCTAAGCTCAAACAGAAGTTTTCTTATCTGGAGCCGGGCAAAGTGTCTGGATTTCAAAATCAAATGGAGGGACTACTTAGACTTACTTCCGAAATTTGTTATCAAAACCCTCAATTTTCTTCTAAACAGGTTAGTGAGGAAATAGAACGCTTGGAAGCTGCGTCGCTAGAAGTAGTTGATAGCCTAAACGACTTAGATCAGCAGCAGAACAAATTAGAGAAAAACGCCTTGGAGGAAAAGAGACAGAATGAGCTTTGAGGCGCCTTGGGCTTTTTTACTGTTACTGCTAGCTCCTCTTTTTTGGGATGGGCTAAAGGGAGTTAGGAAGCAAAATAAGAAAAGCTTGGATTCACTTCCACACGCATTTCCTAGTGCTCATAGCTCACTCCCCACCTCCATGCGAGCTAGGTTTGGACCTTGGCTTCTATCCATACTTGGAACATTGACCTTAATAGCACTGGTAATCGCATTGGCTCGACCACAAACAACCTCCTCATTCACTGAGATTGAGGCTAGTGGGCGAGACATCATGCTTGTAATGGACGTTTCTAGGAGCATGTTTGCTCTAGACTTTGTTGAAGATGGTAAAAGAATAAACAGGCTTCAGGCTTTAAAAAAAGTCGTAAAGACCTTTATTCAAAAAAGACAGGGGGACAGGATTGGTCTAGTGGTATTTGGAGATCAAGCCTTTACACAGTGTCCGCTAACTTTGGATCACCATGTGCTACTCAAATTCGTCGAAGACTTAGAGATTGGTATGGCAGGTGATGGAACTGCGATTGGAAGTGCCATAGGGATAGGTCTAAAAAGACTCAAACAAATTGAAGCTGAATCGAAAGTAATGGTCTTAGTTACCGACGGAAAGAGCAACTCGGGTAAGATTAGCCCTATTGAATCGGCAAGAATTTCAAAAAGCCTCGGGGTAAAGATTTATACTGTAGGCATTGGTGGAGACGGCCCAGCCCCTTTTCCTATGAGAGACATTTTTGGAAGAACGGTTTATCGAGAACGCCTTATGGAGTTTGATGAAGAAACTCTCCAGGAAATAGCTAAAATAACTTCCGGAGCCTATTACCGCGCCGATAATTTGGAAACACTGGCCAATATTTATCAGAAAATAGACAGCATTGAGGAGAGAGTAGAAAAAGAAAACCAGTGGAACTTTAAGGAAGAACATTTTCTCCAGCCCCTTTTCGCTGGAGTTATTGGTCTCTTTCTTTATATTCTGTTGGCTAATAGTCTACTTCTTAAACTGCCCTAAAGCAGATCAGATAATGAGTCTAGACAACTTCAACATATTTGCTCTCCTCGCCGCCCTTGCACTAGGGGGTATTTGCTTCTTAGCTTTTTCTAAATTTAAAAGAGTCTTAGATTATTTTTCAGCCTCCTTCGGCAACAGTAAGGTAAACGAGAGTCTTAGTTCGTTCGCTTTCATCCGCTTAATGGCTCTAACAGGATTTATTTTGGCCATAGTCGCCTGGTTTCGACCAGTTGGACAGAGTGAAGAAGTTGAACATGAAAGAAAAGGAATAGATATAGTTGTTGCTCTTGATGTCTCGGACAGTATGAGAGCTCGTGATGTAAAGCCTAATCGAATGACTCGAGCTAAAAGAGAGCTTGAAGATTTGCTTGATCGGATTCGTGGAGACCGAGTCGCCCTAGTCGCATTCTCTGGTGTAGCCTTTTTAGAAACACCTCTCACCCTCGACTATGGAACTTTTTCTTTATTCCTAAACGACATTCAAGCTGGCTTTATTCCTGTAAAGGGAACTAATATCGAGGCAGCCCTGCTCAAAAGCCTAGAAACTTTGTCCGTAAACAAAGGCAATAGCAATCCTGTCGCTAGTAACCGTGGTCGAGCCATCCTATTAATAACGGATGGCGAAGATTTTGAAGGAAATTGGAAAGAAATTAAGACTCGAGCCAAGGACAGTGAAACTTCAATTTTCATCATTGGGGTAGGTACGGAGAAAGGAGGAACTATTCCTTTAACTCGTGGATTCAAGAAGGACCAAAACGGCAAGCCGGTAATTACCAAACTCAACAGGCAAGCCCTTAGTGATTTAGCCGAAGCAACAGGCGGCAAATATGTAGATGTAACTGGCTCTACGATGGACAGTTATCAAATCTATGATTTAGGCTTAAAAGCCCTTTTGGAAGATAATGACCTAGAGAAACAAAAGTATACAAGAAAAGCTGAGTTTTATCAGCTACCACTATTTCTCTCGATACTAGCTTTGGCAATCTCAAGGTTCAGATATCTTGGATTTTTCATTGCCTTACTAGTTTTACCATTTCTAAAACCTCAAGATGTCTGGGCAGACAGCAAAATTTACAACGAGGCGAAAACGGCCTTTGATAAAGCAGACTACAATCACGCAAACTCCATCCTTCAAGAGATGGACAACAAAGGTCTAAGCGATTTCAATAGTAAAATGGCACAAGGCTCAACCGAATATCGCCTTGGTGCCTTTGAAAACGCCTCGAAACATTTCCAAGAGGCTTTCTCCCTTGCGGAGAATCAATCTGATAAGGCCAAAGCTCTTTACAACTCAGGCAATGCTCTTGTGCAGCAGGAAAAACTAAAAGAGGCAGTAAAAACCTATAAAGAGGCTTTAGAGCTAAATCCCGCAGATAAAGAACTAGCTTCTAACCTCAAATACGCTGAGAAGCTACTCCAGCAAGAGCAGAACCAACAAAACCAAGATCAAAAAGATAAGGATCAAGAGAACAAAGAACAAAAAAACAAGGAACAACAAAAGAAAGACCAACAGGATCAAAGCCAATCAGATTCTGAATCTGATCAACAAGAATCAAACCAAGACCAATCAGAACAAGACCAGCAAGATTCCGGAGAAAAAGACTCTGAAAAAAACGATGAACAGTCTGAGGAGCAGGATAACGAAGAGCAAACTGAAGAAAAGGAACCCTCTGAACAAGAAGAATCCGAACAAGATAGTAATCCTTCTGAAGGAGAAGGTTCAGAGGGTGAAGAGTCTGAAAAAGAAGATCAAAAACAACAATCAATTCTTAATCAAATGCTTGGCGGAGTTAAGGAGAATACCTCAGCCTCCAGACAACATAAAGCTCGAAAGGCATTAAAAGAGCTAAAACGTGAAAATCTCAAGCCGCCAAGTAAGGATTGGTAGAATGACGATGAATCCGTATTTCAAGAAATTCCTCCCTACCCTACTTTTGTTAGCATTGCTGATACCAGCGCAAGCTCTAGGTATTGAACCTCGAATTAGTTTACAACCTCAAGCCGGTGACGTTCAGAGCATTTTCGTGCTGGGAGTTACCATACCCAAGATTGACTCAAAGAGTATTGAAGTTCCGGTCTTTGAAGAGTCAAAAGAGTTTACAATCGTTGGATCGGGCAAGAGCACTAGCCTAGCGTTTACCAACGGCCAGAAGTCTAGCAGTGTTACTTTTAGTTTCAGCATTGCCCCTAACAGAAACCTAAAGCCAGGAAATTATCGACTACCTCAAGGTAGTATTAAAATTGATGGTCAAAGCCAAACTCTAAAACAACCAGTTGTTAGAATTCTAGGCGCTGACACTCAAGCTAAAGCTAACCAGCAACATCCTCTAAAATTCAAACATAGCTTAGAAAAAGAAACGCCCTACATCGGGGAGCAAGTTCTCTACACTGTTGAAATACAATCAGGACCTGCTGTTAGAGATATGTCTTTAGAGACCGTTGATTTCCCTGGTTTTTGGACGGAATCCTTTGGCAATAAGAGGCAGGTGATTAGGCAGCTAAACGCAGCTGGAAATAGAGTTGAATCCCAAAGGACTGCACTCTTTCCACTCTCTACTGGCCAGCTGGCTATTGCCGGAAGAACCTTAAATGCTCAGGTCGTAGTTCGAGAAAACAAGAGACCTCGTAGACCATCTATGTTTGGAAGAGACTCACTCTTCGACTTTGACCCTTGGGGAGGATTTGGCAGAGGACGAATCAAGTCTCTTACCTATAACGTGGACCCGATATACCTTAATGTTAAGCCCTTGCCGCCCTTTAAAGGAGACTACGATCACTACATTCCTGTTGGTGAAATGAAGATCGCCTCAAGCTTTGATAAAAAAGAGGCAGAGGTTGGCGATAGTCTTGAGATGAAAATCACTGTCTCCGGAGAAGGAAATTTAAGCGCACTAGAACTTCCCGACCCCACAGGCAGAGATGTAAAAAATTTCAAGTTTTACAAAAACTCAGATAAAACAACTAGTAGAGAAATAGACGGTGTAATCTGGACCACCCGAGAGTTCGATATAGAATTTGTTCCTAAAAGAGCTGGAGAGTTTAGACTACCAAAAATCAGACTTGTCAGTTTTAATCCCAAATCAGGAGATTATAAACTACATAGCAGTGCCGGCGGTAAACTAGTCGTTAGCAACGACCCATCCAATCAAAACCTCACAACGCAAGACTCCCAACTAAAAGCGGAATCTGCCTCTAGGTCTGAGACTCAGATAAAGGCCGAAGTTCAGGAACAACAAACCAGTCAGGATATTTCAGACCCATTGGGGCCACTAGCCATGCACCCAAGTCTTTCTTGGTTTCCAAAGGCTCTACTGCCTCTTTCAGCTTTGCTTAGTATACTAACAGCAGCTTTAGTTTCAGGCTGGACTATTTTTAGTCGCAGAAAAGTAGATTGTGAATCAAGCGCTAACTCTGCATTGAATGAGCACCTAAAAAAGCTTTCTGGCTCAGAGACTAGTTTGGACACGATCCATGAAGCAGTGCGTGATAGTTTAAATGCAGTCCAAAAAGAAAGCCCTACTCAATTTGATAATACGAAAGGTTTAGGTCTCAAGACCTCGAATTTTCTTAAAGAACTTGAAAAAGAGCGCTATTCAAATGCTAAGACTTCCAATCAGGACAGGGATTGGGACAAAGAAGCTCAGACACTAATCGATGAACTTAAGGCTATTCTAAAATGATTCATGCCTCATTTCGCCTAATGCTATTAGTTTTTACCCTTTTGTTAACGATGCCTGCCAAGGGAGAACAATTGTTTGAAAAGGGCTTGCAGGCCTATCAAAGTTCTAACTTCCAGAAAGCCAGTAAACTTTTTGAAAAGGCTCTCGAAGAAAAACCTAGCTCAGATGGCATTCTATTTAATTTGGGAAATAGTTACCTCAAACAGGAAAAAATAGGTTTAGCCATTTCATCTTACCGACGAGCACTAAATCAGAACCCAACCCTTGAAGCTGCTAAGAAGAATTTGGAAATGGCGAGACTCAAGGTCCCCTCTGCCTTTGAGCAGAAGAATCGCAACAGCTTTCCCCTGGAATGGTTGAGAGAATGGCGAAGTTTTGTTTTTCTCTGCTCTATTGTCCTGTCTTTAGGCGCAACACTCTTGACGATTTACGGAAAATCCTTCTTTGCTCCACTAGGACTACTCTTGCTAGCCAGTGTGAGCTATTTAGCGACATGGGGTTTAAAAAACGATCGACTTGGAGAAATAAGTTCATGGGGTATAAGCCCCAGTAAGTACGCGGCCGGCGTAGTAGGCGAAGAGGGACTGATAGCTCGAACTAGTCCGGATTCTAATAGTGTAGCAATCCTTAAGCTGGTAGAAGGTGAAGAGATTCTTACAGATTCCCTTAAGGATGGGTGGGCTCGGCTTCAACTGCCTGGCAATCGACTAGGATGGGTAAAACAAGAAAAGTTATATTTTCTCAAAGAATAAAATGGATAAAAATAGAATACCTCAGATCAGAGCTGTTATGTTACCAAAGGATACTAATTCCATGGGCAACATTTTCGGTGGCGTGATTCTAAGTCATATCGACCTAGCGGCAGGTGAGCACGCTCAGTCCATTGCCCCAAACCTTTACGTAACGAAGATCGTCAGAGAGGTTGACTTCATAGCTCCCGTTCACGTGGGTGACAAAGTGAGTTACTATACTGAATCAGTTAGAGTCGGAAAAACTTCTGTTACTGTAAAAGTCTTAGTAACCGCTCAAAGAGGAAAAGGCAGAACTCAGGAAATTAAGGTAACAGAGGCTGAGGTAATTATGGTCGCAGTTGATGACTCAGGAAACCCAAAAGATATTGATAGCTAGCTGTTCGATAAACGTTAATTTAATAAAATAGTGCCATGAGTAAAATTTTTTGCTTTTTACCCCTCTCACTTGTTAGCTGCTTCGCGTCTCTCTGCTGCGTTTGGGCGGAACCGATATACAAACCTTCAGGGACTACAGCCTATTTCCATTCTAATCCGGCTGGCTCTAGACTAGGAACTGTTTACCCATCAGCAAGAATGAAAGTTACTGAAGAAAAAGGTAACTGGTATAAAGCCGAAGTGGAGATGTGGTTTAAAAAAGGAAGCATCGTTCCTATTACAGCGAAACCAAAAACTCCGGCTAATCGAAAAGAGGGCTCCACTCCAATAACGCCAACTGGGGAGTTTTTTGAAGGGCTAGGGCTTCATTCCTACTCGATTACTCGCTCCGAACCGCTTAAATCGGAAACCAATCGAGTTAAAAGAGCGATCCTCACTCTAGTGGTAAAAAACACCACCGACAAAGTTGTTAGGAATTGGAGAGGAATTCTAATAGTTAAAGAAAAAAGTGGTAAGTTTCTTTTCAGAGAGACTGTCAGTAGTGGTGGTAAAGGGATACCTGCCAATGGCCAACGGGAATACAGATTCGGTTGGACACCCGAAGATGAAGAATATCACACCCTTCTAGCTTATGAAGATCCTAACCGGTCCTTTGATCTAAAGCTGGCCAAGGTGGAGCTTAAGTAATATGTAAGCGACCTAGGTGGCGGCTTAGTTGCTCTAGGAGAACCACCTCAAAAGCTTACATTTTAAAGGTAGAGCCTCCTGATTGTTATTACTGTAATAAGACAGCTCTCGTTACCTCCTACGTATTGAATTTTTGGCCATTTTTTGATTGTTTAGCTGCGGCAACTGTATTTTAAACTCACTATATTACTAGGATTTAGCGATGCGTTTAGTAAATCTCACAAACTATGCTTTTGTTTTTCTCGTTCTAATCTTTTCAGGTGCACAGGCCGTTGCAGAGAACAGCTTGGGTTCTGTGGCTTTTGTAGACTTGAAAAAAGCAGTTTGGGAAAGCAACAAAGGGAAAGCTGCTCAAAATGATTTGAAAAGTGAATACAAATCCGCGCAATCCAAAATCGACTCTCAAACTAAAGAACTGGAAAAACTTAAAGACTCTCTTAAAGCTCAAAGGGATAGTCTAAAGGTTTCTGCCTTGGTTCAAAAAGAAGAACAGTTAATCAACAAAGAAAAAGGTCTGAAAAGAAACTACCTTGACTCAAAGGAAGCTCTTCAAAGAAAAGAAGGCCTGCTTAGAGTAGAATTGATTAGAGGAATCAGACAAGTCATCGCTGGAATAGGACAAGAGAGAAAATTCACCCTAATCCTAGAGAAGAGTGGAGATACTGTTCTTTACGCCGACAAGGGCATTGATATTACTGACGAAGTTATAAAACGATTTAACGCGGCCAACTAAAATAATGAAACTCGAACTACCCCTTGATACTGTCAAGATCAAGGAGATCATTCCTCATCGCTATCCTTTTTTATTAGTCGATCGCGTCACTGAGTTTAACGACGGACACAATATCGTGGGGCTGAAGAATGTCTCATGTAACGAGTCCTTTTTCGAGGGTCACTTCCCGGAAAGACCGTTGATGCCAGGAGTATTGATCTTAGAAGCTCTCGCACAACTAGGAGTTCTCTACTCCAGAGTAAGAAGTGATGGTGTTGAGGGTAAAAGGCTTTCGGTTTTTGCAGGGGTAGACAAAGTCAGATTCAGAAGACCCGTTGCTCCTGGAGACCAGCTAAAACTGGAGATGGTTGAAGTTAAGAGAAGATCAAATCTTTGGGTGATGGAGGGTATTGCCTCTGTTGACGGTGAGGAAGCAGCTAGCGGACTTTTGCGAGCAGCTGAAATTCCATAGGAAAAATAAATGAGTAGTAATAGTAATATTCACCCAACAGCCTTGGTTTCAGAGAGCGCCTCTATAGCTGAAGATGTTATAGTTGAACCTTTCGCTATTATCGGACCTGATGTCACAATAGGAAAAGGTACCGTAGTAAAAGCTAACGCCATTATTGAAGGTAAGACCACAATTGGTCAGAATAATACCATCCATTCCTTCGCGGTGATTGGTGGGGTTCCTCAAGACCTCAAGTTTAGAGGTGAGCAGGCTGAACTTGTGATCGGTGACCATAATAAAATACGTGAGTATGTGACCATCCACATAGGTACTGAGGGTGGCACCATGAAAACGATAGTGGGCAGTAACAACCTATTCATGGCCTCTTCTCACGTCGCACATGACTGCATTATTGGAGACCATAACGTCTTTGCTAACTCTTGTGCACTAGCGGGTCATGTCGAGATTGGAGATAACGCAATCCTTGGCGGCATGACCGGGGTTCATCAATTTAGCTGCGTAGGAGACTACACAATGATTGGTGCTGGTTCTATGGTAGGTCAGGATGTTCCTCCTTTCAGCATTGCACAAGGTGACCGTTGTAAACTCAGAGGTGTAAACCTAGTTGGACTTAAAAGAAATGGATTTTCTGGAGAAGACAGCTCAAAGATAAAGCGAGCTTGGCGAAGCCTTTTCCTAGCGTCTGGCAAAACAGCCGAAAAGTTAGAGGCCTTACCGGAAGAACTCAGAGGTAACCCAAATGTGGAGCTACTGGTCTCGTTTCTAAATCGCTCTATCAGCGAAGGTCGAGGTGTTTGTTCACCTGACTAGAAACCATCTCGGCTTCCGGAAAAACTAAAGCAATTGACCGATCAAATTGGAAGTTCAGACCAAAAAAGAAAACTCTCAAAAACTCGGCATTGTTGCTGGAAATTCATCCTTTCCAATAATTTTGGCAAAAGAAGCAAAAGAACAAGGTTTCAGTATTTTTTGCGTTTGCTATAAAGGTGAAACCTCTACTGAGATTGAAAAGCTGACTGAAAAATTCCAATGGATCAAAATTGGTGAACTGGGAAAGCTTATTCAATTCTTTAAAGACAATCAGGTAAAGCAAGTTGTGTTTGCTGGTGGTGTTGGAAGACCAAAGCTTTTTGGTGGGGTAAAGCTTGATGTTAGAGGAGCTAAGTTTTTAGCCCGCCTCCGAACAACTAAAGATGACGTAGTTCTTAGAGGACTCGCTGAAGAGCTTTCAGGGGAAGGAATTGAGGTACTGCCGTGTACCGACTTTTGCCGTCAACAACTAGCCCAAAAAGGAGTACTCACCAAGCGTAAGCCTAGCGAGCTTGAACTTTCTGATATCGAATATGGCAAGAAAGCACTCCTTTCTATGGCAGAGCATCATATTGGTCAGCTTGTTGTAGTTAAGGAAGGAGTTATTATTGCAGTTGAAGCAGTGGAAGGCAGTGACTCAGCAATCCTTAGAGGGGGTGAGCTAGGGGGTGAAGGCTCTGTGGTAGTAAAAATCCCTAAAAAATCTCAAGACATGAGATTCGATGTGCCTACGATTGGCTTGCAGACCATAAACTCAATGGTCAAAGCTAAGTGTAAGGTGCTAGCTATAGAAGCTGAAGGAACTGTTATAATTGACCCTGAGAAAGTTATAGCTGAGTGCGATAAAAGAAAAATTAGTCTGGTAGGACTCTAAGCATCCTCTTTTCGCCAACTAGATATTTTGTTTGTTAAACTATCTTTAATCTTTCCAACTTCAATTTCCGGAAGTAGCGCTTCTGGCTCACCTCTTTCTAAAGAACTAACCAAGTTTGTGACCTCTCTTGAAGTCTTACCTGCTGTTAGTTCTTTCACTTCAGGCGAAGCAAAACCAAAGTTTTTCGTAGCTAGATAGATTTCCTCCGCTTCGGTAAGCCCTTCTCCATTTAGCAGCTGCTTAATTCTTGTCCTCTGCTCGAATGGCATTCGCTCTTCCAAATGAAGCGCAAAAAATCTTTCGTTTTGATAAACACTATCAGCTATATCCTCGGTTGCCTCAGTTCCCTCCTTGATGGAAGTATAAATCTTATATCTAGCTAGCATATTTGCTCTCATCTCAGCTAAAGATTCAGAGTCTGCTGCTTGTCCAGTGCCAGATACGTATTTCTGTAAATTTCTTTGAGTTAAAAGATTAGCTGCATCAGCGAAAGCCAGCTTTCCATCAACTATCATCTCAAGCTCAGCCGCAAGCATCACCGATAGTGGATACTGATGCTTTTTATCCTGGAGGTAATGTGTGTCATATCCGTTTCTAGCTTGAGGCACGGCTAGCGGCCTGGACACAAGCCAGTGCGCCTCTGGTGTCTCGCCCCATCTTGTAGCTAAATGCGCTATAGCTCCATTGTAGGTATTATAACCGGATTTACGACCAACAATACCTACCTTAGCCTCAGCCTCTCTGTCATGAAGTTCAATAATTTGCAAAGCTCGCTGCTCATCCTGGTCAAACATGTTTTTCACATACTTAAACAATCTAGTTCTATCTGCGTCAGTTACAACATCTTGTGATGCTGCTAACTGAAGTTCATATCCCAACCTTGAAGCTGCTAGGTGGAGAGAAGTATCATTTTTTGCGTAAGCAGAATTGTTAAGACCATTCCTAATTTGTTCCACACTATTTCTTTGCCAAGAATATTGGCTAAACTTAGAAACTGCCCTTTCCGTCCAGCTATCAAAGGGTTTATCAGCTTCTTGAAACGCTCGATTAGTGAGTGGAAGAACAAAATCAGCTTTACTCGCAAGCCACTTCGAAGAATTAAAGGCAGCCTTCTTCGCCTGATCAATAACCCCACCTGTTTTATCCCCAGCCGTATCAAGAAAACCCTCAGAGCTTTGCCTATCAACTAGCTTTTGAGCTCCAATATCCTTTATCCGGTGAGTAACTAAAGCATCAAAATCATCGCCCATATTACGGGTAGGTTCAATTCCTGCTTCAGCTAATTGAGACATGATTTCCTTATGAGTCTCCTCTTGCTCATCTATAGAACGAAAAGTCATCATTTTTTCATAGCCCATTAGCAAGGTATGAATATTTTTAGGCTTGGCGAGCATGGCCGTTACTGTAGACTCAACTCTTCTATTGGCTTCACTCCGATCAGTATTTGAGATTATCTCTAGTCTCTCGGAAAAACTATTTTCAAGACCCATCTTTTTAAAATTGCTATCTAAATCTTCAATGAGATCAACGCCAAAGGTATTCTGATAAGCCTCCATTAAGGCAAATCTTTGACTATCATTGAAACTCTCCAGCAGTGTAAGAACTTCTTCCTCTCTCTTGTTCGGGATATCAGAAAAAATATCCTGACCCATAATGGATAAAATTGAAGAAACCGGCTCTTTGTCCGGATCACCCTCAAGAACTCTACGAATTCTATGAGCAGTCATTCTATATTCATATTCATTCAGTGGAGCTGTTTGAGTAGAAACTTTAGACTCATTTTTCTTACTGAGTCTTAGCTCCTTGATAGCACGAGCAAACTCACCCTTACCTTTTGGAAGGTTTCGGAATTGTCGATCCAGCTGCTCCCTATTGGTGCGCTTTGAAATCCCGCTGTAGGCAAATTGCCGACTATCTCCAACTTTTTTTGGCATTAAGAAAAATACTCCTGATTTTAAAATACCTGAACAAAGCTACACTAATTCGTGTACTTCACTGTCCATTTCGCCATCCGCCCCTTGGGTCGTCAAATGACCTTGCTCCGGGCTTTCATTATTTTGAGAACTCGCAGAAGTCTCAAGAGAATCTGTGCTTGCCTCTGTCTCTCTTTTCTTTCGCTCAAGAATCATCTGCTCCATATAGCTCAGATTCTGATCAATGCTCTCAGTGCCGCTTTCCAAATATGCTAGAAAAAACTCTTTTATAGTTCCACCTTTTCTACGAATCTCTTCTGCCAGAGCTATTACCAATGGCAAACGATTCGAGTTTTGCTCTTCGAATTCCTCCCACCATTCCCTGGCAACTCCAACCGTATACTGCCAGCCTAACTCTGTTTTAATGGTCTCAAGTCTATGTATGATGTCCTGCCAACCTTCATCAGCTAATTGATCCTGCTTTTCAGGTACTGGTTGCTCTGGAACGGACTGTTCTGGAACTGGACTGACAATTGGCTCTTGAGTTTCATCTACTGGAAGCGGAGCATGATCTGAAACTAGCTCTTGACTCTGATCAACAACGAAGTTGTCAGCTTGAGCCATCTGAGTTGCGTCTACTCTAGCAACTTCCTCAGTCGCTATCATCTGCTCTGGAGCATTGCTTTGATTCGCTTTTTCCTCAGCCTCTTTTTTCTTCATTTCTTCTAGGTAGGCTAGATTATCCTCAATGTTATCGGAATTACTGTAAAGATAGGCCAAAAAGAATTCTGTAATGGTAGCTTCTCTTTTCTTTATCTCATGCCCCAGAGTTACAACTAGTCCTAACTTGTCGGAATTTTGCTTTTCAAATGCTTCCCACCACTCCCTGGCAACTCCAGTGGTTTGATCCCATTCAAGCTCACCCTTAATTTTATTAAGCTCTTCTTGAAGTTCTTCTGGTGTTTTCTCTCGTTGAGCCGGTTGAATAGCTCCAATTGCCTGGCCACCGCCACCACCATTCTGGGCTTCCTTTGATGCAGCTAGCTTAGCCTTAAGCTCAGCCATATCAGGCAACACTTCCTCGTACTGAATAGGCTCTTCTCTAACCTTATAGTCTGGACCAGAACCAATCGCATCGCGCATATATGGAAGCTCATAGAAAGGAACCAAATGGCCCTGGAACACAGGGGTGTTCGGCATAAAAAATGTTGCACAGTTATCTATTGGTCGCCCAATTTCATCTGGTGTAAGAACCGCTCTTTGCTGAACTTGCTCATTCGTTCCAGAACTTCTATGAGCAAAAGCATCCGGCATTCTCTTGTTTGAACCTGTTGTCTTAGTCCGGAAACGGATTGTCATTGTTCCAGTTTCTTTTGAAGCCCATTCAGCATCCTGGAAGTCAAGCATTGGCATTAGTATCTTGGTACTAAAACCTGCAAGAACAGAGTCGGCATCCTTATCGTAGTTAGCTTTAACTTGAGCAATCGACTGAATAGCAGCAACAATACTCACATTACGTGAACGCAATGTGTTCAGCTTGACGTGAATATCAGGCAAACGTCCCAAGGCACTCGCAAATTCGTCAATGACCAAACCTACTGGGCGAGGAAGCTTATGTCCTTCATATTTCTCAGCTGCTTTAGTTAAGAATCTTAAGACCTCGATAACAATTACGTTAGCAATTGGCCGTAACATCTCCATCTCAGATTCTCTGAACTCAACAATAAAAAGAGTCGGTTGATCAATCAAAGACTGTAAATCTAATTCCTCAGCAAAGGTCGTGGCTCGAATGGCTTTAAGATCCCAAGCAGCTAGACGCATACCTAGTTCTGAGAGAATGGTATCTGCATTTTGAGAACCACCACGAGCTAGTTCAACAAAAGTTTTAGCGTTACGAATCGCATGAGGATGAACCTCTAGCCAATCACAAAGCTCATTCTTACCAGAATGAAGCAGCTCATGAACCCTAGGAATTGAGAGAATTTCATCTGGGTCATTTAATAACCCTACCATCATTGCGTTGATCAACTGCAGTGCATTATTTCTGAAAAATGGCGAATCCGATTTAGAGTTCGGATTGTCTGTTGCCATTATTAAGGTGTTGGCAATTAGCTTGGCGTCAGTATCATCTTCTACTTTCGAAACAATATTCCAACTTAAACTACGAACCATATCCAAAGGATTGAAAAGCATTATTTTCTTTTCAGGATTAAGCTCCGCGGTCATTCCAGCGAGCTTCTCCCACATCTCTGGCTTGGAGTCGACAATAACTGTAGATCGTTTTTTACTGAGACAATCACTATATAGAATAGGTAAAATTGCTTTAGTCGTTTTACCACTACCAGTTTTGGCTATGAATAGGACATGCCTGTTTCGCTCTCCACCAGGCATATAGAGCTTTCCATCTTTAGCTGGCAACCTTTCACTTCCGACTAAATCTTTACAAATCAACACCGTATCATCATCGTCAGTAGGGTTAAGCCACTGCGTCATATGATCCTTGGAAGCCATGTCTCCAGAACCAAGCTCATTATTCTCGGATCTATTTGGTCTGACTCGACCAGTCGATTTACTAAAATCAAGTGAAGGTAGGAGAGCACCACCAACTAGAGTTAGGCCGAAAATGCCCATAGTGAATACTAAGAAGTCGTATAG
>CAZECN010000021.1:10069-47734 GCA_964510575.1 uncultured Bdellovibrionales bacterium | reverse complement strand
CCTCCTCTGCCTCGAAGTTCATCGTTGCCTCGACCTCCGTAGATGATGTCATTACCATCTCGGCCTTCAACATAGTCATCTCCATCACCAGCGCAGATTATGTCGTCACCCCCGAGGGCATCGATCCTATCATTGCCCCCTAGCCCGACAATCACATCGTTCCCATGAGTGCCGACAATGACATCGTCACCCTCGGTGCCAACATGAGTGGCCGGTTTCCCGTTACAAGCATGTGCAACATTCGGTTTGTCGGTAACAGTTCGTTTGTAGGTAATCGTTCCGCAGTCCAGATCATGAACGACCGCTGGGCTTCCAATCCTAACACGTGCAGTGTAAAAATGAGTGGCATTCAATTCGACGTCGGTATCTAAAAATTTGCCTACTGGCGGCTTAATGGTTTTCAGCCATGAACCGTCACGCCGCAAATTAACATTTCGATTACCCACGTTCTGCCAATTAACTTCGATGCCATTGTCAACCTGTTTTACGGAACATACTCCATTAAAGGGTTCCGACGGAGTGCCAACTGGAGCTCGTTCGCATGTGGCAACGGCGTAGCCGCTGGGGCCGTCGTAACCCTTGCCTCGCAGACGGATCTCGATGGTGTCTGAAGTATCGATGTTGGTAACCGTGTAACTTGCTTTGCCGGTCAGGCTTGCACGCCATACATCGTTGATCAACAGGTTTTCGGTGCCAGCGCGAGCTCCGTTCAATGACAACACCACGTTGTTACCCGATGGCGTTGCTGTGCAGGCATAGTCATTGACACTAACTACAGGGTTAGAAGTCCCAACACTGCCTCCACCTGAGGAAGAGTTGCTTGATTTTTTGTCCTGGTAGACCCGGACCCAGTCAATCTCCATCTGTGATCCCGCTGATGAGGGCACCGGGTCACCGGGCCAACCGCCGATCTGTAAGTTCATGATGATGTCGAAGTTCTGGTCGAACGGTCCGATGCCGCCGGTGTCGCTGGTCCAGTTCTCGATGACGTGGAAAGACTGACCGTCGAGGAAGTACTCCAGGCGGTGCGGGGTCCACTCGACCGCATAGGTGTGCCACTGGGACACGAAGGCTGCAGCTGCTTTGGGGCCACCCAGATAGAAGGTACCTTTTCGCTGTCTGCGCTTGCCGTCTTGTTCCCAGTGAGCGTTGGCGATTATCTCGTTTACGGGTGCATTCGGATTCTGGGGGTTATGGTCAGGCCCTATGTATTCGAGAATGTCGATCTCGCCGTTCAGTGGCCATCCTCCGCCGTAGTCGTAGTTGATAGGGCGCATCCACAGCGCTGGCCACATGCCAGTCGCATGGGGGACTTTGGCGCGGATCTCGAAGCGACCGAAGGTCCAGCCCAGGTTGCCCGTCGCCCATCGAGAGGCGTCAGGCCCTCGCTCGTCGTTGGTGTTCACCATGCCCGAGTACCACTGGCCGTCTTTTAGGGTGGCTTTAAGAATCAGTGCGCCGTTCTCGACTCGTACGTTCTCTCGGGCGTCGGAGTAGATCTGTATACGGGTGGGCGTGCCGTAATTGCCGGTGAAGACTTCCCACTTGGTCAGATCGATGGAGTTGCCGTTGAAGTCGTCGCTCCACACCAGCTCCATGCCAGCCGGTGCCGGGGTTTGTGCTACTGCCGTTTGCTGCGTGAAAGCTATGGCTAACACCGTAAAAATAACTAATAAATGGTTGATTCGCTGTTTCATAAATTTTACCTGAAGTATTTTTTTACACCCTGGGAGAGAAGTTTCTCCGAAGATACTAACGGCAGATCCAATCAGGATCTTGAAGAGTTTTAGACCAATCTTCTTTGATCTTTAAGAGACTCCATAAACAAAGCACTGGATTCGATCACTAACGGAAATCAAATCCAGTAATGTAAGCCACTCATCCCAGCTCACTGCCGGCCAGTTTAGTTCTCACACTCAATATCAACGACCTTACCATTGACACGATAACGCACCTCATAGCGTCTATTGCTGCTGCCACCAAACCAGAATGCAGCGTCATTAACGGTAGTAACAAAGGCGCCGTTGAGCACGCGAACATGATACTGATCTACATTAGGTACAGGATCCCAAGATAAGGTGACCGTGCCATTGTTGTTAGCCAAGGCTAGACATTTCGGAGATCTGGAATTGACTGTCTCACACGTTCCGTAGGTCTCTGAATTGTAGCACTGATCTTCTGCACCGCTTCCTCCAACGACTCTGTCGTGGCCCGTTTCTCCGTTAAGGATGTCGTTTGAGGCATTACCAGTAATAACGTCATTACCTGCCCCTCCATTAATTCGATCAGCGCCTCCTCTGCCTCGAAGTTCATCGTTGCCTCGACCTCCGAAGATGATATCATTACCATCTCGGCCTTCAACAAGGTCATTACCATCACCAGCGCAGATCACGTCGTCACCCCCGAGGGCATCGATTCTATCATTGCCTCCTAGCCCCACAATCACATCGTTCCCACTAGTGCCGACAATGACATCGTCACCCTCGGTGCCAACATGAGTGGCCGGTTTCCCGTTACAAGCATGTGCAACATTCGGTTTGTCGGTAACAGTTCGTTTGTAGGTAATCGTTCCGCAGTCCAGATCATGAACGACCGCTGGGCTTCCAATCCTAACACGTGCAGTGTAAAAATGAGTGGCATTCAATTCGACGTCGGTATCTAAAAATTTGCCTACTGGTGGCTCAATGGTTTTCAGCCATGAACCGTCACGCTGCAAATTAACATTTCGATTACCCACGTTCTGCCAATTAACTTCGACGCCATTACCAACCTGTTTTATGGAACATACTCCATTAAAGGGTTCCGACGGAGTGCCAACTGGAGCTTTGGCAACTGGAGCTTTGAAGTCACCAAGTGGGACAATTAGGCCAGGTGTGTTAATCAGACGGCGGTATGCCCAGAAATCAGGATCATTTCCGACTTTAACCTGAGCATTAGCACCTTGATCGAACCTAAGCTCAGGCCTAGGAAAACTAACTTGATTGTGAAACGACCAATTGCAGTCACCTTCTCCATGATCATGATCACGATCGAAATATACGATTGCACCAATCTGATTAAAGCCAGGCTTTGATGAACTTAACATTTCTCGTGTCGTATCGAAAAACTTGACTCGAGTTCCACCATTGCCCGATTCTGCTAACTCGCTACCCCACTCGGCCAGCATGTAAGGTTTATCTGGTGCAATAATGCTAGCCCAAAGAGTTGCGTGTTCCAGAAGCCCTTCATGGTCCCATCTGTGCAAAGGTCGACCCGTATATTCACATGGAGAATCGTATCCCGAGGATCCAATCCAATCAACATACTCGGCGCCCGGATATAGCTTAGCGGCGTGCGACTGTAATACTGGAACGATCTTACCATTTGACTGGGAATTATCCCGATTGAATCGATATCTTGTGGGGCTCCAAAGCCAAATAAGGTCCGTTGGTGCATTGTAGCCAGGTGCGTCAGTTTCTACTACCTCAACAAATTTTCGCCACCAGTCGATAAATAGCTGGGGGTCTTTAAACCATGGTCTATCTGGCACGTCTGCTTCATGAGCTAGTCGAATAAACATCGGCCCAATGCCAGATGCCGAGTAATCATTCGCCCATTGTCGAACTTTCGCTATCTCTTCAGGGTCATCCGCCAGTAATGCATCTATGTGCGCACGATCTGGGTTACCCGTGGAATACATCGGCCGCGTATTCCCATCAGCTGTTTGTTTGAGGAGGTTAAGGCGATTCTTAAAAGTACCATTGAAATTGTTTCTCCAAGCCCCTGAGAATCGGTGTACGATCGAGACATTATGACCAAGAGTGCTTTCGTGGTAGCTCACCGTTGCAAGGGACGATTGTTGGAACTCGGAGAAGCCACCCAAATACCCATAAATAACACCGTCAGGGTTCCAGTAGTTTCCCAATTCCACATTACTGCTACGTGAAAAATTATTTTGTGCGACTGCCGTTTGCTGCGTGAAAGCTATGGCTAACGCCGTGAAAACTAATAATAACTCGTTAATTCGCTGTTTAGACTTTAATTTACATAACATGCTGAAAACCCCTGAAGCATTTCTGAATAAAACCATTATGAAGGTAGATGAAACCTTCGTGAAGATGCAACTTCAATGCCAATTGAAATGTATCTATTTTGTAAGCACGGTTACCAATTTTTGTAGCTGAGAAAAGTTCTCAAAGCAGTTTTAGTAGAGTTTTAAAGAGGTTGTGATAATAGAATCCTCGCCCTCGACTCATAAACTCCTCAGAGCTGGGTCCTTAACTATTGCGTTGAGAAGAAAGTAGGGGGAGTATTAAGAGAACTCATTATACAAACCAAAGTTTGAAACCCGTTTAATTGTCACTCAATCGATAGTCGCAGCGATTACGCATAATATAAAGGCTGCAGCAACTGCTATTATCATCCGCCATTTTCTCTCGTTGTAGCCTTCCCGGTAATCTTTCAAAATTGGAAGGATTGCGCCAGGTTCCATGTGACCATTAAGCATGACTGCAACTTGATCAGTCATAGAGCCCATTTTTCTTACTTCGTAAAAAATCAAGCTTAGAGATGACAAGAAAGCCAGGATAGAAACATGTTCGGCGTTCTTCAGGAAGCTTGGGGCAAATCCCAAAACTGACAATATTGTTAAAAAAATCAGGGCCCATGTCACTAAAATCAGAGCATTAAACAACTTAGGAGAATCAAACATACGGGTATACCTTAGGTGTGAATGGGCGCTACTTTCAGCACCGCCAATTCACACCAGGGTGATTTACCCAAATCAAAACCTTTTCTTATTACTCCCTGAATTTTTATAGCATGCTAAGGGTAAATCTGAAAACTTAGGGTTGATTTGAAATAGGAAAACCAGCTCTTTAAAACGCTTGGCTAATATTGTTCTCGCAGATCACTAGCCCCCCTCTACTGCTTTGTAAATTCACCATCAACGATGGTAACGGTAATTATTCTAAAGCGAATTAAACGCTTAGTGCACTTTAAAATAGTTAAAATTAGGAATAGGGGAGGAATGGTTTTTATTAACTTTAAATAGAACTCCTCAGTGCTGGGGCTCTATGCTTTATCAGCAACCCTAGTTGAGTTAGAATAGAACTCAGAACAACTTTTCGACGAAACGTTCTCTTACTTTTAGCATTGGTAGAAATTGATTTTTTAGGTGCTAACCCAGCATGTTTTTGGCTGGGGTGGCACCCGCAGTAAGGTTTTTATGGTTTGCTAGCCAATACCGCCCGTCGCTTTACAGCTTGAACGGGTACCTTTCATTTAGATAGGGCGTCGATTAAGTGCTTTTCAATGGCCGAAAGAGACCCCCACAGGACAAGAAAATGACTTCAGTTAACAAGTTCAGTTGGCATCTCGGCTATGCTGATAACCTGTCGACGCTGGCTATTGCCGAAAAAGATCGGACGCTTAGCTTTCCAAGGAACATTGAGTTCCATAATCCATCTATCAAGAGTATGAGATTTCTTCAGCACGGGATTGTCGAAGTGATGCCGAACAGCTCAACTGAAGAGTTTATCCTAGTTTCCGGTGGAGTTCACGGGAATGAAAAGGCCGGTCAGGCCATTGTGGATGCACTCTTCAAGGGATTCGTTTCTGATCTGATTAAAGTCAACCGACCCGTTCTCCTGGTTCTCGGAAGCTTAGAAGCAATGGCCGCTAAGAATGGGCTAGGAGTGCGTGCAGTTGGACCGCAGGAAAAAGCGACGTCCAATATGAACCGCGCTTTCGGAGGAGATCAGTTTGTAAAGCCTTATTCCGTTTCGGAGAGTAGAGCCGAACAAATGATGGAGTGCCTTAGCCAATTCAGCGGACAGATTGAATCGGGAATTGATATTCATCAAAGCTTTCATGTACCGAGTATCGGCGTAGAAGCTGATGACTACACCTATGGAATGCTTTATCCATCGCGTTCAGAAAATCTTCAAGAGACCATAGACTGGATAGCGACCTTTGGTTCGGTCCTAAACGGTGTCGTGTTGAATGAGACGGACCTTGTGCACAGCACTTGGGCCGGATTCATGGCACGTGAGTTATCTGCTAACTCGGTGACATTTGAAATGGGTCAGATTGGACGCATTGACGAAAGGACTAAGACGCCGAAACTCTTTGAGCTTCTGGTTGACTTAATCTCGGGCAGCCCAGTAGTCAGCCAAACGGATTTTGACGTTTGGAAAAAGGTTAGGGCGATTACGAAGGAAACGCCTGACTTTCACTTTTGTCTCCCCAACGGTGAGCGAATGGATGAGGCACCAGCCGATTTCAGCGTTTTGCCGGCTGGTCTCATCGCAAAAGATGGTGAGAAGGAGTATCGTTTGGCTAAAGAGCAGAGACCACTTTTCGCAAACCCTGATGTCGTAATCGGAGACCGAACCGTGGTATTTGTTGAGAAACAATAACTCATAGAGGTTATTTCACTGGGAAGTAGGTAACTGTCATTTTGACGGTTACCTTACTTTTTTTACTTTACAAATTTTGCGGGCCACCAATTTTTTATTCCAGGCCAGTATATTGGCTTTTTATCCTGTAGCCCTCGATTGCCTTTCCACCCCGGGCTCTGAGGAGTTCTAGGAGAGTTCTAGGAGCTATATCATTTCATATTTTTACCCTATTAAAGTAAACTACCTAGCTCTGAGGCGTTTTTTTTGAAGAGGTAATTTGTCGGAATGAAAATAACTACCAAATTGTTAATCACCGGTCTGTTGGTCTTGATTTGCGCCATATTTGGTTATGGCTGGCACCTGCGTACAATCTATCACGGCTTCCACGCTTCTACCGATTCTGGCAATGCCTTGTTTGATCGCCAAACACTGGAACATTATGGACAACAACTTCTAATCGAGTTGAAAAGGAAAGACGTCAAGCTCGCAATTGTATCTCGAGCTGGTCAGGCTCGAGAACAGCTCCCCATAGGAGTGATGTTCACCCATAGTGCCTTTTTTCGGCGTAATGAGAGGGGTAATTATGATGTTTATAATCTCTACCATGGCAATACAAATCGCTTACGCTCGTCTCTGGTCATTGATAAACCTGCCGATTTTCTGCGTCTCTTAAAAGAGCGCGACGCTGGGATTCTAATACCTAATGTGGAAACTCAAAATCTTTTACATGATTTTCTGGAGACCTCTGAATATAGCGCTATGCACCAACCTGATTATTCGTTAATTTCTAACCCTTTTGATTTACGCTGGCAGAATTGCAACGAGTTTATGCTTTACGCAATCGCAGCGGCTGTCTGGAAAATGACAGACCGGGAAAAATTGCTTAAAACTTTGAAAAGAAAGCTCGAGCCAACGGAGTTAAAGGTTTCGATGGTTCGTCGTTACTACGGCCCAAAAGTTGATGAACGACTGATTTTAAAAGATCAAGGTAAGAAAATATTGACTACAACATTCAGCACATTGACTCAGCTACTAAAAAAAATAGATCGGCTCGAGGAAAGTTACGTCTTTTCTTTGATTGAAAAGACCCGAGGGTGAAATTTTAACCTAGCAATCCTCAGAGCAGCATGAAAAAAAGATCTTGTAGCCCCCAACTGCCTACTAAAGGAAATTTACTAGCCATAAACAGGCTCGTAAATCGGAAAGGCATTGGACTAAGCTATAAAGCGATGACGAATTTGTTCTGGCAATATTGGGCACATGCCCTTAGGTGTTTTAAAGAACCGGTGCCTGACGCCTGCAACCAGGTCATAAACATAATTCCGAGCGACGGCTGGAAAAAAACCGGCAAATATTCCAAGGATCTTCCAATAACCTCCTAACTGTTTGAGGAGATAAATTGGCCCGTCGGACCTAAGAAGTTTATTCTCTTCACCATCGATAACCACCATTGTGTCTGGAAGGGAGCCTAATTCCTCCTCGGAGAAATAACCTTTAACCACTTCAGACTGCAATGGAGCGAATTTAGTCGCTCCATCTGGTTGCTCAAGGGATAATAACTTTGTCCATCTATGACAAAGGCCACATTTACCATCGTAGAAAACAATCTGGGCTGTTGCCTCACACTTAATCCTGGCTGGATCAAAGACAAGCATCAACGTTAGCCCTGTCCAAAGCCATGTTGATGGCCAGAAAAGAGCATTCCAGTACTGAAACTCAATACTTTTGGAAATAATATCTTGGAAAAAGAGTTTCTGCCCTATTGCTACAAATAGAACCACTACCAGTAAAGTCAAAGCTCCTGAGCTGATCCAGTTTCGCTGCTTCCAGTTAATTTGTTTTGCAACGAGGCCATCCCAGCTAGCTCCCATACTGCCGAAAGGTAGTGGGGTAGCGCATATATGAAGAAATAACAGGCAAGAACTAAAAATCCAGGGTAATCCTACTAAGATACCAAAGGCCTGGTAGATGAGAAGCCATGCTGCAGCAAAGCGATCAAGGGCGCCAACAACAATCATCAATGCTAGAATCGTTTGTATCCAGCTGAACGAAAATCCTGATATCCAAAAATTAGAGTATAAAATAAAAGAGCCCAGTAAGATTCTGAAAAGGCTATACTGCCCACCGGTCCAACCATTCTGATTGTTCTTACTCAAACCAAATCCAACAAACTCTTGCAGAGAATAAACTTACAAAGGGAAACAAATCCTAAAACACTGGGGATCTAGAACTCCTCAGAGCTAGGTGTGCAACTGTCATTTGATTAAAGCATGATCGAGTAGAATTTCAAGTAAGAAATGGAAAAATTGGTTTTGATTAAATTATGTAAAGGGTAGTAGAGGGTCGTTTATTGTGGGCTATGCTGGAAGATCTCTCTCATGATAATTTTGAGCCAAGTTGCTTCAGGTCTTTCCACCTTCAGTAGATTTCTCAGCATAGGCATCCTTCCACTCCTGTCGGTTTTTGGTGCTGTTTGCGTTGACAACCTTTCTTCTATTTGAGTACTTTTACGGATAATAGATCCTTATTGGAGCCAGCTTTTATAGCTGAGCCCCGTTTCTTTGTTTAAAGAAAAACAGCACAATATTGAAGAACTTTGGTCTAGGAGTCGTCTCTAGGTGTTTAACTTGAGAATTGTTGAGTACTTAATCTACCTGCTGATCTTCCGTATAGCTTTGGGACTCTTCTTCAATCGAGGTGCCAAGCGTCGGGAAGGCTATTTCTTAGCTAAAGTAAAAGGTCCGCTTCTAGTTTTTCTGGTTCTTAGCTACTGGTTTTATGAAAATCCTGGGTTTAGGCAATCAAACATCTTTATTGGCCTCTATATTATATTGTTAATAGATATGATTTGGAGTGGCCTAATTCACTTTTGTTCCAATAAGACTACTGGCTTAAAATAAATCGATAATTTATTTGTCAGGCTTCTGGTTTCAAGCTAGAAGCACGCACTTAATCTGATTCATATCCCCCATAAACCTAGTTTATTACCTAAGAAGTTGCCGATGTCCCCCCTGAATTTGTTCAGAGAAAAAGATTTTAATCTTAAAAATGAATTTTTATCTGGTTTAACAGTTGCTTTAGCCTTAATTCCGGAAGCTGTAGCTTTTTCAATTATTGCCGGCGTTCCTCCTCTCTCAGGGTTATATGCGGCCTTTACTATTGGACTCATCGCTTCAATCGCCGGTGGCCGGCCCGGAATGATCTCCGGAGCCACTGGAGCAATTGCAGTAGTAGTAGCTCCTCTAGTCGCTATACATGGTTTTGAATACCTATTGGCGGCTGTAGTTTTAATGGGTCTGTTACAGCTCATGGCAGGGGTGTTGAGAATGGGGAAATTCATTCGACTGGTGCCTCGCCCAGTTATGTTTGGTTTTGTTAACGGGCTGGCCATAGTGATTTTCATGGCTCAGTTTGAGCAATTCAAAGTTAAGTCTGGTGGCCAGGAGTTGTCATGGATGACAGGGGCTCCTCTTTACACGATGCTCGGCCTAACTGGTCTCACAATGGCTATCATCTGGTTATTTCCAAAGATTTCAAAAGCCATTCCAGCTTCCTTGGTTGGAATTTTCGTGGTTTCTGCAATTGTTATTGGGCTAGATCTTAACACCACCACGGTTGGAGATTTGGCATCGATCTCGGGAAGTTTACCAAGCTTTCACTTTCCAACAGTTCCAATGAACTTGGAAACACTAAAGATCATTCTCCCTTATTCAATCGTAATGGCCGGTGTAGGTTTGATTGAGAGCCTTTTAACTCTCAGCTTGATTGATGAAATAACTGAGACGCGGGGAAGAGGTAATAAGGAGTGTGTGGGTCAAGGTCTGGCTAATGTGGTGACAGGATTCTTCGGGGGTATGGGAGGCTGTGCAATGATTGGGCAGAGTTTAATAAATATAGACTCCGGAGGTAGGAATCGAATTTCTGGAATTGTTGCCGCTCTTACTCTTCTGATTTTTATACTTTTTGGTGCCCCAATAGTTGAAAAACTTCCAATGGCCGCACTTGTTGGCGTTATGTTTATTGTAGCAATTGGAACCTTTGAATGGGCCAGCTTAAAAGTATTCGGGAAAATTCCCCTCAGTGACTCTCTAGTTATAGTGGTCGTAACTCTGATCACTGTATTTTTCCATAACCTAGCATTGGCGGTTTTGGTTGGCGTTATCTTTTCAGCCCTAACATTTGCATGGGAAAATTCAAAAATGATTCGAGCCAGAAAAAAAATAGATGCGAATGGTGCCAAGCATTACGAAATCTATGGCCCGCTATTTTTTGGATCAACCACGGCGTTCAATGAAAAATTCAGTCCATCTGAAGATCCTTCCGAAGTTTACGTAGATTTTGCGGAAAGTAGAATAGTAGATCATTCCGCAATTGATGCTTTGAACAGTCTAACTGATAGATATCAAAAGCATGGAAAAAAACTTCATTTGAAACACTTAAGTCCTGATTGTAGGAAGCTTTTAACAAATTCCAATGCGATCATTGATGTAAATATTATGGAAGATCCTAAATACAAAATAGTTTCGGATCAGTTGTCATAGCTCGGACCTAAGTCCCGCAAAAAGTTTGATAGACTCGTTCAGTAGGCATCGGAGGTTCCTGGTATTCCATGCGACCTTCTCTATCTGTATAGGGATCTTTCAGTGCAGCCATGAGTTTGTGAAAAGGTTCGAAATCACTTTTATGAGCTGCTTCTAAGGCTTCTTCAACTTTGTGATTGCGGGGTATTACTGCGGGGTTAGTAGCTCTCATCAGAGATAGAGACTCTTCTAAAGGTTGATTGTTCTGTTCTAATCTAGATTTCCACTTAGTAAGCCAGTCTTGGAATTGTTTTTGTTGGTAGAGCTCTTCTTTGGGTAACTTGGATTGACTCAGATCATTGAAAGTATTGGTATGGTCGGCATTGTGAACTTTCATCCAGCTGAGTAGTTCCCAAATAAGCTTCTCATCGCTTTCTTGCTCAGTTAGTAGTCCGAGCTTAGAGCGCATCATGCGCAGGCCTTTATCTCCATAAATTTTAGGGAATTTCTCAATGGTCTCTCTAGCTAAATCAATTGCCTTATTAGAGTCATTGTCAATCAGAGGCAAAAGAGTTTCGATTAATCTAGCTATGTTCCATTGAGCAATATTAGGTTGATTTGTATAGGCGTATCGTCCCATGCGGTCGATGGAACTAAAAACAATCCCCGGGTCGTAATTATCCATGAAGGCGCAAGGCCCGTAGTCAATTCCTTCTCCTGAAAGAGCCATGTTGTCAGTATTCATTACCCCATGTACAAACCCGACTCGCATCCAGTGAACAATTAATTCAGCTTGTCTTTCCATCACGGCCTCAATTAATGACAAAGCCTTATTCTTGCTTTGGGCTAAACTGGGGTAATGACGTTCAATGGTGTAATTCAGTAGTTCGTAAACTGAGCTTCCACTTCCGTAATTAGCAGCAAACTCGAAAGTACCAACCCTAATATGGGAGCTGGATAGGCGCGTGAGGATTGCACCAGGCAAGGCTTGTTCTCGCATTACCGACTCGCCAGTGGAAACAACAGCCAAGCTTCTGGTTGTTGGAATTCCCAGGGAGTGCATGGCCTCAGCTATAATATATTCGCGAAGCATGGGTCCTAGCACAGCCCGCCCATCGCCACGTCTAGAGTAAGGGGTTCTACCCGAACCCTTTAGTTGTATGTCAAACTTGTCTCCGCTCGGAGTAACATGCTCGCCCAAGACATGAGCTCTGCCATCGCCCAAGATTGTAAAATGCCCAAATTGATGTCCGGCATAAGCTTGTGAAAAGGGCTCTGATCCTTCCGTTAATTCATTTCCTGAGAATAGGTCAGCTTTTTGCTTTTCGCTAAGCGAGGAAAAATCAACGCCTATGTCTTGAGCTAGGTCTTGGTTAAGAATGACCAGTATTGGTGAAGCTACAGGTTGAGGTTTAGCTTCTGAAAAGAATTGTTCAGGTAGATCTTTATAAGTTGACTGAAAGTTAAACACTCTTGCCTTGACTAGTTCTAGTGTAATGATTGAATGGAGTGTTGTCTCAAAGCTTCCAGTGGAATGATCTCCAAAGCACTCTCTTCACAGGCTTCCAAAACAACTCTAGGAGCTACGTTAAGTTCCCAAGCTTCTTTCCAGCGTATAGCACAGAGGCACCAACGGTCACCGGGTTTGAGCCCTGGAAAATTTAACTCTGGTCGAGGAGTGGATAGATCATTGCCCTTGTTTTTGGTGAATTTCAAAAATTCAACACTCATCTCGGCACAAACAACGTGCCGTCCTCTGTCACTTTGGTCTGTGCGGCAATATCCATCTCTAAAATATCCTGTCTTTGGAGCAGAGCAGCAAGATTCTAAAGGTTTTCCTAACACATTCTTTTTTTTGCTCATTGGAAAATTCTTGATTTTCTATTTGTTATCTTCAAAGCGCCCCAGTTTGTTAACGTAACTCGTCTGTAGCGGAGTCAGCTAGAATACTAAAATATTCTCATCAACTAAAGGTTAAGGAAATAATCGTAATTATTCTTTCTAGTGATGGTTAATGGCTAGGAAAAAAGGACTGTTAGAGGTAACTTGTGGAAAAACTCTTAATTCCTGATGTCCAGCCCTTGCTGATCTCTCTTTCTTTTTGTATTTTGGCTACTTAGTAACTACTCTTCATATTGAATGCCTCATGAATTTTTTGACTAGAAAAGCTTTTCTTTCTCTTTGTGTTTTCAGCGTGATCGGCTGCGGAGGTGGCGGTGGTGATGATGAGATAGGTGAAGGGCCATTCGTTGATAACCAAGTCGCGCAGAGCGAGAGTGAAGCATCTCCTGTTAGTGGAACAGTTAGAATCATGCCTCTGGGAGATTCCATAACAGAAGCTGAGGCAGGCCGCGCAAGCTATCGTCGCTGGCTTTGGAATAGCTTGGAGGACGAAGGTTTTGATGTGAACTTTGTTGGCGGCCAGAGGAATGCTTTCGGTGGTCCGAATGTGCCTAGTGATTTTGATTTAGATCATGAAGGTCACTGGGACTATGAGTCTTCGGACATACGTTTTAACTCACCAGCCTACGCCGCTGTGCACAATCCCGATATAGTTCTTCTTCATATTGGCACTAACGATATTATTCGTAACCGAGGAATCGATCGAACGCTCAACGAGGTTACAACCATTATAGATAATTTTAGAGCAGTGAATCCGAACGTGGTTGTTTTGTTAGCTGAAGTTATTCCATCTGACAGGTCTACAGGAGAGTTGGCTGCTTACGGAAGGTCGCTTGCGGAGCTAGCACTTGTGATGAGTACCTCGGATGCTCCTATCGTTAGTGTCGATATGCGAACTGATTTTTTTGTTAGTTCAGATACTTACGATGGAATACATCCAAACAGCTCAGGGGAGCAGAAGATGGCATCACGTTGGTTAGCTGCTTTGAGGCCATTCTTGAGCCAACCTTAAACATCTTATTATAAAAGAGCCAGACTGTGTGTAACCTTAATGAAAACCTCGGTTACAAACAGTCCAGCCTTTTACTTAAAGCTTGTAAAGTTCAAACTCAGTGTATGCGTCTAGATAGCCGCAAGGTTAACCAGTCTGCCTCTAAAGAGTGAGTCGAATTTTGAAGAAATTTTAGTATATCCTCCAGTTCGAAGTTCTCAAGATACTGTTTGGTGCTTAGTGGTTGCAGTGATAGGACGGTTAGTCGGGTTTCATCATCAGTTTGAATGACGATGAAGTAAAGTTCGTCGCAAGGACTAAACATCACCTGACTGCTATAGACTATTCGACGAAGATCAGTCAAAAATCTTATTTGGCAGACTCTTTGGTCAGCATTAATGTCGTTTAACTCTATCCAACCTTCCTCAGGAACAAACCCTCTAGTGACTTGGATCGTTTTGTTGGAAGGAAGTTCCTTAAGAATGGTGCCGTTATCCAGATCGAAAACTACAGATCTCATACCGTTATGGAAATTAGTTGAGGCTTGAACGAAAATTTTATTTCGGTATTTCCCAAATTCTTCCGAAAAATAGACAGCCTCTAGGATACAGTAGCGAATATCATCACACAATATTCTTGAATCTCTGTCTCCTTCTTCTGGAATTTTCACCAAGACTTGAAAATTACTTCGATCCTCTAGTGGTGGAAGACTCCCTGAAACAAACTCCGGTGTCGGTGTCTTAGATGATCCATCTAAAAAGCTACATGCGGATAAAGCAACTAATAAAACGATACTCGCTATTATTTTTGATATAAGCATTTCCACTTCCTCTTGTAGTGGGGAAAACCTCGAAATAACCTGAAAACACAGTCAGGTGCTCTGCAGGTTAATTACCTAGGCGCAGCACCTGATTGCTCAAATAAAGAATACTAGAATGGTTTTCTGCCGCTGAGTTAGCGTCGAAGAGTAAAAAGAACAATAAAATTCCCAGGCTTCAAAAGCCTAGGGTGGATGTTTAGCATTGTTGGGTGACAAGTCAACTAGAAGGTAATTTTACAGGCTTTTGCTGATCATGCTAGGAAATGAATTTCTGGTAAGCTTGCAGTGATTTCTCGCCTACCCTAGAGAGGTTGTGGTTGTCTTCAGCAAATTTTATCCCAGCTTCGGCAAGTGTCTTTCTTTTTTCTTTGTCTCGCACTAAATCAAGAATAGTTTCCGTTAAGGTTGTTAAATTTGCGGTGACAACAGGACAGCTCTCCATCGAAGATTCTTTGTTTTGCTGCTGTTGGGCATTTCCTGAAATGACAATTTTCCCCATTGTCATGCCAAGGGCACCAACCAGGCCGTAACTGTTTTGAGTAGTTTGTTCGACAACTATGTCAGCCGAAAGAATAGAATCTGTTACTTTCTTAATATTTGAGACTTCGCGCGGATCGAGAATTTCAAATTCGATTCCAAGCCCCATTCTCACCAACATCGCTAGTGAGATGGCAACATAGTCTGTATCTCGATATGAAGTTCCATTAGGAACATGGACTATCTTTAAATCATCCCCAGTCGTAGGGATCTGATAAGCGGCCTCTGTGTCGATAGCCAGGGGAAGCCAGCTGAATCTTCTTTCGTCTTCACTAAAAAATTGACTAACTGCTTGACGGTGATCCTCTCTACCCACAAAAACATGTTCAAAGCATTGCAGTATACTGGGCTGAGGTAAGTCTAGCTCTTGAGTTTGACCTCGTTGATAGTTGCCAGCTCCACTTACTCCAGCATCGCAGCCGTATGTGTAGTAAAATAGTTTTGAACCTTTGGATTTGAAAAGCTGTAACAATCCAGCCATGTCATCATTAGTTCTTCTAGCGGAAAGAAAACTTTCAGGTCTATGAACGTTTACAATATCAAAACCTTCTTCAGATAATTTTTCCGCATGAGGTATAATTTGCGACATGGCGGGGGGAACATTGAAAAGAGAATCAGGTTTGGAAAGACAAGCTGTCTTAACCTCATGACCAAGAGCAGTCTGGCCTTTAGCCAGGGCCTTTGTCACAGGGTAGTATCCTCCAATGTGTAGTATTTTCATTACTCGTTGTCTCCGCCCTGATCTTTAGTCATCACAAACTGAGCTTCAATGACAAAGGAGCCGGTGTCTGTGCTAAAGGGTAAGGTTAAAAAATCGTTTTTGAGGTCAGGAATATCAACGCCTTTTCCAACCACGACTCGTGGTAAAGCTAACTCAAACTTATGACCAAGTTGATTTAAATCCGTCTTAAAACCGCCTGAAATAATATTGGTAAGTTCATCGACCACATCAACTACTTCATCGGATATAGTAGAAAATTCTTCACCTAACACTCTTGAAGCTAAGGACAAAGCGCAGTCTTTTTCAAAGCTGAGAACCATAACCCCTTTCATGGTTTCACTTTCGATAGGGATAATGCCACTAATATCTCCCCAACTTTTACTATTATCTCTTGCGAGGGGAGCTTGATGGAAACAGCTTGTGGAGGCCATAGTTTCCAAAGTGTCCCTAGCTGACGATACAAACGAAGGAAGAAAGGTATATTCGGGCTTCATAAGTTTTCTTAGCTCCTTAGGCACTGTTAATGCTTTCTAGCATACTATTTAAATCCAAGGCGATAATATCTTCACCTTCAACGTTCATCTTAATCAAGACAGTTTCTTCATGGTTTGAAGCTTTTGAGAGAATGGCTTGTCTCAAGCTTTTTTCAAGAAGAAGAACTACCTCTAAAACTTCATCTACAACTAGACCGATTAATTGTTCTTGGCCTTTACCCTCTGCGCTGACGATTACTATACTAGTTGCTCCGACACTTCTGTCTGAATTTGGATGAAGAAACTTAGTTAGATCCAATGCTGGGACAATTTTCCCCCTGTAATTTATAACACCCCTCAAATACTCAGGTGCCCTAGGAACTGTAGTTATAGGGCACATTCCTACGATTTCAGTAACTCGTGAAACACCTAGTCCGTATTTTACCCCCCCTGTGACAAGAGTGAGTAACTTACTTGCCTGAAATACGTTTGAGGTTTCTATATCGTTCATCAAATATCGCTACTTCGAATTTTTACTGCATTTTTTATTGGGCTTAGACTCTCAGAGGATGATCGGCACCCTAGAGCAATTGACTTGAGGCTTTTCAGCTAAGTTTTTGAGTTTTTGTGAGAGCTTGGCACTTCAGACTATTTAATATTCGGAGTTTACTCATCTTTTTAGTGGAAATCCTAAATTTCAATTTCTTGGCAAATTAAAGTTGGTTCGAAATAAAGGCGATTAACTATAGTGAACTATTTTCGGGCCCTGCCTCTCAAAATCTTCGGATGGAGGGGACTAGAGGCTGTTGGTCTGGAGAAAATGGCAGGAATTTCAGTGAAAGAATCTATAGCCCAGCGAATTGAGAGGCTAACCACCAAAATTGCTTCTCTTGAAGATGAGGGTGGTGAGTCTTTAGATCAGCTACTTGAAGAGCTGAGTGATATCTCTGTTATGCTTGAGACTTCGGACTCTGGCCAACCCGATCTCCATCAAGCAATTACCTTTATAGTTGAAGAAGCTAGAAAGCTTGAAGGATCAAAGCTTTTAACTTTTCTTAAAACCATAGCGATCAGTTTGCAAACTTACGCTTTTTCCTCTGCGGTTGGATTGGCTACTCCTACCATCGGTGTCGATGAAAAAGATATTGGAGATAAACATGCTTGCAAATCTTTAACGAATAAAGATGAATTACAGGATACCAATGAATATTTCATGGAGGATTTGCTTGTTGAGTTCATCGAGCAACATGCGATTCTCCTCGAAGAGTTTGAGTCTAAAATTATAACTCAATCTAGTGATGACAGTTCATCTAGTGAGGAGTTACTTGTTTTTGTTAAAAACTATTTACATACTCTCAAGGGAGACTCCGGAACAATCGGGTTGAGTGGAATAGAGAAAACAAGCCATAGGTTTGAGGACTTGCTCGAAAAGAGAAGTGTGTTTGACTTGCTTGAGCCGCTCCTGCTTTTCAAGAACTGGGTGTTACAATCAACTAAAGCCCTGGTAGATGGCAGTAAACCTTTCCTTACTGCAAAGGAGTTCAACCAGCTGATTACAAATTTTGATCGCGAGCAGTCCAAGAGCCTTCTCGATGAGAAAGGTCAGGTGATTTTGAGTAAGCTGGCTGGAGATCAGGATTCTTCATTGCAAACAAAAAAACTAAAAACTTTTGTTAAAGTTGATACCAATAAACTTGATAGATTAATCGAGACTATTAGTGAAATGATAGTCGCCACTGAAATCACCTTAGCTCATTGTCGAGAGAACTTAGGCTCTGACCATGATGCCATGCGGGACTGCGATCAGCTTTCTAGTGCTTCAATAGAGTTGAGAGATATGGCAACTTCATTGAGACTTCTGCCAGTTAGCGGGTTGTTTAGTAAAATGTCTAGAGTGGTTTGGGAGGCTGCTAATCGTACAGGGAAAGAGGTTCGGCTGGAGACCTTCGGACACGAAACAGAGTTAGATAGAGCAGTTTTTGAGCAACTTCTAGACCCTCTAATGCACATGATTCGAAACTCAATAACCCATGGCATAGAAAGTTCAAAGGAGAGAGTTGCTGTGGGGAAGCCACCAGTAGGGAGTGTTCGACTTGGTGCAGAGCAGGTAGGAGAGAGCCTGCAAATTACAGTTAGTGATGATGGTCGAGGGCTGGACTCAGAGCTGATTCGAGAGAAGGCCATTGCTCGTGGTCTGATTAATGAAAATGTCGAATTAGAGTCTTCAGAAATTTTTCAACTAATTTTCCATTCAGGGTTTTCAACTGCTGAAGAAGTTGACAGCCTGTCAGGGAGAGGAGTGGGGATGAGCGTTGTTAAGAGTAACATCGAAAAAGTTCGTGGTCGAGTTAGAGTCGAAAGTAAAGCTGGTGAAGGGACTACATTTACCCTGAAGATTCCTTTAACCTTGGGAATTATTGAGGGAGTGATTGTGAGAGTAGGATCAGAGGAATTAATAGTGCCATTGTCGTCTGTAGTTGAAATGCTTCAGGCTCGGGAATGTAGATTTTATGAGCTGGAAGACGCTAAAAAGAGATTGCGCTATCGAAATCAAGAAGCGCCAGTTTTTTCCTTAGGAGCCTTAGTCGGATTAATTGATTCCAAAGATGAAAACTTAAATGACGTTTTTGTAATGAGTAGAAGAGGTGATGAATATCTGGCCTTAAGAGTGAATGAAGTTTTAGGAATTTGTTCTGCAATTATTCGTCCCTTGGATCATATCAACTCTTCTAGTAAGGGACTTGCTGGAGGAGCAATATTGTCTGATGGAGGGGTTAGATTGGTAGTTGATTTGGCTGCTTTATGTGATTCGGGAAGTGGTGCTAGGAAGCCGGGACTAGAAGGTTGTAGTCTAGAAGGATCTCAACCTAACTCCTAAAGGCAACTGAAGCACATCTTAAGCAGTAGATAATACTAAGAATTAAATTGGTTTCAGTAAATGCGATAAAGAGTCGACCTAATAATGTAGCAAGTAAGTTTTTTTGGTTACACCGCCAAGTAAGCGGTTTTATTTCAGTTTGAGGTTTGTCATGGAAAAAATACTTATAGTCGATAACTCGATGGTAATAAGAAAAGTAATTAGCAAACTACTGCAGAATACAGATCTTAAGGGAGCAGAGGTCTTTCAAGCTGAGAATGGAGAGCAGGCTCTTGAGTTGGTTGAGGAGCATGGCTTTGAACTTATTTTTTTGGATCTAAATATGCCGTTGATGAACGGATTTGAATTTCTTGAAAACTTTTCTAGTCACGAAAGTTACGATCAAACTAAGGTTGTTGTCGTTACAACTGAAGGAAGTGAGGAGAGAAAGAAAGAGCTAGAGGATTTAGGAGTCCAGGATAGAATCTTAAAGCCGATAAAGCCTGAGGAATTTGAAAAGACTATTGAAGCTATTGGTAAAAGCTAAATAATCAATTAGCCTAAGAGTCTTTCATCTGGCCCTTGAAAACTACTTTCAAGGTTTCCTTATCCTTATCGGGAAGAGACTCGTAAAAGGGCAGGGATACATATCCAATTGAATTGAGTCCAGAGCCGACAATTCGAGAGACATACCTTTCTGACTTAACTCTTCTTGGCTCCACTTCACCAGTTCTTTGTTTTGCACTTAACCAGTGCCTGCTGTAGGCAGAACGACTTAGATTCAGAACAGATGAAATAAAATTACTTTTGGTTGGCAGGTCATCCTTTAGACCTAGGGGATTAACTTTTTCACCGCTTGGCCATTTCTTTTCAACTAGTAGGAAATACCTTTTAACCTGTTCTTTGTTTAGAGAGTCAACAGGGTTTCGACTGTTGACTAAAATGACAACAGGTTCTGCAACAGCAAACGCTGAGGAGAAGAGGCAAAAGGCCAAGAATAAATAGAGATATCGATACATAAACAAAAAAGCTAAATATAGCTGAAAACCTAAGAGCTTTAAAGACATTATCCTGGAGGCGCTAGGTAGGAGCACTCACCATAGTAAAGACGAAATGGAGAGCGGTGTATTCAAAGCCTATAAAGGATACTAAATCTCAATAAGTCCGGTTCCTTAGCTCTATTTAGGCAGACCTAGATTAAACTCAAGTATTCCCCTTCTAGGGCCGAAAAATAAATAGGGGCAATATGGAATTTTTACTTAAAAATAGCAGCCTTACGACCAAAATAGCTGGTTTGGCAACTATACTCATTTCGATGTTAATCGGCTCGCTCGCCTACTTTTACTTTCAACTGAATGGTCAAAGCTCATTCCTATCAGAGCAGATGCAACTTCAGAGAAAAGTCGTGGCTAATCAAGCATTGGCGGTTCAGTCTCAGGGAGAATCTTTTGATCGATACCAGAGTATGAAGAATGTGCTTCAGTCATTTTCTCAATACGCCTACTGGTCAACCGAGCTTGCTTTGAGCTGGCAAAACGACTCAGAGATTAATGTAGAAAAAGCAGCGGAAAAACTGGAGACAGAGCTTGCTAACTTAGCGAGTTTTAAGCCAAATCTATCAGCGGAACTTACTAGTCTCAAGAAGTCCTACGGTGAGGTAATGACCTCAGCTTATGAGTCATTCGTTGAGGATGATCGAACGGAGGGTAATTTGTTGGTCCAGCAGGGTCGAGAATTATCCAACAAGGCTCATGTAAAGATAGAGGAAGATTTGAAGGTTGCGAAAGAGGAGGCTCAAGAGGCCAGG
The DNA here is from genome assembly GCA_964510575.1 of uncultured Bdellovibrionales bacterium. Lineage (GTDB taxonomy): Bacteria > Bdellovibrionota_C > UBA2361 > SZUA-149 > CALKYB01 > CALKYB01. The sequence goes on along the minus strand of CAZECN010000021.1, from coordinate 26,726 downwards.
CTGAAAGTCGATGGAGCTTCTCAAGAAGCTGATGATTCGGCGAAGAGAATAATCGATAACAATTCGGAACTTCAACGTCAGTCAGTTTGGATGATGTTTTTTGCTGCTTTCGCAGGAGGAATACTAGCAACTTTATTTTCAATATGGCTATCCAGAAGACTGAATCGGATTATCGAAAAACTGGATATCGGAGCACATACGGTACGAAGTTCAGCCAATCAAATAGCGGCTGGTGGAGAGAGCCTGGCTCTACTAACTGCAGACCAGGCGAGAGTGTTGACTAAAACGATAGCGTCAACCGGAACTGTTACAGCCATGGTTCAACAAAACGCGATCAATGCTTCAGAAGCGGATCGACTTTCTGAACGAGCAAAAAATAGTTCTGAGCTTGGCGTTACCTCGATGGAGAAAGTGGTGAAAGCTATGGATTCTATTAAGAGTGCCACTGAAGAGACTACTGAGATTGTTAAAGTGATTGATGAGATAGCTTTTCAAACAAATCTATTAGCTTTGAATGCAGCGGTCGAGGCTGCGAGAGCTGGCGAGGCAGGAAAAGGTTTTGCTGTAGTTGCCAACGAAGTTAGAAATTTAGCGCAAAGAAGTGCCGAAGCAGCTAAGAGTACTTCGAATCGAATTCAAATTTCGAAAGAAACTGCCTTAGAGGGAGTGGAGGTTTCGAAATCTACGATGGAAGTTCTGGAGAATATTTCCAGTGATTCCGAGAGAGCCTCGGGCTTAGTTAAGGAAATTGCCTTTGCCTGTAGTGATCAATCGGATGCTTTGGAGCAGGTAGAGATAGCTTTGGCTAAAATTGATGATATTACTCAAACTAACGCTGCTTCTTCAGAAGCAGCAGCAGTTTCGTCGCGTGAATTGCTTACTCAAGCGAGTAGTGTAAATGAAATTGTTCGGGAATTGCTTCAAATTGTTTGTGGTGATTTCGCTAAACGATCTCAAGAGAGAGGTTCAACTTTGATCGCCCATACCTTGAATCCTGACTCTAGAAGGCGACTAGAAGAGAGTAGCCTAGGAAAGGAGAAGGCTGAAGCAAGCGAGGAAAGTCGACTTGAGGAAGGTGAACGGCCTCAACTACCGAATTAACCTCGGTTTTCAGTTGAAAGCATTTTTTGTTATAAATTCTATTTAATAGTCAGGGCTTTTTGAGAAGGAATTTTTTCTTAACGCCATTTGGGTTGTCGGTCAGATAGCCTCTAAACTTCAATCTGCATAGCTCCTACTAAAAGACATTCCACACTAAAATTAAAGTAAAAGCTGTAAAATTTCCCTTTTCAGGTGAGATTAAACCGGATAACAATTACCTAGTTATCGTATTAAACAAGAACTACAACAAAGGGATATTATCAGTGCTATTCTCACGTATCAACCTCATCCTTTTTTTCTTTCTTACAGTTTCTATTAGTCTTGGTGCCACGAGAGCTGTTGCTCAACAACCTCCCTACACAGAATCGGCTATAAGTGTTTGCGAGGATGGGACCGCTCCTTTTGATGCTGTGTCTGGCCCAGGCCTAGATGATAGTGTGAACAATGGCGTGGTTAGAAACTTTGACGTGGTTACCTATAATGTCGAGTTCACAGTTAATGACGCTTCAGATACGAACAATGTATTGACGCTAAATCTAAATGATAAGGCCTCATGGACAGGGGTGCCTGAGTCTTGTCTTAGCACAGTCGATGACGGGGTAGTTCCTGATTCCGAAGTTCTGGATACTACAGGTGACTTCAGAAATGATACTTTGATTTGTAACCTGGGGCCTCTTGAAGAAGGGACTAAGCGTCTAATCAAACCAACAGCAACAGCTGTTGGAGCAAATGGTGACATCATCCAAGCATCTGTTTGTTCTGAGTCAGATGGTAACGTTAACACTGGTGGGTCCTTAACGGATGGAACCGTTGATCCTGGTGGAGAAGTCTCTGCTCAGTGCTCTGGTCCAGTTCAAACTGAAATTACAGCAATTTTTCGCGTCAACGTTGGTAAATCTGTGGCGGGCTTGCCAATTGTAGATGAGTTTGAATTTACGCCGCCAGCTTTCAATGCTGCGAGCTCCCCTTTTGGTGTTCAGGGTCAGATGATGATCTGGAGAATCGATATTAATTACGCTCCAGGTTCAGAATTGCTTGCCAATGTTGGTGGTCTTGCAGACATTGGTCTGAGCGATGATGCCACAATAACTCACCTCATATTAGGTGATATCTCAGCTTCTGATACCCTTGAACCCTTTGTGGCGCCTGGAGTCACAGCTTGTAGTCCAGTAGGTGCGGCATCTTATTCAATAGCCTGTACTCAGCCAGGTGGCCCAGGGGCTCCAATTGAAATAAGTCTAACTGGTGTTCCAGTTACTAATCAGCGGATTGCAAGTTTTAATCTCTTTGTTTGGGTTCCCGAGCCTGATATCGATCAAGACCCAGCAGTCGCTGAGACCATTGATATCTTAAATGAAGTAACGATAACTGAACTCAATGGTAATCCCGCTCCTTTAACTTCAGTGACAGGAACGGCAAATCTAGGTGCTGAATCTGCTACGGCTGATTTTCTCGTTGGAGAGGCTCCGAATGCTCCTGGATTTACTCAACGAAAAGGTTTCGATGGAATTATCATAGCCAAACCCTATGCGCGAGCAGGGGCCAAGGGTGAAATTATTGAAACCACTATTTCTCTTGTTAGAGGTAGTATAACTCGTGAAGAGAATTTAGGTGTTTGTGACACTATTGACACCTCGTTATTTGAGTTCGCTGGGGTCGATCCCGTTGGAGTCCAGCTTGATGCCATACTTCATGGAAGACCAGCAGCTCAGCTGGGAGCTAGGGTTCCTTATCACGGACTTTTTAATCCGGTGATTAGATACGGAAGTATCTTGCTCAGTCTTCCTGCTGATGAGAGGATTGAATATGATGATGCGACTCCTCAGGGAGTGGTGGTGGAGTTTTCTGATAGCCCTAATCTCCCAAATTCGAATGAAGCTACATGTGACAATACTAATAACTGGGTTTCAGACTTCAATACTTTACCGGGAGGTGCTGCCAGTGTGACCAAGGTCAGAATGCTCTGGCCGCACACCACAGCTAATACCATAGCTCTTTCTCCTTTTGGGGCATTGACGGGTACCGTTCAATCTCACTTTTCTTTCAATTTAAGAATTAAAGATGATCCGGCTATTTCTACTGGTGACATTCTTTGTAATACAACTGCAAGATCTAGTGACTATATCGCGGATGTGTGGATTGACCCAGTATCCGATACAGCGGTTAACTATAGTTTTGCTGGTGTTGTTGCAGACCCCACAGATCCACTTTTCTGTACTTCAAGATTGAGTGTTGACCGAGTTACCGTTGTAGACTCTTCAATGGGGGTTTCTAAAGTGACTTCTCCGGTGAGTCTGACAGAGGTTAGACCATTCGACCCAGTTGATTTTACAATTGATGCTAGAACAGCAGGTTCAAACGCCTCCGCGGTAACAATGACAATTACCGATACTCTTCCTCCAGAATTAATTTACGTTGGAGATGACTGTGCGGCGCAAATACCGGGGTGTACTGCGTTAGTGGCAGGTAACGTAATTACTTGGACTATTCCAGGTTACCAGGTGGGCGATCCTCTCGAACCTTTTACTTTGAATACGATAGTGGCGAGTGATGCGACTACTGGTAGCTTTACTAACGAAGTAGAAATTTCTTCTGATTTTGCTGACCTAGTTAATAACTCGAGCCCTGATTCCTTAGAGGCTGATACCAGTTTGGTGGTGGTCAATGATTCTGGATTTGCAGTGAGAAAACAGATCAACCTGAACGACGAAAATGTGGTTGTGCCTGTAGGCGCACCATTTATATTTAGTCTTGGTTATCGAAACCTTGGAGGTAGTGACTTTGGACTAGGCCAGTTAATTGATGTTCTTCCGAACCTCAGTGATGCAGGTCCAAGTACGATAAGGACTCCATTTGCAAGTATGTTCACTGGAACTGTAGCTTTAACAGCTCTAACGGTTAACAATGCAGAAGTAGTGGAATACTCCATAGATGCTCCTGCGACTATTCAGCATCAGCCTTGCCATCCAGACAACTGGCCAGCAGGAGATACCAGAGCAACTAACCCATTGTTAATGCAAATCTGTTCTAATGGACTGTTGGATGCCAATGGCGCAACGGATCCTCTCGGAGCTGGAACAGGTGCTACAACTTGGCTGCCTGGCCCTCCTCCATTTGATGACACAGTTACAGCGCTTCGTTTTACATCATCTAGCGCCTTTCCTGCCGGAGACCCTGAACGGATCATAGATATTGCTGTTCAGCCGACAATAGGACTTGAGGGTGATATTTTCTGTAATAACTTCGGTGCCCAGATAGAGAGTTGCACTTTGGACGTTATCTCTAATGATGTCTGTGCCGAACTCGTTGCAGGTTCAATAGGCGACACAGTTTTCCTTGATGTGAATGCAGACGGGATAGAAGATGCAGGCGACCTTCCACTAGCAGGCGTTACCATGAAGCTGCTTGATGGATTAGGGAATCCAATTTTTCAGGATCCGGTAACTGGCGCAGTAGTTCCAGCTGGCTTTCCAGGAGCAGTTCCGTATACAGCAGTCACGGATGCAAACGGTAACTACCTGTTTGATAACCTGCCTCCAGGGGACTACACAGTAATGGTAGATACTTCTACCTTGCCTCCAGGACTAACTCAGACCTTTGACTTCGACGGAGCAGGGGACGACATGAGTGTTACTAGTATTGGACCAGTGATTGACCCAGTAACTGGAGAGATTCTTGATGTAGAAGATGATCTTGACCAGGACTTTGGTTATACTATTCCGCTAGCAAGTCTTGGAGATACAGTATTCTTCGATGACAATGCTGATGGAATCCAGGATCCAGGTGAAGCACCAGTTCCTGGTGTTATCGTAACACTTGTTTGTTTTGGCCTAGACGGAGTTCTTGGTGGAACAGATGACCAAGTGTTTACTTCTGTAACAGATGAAAACGGAATGTATTTCTTTCCGAATCTGTTCCCAGGCTTGAACTACCAAGTGACAGTTACGCCACCGACAGGGTTTGATTTTTCACCACAAGGTCAAGGCGGGGACCCAGCACTAGACAGTAGTGTTGATCCTCTAACAGGCTCAACTCCAATCATTGTTCTTGGAGAAGGAGAGAATAACCTAACCTTTGATGCAGGGATTATCCCAGCAGAGGTCGTGGACGTTGTAATCAACATCTTTGACGCAGCTGGAGAGTTGATTGCTTCTGAGGCTGGTTGGGTTCACCCTGGTCAAGCAACAGAGCTTAACCTTCAGTCTCCACCATTTAACCTTACTGCGGACCAGTATGGTTTGGTTGAGATAGTAAGAACCTCGGAGCCAAGTTTATCGGCTTTAGCAGGAACTTGCTTTGATGATAGTCAGGACAATCCACTAGTAGTTCCATGGAACGGCTTCCTTGAGCAGTTTAATATCCTAACTGTTCAAAACACTTGTCCTTCTGCAGAAGCAGTAGAGCTTACGCTCTTTGATGCAGATGGGATTGAGCGGTCAAGCCAGGTAATGGAATTTGCAGGAAACTCTCAGCTTGATGTTAGCTTGAACGCTCTTGAAGGCTACCAAGTTGACCAAGTAGGAACAGTTACTCTGTCTTATGAGAACAGCGGCTGTATTAGTGGAAACCTAGCAAGGTTTAAACTAGATGCTTCAGGCTCAGGTGGATATGACTTTGACCTGAACTTGCCACTGGTTAACATGAGCACAGGTAAAACGTATACGAGTTACAATACGTTCCAACCAAGCTTGAATCCTGCGGATGCAGCGAACCCAGTCTACAACTGGCTAGAGGTGATAAACCTCTCTGGTGGAGACCTAGGGTTCACAAAGAACATCTATGATGTTGCAGGAGCACTAGTTGAGAGTGAGGAGGTGGTTATTCCTTCTCAAGCTAGACGTGACCTACAGGCAGGACATGAGAACCCTGGACCAAGCAATGTTGGAATAGTTGAGTTGATACCAACAGATCCAGAAGCAAGCTACTTTGCAAGAGTAATGCGTTACGGGTCGAACCCAGCAGTTTCAGGAGGCTTTGATTTCTCAAGCTCTTCGGACGCTGCTGTTGGAGAGACAGGTTGCATGTATGCTTCAGTGTCTTCGGGTGCTGATGGAGAGAACTGGTTGGTAGTGAGTAACCTTGGCAGCGAGGAAGCTTCTGTGAATGTTCAAATGGCGACAGGTGGACTGTCTGCTCTGAACTTCCCAGCAGTGATTAGTATCCCGGCTAAAGGTCAGGCTCATATCAATACCAATGGCTCACTTCCAGCAGGTGGAGCAGGAGTAGCAACAGTATGTGCGCTGAACGCGCAGCCACTGAGTGTAGAGTCTAACTTCTACTTCAGAGATGCTGAAGCTGGAAACGTAAGCTCTGCTTATACCAGAAGAAGTGACGGGGGAGTTTGTGGAGATACTTCGGTGGCTAGCTACAACACCTTCCTTGGTCAGAATAACTGGCTGAGACTGACCGGAATTGGTGGAAGAGAGATAGTGGGTGAGGTTGTAAGAATCGAGCCAGAAACAGGACTATCTTCATCCTCTGCTCTTCAGTAGAGCTAGGCTAATAAGTCCTAGGTAGAAAGGCTCCAGTGGATAAACACTGGGGCCTTTTTTATTTGCAGTGCTGGTATTGCAATTTAGCTATCCTAAGACCTAAAAGCGAATTTCAATAATATTTTAAAGATTTGAGGTAGGAGCATGAAAAGAAGAACTATTGTCTTGTTAGTTTTGGCCATTTGGTTAGCGGCTTGTGAGACTGCTTCAAGGATTTCTAGTTCGGCTACTCCAGAGTCAGCCATCCCGAAGGCTGCTAGTTTTATTAGTGGAGATGGAGTGGAAATAGCTCTTAAGGCTAAGCTTGATGGTGTTACTAGTGAGTATTGTCTGGATATAGCTGGGGGTAATAAAAATGTGGATCCTGGCAATGGTCTACAAGCTCACACCTGTTACTCCTACCAAGGGGAATTGGGATCAGATCAGACTTTTGACTCGAGTAAGTTTTCTGGTGGCATCCTCTACATGCCTATCTATGACGTCTGCGTTGAGCTTACCGGGTTAGAAGCTGGTTCAAGGCGACTCTAGCTACCTGCGGAAATAGTGAACTTCAGCAAATCAATTTTAGTGGGGATGGTCAGATCACTCCTCTTTCTGCTCCTAGTATGTGTTTTACAGCGGGTGAAAATTCTAGGTTCGGCCGCAGTAAAAAGCATCAAATAAAGAAGCTTAGCCTGGAGCCATGTAGCGACGATTTGCATTCTTTTCAGTCATGGACAGTCCGAAGATTTTAGGAATTTTTGGGTAAGCCTTATTTAAAAGCAATTTTTTCTGGTTGCCATCATTGAGCAAAGAACATCATAAACTTTTGACAACCTCTAAATTAACCTCTGAGTATTATTAATTCTGAAGTGAGCCTTGAGTCTTAAATCTTTGATCATGGGGTGGTATCCTTACCTCCCCATGATTGTTAGTAAACCTAAGCGGCTTTGTTAGCTTTTGAACCAGAAGCGCTCGAGATCATGATATCACTAATCTCGACGTTGACAATAATTTGCCAACTCATTTCAAGTTCTTTTGGACTTTGAATATCGAAGGAATCATTGAAAGAAAAAGATTGATCTTCCCAAGGTCTGCTAGGTAATTTTTCAATTAAACGTCTAACTTCTCTGTTGTTGTCTGATAGTGAAGATAAATTGTTTAGATCCTCAATTAGGCAAAGAACTGCTTTTCGACGTTTAGAAATCATAGCATTTGGATTTAAATCTTTAAATTCAAGATCCATTTCGCTGAAATAATTGCCAGTAGATTTGTTGGTTTTCAGTGTTAGTGAATATTTAAAAAAACCTAAGTGCATTTTTTAACCTTATTATAGTAGTGACAGAGGACATTCCCTGCTCAATGACGACTATACCAGTATAATATTTTTTAAAAGAACAAGCTCCTCTTCAAGGAGCGGGGGCGGAGTATACTCGTAGCTGTGTATCTGACAATTTAATAATCATTGACTGAAAAATTTTCACAGCAGCTATGGCAATAAAAATTAGAGTCTCTTGGTTTTTGGAAATTGTTGATTCTGATTGAACCAAAACTTTCTAATGCCGGTGGATAATTGGTAGTTATAGACTTGTTAGCGGTTTGTTAGTTTCTTGTTCATGTTAAATCAGGTTATGGCTTTGATCTTCAGCTTTGAAGTTTGATTTTAGCTCTAGATCCCACTCAAAAATTCGATCATTTTGTATTGAAACTAAATTACCTAACAATCATCATAAGTTAAGGGCGAGAAGAGGTTTTTTCAGCCATTTTTATTTAGTTCTAATCTTGAGTTTTAGGGAATAGCGATGTCTTCGCAGATTGACGCCAAAGAGGAATCCTATTTCTCAGTTCTACTAAGCTTATTAGTCTTAGGTGGCTTGTTTCACTATGCGGAGGATTGGAGCAATACCTTAGTTACTACAGTTATAGTATTAACTTTGATGCTGGCGCTGATCTATCCAAAAATACAGCACTGGCTTTTTTTAATTTTCACCCCTTATCTCATTTATATTACTGCGGGCAAATTCCCCAATATTGCCAATCATTCTAATTTATATTTGATAGTATTACTTGCCATTTTTCCAGCGCAGCTTAAGGCTGTTTTGGGTAAAGATGTCCCTTTGTCAGATTTATTACGAACAGTAAGGTTGTTTGCCTTTGTATTGTACTTCTTTACTTTCTTTCACAAGTTGAACTGGGATTTCTTAGATCCTGAAATTAGTTGTGCAGGTAAAAAACTTGATGGTTATTTAGAGTTAATTCCTCGTAGCCTAAGCTCAGTTAGACAGCTTTTGGAAACTTTGGCCCCCACTTTGGGGTTGGTCATTGAGGGAATGATCCCACTCGGACTGCTTGTGCCTAAGCTTAGAAAAGTAGCGATTTACACCTTACTTGCTCTTCATTTTATGCTCGCTCCAATGGGGTTTAGTGATTTTTCAAGTCTTGGAGTCCTACTGGCATGGTCGTTTGTAGATTTAGAAAGATTGGAACATCAAGACTTGCTTAAGCATGTCGGTTTTTTGGCAACCTTCTGCTTAACTATGCAACTGTACTTTGCTCCATCGAGAATTCCTTACGGTCAGGAGAGCTATGAGTTTCTAGAAGGAATTCTCTTTTCATTTGTTTATGGATTATTTGCCTTTAAGTATATTGTAAGAAATATTGATACTAGACCTCTATGGTTTCCGAAGTCAGTTCTCTATTCAGCTAGCGTAGTCTGTCTATTTATTTTTGGTTTTAGCAATTATCTGGGATTGAGGACTGCAGGAAATTTTTCGATGTTTAGTAACCTAAGGACAGAAGGTCAGGTTAGTAATCATTTGATCCTTGGAAGTAATCCCTTCAAGATATTTAATTTTCAAGAGGATGTTGTGAAGGTTTTGTCGGTCTCCCGAAATGGTAGGGGGGTGTACCGGAGGATGCCGAAACCAGGTCAGTCAATTCCTCGAATCGAGTTTGATCGATTGCTCAAAAAAATGAAATTTAGAACCAGAGGAAAGGGAGCGGTCGCAATGAAAGTCGAGTATCAGGGGAAAGAGTACCAGACCTCGAATGCTATTTTTGATCAAGCTTTTAGATTTCCCGTTCCACCTTGGCAAACGAAGCTTTTCAAGTTCCGTGCGATCCAAAGCTCGAGTCGACAACAATGCGCTTGGTAGTGTAGTTTGAATTTAGCCTGTTCTAGGTCAAAACTAATTAAAAACATCGGTTTCTAGCTATCGTTGAAAGGGGACTGGTTATAAAAAAGCTGAGAGCTTTGCTCTGAGCCGCCCTTTAATTGATATGTATTAAACTTGTAATTTGTTGAAAATACCTACTTGTTTATCCCCGAGTCTGCGGGGTAATGTCTTTGAAAGTATAAACAATAACCTAGGGCTTCCTACTATGAAAAACTTTCCTTCGTTTTTTCTTACTGCTGCGTTCTTTTTAATTTTCTTTTCAGCTTCAGCTTTTGCTTTACCGGCGGCGCAACTTCCGACAACAGAAAGCACGATCGAAGTTAAGCAAGATGGAACATCTCCTTTCGATGGGGCTACTTTTGACCCTATCTCAGGTGTGTTTGAGGGGATGGATGATGGCCCAAACAACTTAGTCGTCCGAAACTTTGACACGGTTACCTATAATGTCGAGGTTGCGTTGAACGATGCAGATGACACAAACGTTATTGGAACTGTTACGCTTAATGATAAAGCAACTTGGATAACTCTTCCTCTTGAGTGTCGAACTCAACTAACTACTCCTGGTGTGGTTCCAGACAGTCAGATTTTAGACACCACTGGCGATGGCCTTAATGACACATTGATCTGTAACTTTGGTGACCAAAGCGAAGGACGCAAGCTTGTTATAATGCCCCAAGCACAAGCTACTGGTAGTAATGGTGAGCTTATGGAGGCTTCAGTAACTTCTGATTCTGATAATAATGTCCCAGGTCCCAACCAAGGCAGTGGCCCAGTTCAAACTTTAATTACTGCGGGATTCGGAGTTAATGTTAGTAAGTCGGTTAATGGTCTGCCAATTGAAGATGAAATTGATTACGCCCCGACTTATTTCCCGGCCTCAGTTTTTGGTGTTGAAGGAACTAGAGTGGTTTGGCACGTAACCCTTGGTTACAATGCAGGCTCTGGTTTTGTTCAGGATGATGGAACTGGAACGCAGAGTTTTCAAATTACTGACACCTGGGTCGGAACACACTCCGATGATCCTACTCGAAATAGTGATAATGCTGCTGGAATTATGAATGACGGCATAGAGCTTTTCGGTGCGATTACTGGAAACATGGCTGATTCTTGTGCTCTTGTTAGCACCTCAGCGGTTGGAACAGTGACATGTACGCAAGCAGTGCCGGGTGGTCCAGTAACTATTGACGTTACAGGAGTACCAGTAACTCAGCAGCCCCTAGCTTCTGTTGCGGTGTCGATGTTCTTACCGTTTGATAGCTTGTTTATTCCAAATGGGTTCTCTACTGGTGAAATGTATTTTATCGAAAACACGGCTGAACTTACTGACTGGGGCGGTCCTGGGGTTCTAACTACTTCAGGAAGTACTCCTCCTCAAGTTGACCCTGGACCAGAAATAGGCTTTGCTGATTTTCCAGTTTTAGCTTTAAGGCCTGGCCCAGCAGGCTTTCAGAAAAGTTTTGATGGTCGAGGAAATTCAAGAACTGGAGCAAGAACAGCAGTTCCTGGCGAGCTAGTTGAAACTACTATCGAACTAATTGACCACAGGTTTGAAAATCACTTAACTGGGATTTGCGATACAATTGACACTAGTGTTTTTGAATTCGCTGGTGATGATGGAACTAGTCAGCTTAGTCCATATATTTCTGACCAAGGAGTTAACTCTCCGGGTGTGCTATGGGTATGGGATAGTCTTGGTGGTGTAGGGGTGCTTACAGGACTTCATACCCAATTCAATCCTCAAATAACAGCTGCTCACCTACTTAATAGCTTGTCTACTGCTGATGACGGAGCAATGGGGAATATTTTCCAAGTCGACCCCTCGCTTCACGGAGGAACTTTGGAGTTTTCAGCGGTTGATTATAGCGTGACAGGTGATGATCCGCTCACTGCCACCTGTGAGGATGACTTAGATGGAGACGGCGCTTCTGACTGGGTTACTGATTATAATCTACTACCAGGGGGGGCTCCTTCTGTAGTTAGGATTCGAATGATGTGGAACCGAGATTATTTTGCCCTTGCTGCGGCAACGACCCCGGATTTGGATAGAAGTTTTATGCTCTATTCGTTTAACTTGATGGTTCTGCCAACTGCGCCCGTTGGTACATTCCTTCCCAACTCGCCAGCTACTTTTAGAGATAATGGTACTTGGAATGGAAGCTGGATAGCGCCAAACAGTGGGGCAACCGCTTCAACCTTGTTTAACGTAGATACGGATCCAACAAGTCCACTTTTTTCATTCGATATTTCGATTGATGACAGGGTTTTTGTTGTTCCAGTATCTATGGGAGTAAGTAAGACTACAATTCCTTTCCCAGCAGAGCCACTTCAGGGAGGAGACCCGGCAGTATTTAGTATCCAACCTAGAACTGGTGGAGCTAACACAACAGCGGTCACAATGACACTTACCGACACTCTGCCAAATGGGCTGACTTATGTAAGTGATGATTGTGCTGCGGTTTACGCCGCTGTTGGTCTAACCTGTACAGCCGCAGTTTCGGGACAAACGGTAACTTGGACAATACCAGGTTATCAGGTGGGTGACCCGATGCCGGCGATTACTCTTAACGCAGTAGTTGATAATGGTGTTTCAGCTGGTAACTTTAGAAATGATGTCGAGATTGCTTCAGACCTCGCAGCATTCACTGACACTAGCCACTGTATTGGGGCGGTTGACTTTAGAGGAGATCCCATTGAGGAGGATTGTATTGCTACAGCAACTTCGGGACATAGCTCAAGTGCATCAGTAACTGTTCTAGGCGAGGCTGGTTTTGGAGTAGAGAAAGAGATAGAGCCATGTACATTTCCTAACTCGGATTTCACTACAACTTTGAAGTATTTCAGCTTAGGTGGAGACGTTGGAGAAGGTCAGATTATTGATGTTCTGTCTCATAACGATGACTGTGATCCAGGAACTTTAAGATTTAACTCTACTGTTCCATCTAACCCTAACACTCATACAAATGTAGCTGGTGGAAACGCCTTGTTTGTTGGAGTGACTGGAGCTCTTGGTGAGACGTTTGAGTATACGGCAGACCCTTATGCAACAGTTGATCATCGTCCATGTCATCCGAACAACTGGCCAGCAGGAGATGCTTTTGGAACAGGTAATGCTCAACTTGACCTGATTTGTTCAGATGGTTTGATTGACCCGGCAACTGATGTGCCGTCCACAGCACAAGCTGGGACAGGAACAACCATTTGGGGACCACTTCCGGCAGACCCGTCAACTGTTACAGCTTTTAGAGCTACCTTTCCTCCAGTGACAGCTGGGTCAGGTGAGCTTGAGCTAACGCTTGTGATGAATGCTGGTCCTGCTCTTGAAGGAGACCTGCTTTGTAATAACTTTGGAGCTAACTCGGCGATTGTAACGTTAGACGTTATTTCGAACGATGTTTGTACCCCGGTGAAAGCAGGTTCAATAGGCGACACAGTTTTCCTTGATGTGAATGCAGACGGGATAGAAGATGCAGGCGACCTTCCACTAGCAGGCGTTACCATGAAGCTGCTTGATGGATTAGGGAATCCAATTTTTCAGGATCCGGTAACTGGCGCAGTAGTTCCAGCTGGCTTTCCAGGAGCAGTTCCGTATACAGCAGTCACGGATGCAAACGGTAACTACCTGTTTGATAACCTGCCTCCAGGGGACTACACAGTAATGGTAGATACTTCTACCTTGCCTCCAGGACTAACTCAGACCTTTGACTTCGACGGAGCAGGGGACGACATGAGTGTTACTAGTATTGGACCAGTGATTGACCCAGTAACTGGAGAGATTCTTGATGTAGAAGATGATCTTGACCAGGACTTTGGTTATACTATTCCGCTAGCAAGTCTTGGAGATACAGTATTCTTCGATGACAATGCTGATGGAATCCAGGATCCAGGTGAAGCACCAGTTCCTGGTGTTATCGTAACACTTGTTTGTTTTGGCCTAGACGGAGTTCTTGGTGGAACAGATGACCAAGTGTTTACTTCTGTAACAGATGAAAACGGAATGTATTTCTTTCCGAATCTGTTCCCAGGCTTGAACTACCAAGTGACAGTTACGCCACCGACAGGGTTTGATTTTTCACCACAAGGTCAAGGCGGGGACCCAGCACTAGACAGTAGTGTTGATCCTCTAACAGGCTCAACTCCAATCATTGTTCTTGGAGAAGGAGAGAATAACCTAACCTTTGATGCAGGGATTATCCCAGCAGAGGTCGTGGACGTTGTAATCAACATCTTTGACGCAGCTGGAGAGTTGATTGCTTCTGAGGCTGGTTGGGTTCACCCTGGTCAAGCAACAGAGCTTAACCTTCAGTCTCCACCATTTAACCTTACTGCGGACCAGTATGGTTTGGTTGAGATAGTAAGAACCTCGGAGCCAAGTTTATCGGCTTTAGCAGGAACTTGCTTTGATGATAGTCAGGACAATCCACTAGTAGTTCCATGGAACGGCTTCCTTGAGCAGTTTAATATCCTAACTGTTCAAAACACTTGTCCTTCTGCAGAAGCAGTAGAGCTTACGCTCTTTGATGCAGATGGGATTGAGCGGTCAAGCCAGGTAATGGAATTTGCAGGAAACTCTCAGCTTGATGTTAGCTTGAACGCTCTTGAAGGCTACCAAGTTGACCAAGTAGGAACAGTTACTCTGTCTTATGAGAACAGCGGCTGTATTAGTGGAAACCTAGCAAGGTTTAAACTAGATGCTTCAGGCTCAGGTGGATATGACTTTGACCTGAACTTGCCACTGGTTAACATGAGCACAGGTAAAACGTATACGAGTTACAATACGTTCCAACCAAGCTTGAATCCTGCGGATGCAGCGAACCCAGTCTACAACTGGCTAGAGGTGATAAACCTCTCTGGTGGAGACCTAGGGTTCACAAAGAACATCTATGATGTTGCAGGAGCACTAGTTGAGAGTGAGGAGGTGGTTATTCCTTCTCAAGCTAGACGTGACCTACAGGCAGGACATGAGAACCCTGGACCAAGCAATGTTGGAATAGTTGAGTTGATACCAACAGATCCAGAAGCAAGCTACTTTGCAAGAGTAATGCGTTACGGGTCGAACCCAGCAGTTTCAGGAGGCTTTGATTTCTCAAGCTCTTCGGACGCTGCTGTTGGAGAGACAGGTTGCATGTATGCTTCAGTGTCTTCGGGTGCTGATGGAGAGAACTGGTTGGTAGTGAGTAACCTTGGCAGCGAGGAAGCTTCTGTGAATGTTCAAATGGCGACAGGTGGACTGTCTGCTCTGAACTTCCCAGCAGTGATTAGTATCCCGGCTAAAGGTCAGGCTCATATCAATACCAATGGCTCACTTCCAGCAGGTGGAGCAGGAGTAGCAACAGTATGTGCGCTGAACGCGCAGCCACTGAGTGTAGAGTCTAACTTCTACTTCAGAGATGCTGAAGCTGGAAACGTAAGCTCTGCTTATACCAGAAGAAGTGACGGGGGAGTTTGTGGAGATACTTCGGTGGCTAGCTACAACACCTTCCTTGGTCAGAATAACTGGCTGAGACTGACCGGAATTGGTGGAAGAGAGATAGTGGGTGAGGTTGTAAGAATCGAGCCAGAAACAGGACTATCTTCATCCTCTGCTCTTCAGTAGAGCTAGGCTAATAAGTCCTAGGTAGAAAGGCTCCAGTGGATAAACACTGGGGCCTTTTTTATTTTCGCCATTTGTCTAATACTGACCTCTCGAAGTGAGGCCCAGTTCAGTCATGGAAATGGGCATGTTGTTGAACTATTATTCAGACGGCAAGATGGAAGCTATTACAAAAGAGGAAGTGCTAAGTGCTCAAAATGCTTGGGGTGAGGGGATAGTTGAGATTGGTAAAGTATTCCTCGAAAAGGGTGACTATAAATCTCGAGCCGAACAGCATATCAAAGAGCTATATGCTTACGATCAAACAAAAGTGCTATTTAAACCAACCCTTGCTTCTGATGTTCAGTTTAGAATAACCTTTACGGAGGCCTTGTCTTACTTTGTAGGCGGCTCAGTGTCTGAAGACAATGGTTTTGCGATTAAACCTTGGGCTAAGGTGAGATTTGGTGAACAGCAAATTGTCACGGAATCTAATTTTGCTCTGGCAATGGGGAATTATTTCTTCACCCCTGTAGGTGAAAATGAAGAAACTAAAGTGGAGTACTCATTCGCCTATATTAGGGATAGTCAAGGGAAGCTCAGAATCGGTCTTCATCATAGTTCTTTGCCGTTTAACCCTAGCTAGTGTTATTAATTATATTGATTGATTTTTAGGAGCACCAAGGTGACTACTTCTTCGAATAGAAAAGGTTTATTGTTTTTCTCATTGATGTTGATTCTATGCTTTATACCGAGCTGTAACGGAGGTTCAAGTAGTTCCTCAGGAGGAGGATCTCCTCAGGGAATTGATAATGATGCCGACCAAAGAAGGGATTTATCCTTAAGTCAAAGAAAAGATGCTGGTTCCGAATTTTCCGAAGACCGAGAAGTTCGCACTTATAATGGCAGTGGGAACAATACCGAGTATGCAGATTGGGGAGCTTCTTTTATTGCCCTACAACGTTTTACCCCGGTTAACTATGGAGATGGGATTTCAACTCTTTCAGGAGAGGGTAGACCAAGTGCTAGAGTAGTTAGTAACCAGGTAAGCGCCCAGGCAGAAGGTGAAAGTATTCCGAATAGTTTTGGAACAAGTGATTTTTTATGGCAGTGGGGACAGTTTATAGATCACGACCTTGATTTAACAGATGGAGTGGAGGAAGGAGGGGCCAATGCTCGAGCCAATGATATTCTAATTCCCGCTGGAGACCCATTTTTCGATCCACAGGGGACAGGGCAAGTTGTAATATCTTTTAACCGAGCTCGGTTTATTTCAGGTACAGGAACTGATCGAAGTAATCCTCGTCAGCAAGAGAATGAAATAACAGCTTGGATTGATG
>CAZECN010000021.1:0-9969 GCA_964510575.1 uncultured Bdellovibrionales bacterium | reverse complement strand
GGATTGATGTGAAAGTAATTAGTGATGTTCGTAATTTCTTGTTCGGGCAACCTGGTTCAGGTGGACTAGATCTCGTTTCTTTAAATATTCAGAGAGGTAGGGATCATGGGGTTTCTTCATACAACGATGCCCGGGAAGCTCTTGGGCTAAGCAGAGCGACTTCTTTTAGAGATATTACCAGAGATAGTAGTTTACAAACTGCTCTTAGTGAGACCTATGGCTCTGTCGATAATATTGACCTGTGGGTAGGCGGACTTGCTGAAGACTCAGCAGGTGGCGGGTCACAAGTGGGCCCTTTATTTCAAACTATAATCGGTATCCAATTCTCAGCGTTGAGGGACGGAGATCGATTTTGGTATTCAAGAGACTTAAGTGCTGAAGAGCTAGAGTTAGTAGAAGGTATGAAGCTGTCTAATGTAATTCGGGCCAATACAGGAGTTGGTTCGGAGCTTCAGGATTACGTTTTTCGAGTCCCCTAACATTGTTTTTCAGCAAAGGGGGCTGGCTTGAAACCTAGTTTTGGGTAATTTAGCCGTTCTCCTATCCACTAAGAATTCCCCAATCGTCAAAACGCACCTAGATCTACAGCCTTACTTTAGATTTAAGCCTCTCCTATTTCAATCAAAGCGTTTGTTCTTTATTTAAAAGCTCTGCGACCTATTTGGGCCTTTAGGAATCTTATTACACTGAGGGTGCAGGGCATATTAGTGGGCTTATTACTGGCTATCTGCCCCCCAGGATTCAGGCTGAAAGGTTTTAAGTAAATGAATACAGAAAAAGACAATGTTTCTAAGAAAGGAATTTTTCGAACTACTACAAAGCTAGTCGGTGTCCTTTGTTTAATGGCTAGTTGTGGTGGAAGTTCCCAGGCTAAAGACCCATCAAATTCTGTAGTGATTCAAGAACCGTCTCAAGTTCAATCTACCGCTAATAATAACATTGTTGAAAGTGAACTAGGGTCTAGTTTAGATTTTGATATTCTACCGCTTGATAATAGTGGTCTTCTAGAAGAAGTAGCAGTTTTGAAATATTTTTTAGAAAGTCCCGATGAAAATCAATGTTTGTTAAACTTCTCACTTAAGAATGTGGGAGAGCGCTGTTTATTGGACTTTGTTGCAGGGAAGGTCATTCTCAAGAATAGGGAAGAGTCTGAGCAATTAGTAAAAGCCAGTTTTTCTCAGCCTTTTGGAACTGAAACTGGAAATGGTCTTGAACTTGGATCTGGAGAAATAATGTCTTTAGAAGTTCCTCTTAGATCTAAATCTGCAATGGACTGTAGCCTAGCGCAGTCAGTAAATATCAACGTTAGTTGTGTGAATGCTTCGAGACTGGGAAGTTAGTTCTTAGGCTGCCCTTTTAAGTTTCTAATTAACTTGTCTAGTTCTATTGCTCTGTCTGCGCTAAAGCCCCGATCGTGAAACCATAGGACCTTTCCTGCTTGGTCTAAAAGAGCGACTCTGACATTTCTTGGCTTTTCGTTTCCAAAGAAGCGAGCGATTTCTGAAGCATCCTTGTAAACAGTAAATACAATCTTCCAGTCTTCTTCAGGTATTCCATTTCTCATTCCCTGATCAATTCGGCTGGCAAATAAACCGGGAACAAATCCTTGAATGGTCGGAATTTCTGCCACTTCAACTGGTGTTTTAAGCTGCTTTAAGCCTAGCAACCAGCGGTCTACATCGAACTGGGCATCCTGCACGTATCCAATAAATAGAACGACTAGGTTGTCTCTAAATAGGTCTGGAATAGTAACTTCTTCTCCAGTTAGGCCAGTAGCTTTAACTCTTGGAAAACTTTGACCAACTGGCTCTGTCCTTTCAAAAGTTTTACTACAAGCAACTAGCGAGAAGCCGAGAACAATTAATGCGAAGTATCTGAAGGGTAATTTTCTGACCATCGTGTAGAGTTGCTCCTAGTTTAAGTTTTTGAGCTAGTTTTCGGACAATAAAAAAGGGCTCCTTTCAGAGCCCTTTCTATTGAAAGCAATAAACTTCTTATCAGAAGATTATCTGCTTATTAACTATTCAGCCTTACGGAAGAAAGCCATTCCAGCAACACCAGCTAGTAAAAGAGCAACAGTCGCAGGCTCTGGAACTTCGCTAGGAGCAGGAGTTGAGGCAGTCGCAATCTGGTCAGCAACGTCAATGAAAGAGTATCCACCGGCGGAGTTAATGCTAGGGTTAAGCACGGCAAGGCTTCCATCTGGATTGTAAGCAAGTTGGTCAGCTTCAAGTCCAAAGTATTGCAACCAAACACCTACTTCTGAACCAAAGCTCACGCCAGGAAGGAACTCACTAGCTAGAGTTAGCCTTACAGTAGTTTCCATCTGAGATCTGATTACTTCCGATGAAGGAAGGATTTGGGATAAAGATGAAGGAGCGCTAATAGATGAGAATACTACGTCTCCGCTAGCAGCATCAATTGGTTGATCAACTTCCCCAGCATACTGAGTTCCCGAGATGTTAAAACCGTTTTGGTTTGTTAGGTCTACGAAAATAGTAGTTTGTTCACTGGTTATTCCCTGTGAAGGAACAGAACCATCAGTCAGGGTGAAGAAAAAGAAATCGGCGATACTTCCACTGCTATTCTCAAAGAAAGTAGCTTCTACATCCAATAGCTCTGTGTCTTCGTCGTAGTTAAAACTAACGATTGCGTCACCTGCGGTTCCACCTATTTCAACTAGCATCGCATCCATTGGAGGAGTAGATGTGTCTACTTCATAAGAAAATGATGTCGCTGAAGCGCTACTACTAAGAAGTCCTACTAGTGCTCCGGTAATTAAAGATCTTGAAAATAATTTCATGTTACTCACCTTTACTGATTAATTATAGTTAAAGCTCTGGGGACAGAGTCTAATAGAAAATGTGGTTCTTATCAAAACCATGAAGCAATTATGTACTTAAATATAATGAGCGCAGGGGTAAAAATAGAGCTTCTAGGGCTTTATTCTATTCAAGATCTGGAGCTTGATCTGGCCAAAAGTTAGCTAACTAGCTGTTAATGTTAGATATGCCGGATGTGGTTAACTAAGCACAGGAAAAGTTCTAGTTGGCGGAAGTTTTTAGAGTTTATCCAATCTTTTGACTGATAATGCGCTAATAAGCAGGTAGAAATTTGTAGAACTGGTTTAATTTACGAGTTCGACCCTAGTTCTTCCCCTAGAAGATGTCTCAATTTCACTCTAATTTTATCAGGATTTAACCAGACTTGGCTGAGGACTACTCGACCCTCCCTATCAATAATGAAGCCGGGGATCGGTGCTCTTCCGTAGGAATTCCAGCTATTATTGTCGAGTGAATCAATAAGCATTTGATACTGAATGCCAAGTTCATTTTTTGACCATTTGGCCAATTCTATTCTTTCTTCAATTGAGTCTGGCTGAGGAATCAAAACTCGCTGAAGACGATTGAAGGTTGTGACCCATTCTTTGTCATTGTCTGGGCTGTTTGAACCTACAGGATGGGCCTCTTGAGTATAAACGAATAAGAAGTTCACACTTTCTTTAAACTCGCGATAGAGGTTCGACATGCTGAAGCGCCTGTATCTGAATACTGGACAGCTATGGCTGCCTAAATGAAGAACGACAGGTTTTTCCCCAATTATTTCATTCAAGAAAGTTTTTCGACCCTCTTCGTCATAGGCAATGAAGTTAGGAGCTATCTCTCCAACTTCAGGCGCTATCTTTTTGAAATGAGTTAAGTGAGGACCAGCCTTGGTAGGGAAGCAGCCGGAGGGTAAGAAAAGAAGAGCTAGTAGCATTAAATGTTGGTTTAGATGGAAGTTGCTCCTATGGCTTCTCAATTTTTACCCTCCTTGAAATATAGTAAATATCCTTCGAGTTCCTTTCACTGGCTGTCTTCGAACATTTTAAATACTTCCTCACCAGTCATGTTTTTTGTTTCATTTGCGAAGTCATAGTAGCCAGGTTTTTCCTCAATGAAAATTTGATGATCAAATTCTAAGTTAGGTAATTCATTTACTAGTTCGTTATCAAAAAGCCCGACTGGAACCATATATTGGTTTTGTTTTTTTAAGCGATAAAAGAGGTGGGTTCCACATGCAGAACAAAAGCCTCTCTCCGCCCATTCCGAGGAATCGTAAACGCTAATATTCTTTTCTCCAGAAAAGTTTATAGTGCCCACTCCGCAGTCCATTACTAGTAGAGGTCCCCCAGACCACCTTCTGCACATATCGCAGTGACATGCTCCAACGCTAGTGTTGACAGGGGTGGCTTCGAGACTAATTGCTTGGCAAAGGCAGGAACCTTTAAGTTTTTCGTTTTTTTTCATGCTTGACCTTATTTTTGTAAATTTGTTTATGTTTGAATATTGAAAATATTGACCTATTTAAGCCTTGCTATCTCCATAGGCTAAAATAGGGAATTGAAATGCCCTAATTCTATCATCAATAGATTTAATCTGTAACCATTTCTCTACTTCGGCGAATAGCCTTGTAGATAGATGTTTAGCATTGAGTCGGTTTTAACCTGATAATTTCGGAGAGTAGATTATGGCTAATGAAAATGAAGTCGAGAAGCTATTGGTTCCTCAGGAGAGAGTGCAACTAGAGATTGAACAGTGCATAGAGGATTGTTTTGATAGAGAGTTTTTCTTCAATAAACATAGTAGTATCGGAGAGCATTGGCTGAACGGAAGGAAAGTTAAGCTACTTCAAAATAACCTATTGTAGCTCAAACTCTTTCAGAAATTGTGATTTTTGAGAGGTTGATTAAGCCTATGGCAGGTCCGATTGATAGAATCATATATACGAAAAAACTGTCGAGTTTTAACAAAGCTAAACTGGTAAGTTGGATGCTTAGGATTGTTATGGCGTAGCCAATGCAGTTAACTATTGTAAGGGCAGTCCCTTTTTTCTCGGGAATAGTGTTTTGAGCTACTAGAGTTGAGAGAAGAGGTGAGTCTGCCACTACTACTGCCCCCCAAAATAGTAGAAAGAGCAAAAATAAAGGCAGTGATGCCAGATTGAAAAAGATAGGAGAGCTTAGACAACATAGAAAAGATAGTAAGAGTGAATTTGAAGCTACTTTGGCCGGCGAGCTTTTTTCAGCTAAATGTCCTGAAAGAGTACAGGCTATGCCCCCTGAGCCAATTATAATAAAAGATAGTAAGGGAATGTTAATTGCAGTCTGGGGATTATTTGTTTGATACGAAGCGAGAATTACCGGGACAAAAGCCCAGAAAGTATAAAGCTCCCACATGTGGCCAAAGTAGCCAAAAGCCGCAGAGCGAAACTTTGAGGATTTGAATACCTTACTCACAGCATTGAATTCAAACTTTTGCGAGGCTCGTCTAAAAGGACCGTCTGGAACTAGTAAAAAAAGCTGGTGCCTCCAATGGCAGAGAGAGTAGATGTCGATACTATTATTGATTGCCAGTTCCAATTGAAGGCTAACCCTTTCAGTAAGTGGGGCAAGGCTGTGCCCACCACTAGCGCACCAACTAGATAACCTAAGGATCGGCCGAGTCCATCTTCGTAGTAGTCAGTGGCGATTTTCATCCCCACTGGGTAGATTCCAGCTAGAAAAAATCCGGTTAAAAACCTAAGACTGATGATGCTTGAGAAAGTGTTTACCTCTGCAACTAAAGCCAAGTTGGATAGGCTTCCAGCAATAGCGCTATAGAAGAAGACCTTGGAAGGAGAAAATCTATCAGCGAGCGATAGGAGAGCGAATATTAAAGTGCCGCTGATAAAACCTAGCTGCACAGCAGAAGTTAAGCTGCTAATTGAGTTGCTTCCCAATCGAAAATTTTGGCTTAATTCCCCAATGACACTATTGCTTGCGAACCAGAGAGAGGTGCAGCAGAATTAAGCAATGACTATAATAGCCAGTATGTTCTTCTTTTTATCCAAAGGGTTTTCCTGTTGTAATTTTAACTTAGTGAGGATAGCTCCAGACCATGGCAATTACTAGAGCAATAATTGGCTGTATTCTATTTCTTTCTACCGCATTGGCTATGTCATCAGTAGGTCTAGAAGATTTCAGATGGAAAAATAGACTTCTAATATATTTTTACTTGTCTGAAGATCAAAAAGAAGTGGTTGAAAGTCGCTTGGAAAAATATTCGGATGCAGTAAGGGAAAGAGATCTTTTGGTGGGCTATGTTCAGCTTGGCAAGCCTCCCTTACTTGCTTCTTCAACCCTAGAGGAGAGAAGCATTGAGACACTTGTCTCTGGTTCAGGAATCACAAAATATAAAAGCGCGGTGGTTCTAATCGGAAAAGATGGAACTATAAAATTTAATGGAAGCATTGATACTGCTCTCAGTGAGCTATTCACTCTCATAGATTCCATGCCAATGAGGAAGAGGGAAATGAAGAATCAAGCTCTCAAAGGGGACTCTTGATCGGCGATGCTTTGAAAAGCGTAAATACCCATCCTGATTTAAATTTCGGTTTAGCTTTTTGCTTGCCTAGATGGGTATACGCAGTGCGTTAGCACTGCCGTTAGACAGATATACTGCGCCAAAAAATGCTGCAAGTCCGAAGGACTTGGCAAGAAAAGTACTAAAGGCCCATTTCAAAGGCTCTTTTCTTGCGAAGCTGCGCTTCTCCTCCATATTTTAGGATGGGTATACCTTTCTTTTGGCCAAGCTTACGCTCGGCTTTATACTGCACCTAAGCTTTATCTAGCAAAACTGAAATTTCAATGAGGCGCAGTATATACTGAAACTAGTTTAAATTTCGGTAAAGCATAGCCAAGGCTTCGCCTTTAAGCTTTCTTTAGAAGTTTCAGTATATTTTGTCTTTGCAGCTATTTTCTAGCAAAAATAGCTGATCACAGCGCTTCGCGCTGCAAAATCCTTTTGCCATTAATAGCATCATATTTTCCTACGAAGATTGACTGATTCTTGATAGACTTTCTGAGTCTATTTTAGCAATTGGATCAAAATCCCCTGTAGGTTTAGCTGAGAAAATGTCTGATACCCAGGAAGCACAAGAAGAGGCGACTCTTAAGAAGAACCTGACCTTATTTGATGTCTATTCTGTCTCTACCGGCGCTATGTTTAGCTCTGGTTTGTTTCTCTTACCTGGGATTGCAGCTAGCTATTCTGGTGATTCTGTTTACCTTGCTTACTTTGTTGCGGGATTTTTAATTCTTCCCGCTATGTTCTGTATTGCAGAGCTCTCCACTGCAATGCCTAAGTCTGGTGGAACTTACTACTTTTTGGATAGAGCCATGGGTCCTTTGCTTGGAACCATTGGTGGACTAGGTTCTTGGATTGCTGTTGTCTTCAAAAGTTCTTTTGCTTTAGTTGGAATGGGAGCCTACCTAGAGGTATATATTGACCTACCACTAACTTTGTTAGCCATAGCTTTGACCATTGCATTTGGAATTATAAATGTAGTGGGAGCAAAAGAAACTTCGATGCTGCAAAGGATACTTGTCAGCGTGTTGGTAGTTATCTTGACCGTTTTTATCGCTCTTGGACTTTTTCAGTTGGAATTGGGATCGGTTCTAGCTCCCAATTCAGGTAATTCTGAGTTTTTTAAGTCTGGAATGGTGGGTTTTGTCTCCACTATTGGTTTAGTCTTTGTTTCTTATGCCGGCCTGACCAAGGTGGCTAGTGTTGCCGAAGAAGTCGAGAATCCAGATGTTAATATTCCTCTTGGAATGATTTTATCTCTTCTGACGGCAACTATAATATACACCCTTGGCACAATTATCCTTATTAACACACTGCCTCCTGACAAATTATATAGCAGCTTGACCCCCATCGCCGACGCTGGTCGTGCCTTCCTTTCTTGGGTTCCCTATGACCTTGGTGTGTTGTTGATAGTAGTAGCGGCAATTGCTGCTTTCGCCTCAACGGGCAATGCGGGAATTATGTCGGCGTCTCGCTATCCTTTTGCAATGGCTAAAGATAGGCTAATACCTGAGCGTTTGGCTGAGCTTGGTAGATTTGGCACTCCCACGTTATCTGTTTTTGCCACTGTTGTTGCGATGATACTGGTTTTACTAGTTTTTGATGTTGAGTCAGTTGCTAAGTTAGCTAGTGCCTTCCAGCTCCTACTTTTCGGACTCATTTGTGTGGCAGTGATAGTGATGCGAGAGAGTAGGATTTCTTCTTATCGTCCCGGGTTTAATGCCCCCTTTTACCCATGGTTGCCTGTACTTGGAATATTGATTTCGTTCTGGCTGGTTATTGAAATGGGATTTTTACCGATAGCTTTTACTGGAATGATGATAATTCTTTGTCTTTTTTGGTATCAGTTTTATGCCTCGGATAATCTGGAAAGAAGAGGAGCAATTTTTCATATTCATCAAAGACTGGGTCAGCATAAATATGAAGGTCTTGAGCGCGAGCTGATGACAATTATTCATGATAGGACACAGTCGGAAAATCTGTCTTATGAAACTTTAATTGCTAGAAGTGCTATCGTTGATTTGCCTTTCGGAAATTACGATCTAGAAAGTCTAAACGAGATTTTGAGAGATTCCTCATCTCATCTTTTTGAGGCTCAAGATGAGGAGGAAGGTGGTGCTGAGCTACTCGGACATAGTTGGGATTTTCGACCTGTGGAAGAGGGACTCTTTTTGGCAAGTAGGAACGATAACCTTATTTCAAGGCCAAAGCTAATCGTTTGTCGATTTGGTCCACAAGCTAGTATTGAGGTCGAAGGAGTAGAAGAGGCGCACAGTTTGTTCTTTTTAATTACTCCAGAAAAACCAGTGGGTCTCGATTTAAGGCTTGCGGGTCATTTGGCAGAAGTTGTGCAAAGCGGTAATTTTCTTGAGCGTTGGCTAGCAGCTGAATCAGAAAGTGAACTGAACCAGATATTGATGAGAGATGATCACTTTTACCATGGACCTGTATCTGAAGTGGAAGAGCTTCGTCAGCAAGTGGGAAAGAAAATTGCCGATATAGATTTACCAAACTCTTGTATTATAGCTCTCATTGAGCGAGATAGTGAGATCATTATAGCTACAGCGGATGTTGTTCTTGAGGTTGGCGACCAAGTTGCAATCATAGGGGAGCCTGAGGATATTCATCTCCTAGAATCTTAGTCTTCCTTGTCATTAAAGTGGAAACTACGTAGTGCTTTTCTGTAAGTAGTTTAAGATGTGGTCAATAAAACCATGTCCAGCAGAAACAATGTCTCTTTCATTAACAAATATTACTACAGCGTCTCGGTCCTCTAGAATCTTGTCCCAGTCGGCTTTAATTTTTCCGGGATATGTTCTGACATTGCTATTCTTTTTAAAACCCTTTTCCTTTGGAGTTGTCCAAAAATTGTACTCAGTGCTGAAGTAGTACATCAGCCTTCTTTTTCTAAATGTCCCATCTTTATCAAAGAAGTGCAGAGGAGTTAGTGAAAAAGAATCGCCGACGACAAGTACTGTTGGGTGATATTTCTTAGCGTCATAGAAGCTTTTCTTCATAGGTGGGTAAGGAAAGGGAGCTTTCCAGGCAGTCTCATCCCAGAGGTTCAGAAGTCTGAGCATGTCAGTTTCGGTACCATAAGGCTTTGTTCTGAATTCCACCGGTTCACAAACAGGTCTTTGAAGATCTTTTGAGAGTTGGTTGGCAATTTCATCGACTAAAACCTGTGATACTTTACACGCAGTCAAGTATGACCAATGTATGCCTCCGGGGGCGAAGACTGGGTGCTTGCTTGTTTTTTTTAATTCCTTGGTTAATTTGGCTGCGTCAACCAGGTTTATTTTCTTGTCTTTGGTTGATTGTAAAAAAGTAAGGTAGTCACTTTGTCGGGAATCTCGTTCTGGATGAAGAAAGTTATCAGGAATTTTTTCTGGATAGACTTCGGCTTTACTAGGAGTAATCAGGAAAGTGAAAGAAATTCCTTTATCAGCTAATAAGCTTTGTAGGAGTTCAAGCTTTTCTGTGAGTTGGCTTAAAACTTCAGGTGAGTTGGGGTTAGCCCTGTTAAAACTGTGAACGTAGGCTTGCTCAATTAGAAAATTGTCAGAGCCCGGCATAATTATAG
>CAZECN010000020.1:4774-57577 GCA_964510575.1 uncultured Bdellovibrionales bacterium | reverse complement strand
GACTAGAGGTCTCCGTCCTCAACGATCATCCCGCCTGACAGAGTTCTTCCTCACAGAGTAGGCAGCAGATAAAGACTAAAATTTTTACCAGTCTGAAATGTAATGGGGCCAGTATCAAAAATAATATTGTCTCCTCCAGCCGAAGTAATTGCAATTCTTTGCCCTTGAACTCTATTAGTCGCGTTGAAATAATCTGAGTCGTCCAAGAAGCCAACACTTGACTCAGTGGGTTCGATATTGCTCACACTCTCTCCTAAAGTAATGAAGTAAAAATCTACTGAGTCAGTGTCTTCAGAAAGGTTGATTACTCTCAAATTAAATGTTCCTCCTGGAGGCTCTTCATTCAGGTCGGTGAAAGAGGTGAAACGATCTACCCCATTTTCTTGGACAAGTACTATAGTTTCATAATCCCCATCGCTGACACTTATTCTTTCAGGATCATCAAAAACAGGCGAAGATTCTCTAAATGCTAAAAATTCGAATTGATTCTGATTGTAGGAAATATAATTGGTGAACTCTCCAAAGTTTAGAGTGAATGTGTCTTGAGGGTTGTCAAGATCAACTCCGAGAATGATGCTGCTTCTTGGAGAGATGCTTGAAGCGTTAAGATACCTAAGCTGAGCATTGTTTTGTGATTCTTCATCTTCATCAGAGCCGCAAGCCGCGATGAAAAGCGAGACTAGGCAAAACAGTAATAAGTATAAAAATTTAGATAGCTTGGTCATAGTGGAAGGGAGGAACGATGAGTTTTTATTTGCCAGCAAAAAAGCTACCACCAAGGACTTAGGCTCGCAAAAGCTAATTTAGATCAGAGAGATTGAATTTTCTTGATAATTGTAGTGCTTGAATTGCCAGGCTCAAAATTCAGAGACTTAACCTCACCTCCGGAGGCAGTAACCTCCTCATTGCCTACTATATCTTTCACAGCCCAATCTCCACCTTTAACCAGAACATCGGGTTCCACTTCCTTGATTAAGTTGAGTGGTGTCTCTTCCCCAAAGACAATAACAAAATCAACGGGTTTTAGACCTAGTAGCATCTCCTGGCGTTCTTTTTCGGCTATTATAGGTCTGTCAGGGCCCTTTAGCTTAGAGACAGATTTATCGCTGTTTAAACCAACTACCAGAAGATCTCCCTGATTTCTGGCATTTTGCAAATAGCGAAGATGCCCAACATGCAAGATATCGAAGCAACCATTGGTGAAAACCACCTTCTGACCTAGGCCTTTTTTATTAGAAATTTCCTTGAGGTCTGAGCTTTTTGACATTAGAAGAATTCTCCTTGATGATTTCAGGAAGTAGTCTGCACTAACTTAAATACGGGCTCAAGAAAATTGCTTAAAACCCTCAAATTTACTGTTATTCTATTAGCCTTGGCCTTAGCCTTTTGGCTTGGTCAGCAACAACCTACTAAAGAGGTTCATGCTAAAGGTAATATTGCACCAAGGACCAGTGCTGAGCAGAGAGTTATCGACATTTATCAAACTGCTAGCCGAGCAGTGGTTAATGTTAGTACTAAGTCTTCCTCCGGTAATTTCTTCGACCCCAGGATAAGAGTTGGAAGCGGCTCCGGATTTATCATTGATGCCAAGAAGGGCTTCATCATTACTAACTCTCACGTGCTCGCCAATGCTATCGAAGCTACGGTTACACTTTCTGGTGGAGATTCTTATACAGTAAAACGTATTGGAGTGGATGTAGACACTGACTTAGCCTTGCTCTCTATCGTTGATCCACCTGATGATCTAGTAGCTTTAGAGTTAGGGGAGTCTGCAAACCTAGCCCCTGGGCAAAGAGTGATGGCTATAGGTAATCCCTTTGGTCTGAAGCGGACAATGACAACGGGGATAATTTCAAGTTTAGGTAGGACTCTTCGTTCGCAGTCGGGAAGACTAATTGAAGATATGATTCAGACCGACGCAGCGATTAATCCCGGTAATTCAGGTGGTCCTCTCCTGGACATGGCTGGGAAAGTTATCGGGGTTAATACTGCCATTCTCACAAATAGTGGGGGAAGTGACGGTATAGGTCTAGCGGTTCCAGTCTCGACAGTTAGGCGTGTCATTGTTGATTTTTTAAAACATGGACGTGTTCTGAAGCCTAAGATGGGCGTGCTTCTACTTGATACAGAAATAGGGCCAGCAATAGTTTATGTTCAACCCGGTGGTCCAGCAGACCGAGCTGGTATTAAAGGCATTAAATACCGATCTGACCTCCCTCTTAATACGGAGTTTGTACTAGGTGTGAACGGGGAGCCAGTGCAGTCGAAGTCAGAGATACAGGATGCCTTAGCAAACTTAGAGCTTGGTGAGTCTGTTGAGCTAGCTCTTAGAAAGGGCATCGGTAGAGGAGCCATGACGCGCGTTGTTAAGTTGAAACCGGAGTTGAAATGACAGGCCAGGTCAAACGAATAGCTGCTGTTAGCGATCCTGAAGTCCGGATATTGGATGACTTGGTCGTTAATCAGATCGCAGCTGGAGAAGTTGTAGAACGTCCTGCCTCAGTTGTTAAAGAACTGGTTGAAAATTCGATTGATAGTGGGGCCTCCAAAGTTGTTGTTGGGGTTGTGACAGGTGGAAGAGCGAGAATTACGGTAAAAGACAATGGCTGTGGCATGTCAGCGTCCAATGCCTTGGTTGCGATTAAACGCTTTGGAACTTCTAAGATTTCTAAAACTTCAGATTTATTAGAAATTTCCTCTATGGGTTTTAGAGGAGAGGCGCTTCCATCAATTGCAGCAGTGTCTAGGTTTAGTTTGCGTTCTCAGTCTAGCGAAGGGGAGGGAGTTTTAGTTTCCTTGGCTGGGGGGGAGAAACCAGTTGTAGAGCATGGTTCTCAAGTTTTAGGGACGACCATTACAGTTGAGGATCTTTTCTTTAATGTCCCAGCGAGGAAGAAGTTTTTAAAAACGGATAAGACCGAGCTTGGCTATATTAAGTCAGTTGTTCATGACCTAGCTTCAGCAAATCCGGCGATTCGTTTTGAACTGGTTTCTGAAGGTAAAACAGTTATAACTTTGCCAGCGGTTGAGACTTTTGTTGAAAGGGCTGGGCAGATTGTTGGAAAATCAACTGATTTTATTTCAATTAAAGATTTATTGCAGGTTGAGTCAGGTCCCTACCAGGTTGAAGGTTTAGTAGGAAAACCACTTAACTCAGCTCGCGGAGCTAACAAACTTAGGTTGTTGGTTAACGGTAGGGCAGTTAGAGACAAGCTAATGCTTCGAGCGGTGCGAGAGGGTTACGGCAATATGCTTAAGCCCGGCCAATACCCGGTTGGGATAGTAAGTTTGAAAGTCCCGCCTCTTGATGTGGATATAAATGTTCATCCTCAGAAGTCCGAAGTCAGGTTTAGACTTAGTAGCGAAGTCTTTAAGGTAATTGCTCGGTCCGTTAAGCGTGCGATTACAGATGAGAGCACGGGCTTTCATGCAGGACTGAGCTCTCGCCAGGATTTTTCTGAACAGCAAGCAGTGGTGCCTTTTAAAAGAAGGGAGGTTTCTTCTGAGGCCCCTAGGTTTTTTGAGAGTGGTTTTTTAGAAAAAGAGCAACAAGATGCTCAAGCAGTTATACCTGCAGTTGATCCGTCTTTGCCCCAGACGCCTTTTAAAAATGCGCCTACTATTGGGAAACAAGAGCCTGAGCTTCTAAGTGACATGCGTTACGTGGGACAAGTTTTTAAATGTTACCTCTTGTTTGAGGGTCGGGATGTCTTTTCAATTCTAGATATGCATGCTGCCCATGAAATTATTAAATTTGTTGAGATAAAGGAGAACCTTCAATCGGGTAAAGTTGCTATTCAACAACTTCTGGTTCCAGTTACAGTTGAGTTGGAACCTTTTCAATACGACTGTTTTACAAATTGTAGCGATGAGCTCAGAAAACTTGGTCTAGATTGTGATATCTTTGGAGATAGTAGTGTAGCAGTCAGAGGAACCCCTGCTCCTCTGGGGCAACTCGACCCTGAAGAACTATTGAGAGAAATGTTGGATCTTGCTTCAGAGCGAAGTCTTATATCTGATGTTGAGAAAGCTTGGGACGATATAATTGCTCGAATGGCTTGTCATGGCTCGATTCGTTCCGGGAGAGAGCTAAAGAGAGAAGAAGCAGAGAGTCTAGTTAGCAGTTTGGAAACTACCAAGGGTTCCGCTTTTTGCCCTCATGGCAGACCAGTGGTTCAGTTCTTCACCAAAAATGAACTCGAAGACCGCTTTGGTCGACTGGGTTAATTCTCTAAGTTTTGGTTTGAAGAAAATGAATAGTCACCTTCCTTTGATTGGAATATCTGGTCCTACTGCCAGTGGCAAATCGGACTTAGCAGTTGAGATTGCAATCGGGCTAGATGCTGAAATCATAAATGCGGATAGTGTGCAGCTTTATAATGGGCTTGATATTGGCTCTGGGAAAATTACAGCAGAAGAAATGAAAGGAGTTGAGCATCATCTTCTTTCCACCTTTGAGCCAAACCAAGAAATAGATGCCTGGAGTTTTGCGAGCCTCGCCAGAGAAAAGATTGAAGAGATCGCTAAAATGGGAAAGCCTTCGATTTTGGCAGGGGGTTCCGGTTTATATTTACAATCAGTCATTCATGGTCTCATCGATGAAACAGCTGTTTCTGAAGAGGTAAGAGCTACGTTTGAAGCAAAGAGTAAAAGCTTGATTGAGGAACATGGTGAGCAAGGTTTCGCTGCAGAGCTTCACCGCTGGCTTGAAGAAATTGATCCTGTTTCCGCAGCTGAAATACAGACTGCTGATAGAGCTAGAACTGGTCGTGCTATATTGTGTTTTCTTGAAACGGGAAGTTCGATCAGGGAGCTTCAGCTTAAGCACGGTAATCAGCATGTTTATAACTTTGAAGAGAAACCTTTTCTAGTGATAGCTCTGCTTCCTGAGAGAGAACAGCTCTATCAGAAGATAAATAGTAGGGTTGTCTCAATGTGGGAGTCTGGACTGGTTGAAGAGGTTAAAGCTATTCAGGAAAAATACCCTAATTGTAAGCAGCTTAATGCAGTTGGCTACAGGCATGCTGCTCAATTTATTTCAGGTGAAATTTCTAAATCTCAGGCCGTTGAAGAAATGCAGAAAGATACCCGAAGATTGGCTAAGAGGCAGTTAACTTGGTGGAGAAATCAACCATTAAAATTGGGATGGAATTATCTAGATTTTGGGCCTAGTGAGGGCTTGGAGCCCTCATCTATATGTGATATTTCAGCCCTAATCGGTGAACGATTTGGAAGTGAAACGGCAGCAGAAAACTTTTTGAATGGTTTTCTAGAGGAAGGCTCAGATAAAGATTTATCGGGCCAGGTTTTTTTCTTGCCGTTTACGAATGTGAAGCTTTAGTCCAGGCAGTGAAGGGCAGATGAGCTTTTAAAAGGCTAGGTAAGCCAGCTTCCCAATATTCGAAACTATTTAGGGGAACCTTTTTGGGGTTTCTGGAAGAGCACCCTTAACAAATTTTGTTGGGGGTGAAACTTTGCTCTGGGCAGTATTAGCTAACTGCGGTGTTGATAAACTACCAACTTGGGTAAAAATTTTAATGGTCGATTTTAATCAGTTTCTAGATTTTGAAAAGCCTGTTGTGGAGCTAGAGAAAGAGCTTCTCAGCTTAAGGGGAATAGTTGAGCAGGGTGACTTATCTAGAGTTGCTGAAGTAGAAAAGCTTCAGAGAAAACTGCAGAAAGCCCGTGATGATGTTTACGGTAACATGACGGCTTACCAAACTGTTCGAATTTCCAGACATTTCGAAAGACCGTTTACAAGCAACTATATCGAATCTTTTATTACAGACTTCATTGAACTCCATGGTGATCGTCTTTTTGCTGATGACGCTGCTATCGTTGGTGGCATAGGTAAGTTCAATGGGCGTCCGGTGATGGTCGTTGGCCACGAGAGAGGAAGAAGCACCCAAGAGAGAGTTAAAAGAAACTTCGGAATGACCCAACCAGAAGGTAACCGAAAAGCGCAGCGTTTGTTTAAACTTGCTGAGAAGTTTAAACTACCATTGTTGCTCTTCATTGATACTCAAGGTGCTTATCCGGGGCTCGAAGCTGAAGCAAGAGGGCAGGCTGAGGCTATCGCTCGCTGTCTTCATGTTCTCTCAGGATTAAAGACACCAATCATATCTACCGTTATAGGAGAAGGGGGTAGTGGAGGAGCATTGGCTCTGGGTGTATGTGACCGTCTATTGATGCTTGAAAATTCAATTTACTCAGTTATAACTCCAGAAGGCTGTGCTTCAATTCTGTGGGGGAAGAGTGACCCAGAAAAAGTTCCAGAATACGCGAAGCAAGCTGCTGAATCTTTGAAGGTTACTGCTCCGTCACTTAAAGAGCTAGGAATAGTGGACGAGGTAATCCCCGAACCTGACGGAGGAGCTCACAGGGATTTCTCGGGAGCAACAGAAGCTGTCAGGGGTGCAATTGCAAAACATCTCTCTGAACTTACGGGGATGCCGCTAGCGGAGATGATGGAACAGCGTTACCAAAAATTCAGACAAATTGGCGATTTGCACTCCTAGTTTTTACCTTAATAAATAATATTTACGATTTAGTTTTAATATTTTTAGAAACCAAAAAGGAAAGTTTTAAATGTCTAATACAAAATACCCACCAGGTTATATTCCTCTAACTCACCACCAGTTCGGACAGTCCTCTAGTGGTGGTAACAGCTCTGGCGGTAAGTCTAGAGGTGGGGGAGGAAATGGAAACGGTAACAGCAACAAGCGCTCTTCGAAAAGAGGCAGTAGCTCACGTAGTGGTGGCGGTAGAAAGCCTTCCGGTTCGAGAGGTAGAGGTCGTGTTGCTGGTTCCCCCAATGGAAATTCCTCTGAGGAGTAGGCTGATAGATGGGAAAAGAAGATTACATTGAACTTAATGGGGTAATTAAAGAGTGTTACCCCAACACTACCTTTAGAGTAGAGTGTGAGAATGGCCATGAGATCATCGCCTACCTCGCAGGTAAAATGCGTAAGTATTATATCCGAGTTTTACCGGGTGACCACGTGCTGGTACAGATTTCCACTTACGACTTAACCAAAGGTAGAATCACAAGGCGTTTTACAAAGCCTCCTGTTAAAGAGACTCCGCCGCCCGCAGATAAAGCCACAGAGGGTTCTGAAGGGGCCGAAGAGAGCTAGAGATAGCTCTTTCGTATGTCCTTGAAGAACCAGAATCTGATGGCCGCTTATTTAGGCTTAGTTTCTAAAGTCTATAAGCAGTGCAGAGCACTGCCCGACAACAAATATACTGAAACCTCTTGGAAACACTTGCCAAATTCAGAATTTAAACTGGTTTCAGTATATAGAGCATAAGCTGTTTTTTAGGCAGGAATGCTTGATAAGATTGCTCTAGAACCGTAAGTTATGAGCCTAGAAAGGGCGTTTTTATTTGCTTTCAGTAACCATTTTTTTTAAGTAAGGCCGCCGATCTTTTTCATTTATATTTGTGGAGTTTGTGAACAGATTGTCAGCTGACAATCTTACCATCTTTTCCAGTCTGCCGATTCTTTATTGTTGAGTACGAACGTTCGAATGGGCTGGCTGTGAGGGAGAAATAGTTTTTATTTGGGTTTCTCTTTGAAATATTCTTCTGTTTTGGGAGGGCTAGAGCACCCTGGAAACCTTTGTCTTTATTAGATTTGAAAGGTTTGCAGGGTGCCTTTAGCACCTAACCAATTTGGAGAAGAAAATGAAACATAGAAATAGCGAGCCTCTGTTCAACATCTCTGGGGTCACAGAGAGTTTGCAAAAGCTTTTGTGGCGTCGGATTGACAATGCCCGACATGGAGACAGTGTCTGGGCGAATAGGGGCTTAGCGGTAGGATTAGTAGATCCTGCTGGAGACTATTGCCAAAGACATGGACTTCCCGACCCTGAGGGAGGTACTCGACGACTGATATTGAAGCTTCCCCTTAGAGAGAAGTTTGCCAGAAAAGTGACTGATAAACAGCTAAGAAAAGGGGCTTGCAGATTTTGCGATGAGCTCAAAGATACTCAGGAATGGATTTCTGTTAGAGTCCTTGGAGAGCCTACGGTTAATTGGCCCGGGAGTATTTGGCCGCTGTTTTTTAGAAACTGCAATGTTATTGTAGTCATGGATGTCAGGCCTGCGCCAGTTCTGGAAAAAGCCGCAGCCTAGTATTTAATCGAACAGGCGGCCCGCTATTGTAAATAATAGCTAAAGGGCCGCCTAGTTTTTTTCGCTTTCACTATTTGTTCTTCAAATTGAACATGTTTTATCCAGTTAAGGTTATTCTCCTCACAGTTCAATTTTTATATATACTCAACTTGATTTAAATTTCGGCTTGGTTTGTATCCAACCTCGATGGGTATAAGCAGTGCGCTAGAACTGTCAGACAACAGTGGTAATGAAACCTCATGCAAGCTTTGG
Organism: uncultured Bdellovibrionales bacterium; assembly: GCA_964510575.1. Taxonomy (GTDB): domain Bacteria; phylum Bdellovibrionota_C; class UBA2361; order SZUA-149; family CALKYB01; genus CALKYB01. The sequence goes on along the minus strand of CAZECN010000020.1, from coordinate 49,189 downwards.
CTAAACAGGAATTTAAACTACTTTCAGTATATTATGCCAAGATAGATTAATGCCTATTTTTATTATAGTATTGAAGTCCCAAGCTAACAGCATGTGCTGAGAATAGAGTAGAAAAAATGAAAAAGGTTTTAAACGCGTTATTTGGTTGGTTCCCCAATGATTCGGTTGAGTCTGTCGAAGAACCAGTTGAGCAGCCGCCAACCGGGGACTACGTAGTTTTTAAGGCTCCAGATGGCACAAGGGGATACTTATCGTTTGAGGGGTTTACCACGATGAGTAACGATTTAGGGAGATTAGGAAAAAGTGCGGAGTCCTTTGCAAAGAAAGTCTTCGACTCAAAAGACCTTTTTCCCGTAGGATTAGAACTAGCAAGTCTTGCCTGGGGTGTAAGAACTGAAACCCAAATGAATTCTGAGCCCCGGCCTCCTTTGGAAGAAATGAGTGGCGGGACAATCGGATGTATTGGTTGGTCTAAGGAGATAAACGGTCTTGAAATTTCTGCGAGTTATGTAGCCTAAGTTTTTTCTTAAATATAGAAACCTCTTCCCATTTGGGGAGAGGATGGTTTTTCATGCTCATTCAGTAAGTGCTGTTAGGTTGGGTGCTTTTTTAGGTTCACTAAGCCCGGTTAAATGGCTTTTTGTATAATTAGCACTAAAACACCCTGAAACTATTCCAGGTTGGCTATTAATCTAGTGCCCTTTCTTCAAACCTTTTCTATAAATATGTCATCATATTTATTGTGATGAGAGGCGATGGTAAGATTCAGTCTCTCTCCACTCTTATCAATTTTTTTAAGTGATGACCTAACATGCCTAAAATACTTGTCCCTGTTAAGCGGGTTCCTGATTACGAAATTAAAATCAAAGTAAAGTCAGATGGTTCTGGAATTGAAAAAGACGGAATCAAGTGGATTGTTAATCCTTTTGACGAGATAGCTGTTGAAGAAGCGGTTCGCTTGAAGGAAGCCAATCCTGAAGTTGAAATTACTGTGTTAAGCTTGGGGCCGTCCGAGGCTACTGAACAAATTCGAACTGGACTTGCGATGGGTGCAGATAAAGGGATCCTAGTTGTTTGTGACACAGAGACAGATTCTTTTGTTGCTAGCAAGGTGCTTGATAAAATAGTCGAGCGTGATGGTTATGACATGGTGATCATGGGTAAACAGGCCATCGACAGCGATGCCAGTCAGACAGGTCAATTGTTAGCTAGTGCCAGAAACCTACCTCAGGCAACTTTTGCTTCTAAACTGGAAGTTGCAGGAGACTGGAAATCTGCCAATGTCACTAGAGAGGTCGATGGAGGACTTGAAACAGTGAAGGTTGCTTTACCGGCGGTTGTAACTACGGACCTCAGGTTGAATGAACCGCGCTATCCATCCCTTCCTGGAATTGTAAAGGCCAAGAAAAAGCCGCTTGAAGAGATTTCGATTTCTGATCTGGGTGTAGAAGCGGCTCCTGTAGTTAAGGTTGTTAAGGTTTCTCCTCCAGAGGAGAGAAAAGCTGGCATTAAAGTCGAGTCAGTTGAAGAGCTGGTTGAGAAACTTAAGAACGAAGCAAAGGTTATTTAGATGATACTTGTATATATTGAACAGAATGCTGGACAGCTAACCAAAGCCTCAAGAGTAGCCGCAGCTGCTGCTCTTAACTGTAAGGAGGCTCACGCCTATGATAAAGCAGTCGGTATTCTAATTGGCAGTGCTGGAACTGAAGATGCGGCGAAGGCCGCCTCAAAACTTGGTTTGGACGAGATAGTATACTTGCAGGATGATGCCGCTGCTAACTATCTTGGCTGCTCGTGGGCTAATATAGTCTCAAAGGTTGCTGTAGCTGAGGGCGCTAAAGCGGTTATTTCCTTGTCTGGCACTACTGGTAAAGATTTTATGCCAAGAGTTGCTCAGACTTTATCAGCTGCTCAAGCTAGTGACGTTCTTGAGTTTCTTCCTGGTAAGCAATACAGACGACCAATGTATGCTGGTAACGTGATTGCTGACGTTGAGCTTGGGACTGATGTTCACGTGGTAACTGTTCGTTCCACCGCATTTGATCCAGCGGTGGAGGCAGGGGAGTGTCCGGTAAGAGCTGTGGCTGATGCTGCACTAGAGCCTCAGGGTCAGGAGTTTGTTTCTTTTGACAGTGTTGAAAGTGAAAGACCTGAACTAACTGAAGCTGAGATAGTAGTAAGTGGAGGGCGTGCCTTGAAGTCTGAAGAGAATTTCGCTCAGCTTATTGAGCCCCTAGCGGATAAACTAGGGGCAGCAATTGGTGCCAGCCGGGCAGCAGTTGATTCTGGTTATGCACCTAACGACTGGCAAGTAGGACAAACAGGTAAAGTTGTTGCGCCAAAGCTTTACATTGCGGTGGGTATATCCGGTGCTATTCAGCATTTGGCAGGAATGAAGGACTCTAAGGTCATTGTGGCGATAAACAAGGATGGTGAAGCTCCTATTTTTGAAGTTGCAGACTATGGGCTTGTGGCAGATCTTTACGAGGTCTTGCCGGAGCTAATCGAAAAACTATAATTAGGTATTTTTGACTAAGGCTATTTAGTTAATGTTTCGTTTCCTAAGTTTAGCAGCTCTCTGTTTATTTTTATCCCTTTCTGGTTCTGCGTGTTCTCAAAGCCAGGGCAACAGATCTTCAGAGACTACGACTGTATTTTTCACCAATCAGGATGGTTCAAAGAGTCCATCTTTGAATTTAGAGGTGGTTAGGACACAACAAGGGATTCAACGTGGTTTGATGTACCGTAAGGAGCTTGATGCAACAGAGGGAATGCTCTTTGTTTTCTCCTCCAATGAGCCTCGATCTTTTTGGATGAAGAACACTTTTGTTGAACTCGATATTATCTTCATCAGCAAAGACCTGACCATTGACTCAATTCAAAAAAGAGCTAAGCCGCTGACAACAAAGAGGCGTCCTAGTAAAGGCTCAGCTCAGTATGTAGTGGAAGTTGTCGGTGGCTCCTCCGATCATTGGAAATTGTCGCCTGGCAGCAAGCTTGTTTTGGCGCAAGATTTTGCGACTCATTCTTTAGCAAACTGACTGAAAGTCGTATTTTTACCTAGGGCTAAGAGCCTTGATAATTGGCTCCTTTCACTAAGACATCAATATTATTGGCTAAATATAGATAGATTTACGACGAATCTAGTTGCTGTATGGCTTGTTTCCTTTAAGTAGAATGAGTTAAAAAATGTATTACCACAGTGCTTGAGGGATGCTAGCCTTAGTGAACGGTAGGACTGGACCCCAAGGGGTGTCGTGGTTCTAGGGTCCCCGAGCTTATCGAGGGTGGTGGGGGTTTTTAGCGTGTATGCTCCTCAATGTGAGCCACGCAAAAGATCTTGTGAGAAAGAAGTTAACTGAGAATGGAGTTAATCCAAATGAAAAATACTGGACGTTTAGCAATTGTTGGTGCTCTAGCTGTTTCCTTGTTGAGTGCGGGAACTGCTTTTGCTGGGGGATGTGCCCCGGGACAGCCTTGTTGGGAGCAATTTAATAAACCGAGAAAAAGAACTGTAAGAGAGCCGGTTCAGCGTGAAGAAATAATTCAAAGACCACAGCGAATTATTGAAACACCAGCTGCTGTGCCTCCTCTTGAAGAACCAGTTTCTTTGGATGTTGAGCCTAGTGATTTTGGTTTGGGAATTGCAGGTGGATTGAATGTTCTTTTCCTGACTTGTGAAGATACTGCGGTAGCTCCAAGTATTATGCTTGATTACCAACCTTCCAAGGACTTGCCACTTAACATTCGTGCAGGTGCTGAGCTTGGAAGTATTGATGGAGAGCAATTCTTCTTCACTCCTGAAAGCCAGTTTTTTCAGGACAACCTAGACCTAACAGTAGTTAGAATTCCTGTTTCGCTTGAATACGTTACACCTATTGGTGAAGGCACTAAGTTCTTTATCGGTGGTGGACCTGACCTAATGGTTGTTTCAGGTGATGCTGACAATTCTGGAGTCGATGTTGATGACACTGACGTTGGTCTGCATTTGTCTGCGAGAGTTCAGCAGCAGATCACTGACGGTATCGCTCTTTCCTTAGAAGGTGGTTACCTTTGGGCAGAACTTGATGCTGAAGGTGAAGACCTAGACTTGGATAGTGCTTTCACAGCTGTTCATCTAGTAGCTGCTCTCGACTAATTCTTTAGTCAGACAGAAGATGTTAAAAACCCGCACCATGTGCGGGTTTTTTTATGGCTGTTGTGCTCTCACAAAGACTAAAAGTCTGAGTAGTCCGAATTAGTTTGATTTAGGTTTTTGAATGTTCATCCAATGCTGAAATGGCAGAGAGATTATTACAAAAAGGTCTAAAGCTAAAAGTCTGAATAAAAAATAGTCCTCTATCCTTTGTTTACTTTCTCCAATGATCCCTGGATTGATGTCTCGCAGCATCCACTGAATGGTGTTGATCATGAAGGCTGCAATCAAAAGGGTGGCAAAGGCTCTTGAAAACTTAACTCTCAGAAAGATTGCTACACTTAAGGCCAAGGCTAGACAGATTGAAGAGATTAGCGACTGATCTAGATTATTGATTAGCTGGTCAAAAGAGCTTAGCGAAAGCTCAGTTTTATATAACAGAACATGCAGGACTATAGCGGCCGGTAGGCCTAGGTAGACCAGCGAGTTGATCGGTCCTGTAACAAATTGTCTTAAAATCCATTTCATCGTTCACCATTGAACAAAAATTGTTCGAAATTGTGCAGTTTTCGAGTGCCTTCAGGCAACTGGGCTGAAAAAAATGCTAACAATTCGAATAATCTAAAGAGTTAGAGCTTCCCTACCGTTATCAATATTAGCACTGGAGAATCATCAACTTTAAAGGGTTTAAGACTAGCAAAAACAGCATGTTGAGGAGAAGGCAAATTAAAAAATTGGTGAAGATAGATTATAGGCAGCTACTAGCAGCCTGTGGCTTCGCCTTGCTTGCAGCCACAATCTCTTTTCCTTCAATTTCTCACGCTCAAGTGAGTTGTAATCTGAATGGTCAAACAACCCCATCTGGTCTAAGTGGCTTTTTGGTGATGGACGCTGAGGGTGTTTTTGACCCAATGACTTCTAACTATGTTCTTCCTCCAGGAAATGACTTTGATGTCAACGTGTTAGGCCGAACTCCAGCTCAAGTATCAAGCAGACAGCTAGCTGCTTTTAACTTTTTCTTAACTAGATTTGGCGTAGATTTTTTTGCAGGTACTCCCCTTGGCGACGGAACAGTGCTTTCCGCCGACGGAAATGTATTACTTTTCCACACATCTATAGATCCAAGATGGAAACAGAGAATTATTTATTCTGGAGGGGATGAAGTTCCTCAAGTGGGATGGCCAGTTCATGAAGCTAGGTATGCTGCCACAGTTATAAGTGGAACTCATACACTAACTGGAACATGGGGTGGCGCTGGCGAGCTGGTGCCACTAGGAACCACAATGGCTGATGGAGAGTGGGTTATTGAAAGAGAAGTTCCCTGTGTTAACGACAGCGATGGCAGCAGTGCAGGAACTCAGTCTTCTTTAATACACTTAGGATATCGAACAGAGATTCCTTTTGTTCCTGATTTCTTAAATAGAGCTGCAATAGATTACGAGGTGACGCCGATTGCAGGAGTTTCGGCAACCACTGGGCAAGCAACTGGAAGAATTGAACTAAATATCATTCAGGGAGACCTGATACAGGCAATAGTTAAAGCAACGATTAGACTTTGGTAGAATGAGATTGAACTTGGATAAATTTAAATCAGCTGCATTAGCCTTTTTGGCTATTATCTGCGTTGGTGGCACTGTTGAAGCTCAGACTCAGAAGCTTTATCATTCTGAATTTGCCGGGAACCGTGTCTTTACCTCTGATCTTGACGGTAGCAATTTAGAGACCATTGCAGTGGCAGGCCAGGGCTTGCTTGATATTGAAGTTGATCAGGAAGCTGGCTTTATATATTGGACAGCATTCACTACTAATCAAATTTACAGAGCCCAGCTAGATGGTAGCCAAGCCAATGTTCTACATAACACTACAGGTAGTCCTTATGGTCTTGATATAGATCCTGCAAATGACCGAATTTTCATTGGTCATTGGACAGGTGAAGCGATCAGATGTGGTTTGTTGAGCACCGGTAATTTTGGCCTAACTACAATAATTAATACACCAGACAACGCTACTGACGTTGAGTATGATCCAAACACAGGCTTTCTCTATTATGGAGTAATCAATAGTGGTCTCTGGAGAGTTCAAATGGACCCGACTGGATGTGGGGTGGCTAGTGCGCCTACTCTTTTGGTTCCAAATAACGGACGTGTCTACGGAATTGCGCTTGATACTGCTGGGAATAGACTGTGGTGGACCAACCCAATTAACGACACGATAAGTACTGCGGATCTAAATGGCGGAAATGTTGATTTGGAGTTTTGTGACAATCAAGGCGAATGGCTGACCGGAATTGCTTATAGAGATAACACTCTTTACTTCAGTGACTTTCGTCTGGATGACAGTTTTTCAACTCCGACATCTTCTTGTTCGCCAACCTCTCTCGGAAACTCTGCTCCAGATAGTCCTTGGGGAATAGCAGTAGTTGATTTTGATACTTCAGTTGACATTGAAAAATCTACTAATGGTCAGGACTCCGATACAGCTCCTGGACAAACTCTTACTCCGGGTGATGCAGTAACTTGGGAGTATCAGGTAAGAAACTCAGGAAACACGTTAGTTGATAACCCTTCTCTTGTAGATAGTGACCTAGGAACAGTTAATAATCTGGTTTCAGGGGATAGTGACAATGACGGAAACCTAGATCCGGGTGAGACATGGGTTTATCAGGCAAACGGCACTGCGGTTTCTGGTCAATACATGAATACAGGAACTTTTACAGGTTCAACTTCTATTGGATCTTCTCAAAATCTAACTATTAACGTTTCAGATGACTCTCACTATTTTGGAGTATCTGAGCCAACGCTGCTTAGCTTTACTTCTACCACAGCAGATGGAACCTACGGTCCAGGGTCTCAAATCAATATCACAGCAAATTATGACACTGGCCTAGTAAATGGCTCGTCAATAACTGTAGCACTAAACAACGGTGCTACCCTAAGCCTGACTATAACTTCAGGCTCAAGTGTTAGCGGCTCCTATTTTATTGGAACTACTGGCAGCGGCGAAGATATTGCTGACCTGAGTGTTGCCTCAATTGTTTCTGAGAATGTAACAGCTTTGGCTGGTGGTGGAGTTCAGAATAGTTCTGTGCTTCCTGCATCTCCGAATAACTTAGGGGACAGCTCTAATATCGAGATAGATGTTACAGCTCCAGTCCTGGCTGAAGTTACTCCTGTAGCTTCACCAAGTTCAGACACCACTCCTGACTATATATTCTCAAGTGATGAAGCAGGAACATTGATATTATCTGGTAGTTGTAAAAGTGCTGTTGCTTCGGCCATTAATGGCAATAATACTATTACTTTGGATTCAGATGGTGCTGGCGGAGCGCTGAGTGATGGAACTTTCTCAGATTGTCAGCTAACTGTTGAGGATGGAGTTGGGAACCTTTCTCAGCCACTTCCAATCAGTGCTTTTACAATAGACTCAACGCCACCAGCGCTGGTTTCTTTTAGCAGTAGCACTGCTGACGATAAGTTTGGCCCAGGTGGATTGATTAACATCACCGCCACTTATAATGGTAGCGTTAGCTCAGGCTCTAATCTTACCGTTGTATTAGATAGTGGTGCCAGCGTTGTTCTCAATGCAGTATCGGGTTCTACAATATCTGGAAGCTATACAGTAGGTGCTACTGGTTCTGGACAAGACTCAGCAGACCTGACAGTTGCTTCAATAAGCTCTGAGTCTGTTTCAGATGCAACTGGGAACACTCAAACAAGTTCTGCTCTGCCTGGTTCACCAAACAATCTAGGTGATAGTTCAAATATAGTTGTGGATACAACAGCCCCAGTCCTTAGTGAAGAGACTGCTGTCCCTTCACCAATGAGCAATACAAACCCGGTATGGACTTACTCAAGCTCTGAAGCTGGGACTGCTGTTATCTCTGGTGGTTGTGATTCTGCTGGTCCAGGAGCTGTGGCTGGAAACAATATTGTTACCTTAGACAGTGATGGTGCAGGAGCGCCGCTAGCTCAGGGAACTTTCTCGAGTTGCCAAGTTGTAGTTACGGACATTTGTGGAAACGTTTCTGGAGCTCTTCCAGTAACTACTTTTGTTATCGAAGGCTCCTCTCCAGGAGGAATTTCTCAAGGTCTTGAACTTTGGTTTAAAGCAGATGAGGAAGCATTTGTTGATAATGGTGTTAACCTCGCCTCTGATGGCCAGTCTGTCCAACGCTGGGCTGACCAAAGTGGAAATAACTACGATGCTCTTCAGGGAGAAACAGCTAGACGTCCAGGTCAAGTTATCAGTACTGGAGTTAGCAACAACTTTAACCCAACGCTTAGATTTGATGGTAGTGCGGACAGATTAGCTGTTTTGGATAAGTTCTATGATGCCAATTCAAGTCTAGACCAAGTCGGAGTTTATGTTTCCTATAAAACTGACTTGTCAGGTAATTGGGCTTTTATCGATTTCGATAGGTCTGAGTGGTATAACGCAGTTACAACTACATCTACTCTTCGTTGGCACTATCGTGGTAATACTGCGATACGCGACAATATTATTGATGTTGGAATAGCTAGCGATGGCCTTCCTCACGTTGCCGGATATATTTACGACAACACCCTTGTTGACGATACAGTAATCCGTTTTGACGGAGCAGAAGTTTTGGCTTCCGACCGTGAGCCTCTTGGTATTCCTTTGGAAGATAGCACAACTAGATTCGGGATCATTGGAGATGGTTCTGAAGCTGGAGCATTTAACTCAGGTTTTAACAATGTTTTCTACGAAGGTGATATCTCTGAAATTATCGTTTACGATAACCTTAGCTTCACTGCCTCAGACAGAAGAAGAATCGAGACTTATCTTGCCCTTAAATATGGTGTTACCCTTGATGGTAGCCAGTCTTTCTACGAAGATAGCCAAGGAAGCAGTGTTTTTGATCTGGATGACGGCGCAAACGGCGGCACTTCTGGGGATTTCACAGCCGACTGGCAGGATGTAGCTGGTCTAGGATATGACATGGGTTCTACTCTTGATCAAAGAGTGGCCAGGTCAGTCAATCCTACTGCTGTAATGACTGTTGCCACTGATAATGACTTTACGTCGCCAAATGATTCTAACCGAACTGCTATTCCAAATATGTCTTTCTTGGTTTGGGGACATGATGGAGCTTTGGTTAATACGACGCAAGTTACTGATATTGACGTTCTAAGTTATCAGTCGAGAATTCAAAGAGAATGGAAGTTTGAGAATACTAGCTTTAGCCAAGCAGTTAATATCAGTATTCCAGGAATGCCAGCGCTAACTCCTGGTAATTCTTACCAACTACTCTCGGACAGTGATGGAGATTTTAGCTCAGGAGCTACCCTTATTGGAACTTCAACTACTGGCGACTTCACTGGAATAACTATTCCGGCTGGAGTTAGCTACTTAACTGTAGCTTTTGAATATGAGGATATTAACCTTGAGTTCTCTAGTGCCTCTAGTGGCGATTTCGAATCAGTTGGCGGAAATATCCCTTTGCTTCTAATTGATGGTACATTAGCTAGTGCTTTGAGTGTTAGCGTAACTATAAATTCGCCAGATGCATTACCTGGAAGTGACTATACTATTGCTTCGACAGCGATTCCGGCAGGTGTATACGATGGAACTATCGCCACAGCTGTACCGATAGATTTAACAATAGTCGATGATGGAACAGTGGAGCTGGATGAGGTTTTAACTATTGCAATTGATCCTTCAGCTAACCCAGCTGTTCAAATTGCGGATGTCGATGGAGATAGCGCAATTCAAGCCAGTCATCAGTATACCATTGAAGACGATGATTTTGGCCCAGGTGGTATTGGAGACAGAGTTCTGTTCTGGCTCAGAGCGGACAGAGAGACTGATTCAAATGTTGACGGTGGTTCAGTTTTTGACTGGGGTGACCAGCTTACGCCAGTTGTCGACGGCACACAGCCAGTTGCTTCAAAGCAACCTACTTTCGAAGATGCAGTGGCTGATGAATGGAACTTTAACCCAGTTGTTAGATTTGATGGAGTGGATGATAGAATAGATATTCCAGACTCTCCTTTTATTAACCTCGGTACAACTCCAAATAAAGTTGTTCACATGGCATTTCAGACACCAGCTGATGTAACAACGCGACAGGTTCTTTATGAAGAGGGCGCTCATGTTCGGGGATTCAACCTCTATGTTGAAAATGGAACAGTCAAAATGGCAACCTGGAACTTTGCCAATGACGGACCAGGTGCGCCATGGGGGGTAAGCTCTTGTGAACTTCCGATACAGGGTGATGGGCAGTATTTGGTTAGTATGGTTATCAGAGGAAACGATACTATTACTGGAACAATCGACTGTTATTTAAACAGCGAAAAGTCTTCTTCCCCGGGAACCGGTGTGGGTATTCTTTACCCCCATAGTGGTGACGTAGGGATCGGTGAGATCGATCAGACTACAGTTTTTGATAACGGAACCTTTGGTGGGGATGTCGTGTTTTCAGGGGAGCCTTATCAGGGAGAAATACCAGAGATAATCTATTTTGATGACTTTGACATCGATCCTTTTAGTAGATTGAGAGTTGAGAGTTATCTTGCGATTAAATACGGATTAACTTTGTATCAAGGATCTGGTGGTACAAACTATTTCGATAGTGCTGGGCAGATTATTTACAACTCAACTGGTTCTCACATTGGCTACGTGAATGATATTGCTGGAATTAGTCTAGACTCTGGAACTGATCAAACTCAGCCAAAATCCAAAAGTGTTAATGATGACGCTATCTTCACTATTGGAGATGCTACAAATCACGATGACTACGAAGCGCTTGTTTGGGGTAACGATGATGGAGCGCTTGGAGCGTGGACTAATGCTGCTACTGAGCAAGGATACGAAAGAATTCTAAGGACCTGGCGTTTTGATGAAATGGGAGACGTTGGAACAGTTTCTGTTGAGATAGATTCAACGGCGTTACCAGTTCTGGACAAAGACGAGTATGTTCTAATTGTAGACGCTGATGGAGACTTTTCAGCTGGACTAGTTGCTTATCCTTTGACTTTAAGTGCCGGTGTATTGACTGCTACAGGTGTAGAGCCAGCAGGGGATAGCTACTTTACAGTAGCCCAGCGAGATATTACCCCACCGACTTTGGCAGTAGTTGCTCCGGTAACACCAACACCTGGAATAAACAGAAACCCACAATTTACTTTTAGCTCGAGTGAAGCAGGTTCCATAGCTGTGAGTGGCGGATGTGGAACTGTTACGACTAACGCTGTCAACGGTAATACAATTATCACTCTGGATGCAAACAATGCCGGAGCAGGACTTGCTGATGGCGTATACGCTACTTGCTCAATTACTGTAACTGATGACTGTGGCAATGTTTCTCAGCCGCTAATAGTTCCAACTTTTGAGATTTTAGCCACTCCTCCAGCAGTAAGTTTTTCAGTAGACAATGCTTCAATTGTTGAAGCTGGTGGTGTAGCTCAGTTTACACTAAGTCTGAGTAATCAATACGCAGCTCCGGTTACTGTAACGCTAGCTCTTGCAGGAACAGCGTCCTCGGGAGACTATAGCAGCACAGCAACTACAGTAGTGATTCCAGCCTTGGCAACTACTGGAACTTTCACTGTAACTGCTGCGAATGACTCAGTTGACGAGTTTGATGAGACCGTGATTGTCGACATACAGACAGTATTGAACGGAACAGAAGCTGGAGTTCAGCAGGCTACAACAACTATTATTGATGATGATGCAGAACCAACTGTTAGCCTCAGCATTAACCCAAGCTCTATTGCCGAGAACGGTGGGGTCGCGATTGTTACAGCTACTCTAAGTGCTCCATCTGAAAAGCCTGTTACTGTTAACCTAGACTTTTCAAATAGCACTGCTACCTCTGGACCAGACTTTTCAGCTTCTAGCGCTAGTATTTCAATTCCAGCACTTGCTACATCTGGAACCATGACTGTTACAGCAGTAGATGACACGGATGATGATGACGGGGAGTTGGTAATTGTAGATATTGACAGCGTTGTTAATGGAACTGAGCTGGGTAATCAGCAGGTTCAGACTGAGATTATTGATGACGACAGATCTTGTAATGAGAATCCTTGGCTTGCACCAGTTCCAACTTTAGGAACAGTTGTGATGAGTGCTCATGGTCAGTTTACTGATAGTATAAGCTTCTTGCCTCCTTCAGGTGCCGACTTTGATGCTATAATCATGGGCCGCTCTGCTGCTGACGTTCAGATTAGAAGACAGCAAGCTTTTGACTTCTTCTTGAACAACTACGGAGTTGACTGGAGCACCTCTACTCAAATTGACCCAGCTACTTGGATTAGTGCTTCAGGGGACATGTTGTTGATTCACGCAATGACTGACCCAAGATACGACTACAAGATGAATGCTACCAGTGATAGAAGACTGCACCCAGCGAATGGAGAGGTTTTCGAAGGAGCTTACCTAATGGTTGTAATCAGTCCTGCAGGTTCTATTTTCCACGGTTCGTGGGGAGGAGCTGCTGGTGAGTTTGTTCCTCAAGGAGCGGCTGTAGTTAATGGAGAGATTTTCTCTACTGTTCCAGTTCTTTGTAATGACGGAACTGTAGACCCAGAGACTTTTTACATGCTTTACCAGAGCCTTGAGCCTACGATGAACAATCCTCAGGATAAGGTACTTTACAACGATGAGATTGTGACTAATGACCGCTACACTTCTAGCGCTGCATTCGCTCTCTCTAGAAAAGGACTATTTCTTGAGCCAAACACGCTTGATTACGAGGCCCAAGTTACCAATATTGGCCAATTCTACCCTTAAACTAGGCTATTTATAGACGCATTCCTGATAATTTTTCAGTAGTCCAAAACGGTTGAATAACTGCCTTTAGTCAAATCATCTAAAGCTGGACGGTAAATTAAAACTGAAAAATTTGTACTGAAAATTTCCGATCGGGAAAGTGTGAGCCATGCTAGCCTATCCGCTAAAAAATAACTCTTTGAGGATTAGTACGTGAAAAGCCTAAAAGTTCTTCTATTGTTTTTGTACCAACTTTTGTTTGTGGTTGGAAATGCGAATGCGCAGTCTGAGATTTACTACGCAGATCCCTCTACTAACACGATCAACAGAGCAAATATTGATGGAGATAGCGTCACTACGATTCTAGCCAGTGGTATCACTAACCCTTTTAGTTTAGACCACGCGTTGAATACAGTGTGTTGGGGTGACTTTGGAAATGGCGAGGTTAACTGCATAGACGATGATGGTACTAACCCTAGAAACATTGTGACTTTGTTGTTTTCAGTGCCGATTAAAGTCGAGATTGATGAGGTAAATCAAAAGGTTTATTGGTCAGAGACGAACTTTTTTGTGAGTGATGTCATTAGAAGAGCGAATCTGGATGGTACTAATATTGAAGATGTCATTACTCCACTTCCAACAGATCCGCTTGCTACCTTTGTGGTTGATGGAGCTGGAGGTAGAATCTATTTTGCTAGAGGTTCTCAAGTTTCAGCCGATATTGTCAGTGCTAACTTGGATGGAACCGCTGAAGTTGTTCTAGCTACAGGAGTTGCTGATGTGGGAGACTTAGCGCTTGATTTAGTTGATGGTAAGATTTACTGGCATGAAGAAGTAAGTGCTACGACCAAGAGAATTGTTAGGTCTAACCTTGATGGATCTTCTCCAGAAGTGGTAATTCCTGCTATATCCAATCCAGCAGGAGAACTTGAAGTGCTTCCAGGTGGTGGAAAGATATACTGGGCGGACCGTGACACAACTTCTCCTTCAATTTTAAGAGCTAATAATGACGGCACAGGGCAGGTGGATCTAATTGCCACTTCTCCTGCTAACTCGGTTTATGGTTTTGGGTTAAATATCCTTCCAGGAGCTGAAATTAATGTTCAAGGAAATTCTCTAATTATTGACAGCGGAGATGCAAGTCCAAGTGCGACGGATTTTACAGACTTCAGTAGTGTCGATGTAAACACAGGTTTTGCTTCTCAAACTTTTACAATTCACAATTGTGGTGACCAGCCTTTGACAGTTGGCGACATCGTTTTTTCAGGGGCCAATCCTCTGGATTTTAGCGTTTCTGTTCCACCAGCTAGCACAGTTGCAGCTGAAATAGGTACTTCAACTTTTACTGTGATTTTCGATCCTGCTGTTCCAGGCGCAAGTAATGCAGTTATTAATATCGTTAATTCCGATGCAGATGAGAACCCTTATTCATTTGCTGTTACAGGTATCGGCACCGGAGCAGGCGGAAGTGAGATACATGTTTCAGGTGCTGGTAGTCCAATTTTCAGTGGTGATGTAACCCCTAATGCGATTGATGGAACCGATTTTGGCTCAATTTTAGTCGGAGCGTCAGCTGCAAGCAGCTTTCAAATCGATAGTCTAGGTACAACTGACCTAGTCCTCACATCTCCAGTTGTAATTATTGGGGCTGATGCTAGTGAGTTTACGGTTACAGCTCAACCAAACTCTACTGTCTCTAGTATATTGCCAGAGATTTTTAGCGTAGCTTTTACCCCAACCAGCCCTGGAGTAAAGATTGCGGCTGTAGAGATTGCGAGCGACGATGGAAATGAAAACCCGTTTCAGTTTCTTATTACTGGAATAGCGACAGCTGTTCCTACAACGACGACTACAACAACCACAACAACCACAACAACTACGACTACCACTACAGTTCCTACGGGTGGTACAGACTCTGATGGAGATGGACTAACTGATTCTACTGAAGCTGGTATCGGAACCAACCCTAACCTTTTTGATACAGATGGGGATGGAGTAAGTGATGGTCAGGAAGTTACTGATGGCTCAGATCCTTTGGACAGTTCGAGCTTCATATTCAGGCTTGAGAAAGAGTTTTGTTACGATTGGAATGGTTTCCTAGGCATGACAGCCAACTTTGCTGAGTTTACAAACTTCACCAGCAATACCAGAAACCTACAATCCACACTTTTTTCTTTAGCTGGAACTCCTGTTGGAGTGGAAAACTTCTCCGTATTGCCAGGGGCTCAAACTGACCGTGGTGCTCATGATTTACCAGGTTGGAGCACGGATTCTATCGGGACAGTTTGTTCTGAACTAGTAGATAGCAACTCTCAGGCTGGAGATATTGATGGCCGAATGTTGATGTATCGACCAGATGGGGCAGGGAGCTTTGACTTTGTTCTAGTCATGCCTTTCTCAAATCCTGTGCCTGGCCCAGTGTTTGTTCAGTTCAATACCTTTCATCCTAGTTTGGACCCCGCAGAGTTTGGATTCTTTGCAGCTAACTGGCTGACAGTAGCCAATAGTGAGCCGAGTTCACAGTCTGGCCAGGTTATAGTTTATGCTGACAATGGTTCTGTTCTTCAGAGTATCCCAGCAGTTTTACCTCCTGATGGAAGACAGGACTTTGGAATCCATGAGTTTGGTCCAAATAGAATCGGTTTACTTGAATGGCGTCCTGACAACAGCACAGCTAAGTTCAGAGTTACTTTAGCTAGATATGTATACGGTGGCGTTTCTCCAATATTCCCAGTGGAAGAGGCTGTCGCTATTCCAGCTGTTAGAGGTTCTTTGCAACCACTAATTGCTCCAGTAGATACGAGAGGACTGACTTCAGTGCTTGAGATATCAAATTCTTCCTCTAGTAACTCTAATATTGAGATTGAGGTAGATGACCAGAACGGAAACAGAGTGCTTGATACGACTATTAACTTGCCACCGAAAGGTACTCAACATTTTGTTCTGGATAGCTTCTTGCCTAACAGCCTTGGTGTCGCACGTGTTACAGATACTTCTGGTGCTGAAATCATAGTTAACGTGATGCAGTATGGTAGGAATGCAACTCTTGGTCTGAACAACTTCTATGCCTTATCTGGGCGAGAGGCTTTAGGAACAGTTATGCAGGGTTCTTATAATACTTTCTTGGATCAAGGTTGTTCACTGTTGCTTGGTAACCTGAGTTCAAACCCAGAGAATGTTACTCTTGATGCCACAAGATTTGATGGCACTCAGATTCTGCTTGGAAATGTTGTAACAGTTCCTGCTCAAGGTGTTTTAGAATTTGACCTTTGTAGCCTGGATGTTCCAAATGTCTTTGGGGTTATCAGAGTTCAACCTACGACTCCAAACTCAATTGTAGCTAACGTAGTTAGACTAGGCTTTAATGATAACTACAGGGTTGCTACTCCTGTAAGGTAATTTGGGTTTTAGAGATGAAGAAGATAGTGGTATTTTGCCTACTACTGTTACTAATCGCTGCTTTAGTTTATTTCTTGCGTCCAACTAAGGGATCTGAGGAGATTAAGCAGGTCAAGAGGCAGGGGATTTCTGAACAGGTGGTAGAGCCAAGCGCTAATGAACCTGAAGCTGTCGAGTCAGTAGCCCCGGCTCTTACTCCTCGGCAAGTTAAGTTGCGTGAAAAATTTCCTCTACCAAATAAAATTCAGAAAAGTTCTGGGACCGCAGCCGAAATTGAACAGGCTTCAAAAGACTACGCTTTAGGTAAAAAGGCTTTTAAAACTCTTCAAGGTCATACCCCAAGAGCAGCTTCTAGAATTAGAGCTGCGGTGGTCAACCATGAGCTAACTTTAATTTCTCAAGTTTACTCCCTGTCAGATTCTGAGAGGAGAGAAATTGGTGATATTATTGCTGAACTATTTAATCAATCTGCCCAAGGAGAGGTTGTTGCAGAAGATAAGAAACTGGCATTGATAGAGCAAGTTATTGGTGTAGAGAGTGCAGAGAAGTATACCGGCTTGAAGAAATCTCTTCAGGAGGCTGAAACATATGAAAGTGTGGGGCGAAGGCTTCAGAAGTTGGAGAGTGAGCTCGAACTTTCAACTGAACAAAGCACCCAGATTGAGGCAGCTCTATTGCGACTGGAAGAACGTAAGAGGCTAGAGATAGAGCAAGGTGCCAATAGTAAGCAAGCTCATCAGGCTAGAGTTGAGGAATTTGAAGCTGATTTGCAAAGTCTTCTATCAGCTGGCCAGTTCGACAGCTACCAATCCAATAAGCCAAAAAGACGGCTAAGAGCCGGCCCGAACCCCTTTTCAGGTGGCTAAGTATTATTAAGAATAAAGTTGGGTATTCTTAGGGGCTTAGGGCTTTATTCCTAATTTGTTGCTCTAGTTTCCTGTTAAAAGTTTTTTTTCCAATCAAATACCGCTAGTTACTTCGCTTTGAAACGACCATTAGCTAGTGGCTTCAATGGTTGAATTGAACTTCGGGGGAGTATTTGGACCTAGTATTTGCAAATTTGATTTTGGCGGCGGCTTTCTTCTTTGATGGAGTTTTTGGCTTTGGAGCTGGGTTGATTTCTCTTCCATTGTTATCCCAGCTTTATCCTCTAAAAGTTGTTGTTACTCTATTGCTTTGCATACAGGTGTACACGGCTTTCGCTGCCTTTAATGCCCGTAAAGAAATTGATTGGGAGATAATTAAAGCTGCCGGTCCTGCTGCTCTTGGGGGCGGACTGCTTGGAACCTTTGCCTTGTCTAACCTCGATGACGGAAATCTGAAAATTGTATTGGGCTTTCTTATCCTAGCTTATCTCTTGAAGGAGCTATTTTTCAAAGACCTGAAATTTGGGGAGAAAAACAGAAAAGCACTAGGTATAATCGGAGGGGGCCTAGGGGGACTTCTTCAAGGGGCCTTTGCTGTGGGAGGGCCTGGCTTTTTGATTTTTCTTAATGAGGTGGGTCTAAAAGGGCCGGCCTTTAGAGCTAGCATACTTTGTTTGTTTTTTATTTGTAATGTAGTTCGAGCTTTCACTTCAGCTGGAACAGGCCTGTTTACGGAGGAGGTATTTATTCTGTTTGCTCAAGTCTCTCCGGTGGTCATTCTTGCCATATACTTGGGGGTTAAGGCTCATTTGGCTGTTCCGGCCAGTGGGTATCAAAAAATGATATACCTAATACTAGCTTACTCTAGTTTTAATTTTTTAAAAGAAGCATTTTATTAATTTGGGAGAATGAAAATTGACTTACGTTAAGAGAACAGTTGGACTGGGTTCAGGTGAAAGCTATCCTCCTTTTTCTGAGATGAATCTTTGCCCAGTTGATGGGCGACCGGTGCAGCTTGAAATTGACACTGAACGTTTAAACGCCGAAAAGCCTGATCAGAGTTGGTACAGTCCCGAGCGTCCTAATATGTGGAGATTTGGCGGTTTGATGGGGCTGGATTGGGATAATCCAGAGGACCGAAAAAGCATCGTAAGCCTAGGTGAAGGTCATACTCCACTTCTTGAATGTTCGGACTGGGACATCGCTAAGAAAGCAAATATAAATCTTAAACTTAAAGAAGAAGGACACCCTGTTTCAGGTTTCGGAAGAAACCCCACAGGGAGTTTTAAAGATCGTGGAATGTCCTTTGTTGCCTCTGCTGCTAAGAAGCTAGGTTTAACTAAACTTTCGGTTCCGACTCAGGGCAATGCTGGCGATTCGCTCACGAGTTATGCTTTGGAAGCAGGTTTTGAAGTGGTTGTTGCAATGCCAGATGACACCCCTATGCCCATTATGGGGAAAGTTGCGGCTTTGGCAAAGATCCATCCGCAAATCCATCTGGAGTTAGTTCAAGGAACAATTCGAGAAGCTGGAGCTTTGCTTAAAGAGAAATACGCTCCTCAGGGCTTTTTTAATGTAGCTACATTCCAAGAACCAGGCTGGCGAATAGAAGGTAAAAAGACTCTAGGGCTTGAAATAGCTGAGCCTGAGAAGGGAGGGAATAAGTGGAAATTACCTGACGTAATTCTTTATCCCACTGGTGGAGGAACCGGAGTGCTTGGCATGTGGAAGGCTTTTGCCGAGCTTGAGCAGCTTGGCTTAGTTGGACCTGAGCGTCCTAAGGTGATCTGTGTACAAAGTGAAGTGACCTCGCCTGTTGTGACTGCTTTCGAAGCGGGGGCAGAAGATACGGAAGTAGTGCAGGCAGGAAGCACAATGGCAACAGGATTAAATGTTCCTGGGGGAGTTGGGCATTTTAAAGTTCTTGATATTATTAAAAGCTCCAAAGGTGCTGCACTCTCAGTCTCTGAGAAATATATGGGGGAAACTTTAACAGAAGTTTATAGAAAATATGGCTGGTGGATCTCTCCTGAAGGAGCTGCTTGTTTCGCCGCTTTGGATCAAGCTTTAGAAAAATCTTTGATTAGCTCTGGGGATAGTGTGGTGATGTTTAACACTGGTTCCATAGAGAAGTATCTGCCAGATGTTAGGCATTTGGTGGAAACTGAAGCCCGATAGAAGGGAAATTCCTTAAAAACGCAGTGAATACAGGTAGTTGTTGCTGTGTAAAAACCTGAAAAACATAGCACATCTTTTTCTATCAACCTCATAACAAGATTAGAGGTATAGAAATTGTTTTCATTTGATCCAAAAACTGAAAGTTCTGGGCTTGATAGCCTCCAGTTAGACACCCGTTCTCAACAAACCAAAGAGGACTATCAATTAGTTCGTCGAGGATTGACCATGGTTTATGGTGGTGGCGATGAGCTTAGCCTTGCTCTTCAAAAAGACCTTTCAAGAGCGACCGAAGGAACAGTGAGCTTGGAAGGGGATTTAAGCAAAGAAGATATTCTTGCATTTCAAAAGAAATTTGGTGTTGAGCCCCAAGATGGAATTCTGGGACCTATTACTCTGAGAGCTCTTGATGCTGCTTTAGGCAGAGATCTTCCAGTTATTGCAAGTGATGTTAAACTTGCCGATCGACCTATTGAATATAAACTGTCCGATAAAGAATTCGCAGAAGCTGTAGCTTATTCTAAAGGAGCTCAAATTGGAGTTCCTGAACATCTTTCCTTTTTGCCAGAAGGCACCGACGTTGGAGTTATTTCCAGGTATTTCGAAGTTGGTAATCGTGGAGCTGGCACTGTTGCCGATAATGCAGGCGACTATGGAGGAGCCTCTTTTGGATTTTATCAGCTTTCCTCGACTACGGGCTCGGTACAAGATTTTATAAAATGGAGTGGTTATTCCAATCAGTTTAAAGGCATGAACCCATCAGACCCTTCCTTCAAGAGCACCTGGCAACGACTAGGGGCAAATGAGGAGAACTTTGCAATGGCTCAGCATAAGTATATGGAAGAGAAATTCTTCAACCCTGGTATGGGGAAGTTGTATGCAATGGGAACAGACTTGAGCAAGGCAAAGCATTGGACTGGTTCGGAGCAAATGGCTGTTAAAAACTATGCAGCTTCAACTTTTAACCAGCATGGAGTTTCTGGTGGATCGAAAACTATACACCAAGCCACTAGGCATCTAGATCTTTCCACGGCGTCGGCAAACGATTTTATCACCGCTATAGGCGAGTATAAATTGAGCAAGGTTCAACAGCATTTCCGAAGTAGCTCAGCCTCAATCCAAGCTAGTGTTGCTAAGCGAATACCGAGAGAAATGAATATGGTTCTTCAAATGGCGGCAGAGAAAAGGCCTTCAGAGTTGGAGCAATTAAGTTCACCAAAACTTACTAAAACAGCCTAGTCATCCAGCAAACTACTACTCTCTAAATATTTACCCAGTGAGCTGGTGAATTTCTTTACCAAAGTTCTATTCAAAGTAGTAGGTCTTCCTATTATGCTAATAGGCCTCTTGATACCCGGTGCCGGTAGTCGAACAAGCTTAGAGCAAGGAATTTTAAAAGATCGAACTACTCCAATTGGGAGTAAGCCATGACCAAAACCAGATTCCGCCATTTTTAGAACTGCAGCAAAACTCTGAATTTCTTTAACCATCTTAATTTTGAAAGGACTTTTTTTGTGAAAGCAGGCCATACTTGGTTGTATTGCTGGCCAGGTTGCTTCACTTTTTTCACTGGATATAACTTCAAGACAACCCTTTTTCGGGAATTTAAATTCTGAAAGACCAGAGGGGATAATCACCATTGGCTCTTCAATGAGCAATCTTGAATCCAGGTCAGGGGTATTTTCTTTTTTGCCAGGAGCAATCGTCAGCATTTGCTCGCCGGAGCGAACTTTATCAATCGCTATGCGAGAGCTATGACTGTTAATTATTAGTTCGATATTCGGATTCTGTTTTTGTATTTTGCTGAAGGCTTTTGCACCCCAAGAATATAGGACTGACTCACTAACTGTCATGGTAATTGCGCCAGTAGCCTCAGATGATTCTTCAGCTATTACCTCATTTAGCTCTGCAATAATTGGCCGAGCTTTTTGCAGTAAACGAAGTCCTTGGCTTGTTAAAACTACGTTTCGTCCACTTCTTTCAATTAGCTCATAACCTACATCGAACTCTAGATTCTGTATTCTCTTAGTGACAGCCGATTGGCTTAAGTGAAGCTTGCTAGCAGCTTTTGTGACTGTGCCGGTTTCGGATAAAGCAATTAAGGCTTGGATGTTATCAATCATAGCATTCCTGAAAGTGATAAGAATATGATTACCTATCACTAAAACTAAACTAAATCTATTCGAGGGGATTAGGTAAATTTAATTAGCGTTATGCCAAATAGGATAATAGCAATTCCTATTACTTTAGCTTTGCCGATTTTTTCATTGAGAAACCTCCAGCCAAGTATAGCTCCAAATAAAACAGAGACCTCTCTAGTTGGAACTATGTAGGAAAGTTCTCCAAAAGAGTAAGCGTAAAGGACCAATATGTAGCAAGTTATTATCCCGAAACCTATTTGAAGGCCAGGAATGAAAGCTCCGGTAATCTCTGCCAACTTATGTCTTTTTAGAACAATAGGGCTTAAGCAAAGTGCGGATATTAGGAAGAAACCGCCATTGTAGGGGAGAGGGGAAATAAACTGGGAACCCACCTTGTCGATTATCGAATAAAGTCCGCTAAAAGCCCCAGCCAATATAGAGAGGCTTACTAATCTAAAATCGCTGCGGTTAGCTTTTGTCCCTTGGATAGCGAACACTCCTAGTACTACTAGGGCAATTCCTAGGTAACCAAGAGTAGATATGTTTTCTTCAAAAAGAAACCAGGCACCTATGCAAGCTGCGCCAACAGCAGTTCCTCTGGTAATAGGATAGACTAAGGAAATTTCACCTTTAGAGTAGCAGATTGATAAAAGGTAGAAGTAAAGAGCATGAACGATCCCTGAAGCTACTAGGTATTCTAGGCCTTTGGATTCCAAGCCTATCTCTCCGCTTGCAATACCCCAGCTGCTTATTAGTACTCCAGGAATCAGTAAACCCACCCAGAGTACGAACAAATTGCCAGTATGTTTTTTAAGTAAGAGGTTCCACCCAGCGTGAATGGCTGCAGATACAAGAATCAAACTAAAGGCGGTAGAGTTCATTCTGAGAAGGTTTTGGTGAAATACAGTTGCTAAGGGCCTAAAATTGCAGGGAAATAATATGCTATGGCATCCCTTAAATCATTAATAACTACTATATGGCAGATTTGAAAGAAGAGAACAGCCCAAAGGATCAGGAGTCCGAGACTCAGGATGTTCAGGAGCTGCAAAGGCTGGTGACCGAGGTCTTAAAGGAGAATAATTTGGTTACAAGTGAAGGTGTTACTGAACCTTGCTTGCACAAGCTTGAAGAGGTTGGTCAGGACTTGCAAGACTTAAAAATGCCAGATGGTGTGTCTATTAGTAGCTGGCGAGTTAATTCATTTGGCTTAGCCTATAAAGCAACTCAAGCTGAAATAGATTCTCCCTCATGCCATGTATCGATTATTGAAAAAGCCTACTCAGGTACTGTGCACAAGGATTATACCATTGAAGAGGATGGAAGTAGTACGGTTCGGTTTGAGCCCAAAAAAGTAAAAGCTCCTGTAGAGGAAATACCTGAGAAAAGATCAGGAGTAATCAAAGGTCTATTAAAGAAACTTTTGGGTAGTGATTAACCAAAGGTTCAAGTCTTCCTTTTTCCAACAAATATTCCCGAACAACCCGAAGTTTATTGGGTTAGAAGTCAATCTCGTATAATATGATATTGTGTTGCTAGCTGAATGGTAGAGCAGATCCCAAGCTCTTTGAGGCCTTTTTGCCCTAGATTCAGGAAATTATGCAGAGTCGTAGTCCTGATCAAGTTGATAGGCTAGTTGGTCGACATAAAAGTGGTCGGTAATTCCTAAGATAAGGGAAGCAATAAGGAGGCAGAATGAGCACATCTTCAAAGGGTAAGGTAAGTAAAAAAGAGGTCATCTCTCAGGCACGAGAGCTTGCGGATAGAGTAAAGGCTTCCAAGAGTGAGTCGGAGTCCTCCGAGCTTTCATTGGCTATTCAAGAAAATCCCTTTGCCCAAGTTATGTTCAATACGAACCTAGACCCTGAGGCGAAAAGAGATCAAATAGCTTCACTTGTTGCCTTCGACTCCGAAGCAACTAAAGAACAAAACCGCGAGAAGATTGAAGCTTTTCATAAGTTCATGGAGTACCTTCAAGAACAAAGAAAAGTTATAAATCGTGAGGGTATTAAACTTCAAGATACTGAGGCATTCGCTCAGCTGCAGCAAGTCATCGATCAGATGAGTGCAGCAACTATTCAATTTCAGGAAAAGGTTGAGCCTTTAATGCAGGTGCTTCAAGCTGTTTTTGAAATTAGAAAAAACAATAAAGTCACGGAAGTCTACAAGGATATTCAAGACGATATTACTTGGAAGGAAGAGCAAGAGCAGAAACTATCTGATCTCGAGAATCAACAAGCTAAGAATAAAGATCAGTGGCTGAAGTTGGAGCGGGACCTTTCATTCCTCTCTAAAGATCGCAGCTTGTTTGGTTTTGGGCCAGTGCGAGCAGAGTCTCAAGCCAAGATTGATGAGTTAAGAAAATTTACTATTCCCGAAGCGGCTAAAGAGCATGAGAATCTTTTAGAAAGTATTAAAGATCAGAATAGTCTAATAGAAGAGGGGAGAGAGGGTCTAAACCCTGAGCTAAGAGCTCAAAAAGAAACGCTGCGACAGTTTTTAGATCTGACTAATGATGACAATAGAGATCGCCAAAAAGCTTTGATTGATGCAGCGATTAACTACGTTGATACTTCAGATGACAAGCTAAAAAACGTGCTTGGAACTTTAGAGAGACTAGGTAAACATTCTGAAGTCGTCGGGGATTCGAACAGCATGCTCCGAAATTTCCACATGATTATTGATGATTCCCTAAAGGTGGCTAACAACAATAATCAGGGTGCTCGTAGTTCCCTTGAGAACAGCCCGGCTGATGAGTCTTCTATTGCAAAGATGACCAGAGAGGAGCAGTTAAAGGATTTGAATGAGCACATTGCTCGAACAGACGAGGGAGCAGTTGATATAGCCAACTCTATTGGTGGCTTGACCAAGCAATCTGTTCAAATTCAGGCTTATAAGGATACGATCAGGAATGAAACTGGTAGCACAAAGAGGCTTCACTTAGAGGGCGTTTCTCAAATGGCGGAGCAGTTGATGTCAGTGATTAGTGCTATTTCTTCAGCTGCCACCACTGAGTCTCGTGCCGTGGCTGCGGGTAACTTTGCTGAGATGGCGGAGCAAAATCAAACGATTGTTTCACAAGAAGTTATACGAAACGCGACTAATGTTGATCTCGAGGCAAAAGCCATCTCTAAACTCGTTGGAGAATTAGAAGACTATGGTCAGGTTTTGAATGCTTCCAGTGAAATTGCTTCACAGGGGTATGACAGAATGAGAGAAACAGTAGATGCAATAAGAAAAGTTTCTGGAAGTGTTCAAGGAGCTATTGATGACTTTAACGCTGACCGTGCTGATGCTGGGATTGCAGTTGGCAAGGGTGAGGAAAAAGTCGCTGCAGTAGATAAGGCAGCAGATAAGACAGGGAAAGGCGGTGAGCAAGGAGAGGGCTTTGCCAATCCTTTCGATAAACTAGGAAGCTAGATGGCAACGATTAATGAAATCCTAGTTAGGGCTAGTGAGTTGCTAGAGACTCGTCCCGGTTTTAAACTTGTTGGGCGAGATCGAGAGTTAGAAGAGCTCTCAAGTATTCTAATTAGGATGCTTAAACGAAACGTAATTGTTACGGGTCGACCAGGTGTAGGAATAAGCTCCGTTGTACTTGGTTTGGAGTCGTCTAAAAACGATCTTGGAGTTTCAGCAGAAATTGTCGGTAAAAGATTTTATTGGATTGATAGTGACGCTCTCTTTGAGTCGGGTAGTAGCCAAACTATCAATAAGCATTTCAAGATGGTTAGACAAACTCTCACTCAAACTCGAGACGCTGTGCTCGTTGTGGAGGATACAGTAGATTTTATCAGAGCTGCTCAAGCTAATGGTTGCTCTAACGTAATCAATGGTCTTATGGGAGATTTAAAGAATGGTAAATACCAAGCCATTCTTGAAACCAATGATGAAAATCTTGGTGAAGTTCTAGCAGTAGATGGAGATGCTTTAGAGTTCAGTACGCTCTATGAAGTTAAAGAACCTTCATCAGAAAATCTTCGTGTCATTCTAAGCCAAGCAAGAGAACAACTTCAAAGACACCATGGCATTACGATTGCTGATGACGCCCTGGAAACCGCAGCCTCGCTGACGGAAAAGTATAAGCTTACAGTATTGCGTGCTCAACCAGATGCAGCAGTTTCTCTGTTGGATCACTCAATGACGGATTTGATCCAACAATCTCAGGCAAGACCAATCGTTGTTACCGAGATGGAAGAAGAACTGGAGTCTATTGTTGGGACGCCTGAAGAAGAGGCTCTGAGGACTAGGATTCAGAATGAGCTGGAAGCTTGGGAATCTCGTCAGAATGATGTGCGTAGACTTTATAGAGATATCACTGAGGGTGAAACTGAAATTAGAAAACTTGAAGCAGAGATTGAGAGACTAAGAACACTTCACCGTGAAAGAACCTCAGACTTAGAGAAAACTGCAGCAGCTTCGGAGTTTAATCAGGTAGTAAATTCGCTCGCTGACACCAATTTGGATACAGAGGAGATTTCTGCTCTTCGAGATAAAATTGGGAAAATCAATAGACTAATCTCGGATGCGAATAGCGCTTATCAAGAAAAGATCCAAAAGATTCACTCTGAATTAAAGTTGGATTCAGAGCTAGTATTAAAATCTTTCAGTAAGCTCTCTGGAATTCCAGTTGACACTCTCAATGAGGATGAAAGAACCAAGCTTAAAGAGTTAGATACCCATTTGGCATCGAGGGTGATTGGTCAGCCTGAGCCAGTAACAGAGGTTGCCAAAGCTGTTAAGCGCGCCAGGTTGGGTCTTAAATTGCCAAATAAACCATCTGGCACTTTCATGTTTCTTGGGCCATCCGGCGTTGGTAAAACCGAGTTGGCAAAAGCACTTTCTGATTCTCTAAGTATCCCGCTGCTTAGATTTGATATGTCTGAGTATATGGAACGCCATGCTGTAGCTAAGTTGATTGGAGCTCCCCCAGGTTACGAGGGGTATGAGCAAGGAGGGATTCTAACCAACTCTGTTAGAAAAAATCCTTACTGCGTAATTCTATTTGATGAAATTGAAAAGGCTCATGCCGATGTTTTCAATGTCATGCTTCAAATTCTTGATGATGCTCGGCTTACTGATAGTCGCGGATTAACTGCTTCTTTTAAAGATGCCACTATAATTATGACTACCAACATTGGTACCAGACATTTCCTTGATCAAAATATCGAGTTTGAAGAATCAAAGAAGCTAGCGAAGCTAGAGTTATACGATGAGTATAAGCCAGAATTTTTAGGAAGGTTTGGCGGAAATATTTTCTGCTTTAACCGCCTAGACAACGAAGTTTTAGAAATGATTGCTAAAAAGGACCTGAAAAGAATTAACGGTCTTGTTGATCAGATGGGCATCTCTTTAGGCATCAAAGACCAAGAGCTTCTAAAAATTATCGAAGAGAAATATGTTATGCGTGAGGGAGCAAGGAGTATACTTGGTTATATAGATCGTAATATTACCTCAGCTATAGCAGACTTTGTTTTGGACAAAGGTGAAGGTGGTGGACAAATTGAAGTCACCTATGATGAGCAAAATGGTCAAACCCAGCTAAACTTTCAATGACTGAGAAAGGTAAAGATGGAGAGAGTCTAGAAACTCGAGCCAAAAGGCTTGAGAAAGAGGCTGAAAGCTTTTCCAGACACATCAAGTCTACCAATAGATCTAAGGAAGAAACTAAAGCTGATAGCGAAGCTAGTATATTTGAGGAGCTAGGAATATTAGCTCGCTTTTCGAAGAATGTTCGCAATACCCTTGGTGGAGTTTGGGATGGAGTGCTGGAACCAGTTTATTCCGTAGTCGCACCTCCAATACTTTGGATTACAGGAAAATACTCAGCACTTTGGAGTAGGTTTGCTTATAAGGGCGTAGGTGAAGAGCGAATGGTAAGTCGCTCACGAGCAGGATTCTTAGTAGGTGCTACGCTGGTGACTCTACTCGCGTTTACACCGACTAAGCTTGGAGAAGTGATCCGATTCTTTACGGTTGAGCCGGTGGTTGATGGTGCCATGATGCTATCTTCCAAAACTACTGGTGAGTTCTATTTAAACCATACTCAGGAAATTGATCCTGACCATAATGTTCATTCGGTGAGAGGATGTAATTCACTTGGTCAGTGTAGGGAAGAGGATTCGGTATATTTTAGAGTTAGGCCTAGGCTAGCTCATGATATTTGGAAGACGCTAAACTACGGGGACCCTTTTTATATCCCTGATCATGTTGTTGCTCCTATCGCTCCCGGAGTAAATAAGTGTCAGGTTACTTATTATGGTTATAGACTTACGACTTCTTGGATTTCCCGTTTAATGCGTTCGATGCAGGTATATCCAATTATGTTGGAGGCCGAATGTGAATTCATTTCAACAAGTGGACAAGCATCTTGAAACACTAGTGCCCACTTAGACACTTTTACGGCTCAATTTATCGAATTTTTTGAAGATCTTACTGCCCCTCTGGCTATCATTGCCTAGGGTGGATATAGTGTAGACTTGGGCATTCAAGTGCCTGAAGTTCAACTGTTTTCAATAGATGAAGGTACTGTGGATAAGCTTTGGGAAATTCTGATACTACCTATTTGTAGGTTGATATCAGCCAAGACTTTTGTCGAGATTGGCTCTGAGGAAGGAAAGCTAGCCGCAAAAGTTTTGGCCTTCATTCAAGAGGCCAGACAGGGGCACCTAACAGTGGTAGACCCTAAGCCGCTGTATTCTTTTTCTGACTGGAAGAAAGAGCATGGAGAGAGAGTTACCTTTTTTTGCTCACCCTCTTTGGATGTAATTGAGGAAATACCACTACCAGACGTTTACCTAGTTGATGGTGATCATAATTATTACACTGTCATTAACGAACTGCAGCTAATTGAGAGCGTGGCAGGTGAGAGGCCTCTTCCGCTTATTTTCTTTCATGATGCAGCATGGCCCTATGCCAGAAGAGACCTCTATTATAGTCCTGAAAGAATTCCCGAAGATTCTAGACATCCTTATGCAAAAATGGGGATGAAGCCTAGTGAGAGCGACTTGGTAGAGTTTGGAGGTGTGAATCAGTCTTCATTTAACGCACTACAGTCAAACACTGCTCAAAATGGAGTTCTAACTGCGGTAGAGGATTTTGTTGAGAACTCCAGTCGAGACCTAAGCCTCGAAGTTTTTGAAATCTTTAATGGTCTCGGCATAGTCCTAGAGAAAAGTTTGCTGGAATCTAATCCAAAATTGAGAAGTTATTTGGAGCAAATTGGCTCCGCCAAGCATAGTTTCTCGGTAATTGAGAGCGAGAGGGTCAGTATTCTAGCTGAACGGGCTGAACTAAAAGCTGAATTGACGGGGAAGATTGCAGATCTTAATCGGGAACGTAGGCACCTTCTTAGAGTTGCCCGTAATGTTCAGAGTAAAGTCATTGGCAACGAGTTTAAACCTGTAGTTGATGCAGCTGAGGTTTCTCAAGTTCTAGCTTCGGTTAGTAGAGGAGTTGACCAAAATAGAAAAAAAACCCAAGTGTTGTCGAAAGCCTTGGAAGTGGCCCGAACTGAAAAAAGTGAGTTATCTCGTAAGAAGCTAGAATTGGAGAAAAATTCAAGAGAATGGAAGGCGCACTCTGAGAAGTGGAAAGATCAGTTTAGCCAAGAGAGATTGAACAATTCCAGTCTCTGTTCATTTTATTCAGGGGAAGAGTTTAAAAGACTTAACTTGCTTAGAAAGAAGGTAGTAGAGTTTGAACATGCCTTCGAGCAGATGTTTGAAGCATTCGGGCAAACCAGAACTTCCCTGGCGTTTAGAACAGGCTCGGGATTTATTGAAAAGCTATACAAACCTATATTCTTTAAACCGGTAGGGGAGTTTGCTCGGTTGTTTTCAGAACTGGAAAAAATCGAATCAGATTTCAGGGATTGGCAAAATTCAAAACCAAGCATCGGCTACTACAGGCTGTCTCATGATTTAGTTGAGCGGCTGACAATGGCAAGTTCGAGAAGTAAAATATCTCGAAATGAATGGCGAGTTTTACAGAATGAGTTCTCTTGCTTGGTAGATATACTTAATTCTTTTAAACATTGGAAAGAGAGATTGACTT
The DNA here is from genome assembly GCA_964510575.1 of uncultured Bdellovibrionales bacterium. Classification (GTDB taxonomy): domain Bacteria; phylum Bdellovibrionota_C; class UBA2361; order SZUA-149; family CALKYB01; genus CALKYB01. The sequence goes on along the minus strand of CAZECN010000020.1, from coordinate 19,685 downwards.
TGGCGCAGGCTAGTTTGCTGCAGTCCTCACACTGGAAACTAGGTGATTTGCTAGTTAACAAATTGCTTAAAAGGCTAGTTTTGAAAAGTTATCAGAGTAGTACCTCTTCTCTGAGACATTTTTCTCAAGCTGAAAGCTTAGCTATTGCTGCTCTTGATGTTTCGCTTTTTGCCTATCTCCCCAAAGACCTACCCGCACCAGCAAAGGCTAGGTCCAAGCTTAAACCAGAGATTCAAATCGAGTCCGTATCTGAATCATCTAACGAGAGGTCTTTGGCTTCAAAGATAGAAGTCTCTAGTAAGTTGTCTAGTAAGGAGGCTATTTCGGCTGGAGAAGGGTATCATTCAAACGGAGCTAGCAATCTTCCGATAGTTGTTCAATTTACTCCAGCTACTCCAAGTAATCCTTATTATAATTTATTTGCTGAGTCTATTACCTCTAAAGGGCAAGAGCTACACTATATTTTTAAGCAGGATGAGTTACTAAGGTTTTTGGAGAATAAATCTAGCCGTCATATTGTAGTACACTTTCACCAATTGGAACCATTCTATCATTCTAGAGCTGGTTCTGAGTTAGAGACTAAAAGAAAAGCTAATGAGTTAGTTGATTTTCTAAATCTCCTAAAGAGCAAGAATGTTAGGTTGATTCACACCGCACACAATCCTTTGCCTCATAATCGTCAATTTGAGCTTATTGATAAAGAACTCTACCGAGAAGCTTACCCTTTGTTTGATAAGATTATTGTGCTTGGTCAACTAGCCTGTCAGAAAATGTCTTACTGGGTAGATGATTCTAAGATTGAAGTGATTGAACATCCAAGTTTTAGAAGTTTTTACGGAAAACCATTTCAAAGATCCGAAGCTCGAAATTATTTTGGATTTTCTTCTGAGAAAAAGATCCTCGGGGCTATCGGTCAGATTAAGCCTTACAAAGGTTTAGAGAATGCCATAGAGGCAGTTGGTCAACTTCGAAAAGAAGGATTTCCTGATCTTGAGTTGGTTATAGCTGGGAAGAGCAGTAGTTCGGAATATCTAGATGAGTTAAAGAAGCTAGCCGGGGAAGGGGTGACAATAGTGGATCAGCATATTCCAAATTCTGAGATACCTCGCTACGTGGCAGTTTTTGATGCTTCATTATTTAATTTTCGAGATATTTGGGCTTCTAGCTCGGTTGTATTGTCTCTCAGTTATAACGTGCCAGTGATAGTGCCTCGAATGGGGTGTCTTGAAGACTACGTTGATGAGGATAATACAGGTTTCTTTTTTGAATCTGATAGTTTTGAATCTTTAGTTTCAGCAATTAGACGTTACTTAGAATGCCCATACCCAGAGCACCTTGAGTATATGTGTGATAGGTTCAACTCTCGTTTTTCTGTTGCTGAGCTGGGCAATAAAGTTAGTGATATTTACCGCAATATTTTCGACAGTGTTTAATGGTAACCACTTCGCCTTCAATTGATGTTGTTGTCGCAGTATACAATTCGCCTGAGCATGTTCGAAATTGTCTTAGATCTTTAGAACATACGCTACGAGGAGAGGCTGAGGGAGTTAGCCTGATCTTAGTGGATGATTGTTCGAACTCCTTTACTAAAGAGCTTTTAGAAGAATTTAAAGCTGAAACCAGTCTTAGCCAAGTTAAGCTGGTAAGAAATGACAAGAATCTAGGTTACCTCAAGTCGATGAATAGGGGTATTGAGCTTGGAAGCTCAGACTTAGTTGTTTCTCTGAATTCGGATGTCGTTCTAACAGATGGTTGGCATAATAAAGTTAGAGCCGGATTTCTCTCCGATGCCAAAATAGGAGTTTTATCTGCTGTTTCCAATTGGGCCAACTGGACAGCTATTCCCTTTCCAGATGGGCTCAATACCGCTGAACTTTCCAATGCTGTTGAGAATTTGGCTGGTTTAGATTCAATTTCGAATATTTTTAATGCTTCAGGATTCTTCTTTGCCTGTCGCCGCTCTTTGTATCGTGAATATGGACTCTTCGATGAGGTTTACGGTCCAGGCTACTACGAAGAAGCTGATTTTTGTATGCGTATTTTGGAGCAAGGGTATCGGGTAGTTGTAGACCGCAGTCTTTATGTCTTTCATCATGGTTGGGCTAGCTTTGGAGAAGAGCAGCGAACCGTCAATATGATTAAAAATAAAGATACCTTTATGCAGCGTTGGAGCGAAGCTTATGATGCTCATCACCAATGGTGGCTTGAGCAAAATCCAGTGCAGGAATTACGAGATCGCCTCTCGGAATCAAGGCTGTGGAGAGAAACTGATTTGATTAGGCAGCGTCAGGCTGGAGCGTCTGATCATAGCGCAGTAAATAGACCAAAGGTCTTCTATTTGATCCATGCCGTCAGGCTCTACGGTGGAGTTATTTCAATTATTCAAATTGTAAATGAACTTAATTTTAATGGTTTCGATGCTAACTTACTTGTTTATGGAGATCTTGATCCTGCAGTAATGAAGTTATTTCCAACTTATTTTAGACCACTTGTGTTTAAAGATGAGAAAGATTTAGTTGAAAATTGCCCAGACTACGATTTGTTAGTGGCTACTCATTTTCCAACCGTAGATGTTAGCTATAAGATCGATCAAAAAAAGAGAATTAAGGGTTTAAAGCCAGCCCTGTCCTATTTAGTGCAAGACTTTGAGCCTGACTTCGTTAAGAAAGATGACCCTTGGCATAATATTATTGAGAAGAATTATCGTCGTTCTCCTAGTCTAGTTTGTAAGTCTGACTGGCTTCGTAAAAAGCTTTCTTTTTATTCTGACTCTGTAAAAGTAATTCCACTTGGGCTTAATTTAGATTGCTTTAGACTCTCTACGACCGAGAAGAAATTTGATGTTATTTCGATGGTTAGAACAAGCAGTCAACGAAGAAACTTTTCAATGTTGAAGGAAGTATACGCTCAGTTGAAAGAGTTAAACCCTAAAATTAAGCTGGCGGTATACGGGGAAGAGGGTGTGGAGAAAGAATTTGATTTTGAAGTTCATAACTTTGGAAAATTGACTGAGATGGTAGCAGTATCTCAAGCTATTGCGAGCAGTAAGGTTCTTTTAGATCCTTCAACTTTTCAAGGCTTTGGTCGAGCAGGTCTGGAGGCTATGGCCAGTGGCACAGTAGCTGTTCTTACCAGAGAGGGTGGAATCGTAGAGTATGCCAAACATCGTTATAATTGTTTATTGGTTGATCCAACTAATCGAGAAGAGATAGTAGCTCGAGTTAATGAAGTTCTATCCTCTCCAGATCTTCAAGGAGAACTTATTGAGAGAGGCTCGGCCACAGCCAGTCGCTTTTGTCACAGAAAAGAAGCTTTGCTAGTAGCTGAGTATTTTAAAACATTGATTGAGCAAGAAGCGGCTGATACTTGGCCCAAGTTAGTTAATTTTTAAGCTCGAAAAGTTCCACTCTATTTTTGGCGCTTAGTTTCGGTAAAATCTCGTCACTGTCGCTCTTAAGAAATTCCCTCAAAACTTGATAATCGCTATTTTTTTTGGCTCTAACCCAGTTAGCTAGTAAGTGCGTGAATTCGTGCCGTTTAAAAAACCTCTTATAGCAAACTTCACTTTTACAAGAGGCAAACTCTTGCCAGTGTTTCTCTGCTCGAAACTGCGTATAGAGAGGAAAATCAGCATGATATTTGAAGATTGCTCCCACACCAAAGACTTTGTGTTCTTGAGGGCTATTCTTATTGAGATAGCGAATCAAAGGTAAGGACTTAACTTGATATCTAATTAGTTGGTCAGGGTCTTCTTTGCCAATGGCATAGGGAAGTGGAAAGCCGTAGTGATAGCCTGAAGCTGAGTGGTTTAATACTAGCTGGGGCAAAGCTGTGGCAAGGAGTAAGCTATAAAATATTCCACTGTTCATCTTTTTGGATAGTAAGGAACTAACCCCATGAGCTGTTGCTATGACCAGAAACGGAACGGCCGGAAAGATGTATCTCAAATAAACCATCGATGAGAATAGCCATAAAAGGAAATTCATCAAAGGTATAGTAGCCATCCAAGGTTTGTTTCTGGATACGAAGTAGAACCCAATAAACGTGAAGGGGATAAGCATAGGCAGCCAGATTCCAAGAATAAGATTATGGGATTCAAGGAACTGAGAGCTAGAAAAGGTAAGTCTTCCAGGCAAACTTATTAGGCCACTAAGGCTTCGAGGCCAAGCGAATCTAGGATTTTCAGTGGCTCCTACTGAAAGTTCCGGTTGTATAGGAACATAGGGAGTTGAACTAAAGACCTCACCCATTGGCACTGGATAGAGAGGATTGCCTGTAAGGCTCCAGGCATGAAAGTAGTAGAAACCGGAGATAACTACCGTTATGCCTAGGCCCTGAAGGATAGAGCTGAGAAGCCTTTTCTCTCGATACAGCTTTACCAATAAAACAGGAGTCAAAGCGGCTAGGTAGAGAAGTGAGTCTGGTCTAACTGCTAGTGCAAAAGCTGCGAAAAGGCAGCCAATAAAGAATCCTTTTCGTCTGTCTAGCGACAAGGCTTCTGAATCAAAAAGAAGCCAAGTGGCGAAAAATAAATAAACCGTATTCTCTATATTGAAGTAGGTGAAGTTAACTATATGTTGGGTTAGTGGAAAGGATATTAGCAACAGGCCTGAAATTAATGCCGAGGTGCTTCCGAAGTATATTTTGGCAAAAGTCACTACTCCACAAAATAGAAGAACAAGTGAGATAGTATCTCCTAAATTGGCCAGAGATTCTCCGAGTAAAGAGTACAGAGCAACTCTCAGCATGTGCCCGCCTTGATGTGCTGCAGTAAAACTATTCCAACTTTGGTCAAGGTATAGGCTCCCACCTTCTGCAACTTGCTTGATTAGTGAAAAATGGGTGGTAAATGCATCGAAGCCAAGAGTCGGGGCAAAGGAGGTGACAATTACTCCCACTGAGAGGGCCAGAGTTAAGGAGGCTAAGATTGACTCAAGTGAGGAATTGACAAGTCCTTCGCTGGGAGAAGATGACCATTCAGTTAGGCCCAAGATTCCTGACTTAAGCTCTTTAAGGCTAAGTAAAGCCATCAGGATTAAAAGCAGGGATATGGAGTATGTCGAGACCAAGCCAAAAATACTGAGAAGTAGAGTGGCTGAGGAGATGGCTATAAACCCAGCCAAGCAACATAGTGTTAAATTCTTAAACTGAAAGGGTAAGTTAAGAAGTTTGGCTCCAAAGCTATAGCTTAGTGCTACAAAAATAATGGCGATACTGATCTCCAGCCAGGCATTGGATAGCAATGTCAGTAAACTTAAGCTTACTATGGTCGGAGTTACCAAGGCTCCCATCGTTTTTCTATATCTATTTAGGAAAAGGTAGGAAAAAACGAAAACAAATGTGGCTGAAGCCATATGACTAGCTAGCCTATTGCAATTGAGAACAAGATCCCAGTCCTGAATAGTTCCAATGAAGAAAGTGAGGCAAATCAAGATTGATATGCAGACTGAGCAGATAGTTAAAATAGAATCTCTGAACTCTAGTCTTTGGAGTAGGGTAAAATCGCTATTTTTCTCCAACTTTGACCTCTTTCTTTTCTATATCAAAGGGTAGCCTTTGCTTGTTCTTTCTAACTAGAAGTCTGTTTTGAAGAACCTCTTTTGGATAGTTATAGATGTCCCAAAGAAGAGCTGAGAGAAGCAGTTGGAATCCAAATATTGAACTCAGGGCAGCAATAAAAATTGTTCCTGTCTGGCTTGGAATGCCAGCTGAAGCATTTTTTATCCAATGATAGATTCCAAAGGTTCCACCAAAAAGACAAAGAGAGGTTCCCACTACTATTTTAAGACTGCCTGCGTTGAAGTCTCTTAAGAAATAGCTGTAGGCGATTCGTTTAAAAAATCGTTTAATGTATTTGGGTGGGAACTCCAGACAAACCGAAGCAATGTTCAAATTACTAGGTGATGTTCCCTCGTAGCTGGCTGGCATTGGCACATCTTTCACCACCGCCCTAATGGTTCCAAGCCTAAAAAGCATGTCACTCTCAAAGAAGTAGCGTTTGCTTATGCTTTTTACGGGAAGCATTATCAGCACAGAGCTATGAATGGCTGTAAAGCCATTGCAAGGGTCCATGATATTCCAATAACCACTTACTATTTTATTGATAAAGCTTAGGAAAAGATTACCTACTTTCCTGAGCAAAGGCATTTCTTCTAGGTCATTGGGAAAGTGAAAACGATTACCTTTTGTGTAGTCAGCCTCTCCCAAAATAACATCCCGAGTTAGGACAGGGATATACTCAGGGGGCATTTGACCGTCACCGTCTAGCTTGACGATGATGTCAGCTTCTGCCTCGAGCGCGGCCATGTATCCAGCCATAGTTGCCCCGCCTACCCCTTGGTTTTCCTCTATGAAGATCACATTTAGTCTAGAGTCGGTGCTGCGTTCCTTGACTATATTCCCAGTTTCAAAAGGGCAGCAATCGTCCACCAGGAATATACTAGAAACCTCAGGGCCTATTTCTTCTAATACCTTTAGCACGGAAGGGCCGACCTTGAAGCAAGGTATCACCACGGCTATGTGATCAGAGGTTTTCGTTGTAACCATCACAATCTCCAAATCCAGCGGCCATTAAATAGTATAGGCCTTAGCTTAGAATACTAAGAGTTCGCCAGCTTTAGATTTCCACTATTCTCAAAGCCAGCATAAACCCTTTGATACACCGAGCTCATTTCCTCGATAGTGCCCGATCGGTAACTGGAAGCTTCTTTAACCTTCTGATCATAGTCTTCCGGTTGAGAGAAGATATTTTCTAGTTTGTTAAGCCATGCTTTGCCGCATTTGGGTTCTAACAGCCAACCTCCACCATGGGCGAGTATCCTGTTATTCGGAGCACCAAGGTTTGAGGAAAGAACAGGAAGCCCAAGGCTCCAGCTTTCGGTTAAGGTATGACAAAAAGTTTCAGGCCAAACACTGGCAATCAAAGAAATATGAGGAGATATACTTGCTACCGTTTCTCTCAATTCTTCTCTTTGATATATGCCGTGGATGTGATGCCCCTGGGCAATTTGTAGCATCTCGCCGCTCATTGCCCCAAGGAAATGAAATTCGAATGGTCGCCCTTTGCGCTCATTCTCCTCGAGCATTTCACTGAATAGTTTTTCTCCTTTCGAGATATTAATATTCCCTAAGACCAAAACTTTCCAAGGCTTGCTCTTTAGAGAGGGTTTTAGCTTAGATTCGAAAACGAGATTCCTGCCATGAGGAATGACAACTATTTTCTCAGCGATATGTCTTGGAAAATAGTTACTAAAAATATCTTTAGGAGACTGGTCGGTAGTAATTATTGTTTTTGCATAGTTTAAGGCAGGTAAAAATCTTTCTAGGTGTAGCTTTAGGTAAGGTGCACGTTGCTGAGAGTCGAGACCTTTGAACCAGTTTGAAGTAAGGAATTGATCCTTTGGAGCAGTATCTCTTAGTTCTTGCTCCGACAGATATTTGCCTTCTCTTGAAATCAACTGAAGGCAAGGAGATATAGTATAGTAATCGTGCAAGGAAACAATTAAGGGAATGTCTCTTGCCTTTAAGTCACTAACTAGCTCAGGAGCATTTCCCAGGAAATGTCGAACGTGAACTGTCTGCCAAGGACAAAGATCCACAATTCCTTTCCAGGCATTCTGCCTTTCTTGGTCCAGCGCGTTATCGACCTGCCAAAGACTTTGAAATTGATAAAGTCTTACTAACTTTAATTCGCCAGCTTCTCTACGGAGCAATTTCCACTGCTTTCTTCCGGTCAGCAAAATATATGGTTGAAATGCAGAGTCTATTCCGAGAGCTAAGTCTTGGGATGTTTCAATTGTTCCTCCACCACCATCATGAAGAACGTAGAGAATGTTTTTTTTGGTTGAGCTAGCAGTTTTATCTGTTAAGCGATCTCGCAACCGGTCAACCGGGTCATTAGCTAACCATCTTCGAACTTGTAGTGAGTACTCAGGATGAAGTTCTCTGATCACAGCTTTTGATTTTTCTATTAGCTCAGCTTTTTCAGAACCAAAAGAGGCTGATCTCTTGTGATAGATGTATGTTTGATCATCTATAACGTTTTTCAAACCGGCTTTAGTAAGTCTGACGCAAAAATCATTTTCCTCGCCGTACCCACGAGGAAATCTTTTTTCGTCAAAATACCCGATTTTTTCAAAGGCGCTGCTCTTAATATATAAACAAAAACCGTTTCCAGTTGGCACTTCCGGTCTTAAAAGAGGACTTAGTGTTTCAACATTAGATGCAATCTCATCTACTGAAGAGTCTTCAGGGATTTTGTTGACTTGATTGTTAACTGGGACGGAGAAAGCACCGGCGCCGTTCGATACTGGAGTAACAGTAGCAATAGATTGATCAGAGTAAGCAGCCGCCCTCAATTTCTCTATCCAGCGTTCGGTAACTATGGTGTCACTATTAAGTAAGATGACATCCGCTGGGGCAATGCGACAACCAATATTGATGTTCTTTGTATAACCTTGGTTTTTGCTGTTTCTAAGGTAGTGAATCCAGTCCTCTGCATCAGCGTAAGCTTTTAGCTTAGGCTCTACATAGGGGTCTGGGCTACAGTCATCAAGAATCAGAAGTTGAAAATCTGTACACTGGTGTCTGAGTAGGCTTTCGATACATCTAACGACGTCTTCCAAAGCATTATAGACCGGAAGAACTACAGTCAGTTTGTCTTTCAGCTTGATTCTATTAGCGCCACTTTCAAATTCTCTTAGTCCACCAAGCGGAGCGGGGAGGCCTAAGTATAAGTTGCTCCAATGTTCTAAGGTCCCTCGAATTTGCTCCAGCCTAAGCTCCGGCAAGCTTTTAGCGTAGCCCTTGGACAATAGGGACTTTCCCTTAGCCGAGTCAAAAATGAAACTTCCAAGACGGTAAGACTTTGAGCCTAGTATAGTATCAAGTTGGCTCAGGATTAATTTGGTAAAATCTACTATCTGAGGCAGAGAGGAGTAATAGGCATTCAGCCTTTCCAGAATTCTATCTTCTTCCGAAAGCCTAGACCTTAGCAGTTCCTTACTTTCAGCTAACCTAAGGTGTGAGTTCCAAGAGTGGAGGGCCGCTTCACAGTCTTTAGTGAAAGCCTGAACATGGCTATGGCTTTGTCTATTAAGAACGCCAGTGGAGTAGCGGTATTTTTTTGAATTAGAAACTGTCTGAAGTAACTGAAAAGCTTCTGCCAGACAGCGAGAAATAGCCGAAGTGCAGTGCCATAAAGTTCGTTGATGCTCTGAAAGCAGTCGCTGGTAACAGCTTGAAAGATTACCATGAGCTTCTTTAAACTGGGAGTCTAGTTTTTTGCTTTGCTCTTTCCCTGATTCAAGCAGGTTTGCATTTTGCTCTTCAAGACTTTCGAATTGCTTGTTTTTAAGGGCTAATTGGTTTTCTGAAGTAGCTACTGAACGTTTGAGATTTTGCACTTCGGCAAAGAGTGCAGGCGCCTTATTAGCGATCTTTTGAAGTTTGTCAGTTTCTAAGTCTTGTTTTTCAACTTGCCTGTTAATTAAATTGATTAAAGAAGCTTTCTCGACTTCAGCGAGAACTCTTTGTTTTTCAACTTCTGATAAGTGTTCGGCCAGTATAGTTGAGGGGCTGAAGTCTTTTATTAGATTATTAAGATTTGAATTTCTCGACAAAACTTCTTGAGAGTAGACTAGAGAAATCCCATGGAGACCCTCGAGTGTGGTCAGCCTAAGTTCCTGGGAAGTGGAGCTTATGAACTCATCTATTGCAGTGAGTACTCCATTCTTAGAACCGCCTTCCTCTATTGCGTGCTCAGAATTTAAATCAAATCCGGCAGATAAATGGACTCCGTTACTACCTGGGATTAGGCCGCCAGTCTTGTGAGGTTGTTTGAATTGAGCTGGCACTTCCGAATGTTCTGCGTAGGAATCACGTCTCCCATAAGGCCAGCCAGTGTTGAAAACACCAACAACTGGAAAAGTATAACCTCCTTTGTCGCAGAGGCTCTCAACTAGTTTTAAATGATTAAAAACGGTAAACCAGTTACTAGCTCCTCGAATGAAAACTAAATCAGCCGGGAAATAGTTTTCGAGAGACGAAGGGTTGTTGTTTTGGATTAGTTGAAAAAGAGGTCCGTGTTTTCTCTTCAGGGCTTCGCGGTCAAAGCTAGCTTTCGACCCAACTAAAGTGAATTGAATTCCGAGTGAACAAATAGCTTCGGCTAATTTGTCTTGATGGGATTCAGTTTCAGAACCTAAGCAAAGAACGCGCGTAGGTTCTACAGCTTTAATCAGTGATTGGAGAACAGAGTTCCAAGGAGCTTGCATCTCAGTCTTCACTCCTTATCGGTAAGCTAGAAAAGAAATAGTAGGTCCCGCAGCGTGGGAATCACTTTCTGATTTTTTTATAATCTTAAAACCTCGATCTTCTAAAACCTTGTATATTTCTTCTTTCTTTAGCCACATTGCGAAGGGAGAGCTTCCCCCAGAGAATTGTTTGGGTATGTCGCTTTTGAAGAGATAGCTACGATAGTGATGTTTAATATTTCGTCCATCGAATTCCCTAACTTCATCACTGATCGGATCGAAATGAGGGTATTGCTCTGGGTTCGACATAACTATTTCTCCCCAAGCGTGAGTCCAAAAGAAGATCTTGTCGGTTACTTTAGAGAGCGCATCTAGGAACTGAAGAGGTTCTGTCTGGTGATAGAGAACTCCAGAGGCCCAAACAATATCGAATTTATCCTCGGTAGTGTTTAGGTAGGATAAAAAGTCGCCATGCTGGATATCGGCATCGATATTCAGCATTTCCTTTACAACAAGGGTTTTCAGAAAATTTATATTGTTACCTTCTAAAGCGACTAGCTTTTCAGGATTCTTTTTAGCTAGTTGGTAGGTATTATAGCCCTCAAAGGGTCCAAGTTCTAAAATTTTGGCCCCTTCAAAGTTACAGTGACCAGTATCCTCGGCCCATTGCACCCTGTCATCGACATCAAAGTAGGCGCTACCACCTGCTGATATACCCCATTCTTCTGGGAACTTGGTTTTCCAAATTGGACCGATAGCGTCGATGAAACTTTGATTAGAGGGAGCCGAACTCGAATATTTCTGGCTAATTACTTCTGACACGATCTGGCCCTCCTAATGAAGCGTAAGAAATGAAATTTTATGAGAATTCACCCAAATATGTAGGTGATTTTGCCCAAGTGTTTTTAACACACATTTAGGCCTAGAGAATAGTGCATTGGGGAAAACTTATGCAAAGAATTGGGAGGTATGGAGGTTGGTAATAGACTGAAACTACATTGAATTTCTATGCTACAGAGAAACCTATCAGGCAGAGGGGTTAATCTTCAGAGATTTCCACCAACAATCTATCACCATCAACATCGACAACTTTAACTTTCGTACCTTCCGGGCAATCCGGCCCAGATGCTTTCCAGCTAGTGTCTCCAACATAAACTCGACCCCGTCCATTTTTTATTTCCGAAGAAACTTCAAGGGACTTACCAATGTAGTGGGTGGCTCTTTTGTTTAGTTGGTAACCGTCAGTTCTTTCTCTGGAATCCTCATTACCTCTTAGAAATTTAAATCCGGCGAGTGAGGCCAGGGCTAGTACTGAAAAAACAGCAACCTGTGTTTGCCAGGACATGCCTATAACCATGGTTAGTAAGCCAGTAATGATAGCTGCTGAACCAAACCAAATAAACACAGCACTGAAGAGTAAAACTTCAATTAGAATAAAAGCTACTCCTAGTGCAATCCAACCCCAGTCGGGGTGAGATGAAAATAACTCAAGCATGATTTCTTTCCAATTCTATTTTGAATCTTATTTTGTTTAATTGCCTTTAGTCTCTCCGAGCAACTCTTTGATGCCAGAGAGAGAACCTATGAGATTAGATGCCTCAATTGGCATTAGGATCACTTTTTGATTAGGGGAATTAGCGAATTTTCCAATAGCATCAGTATATTTCTGTGCGACAAAGTAGTTAAGCGCCTGAACATCCCCAGAGGCTACAGCCTCAGAGACTTCCTTAGTAGCTTCGGCTTCAGCCGAGGCAAGTCTTTCTCTAGCTTCTGCGTCTCGCCTGGCTGCTTCTAGACGCCCTTCAGCTTCAAGTATTTGAGAAGCCTTCTCACCCTCTGCACGTTTAATAGAAGATTCACGGTCTCCTTCTGCTTCTAAAATTTGAGCCCTTTTATCTCTTTCCGCTTTCATCTGTCTGGCCATTGCCTCGACTAGGTCTAGCGGAGGGCTGATGTCTTGAATCTCCACCCGTTGAATACTTGTACCCCAAGGTTCGGCTGCGGAATCAATAATTCTTAGAAGTTTTGAATTAATTGTATCTCTATTTGAAAGGGCGTCATCGAGATCCATTTCACCTAGTACCGACCGGATGCTAGTCATACTTAAACCTCTTAAGGCTCGGCCTAAATCATTAACCTCATAAGCTGCTTTAGGGGTCGAAGTGATCGTAAAAAAAACTAGACCATCTACTGAAACTTGAGCGTTGTCTTTTGTAATTACTTGTTGGGTGGGAATGTCTAGCACCTGCTCCATGACATTTACTCGCTGTCCCACACGGTCAACCATAGGGGCAATGAAGTGAAGACCTGGCTCTAGGACTCTGGTAAATCTACCAAATCTCTCGACCGTATATTCGTACCCTTGGGGAATAATCTTTACCCCCATGTATCCGACGATTAAAGTGAACAACAACAGGATGAAAATAAACCCTTCGAACATGGTATCTCCAAGTATGCATTGTGAAAAACTGCCTATCGAGGTCAGAATATACTGAGTCTACTTTAAACTTCGGCATTAAAAACTGCTCTCATAGACTCAGTATATCAAAATCCCTACGGGATTTTGCAGCGCGAAGCGCTGTGATCAGCTATTTTCGCTAGAAAATAGCTACAAAGACAAATATACTGAAACTTCTAAAGAAAGCTTCAAGGCGAAGCCTTGGCTATGCTTTACCGAAAATGAAACTTGTTTCAGTATATCACCGAGCTATCCCATGGCGAAAGCAGAATAGAGGCACTCAGCTCTACTTAAATTAAGTTTGAGCCATAAATCTAATCTAAATCATGCAAAAATTTTCAGATTTCCACAGCTCCCTAAAATGTGTAATATACACTTAATTGTTATTGTGGGAATAAATCCGAGAAGTTTTGACGGCTAAAGAACAATTTTCTCAACTGCGCTTTCAGTGCCTTCGCCTGATGTTAAGGCCTATAGCTCGCTTTTGTCTAAAGCATGGCACTGGAATTCAAGAGTTTCTTGAAGTGGCTAAGCACAGCTTTGTTGAGCAAGCTGCCTCAGAAATCGAAGGAAGCGGTGATAAGGCGAATGTAAGCCGTATTAGTATAAGCACTGGAATACACCGCCGGGACGTAATGAGAATTTACGGACAGGGCGAGGCTCGAGAAACTCCAGAGGGAGTTGCTGTCAGGGTTATTGGCCAGTGGATTGCCGACAAGAAGTTTATAACAACTGCTGGAAAGCCTAGAATCCTATCTAATCAGTCGGATAATAACGAATTTCGCGTTCTTGTCGAAACCGTAAGTAAGGATGTAAACCCTGGTTCTGTGCTTTCCGAGTTGCAACGTATTGGAGCCGTTGAAAAAACGGCTCGCGGGATTAAGCTGCTGGCCTCGGCCTTTCAAGCTGATTCCTCAAGTTTAGAGGGCTACAGAATTATGGCTAAGGATGTTGAGAACTTAATGGGCGCTGTAGATGAAAATCTTTCAGCTAATTCTCCAGTTCCAAATCTTCATGCTCGCACTGAATATGACAATATTTCGGATAAAAACTTGCCTGAAATTAGGCAATGGCTGTTAAAAGAAGGGTCATCCTTCCATAAAAAGTTAAGAAAATACCTGGCCGGATTTGATTATGACATCAATCCTGAGCTAAAAAAGACCGGCGGTGCGAAAGTCGTTGTGGGCAGTTTCAGCCAATGTTCACCGCCAAGTAATGTAGAAGAATAGTCCAGTTAGATAAGAGGGCTATTCGTTGCAATGTGTCCCTTTACCCCTAATTTTTTCTTGCCGGAGAGAGCTAATGAAAGCCCGCAAGCCTCAGCTTAAGAAAAACCACCAATCTAGAAACTTAAGAGCCAGAAGCTTAAGGGAGCTACTTGGGACGTTCGTTGTTCTAATGCTCATCCCTATATTTGGTGATGGTTGCGGTGGAGGAAGTTCTGGGACTGGAATAACAACTGCGAATTTCGACGTTGCAGTTGCAGGAAGACTCCTAGACTTTAATGGCCAACCTACTGAAGGTGCTTTGGTTTCTATTGAAGTAGAAGCTGACCCAGTGGAAGTTGCCAAATTTTCTTTAGTTAGGACTGCCTTAGCTCAAACAGAAGTTGAGTCCTCTGTTCCTGGGAGAGTTGTACTTGGAACCACTGCTACTGATCGTGAAGGACGGTTCCTGTTGAGGGTTTCAGTTAGGGAAGATCAGCATCTCTTTATGGCAATTGATGACAATGGATTGATCTCAAGTGCTCCATTAGGAATGCCTGAAGCTGGTGCTGCAGGCTTAGGTGTGGTTCTTGCCCAAGACGAAACAGGCCAACTTTCGGTTCCAGAGATGCGTTTTATTAGTACTGAGGAAGTGTCCGCAATTGAAGCAGATTTGGATAGAGTTACTCAGGAAGATGCCAGTGCGGCAGCTAATCAAAGTAACCAGTCTGGTTCGGGTGGTGGATCCTCAACTGATAATGACTCCAATGATCAAGGTTCTTCCGATGGAGCAGGTGACCAGGGTGCAGACGCCGGTCAAGACATGGGCGGAGATGACTCTGGTGATAGCATGAATGGAGGCGACTCCGGCGATGATATGGGTGGTGATGACTCTGGTGATAGCATGAATGGAGGCGACTCCGGCGATGATATGGGTGGTGATGACTCTGGTGATAGCATGAATGGAGGCGACTCCGGCGATGACATGGGTGGAG
>CAZECN010000020.1:1790-4674 GCA_964510575.1 uncultured Bdellovibrionales bacterium | reverse complement strand
GATGACTCTGGTGATAGCATGAATGGAGGCGACTCCGGCGATGACATGGGTGGAGATGACTCTAGCGACGGCATGGGTGGCGATGACTCCAATTCTGATTTTGGCCAGGACGACGATGACAGGGGAAGCGACGGGCCCTAGTTTATTAGAATTCCCTACAATCCTTTAAATTACCTAAGGCTCGAGGCCAGCTAAACTTCTTAGGCTGAGAACCTCTTCAAAAATTTACACTTTTTCAGCCTCATGTCCCTAAGGGCTAGTGGCGCTAGTTCCTATCTTTGCAGGCTTTGGGCCTAATTCTGTTTCTTTAACTGCAAGATTTTCCTTGTTGATATCTTTTTGATGGAAATTGCTCGATCTCTCTTTACAGAATAAGCAAAGCTTCATATAACAAATGTGTAAAATGCACATTGTGGAGTTTTTTTATGAAAATCTTTAACAGCAGAAACCTCGACAATTTTAGTTTGTTTAGCCTTGGTTTTTTGGCTTTTTCGTTACTGTTTTCTAGCTCCGGCAGTGACAACCTTCCGGTCAGTGCCATTAAGATTGCTCATGGCTCAGAGCTAAACGAAATTGAGGACCTGAACCCACTAATCCAGTTTTCAGGCCGAGAGTATTTTTCCTCTAAATTTGCTCAGCTTCGCTTCGGCCGCGAAGTCACAATTGGAAAGAACGAGGAAGGCGGCTTCTATTTAAAGATTAAAAAGGCAGACCAAGTTCTAGTGGTGGAGAGTTCGCAAAGTTATTTGATAGTTGAAGAGGCTGGACAGCAGAATTCAGCAAACTTTTTGGTTGCACAGAGTCAAGTTGATCAGACTGCTTTGGGCTTACCAGATTTGGGAGCCAAACAATTCAATGTAATTGATGGCAGTAGCCAAGCGAGTGATGGTTTTTCCATTCGTAATTCCAAAGGCGGCTCGAAAATATTTACAGTTCGGCAGGGTAGCGGAGTTGAACATACTGATAACCCTTTCTTGGTTGAAGCAGGGCCTCATTCACTAACAGTTGTTTACGGTGGAATACTCTATGAGCTTGATAAGTCAGAAAGCTTAATAAAGAGAGTGTTCTAAGAGTATAGAGTGCAAAAAGTTTATTTCAGATTGTCATAACAACAAAGCAGTTTGTAGTAGCAGTAAAGTAGTAAGCAGTACCCAGTAGTAAGAAGTGAAGTAGTAAATGTTGTACCTGTGAGGGTTTAGATTTTTCATGGTTTGATTTCCTGTTGGCCTGCCCCGGTCAATTGGAAGTAATCAACCAGCCCCGATTTATATGACCCTTCTAGGGCAGAGACTCTCCCGGTCTCTGCCCTTTTTTCGTCGCAATATAGGATTTTCAGCCTCCATTTTCTGTGTTAGCTTTAATAAGCTTGTAGTTCGATGGTTTATTTACCTGTGATCCTTTTGGAGCCTCTTCGATGTCTGTTAAATCTATCCTTAGTCTCTTTGCTTTCGTTTTCGTAACAGCTTGCTCCAGCAGTGGCATTATCAAGCCGGAAGTCACAGTTGTAGGGATGAATGTTGAACGTGCCAGCCTTTGGGAAACTACTGCTCGTTTTGACGTGCGGGTTGACAATGAGAATGAGTTTGATCTCGAGGTAGAGAAATCAAGTCATTTGTTGGAGGTCAACGGTGTAAGGCTTGGCAGGGGACTGAGCAACGAAGGCTTCACTATTCCTGCTTTTAGCTCCACCAAGATCCCAGTGGTGGTAAATGTTAGTAACACGACTATTCTTTCCAGGTTGGGAAAGCTAACCAGCAATCAAGCCTTGGATTACCGAATCTCAAGTGTCCTCTACCCCAAAGGACAGAGTGGTAAAATCAAAGTTTTCCAACAGGGACGCTTTGGGCCGCAATAGGGGCGAAGTAGACGATTTAAGCGACGTTTCAGGCTTATTGCCTCTAGGCCTTCCTTGTAGGTGCCCCTTCGAAAATTGCCCTTAATTTAGTAAGTAATCCTAAGTAATTAGGCCTAAGTTTTAGCTAACTGATATTGGATGCACTTTTCCTGTCTGAGGCATCATAACTATATAGATAAGGGTTTTTTATTAAGGTTTATAAGTTGGAGTTGTCATGAAGTTTTTCCAGTCAATAATCTTTTCTTTCGTGCTGTTTTTTATTTTTTGTTCGCAGACTGCTCTGGCTCAGTTTCCTATAGAGCTGGGTTGGCAGTTTAGATCTGATTCAGGGATTGCCTATATCGAATTAGAGCGAGTTCCCTCTGGTGGTAGCTCTACCTTGACCCTTCTTGTTGAAGACCCCGACTATTCCAATGAGGCTACTCTGATCATCAATGACCGTAATGACCAGCCTGTTTCTCTATTTGGTCCAGACGCTTCCCGTGACTATGATAGAACTGAGGCAAGAGTAAGTTTCTCTATCCCAGCAAATTTTTGGAGGCAGGGTAGTAATAAACTTTCTTTTTCTCATAACCAAACCTTAGGTTCTGTAGTTCTTGAAGCCAGTGTCAGTTTTGAACAAGCGGCTGCCTCCTCAAACTCAGAGAGTCTTTTACCCGGGCATCAGATTGTTGATGTTCAGCTTCTAGCTGCTCCGAACGGAGGGTTTGCCTTTATGCTTAGACAGGATTTCGGTATTTCTTCTGATTCTATGTCTGACAACAATGCCTCTTCACTTAGACTATTTGAAGATGGTCAGGAGCTTGGAGAAGCTCACAGTATTCATCAAAATATTAGAGAGCTTGGCCAGGGAAGATTCAGTCACTGGAACGGAAATCTTTTTTTCTCAGCATCTGATAATTCAGATCCTAGAACCAATGGAAGAGTTTATACTTACTTAACAGGAACTGGTGAAGTCTCGCAGGTTGTTCCTTCGACTCCCGAGCCAAGGCCCCTGCCGACGCCTGAGCCCATGCCCGAGCCCACACC
>CAZECN010000020.1:0-1690 GCA_964510575.1 uncultured Bdellovibrionales bacterium | reverse complement strand
CGACTCCCGAGCCAAGGCCCCTGCCGACGCCTGAGCCCATGCCCGAGCCCACACCGGAGCCAATTCCTGTCATTCCGGCCCCTATAGCTCCTCCTGTAGTTCCACCGACTCCTGACCCAACTCCTGTGCCAGAGCCGGTTACTTTACCCCCAGCCAGTCAATCAAGTGATCTTCGCACGAGGCTTCTTGCAAGTCCTGACCGAATGGGCTTCGGCGCAAACACTACTGGTGGAACAAATTATGTATACGTTAAGAACTTTCAGGAACTAAGTGCAGCTATTGCGGTAGTAGGAAACTATGTGGTTCTGGATCCTAGCTTAGCTGGCCAGCAGATGGCATTTCCCCGCTCAATTTACCCTGCCAACAATACAACTCTTGATGGTAGTCTGGCACCTGGTTTGGTGATGTATTCAGCCATGGATCTTGCAGAGGGCTATGGAATGATGATCAACAACATTGGGGTGAATGCTGAACAAGGAAATAAAATCTTTTACAGCATAACACTGGATGGAAGACGTCGTAATCCTGCCTCCAGAAATGGTCCAACTGGAGCTATCGCTCTAAGTCGTGGTGACAATTACTGGGTAGACCATGTCGAAATTACTGGTTTCGGAGATGATGCGCTCAGTTTGGGCTGGAACACCGCAGGCGCGGCAGACTATATAACAATTTCTAATTGCAAGATGCATGACACAGGAATGGGCATGTTGGCCTGGTATCAGGATGTGAGCAATCACGGCGGAGGGCATATAACAGCTTTCTTTAATGAACTTAATGGAGATGAGAGAAACCCAAACAGTCGAGGGGCTGAACATTTTCACTTTTTTAATAACTATGTTCATGACTGGCGCTTTGAAGCGACTGTGTCTGGTGGACTTGGAGTAACAGGTTTTCCTGAGCTAGCTGGTAATAGAAGGGTTGATTCCAACATGCTTTCCGAGAGTAATGTTTATGAATCTTCCCGATCTGCAAATCTTTGTGCCGAACAAGCAGACCCTGCTCCTGGGCTTGCCTATGGCGGATGGATGTATGTCGATGGCAATAGTATCTACAACGGCCTTCAGACTTGTGGAAGTCCTAGGCATTTAAACCAGAACAGTAGCGCTGGACCGGGAGCTCCAAATATTCCATATCAGTATAATTTAATGCCAGCATCTCAGGTGAAAGACTATGTTTTACGCCACGCAGGTCCAGCTGGTGATAGAACGAGTTTTAATTCTACAGCCGCCAGTTCGACAAACTCTAATGCTGCAACTCCTGATGTAATTGCTCCTGTCGCTCCAGCTCCCGTTGCAACTGAGAGTAGTTCAACCCCAGCTGAGACAGTTGTTGAGATAATTACTGAGCCAGTTCCTGTAACACCTGAACAGCCACAAGCTGCGGCTTCTGTGGCCAGTCAGTTCGATGGAACAATCAACGTTCAGTCCTCTCTTTCAAATGGAGGCTTTGCTTATCTGGTGGCTCAGGATTTTGGGGTTGTTGGAGATTCTCAGTCAAATAATTTTGCCTCTACGCTAAGAATATTTGAGGATGGAAGAGAATTAGGTGGGGCCCATAGTGTACATCAGGATATTAGAGACTTTGGCTCTGGACGGTTTAGTCACTGGGGAAGTCAGCTGTATTTTTCAGCTTCAGATAGTTCTGACCCCGGAAGTAATGGAAGGGTATATACTTATATAGCCGGTAGTGG
>CAZECN010000019.1:55070-58990 GCA_964510575.1 uncultured Bdellovibrionales bacterium | reverse complement strand
CATAATTATAGTGCCAAGATTCTTTGAGGCGTCACCAAATAATTTATAGTTAATATCGTTTTCTGTTCTAACTAAGAATGGCCGACCCCTCATTCCCCTTAAGAATACCGACTCGAAGTTTTTTTGATAGTCTCCTTTTAGGAAAGTTTTCGCACTTAAGGAGATTCTATCAATTTTCTTTTCATCTCCAGCAAGAGATTTAGTTTTTAATAGGGTGAAATGGGTAGCACTTAGTATGCCTAGCGTGGCTATCAGTGTTGCAAACTTGGTTATTTTGCTGATCATCCCGATCGACCACTAGAGATTGTCAAAAGACTATTTGTTTTGCATCTTCTTTAGGTAGGCCTCAAATCCAAGTTTTTCTAAATTCTCTCTTTTTTCAACCACGGATTCTTCAAGAGACTTGGAATATTTAGTGACCCTCTCCAGCACATCCTTATCTGAAGAACCTATAATTTTGGCTGCTAGAATACCTGCATTCTTTGCTCCATCAATGGCCATGGTGGCCACAGGAATACCAGGAGGCATTTGCAAAATAGACAGGATTGAATCTAAGCCAGCTAAGGAAGTTCTACTTTTAATAGGAACTCCAATAACTGGCAGTGGGGTCATTGAAGCTACCATTCCAGGTAAATGGGCAGCTCCCCCTGCTCCAGCTATTACGACTTTAAAATCTCTTTGGACAAGTTCTTTACTGTATCTATACAGGTAGTCAGCAGTCCGGTGAGCAGAGACAATTTTAATCTCGAAAGCTATTTCCAAACTCTCTAGAAATTTAGCGGCTTCACTCATTACCGGCAGGTCAGAATCAGAGCCCATTACAATACTTACGTGCTTACTTGCTTCGCTATTCTTACTCATTTTCCTACACCAGCTTCCTTTCTAATAATTTCAATTTTCTCTAGCACTTCGGGTAGCTCCTGCCCAACGGTGGTGATGTGACCCATTTTTCGAAGAGGTCGTGTCTCATTTTTGCCATAAATATGAACGTACGTCCCTGCCAACTTTAGACATTCCTCAAGTCCACGATAATTCGGCCTTCCAGAGTAGTTTTGATCACCTAGTAGGTTTACTACTCCAGCAATGCCTTTCATTTCGCATTTTCCCAAAGGGAGGCCCAAGACAGCCCTTAGATGCTGCTCATATTGAGAAGTGACGGAGCCTTCAATAGTGTGATGACCGCTGTTGTGAGGTCTTGGTGAGCATTCATTAATAAATATTTCATCGTTGCTATCTAAAAAGAACTCGATAGCCAAAACCCCAACATGATCTAATGAAATTACTAGCTTCTTTGCAATCTCTTCCATTTGTTCCCCGAGCTTCTTTTTCAGATCTACAGGTGAAATAAAATAGTCAACCAGGTAAGCATTTTCTCTCATGAAAAGTTCAATTGCAGGGTAGCACGTAGTTTCACCCTCCGAGCTTCTAACAATAATTACCGAAAATTCCTTTTTTATATCGACGAGCTCTTCTACTAACAGCTCCGTGTCAGGAAGGTCTTCCAAGTCTTTTTCCGATTTGGCTAGGAAAACTCCTTTTCCGTCATATCCGGCTCGACATGTTTTAATTATCTTTGGGAGTGTTAAGGAGCCCTGCTTGTGACTAGAGACTAAACTTTCTTTGTTGGAATAATGACTGAATTCCGGTGTTGGTAGATTGTTCTCTGCACAGAACTTCCTCTGCAAATATTTATCCTGGATAATTTCTAAAGTTTGACCTCTTGGAAAGGTCTTAACTCCTTTTGATTCTAATTCGATTAAAGCCTTGGCGTTGACACTATCGGACTCTACAGTCAGGTAGTCGACGCCCTGACCAAATTCTAATACGTCTTCATAAGAGGTAATGGAGCCAGGTTTTATCTCTCTACAAACTGATTGAATTGGTGGATTATCACCGCTTTCCAGGCAAGATATTTCAAGTTGCCAGCGACTGGCGTCAATTGCGAGCATTTTTCCTAGCTGTCCTCCCCCAACAACACCTAGTTTCAAGCCAGAGTTTAGTAGTTTGTCCATTTGATCTTAATAAATTCTATTTCGCCAATTTAAAGGGCGTAATCTATAACAACTAAAAACCAATATCTAGCACTCAGTGACTTAGACAATAGTGCCCTGATTGTAGCAAAATAAGCCCATCGGTACTTCTCTTGGCAATAATTCACTCTTACTTTGATGTTTGAAGCCTAATGTGATGCTGTGCCAGGCTTTAGAGACTAGACTGGCGAAATAATAAGGGAATCATCCGAGTAGAGTAGTTATTTACCAAAATGCCAATAGAATAGGGTCTGTGTTTTTTCAACTACAGGGTCTACTAAAAGCAGTTCTGACTTTTTATAATATTGAAAGGATTATTAGGACCTCGGTTGCCGTTACCAATATTTTCTCTTATTGGTTGGTGACCTGTTCTTCGAATTACATTTCTCCTGATTGTTACAGTTTTGTTAGGCCCTGTAGCATCGTTGTAGACATCAATACCTTCTTCTTCAATGTCAGTTATTAGATTTTCTTCAATTAATGAGTCACTCGCAGCAACGATTGCGTTTCCGTCATATTGCATTGAAGTTACATCGTTAATTGTGTTTCTCCTAACTACCAAGTTGGCCTGATAGTTTACTGAGGCTCGATTGTCCAAGCCCAAAACTATAGCCCCCTGAGAGAAAACAGCTATTCGATTGATTTGGTTGTATTCTATTAGGACATCTCTAGAGGCCCTTTTAATGTCTATGGCCTCACCATTCAAGTCATGAATATGATTGCCCCTGATAATGACATTTCGTGAATAGTGATTGTTGTTATTTCCTTCACCAATGTAAATACCTTCACCTCGACCACTGCCACTACCATCCATATCGATGCGACTGACATCATTTCCTTCTAAGACAACTTGCCCAGAACCGGAGGCATTTCTGACAGTTATTCCGGCACCGGCTACATTAGCCGCGTTATGGATTCGATTTCCTCCAATGTAAATATTCGAACCGGCTCTAGTACCGTCGCTGTCGCTGCCAACAATTATTCCATGGAATCTGGTATTAGAAATGTCGAAACCAATTACCTCAATGTTGTGATTGCTTCCTGGGCTAGTTTCTTTAACACTAACACCAAAGACGCTACCCGATTCGCCAACTAAAACTGCGCGGTTGGAGGGATCGGAATAGACAGTTAGATTTCGCTTGTTAATGATGTCTATAGCTGTCCTTGGGAATGAATATCTCCCAGCTGCAAGGTGATAAACATCTCCACCATGATCTGTTTTTGAATTGATTGCTTGTTGAAGCGCACTTAAGCTGTTGAAGGTACGACTCACACTTCTTCTCATCGAAGGTGGGTTGTAAGAGTTAATCAGTGGAGTTAGATCAAAACCTGAGCAAGAGTTAGATCCGCTAACAGGTTGAACTGCAGGGGCACTTGCTCCTGCATTGTTGTTCGTATTACTACTGGTTACTGAACTTGAGTTCGGTGTCGAAGGTGCTGCTGTGACAGTAGGTTGAGGGTTAGTGCTTTGAGAAGAATTTCCTATATTGTACCTGAGCCATCCGCCTACGCAGTGTATCCACTCAGAGCGCTTGAAACCACCATCACAACCAGTGGCTGAGTCCCATGAGCCCTGTGACTGAGTTGATGGATCTTCACTTTGATAGGTTCTTCCCGCTACACTAACGTAGTCAACCTGAATATCTTCGTCTCTATGGTTAGAGGTACTGAAATGTACCTCTAAAGAGTTGATAGTGGTTGAGCCAGGGACTGAGGTGCTAAAGTTTTGATAGTTGGTGCTAACATTTTCATTCAAGAGAGTTTGGCCATTGACTCTTAGAGAGAATCTTTCGCTACCTAGTCTACCCCTTGCTCTAACTAGTATGGCCCGAGAGCCTTGGTTGTTAGCGGTAGCTGAGTTCGTAGACGTTGTTGGAGCTGGAGCTGGAG
>CAZECN010000019.1:0-54970 GCA_964510575.1 uncultured Bdellovibrionales bacterium | reverse complement strand
TGGAGCTGGAGTTGGAGCTGGAGCTGCTACGGGTGCAGGATCAGGATTGGAAGCGCTACAATTGAGGTTAATTGGCTGGTTTTGGCAAATCCAACCACCGTTACAGGCAGGATCACAGTCATGTCCCAGAGATTTGTTGTAACTGGTGTCACATCTGCTTTCAAAACTATTCTTGGCAGCGAAAAGATTAGTTCCAGTTGCGCTACAAATGTTTGATTGTGATTGAGCAGTGTCCGCATAAAATGTAGAGCCTAAGGCTAGCGTAGAGTAGAGAACGAATATTCTAAAAGCACTTAAACTTTTAGTAGCTTTTGGGAGGAAAGACTGCATGGGGGTAAACTCCTGTAAAACCTTTATAAAACTAGAGAAGAGTCTCTCTCTTCTCCAGTTTTGTTATGCTATTTCAAGTCTTTAGTGTGACTTTATAGCTTTCTTAGCAAAGGAAATAGAGTAGACTTTAGCTAGGCCTTGGCTATTGGTTTCGCCCTGCTTTTTGGAGAGAGTATCTCTTTATTTTTTCGTAGATTGAACGCTCGCTAATTCCAAGCATTTTTGAAGCCTTGGCGCGGTGACCCTGGCAAATTTCTAGCGCCTTTTGAATTTGTTTTTTTTCCAAATTTGAAAGGTCTACTATTTCATCGCTTTCCCCAGCGCGACAGCTCAAGCTATCTACCTCAATTCTAAGACTAGCTTCAAAATCGCCTGCTTGAATTAATTCGGTCGGTGCTAAGGCAGCAGCCCTTTCAACAGCGTTTTCTAATTCTCTAATATTACCTGGCCAAGAGTGACTTTTTAAAAGTTTTTTTGCTCCCTGTGACAGCGATAACTTTTTACCCCATTTTCGGCTGAGAAATGTAACTTTTCGTTCAGCTAAAGGGAGAATCATCTCTTGCCTGTTTCGTAATGGAGGAATTTCAAAAGAGAGGACATTTATTCTAAACAGAAGATCGGCTCTGAATAACTTCTGATTGACCATCTCTTCTAAATTTCGATTAGTTGCTGCGACGATGCGCACGTCTAGTTTTCTTTCTTCATTACTTCCTACTCTCTTTACTGTTTTGTCTTGCAGAAATAGCAGTAATTTAGATTGGATGTCGTATCCTAGCTCTCCAATTTCATCGAGAAAAAGAGTGCCCTCGTTTGCAGATTCGAAAACCCCAGCTTTGCTTTTGATAGCACCAGTGAAGGCTCCTTTTTCATAACCAAAAAGTTCTGCCTCTATTAAACTAGGCGGCACCGCAGCACAGTTTACAGATATAAAAGGCTTATTGGCTCGATTAGAATGCCTATGCAGCAAACTACTAAAAACTGATTTGCCTGTTCCTGTTTCTCCAGTGAGCAATACAGTTGAATCTAAAGGAGCAATTTTCTTTAAGTTGTCTGTAAGTTTTTTAGTCGTGTATGATTGCTCTATAACTAAAGGCAATTGACTTTCAGTTTTTGTCTTTGGAAATTCTTCTTCAATATGTTTGGCCAGTTTTAATAGTTCACTAGATGGTTGGTCTTTTGAAAAAAATGATTCGGCGCCGTTTTTGATACAGCGTACGACTAAGTTAGGACGATCTGCACTGGAGACCATCACTACTGGCAGTGAGGGATTTATATTTTTTACAGTCTTTAGAAAATTAGCCCCGGTTCCATCTGGTAGGTGCTGATCAAGTAGAACTAAATCAAAAGAACTTTCTGATAGCTCTTGCTTAGCGATAGCAAGATCTGGAGCAACCACAACGTGGTAGCCATTTTCATTGAAAAGCCGTGAAATAAGCGTGCTAAAAACTCGATCGTCGTCGACTAACAGGATTTTGGTCAAATTGTTGTTCATGTATGTTTTGATTTTAGAGAAAGCCTATTGGATTCTTCAGATCTGCATAAGCTGCAGATTTGCATGTTGATTAATGCAGACCTGCAGCTAATACAGTCTATTTAGCATTGAATCGGTAGGAAACCTTAGCTCAGACTGGCACAACTCTTGCTGTATTTTAGTAAAGATATTTAATTTATCTGTAATTGTTGCCTTTAGAAATTACCTTATTGTTTCGATTAAATAGGTAGTGGGAAATGTGGCAAACGTTACTAAAAAATAGGATGCCAAGTTTGACTGTGAAAACTTAGCCCCTAACTAAAAGTAATTTACACAGGTTTTTTGGAGGTTAGTATGAAGATAACAAATAACCAGAGCGATCGCCCAGGTAAGAGTCAATCGAAACTCGTAGAGCCTATAGCTCTTTTAGTTGATGAAGAAGGTGGCAAACGCGAGCTTTATAAAAATGTGGTTTCTAGTTCTGGATTTCTAGTAGTCGAGGTCGAAACGGTCGAACAGGCGATGGATGTTATTGGAACCTTAGATATTGATG
The DNA here is from genome assembly GCA_964510575.1 of uncultured Bdellovibrionales bacterium. Classification (GTDB taxonomy): domain Bacteria; phylum Bdellovibrionota_C; class UBA2361; order SZUA-149; family CALKYB01; genus CALKYB01. The sequence continues at coordinate 52,616 of CAZECN010000019.1, read as the reverse complement.
TAGTGATTTACGACCAAACTGATCCAAATCGTAGAAAAGTTAGGAAAGAAATAAAAAAAGGATTGGGTTCATCAAAACGAACAATACCAGTTGTCGAAATTGAAAATTTCATTGAAAAGCTGGACAACAGGCAAGGCTCAACACGGCATAGAAAATAAACTAAATAAGAGAGAGATTTTTCATCTCTTTCTTAATAGTTGCTTTGGTCTCGCTAGTCAGTTCTACCACCGGTAGCCTGCAGTTCTCTTCGCAAAGATTCAAAAGAGAACCGGCATATTTTACACCAGCAGGACTTGGTTCTGAAAAAAGAGCATCGATCAAGGGCAGCAAAGCTACCTGCAATTCACGTGCTTTCCCGAAGTTACCTTCCCGACAAGCAGTTTGAAGCTCGGCTGTTAACTTTGGAGCTACATTGGCCACAACGGAAATACATCCTGAACCCCCTTGAATATTATAGGCAACTGCAGTGAAGTCATCCCCAGAAAGGTAGCAGAAATCTTCTTTAATCAATCTGGCTTCTTGTAATGGTCTGGCCAGATCGCCAGTAGCATCCTTTACTCCAACTACGTTTTTAAGTTTTGCAAGCCGGGCCATAGTCTCAGGCGCTATATCAATTATAGCGCGGGGTGGAATGTTATAGACTACGATAGGAAGCTCAGAAGCTTCGTTGAGCGCCAGAAAATGTTGATACACTCCTTCAGGGTTAGGGCGGTTGTAGTATCCAACTACGTGCAGAGCTCCAGATGCTCCACTGTTAGCTGCATGCTGATGGTAGTGAAGTGCTTCCGCTGTGTTATTGGAACCGGCTCCAGCAATTACTGGAACCTGACCAGAGACCTCTCCAGTAACAATTTCCACAATTCTTTTATGCTCATCTCCCGAGAGAGTAGGGGATTCACCCGTAGTTCCCACAGGAACAATCCCGTGAGTTCCATTTTCTAAATGAAAAGCTACCAATTTTTTTAGTTTCTCTTCATCTATCTTCCCAGCTTTGAAAGGAGTGACCAGAGCTACTATTGACCCACTAAACATTAATCTTGTCCTTCTAATTGAGCGGTTTATTCTGGCTTAGGACCCTAGCATTTTTTGTATAAATTCGAAATTGGTGAGGAAAACCTATCAGGATGCCCTCTACATAAGTTCATGATTGAAGAAGATGGGGGCGAGCTGGAATCTAGGGCTTTTCTAAACGGCCAAATTGCTTGGCAGCTTAATTTTAAAGTGAGCATGATAGCTTTATGAATTTTCTGTCAGCCCACAAGCAATACCATCTGGCCCAGTTCTCCGCTTTCTTTGTCTTCTATACTAGGGGACAAGACTTTGGCTAAGAGATTTTTTTACCTATTTTTGCTTTTCTACCTCTTTTCTTTTTATGCGGATAGAAAGTCCGATCTACTACCTGACTCCTCATCCTTGAGGGAAGAGCTTGTAGAACCCCCCTCTCAGGAGGAAGTTGATGAGGAGGGTTATAAGTTTTCCTATCGAGGGAGAGACTATTATGTTGAACCCAAGGCCGATTACTCAATGACGGGACTTGTTGTTAGCCGAAACAATATTTCTGCTTTTTCAGACATACATCATACCAAGGACTCTGTGGATTTTATGGATCTTTGCTTGATTTGGGGAGAGAATACTCTAAATGACGGCTACCTTGGCGTCGAATTTTGGAGTCAGCCCTTCAGCTGTTGGTATCAAATACGAGAACGGGCTGCGGCTCAAGGCTTTGATGGGAAAAATCTATCAAATACTCACCTGCTTTCAGCAGATCCTGTTATTGTCGGTAAAATGGCCAGCGTTCGCCCTGGGGATCAGATATCAGTTTCAGGTAAGTTAGTTGACTATGCCCCAGCGCTTTATCCAGAGTTGAAAAGAAAAACCTCCCTTGTCAGGGGTGATACAGGAAATGGTGCTTGTGAAGTGATGATGGTGGAGAATTTTAGACTTCTAGAGGAAGCTAATCAGGGCTGGAGAAAGGTACTTTGGCTTTCAATTAAAGGGTATAGGCTTTTTCTTATGCTTTCGTTGATCTTCTTTTTTAAAGAGACTTATTGGCCTAAAAGAAGAATAGTTTAGTAGTGAAAAGAAAAAAGCCAGATGAGAAAATCTCACCCGGCTTTTTTGTCAATTAGGTTAGACTAATTAAAGCCTTTTTAAACTATGGCCAATCAGTAGGTTGCCAATTCCAAGGATCGTAGTCTGGATAGACATCAGTTGTAGGTCTTACCCTGAGGTAGTCGACATGCATTCCACCACGGCCATCGGTAAATTCCATTCCAACTACACCGGTACCGAGACGTGAGGTTACATTTGATCTAATATGAGCTTGGTAGTCGTTTGGCTCTTCTGTTGCGATATCCGCCCAAGTTGGGTCTGCGCCTCCAGCGGGAACATAGGCGTCCAATACGTTTGATTCCCAAATCTTAGCTCTAATGTAAACACCTGTAGGAATTGTTCGGGCATCGATTTTAAAGGCATACCAAACCCCTCTTCTCGGTACTATTCCGGTGTCTTTATGGGAGTCATTAAAACCACTTTGCCCGGGTCTAAATCCTAGATAATGTCCAGGTGTCATATTAATACCATCCAAGATAAACGATCCTCCGTCCGTAGATCTCAACGCGTAAGCTGTCGGGTTATATGGAAACTCAGAGTATACGGTTGGTCCAAAAGATCGTGGAAGAGGATCTGTAATTGCAGTCGAACCATCACCATTAAAGTTTCTATGCCTAAAAACCCCAGTGTAGACATAGTTTTTCCAAGACAGTTCATAGAACTCTTCGTCTACATCATTTGGAACGTAGTGAATAAAGGAGGGGCCTTCACTCTCCAAAATTACCATGGAGGGCCTATCTTTACCCGGAGTATTCACTGAAAAAAGATTATTTGAATCATCAGCTGACCATTGTCCGCTAAACGGGGTTCCAGCTCCGGCTAAATTTGGGTTATGGTTAGGAATTTCAAGTCCAGAAATCCACTCAATACCCTGATGATAAGCTATGCTATTTAAATCGCTATCAGATTCGTAAGTTGCAACCCAGTCATCCTGAAGCACTGAACCAGTGAAATTATCGTTTAGTACTGGCTCGGGAACAGGTTGAGGATCAGGAGCTTGTAAACCTGCTTCAGGAATCGCGCATACTGCGTTTAAATTATAACCTATAGACTGAACGGTTCCCCAATGTCCGCCATAACCTGTGGTAGGGGGGGGCGTTTCATGGCAGAGAGTAGTCTGTCCAAAGTCTTCGTGATTTGGGTCATTGTTAATACCTGTATCTTCGATTCCTTCGCAACCTGGCTCTCCAGCCATGATGTTCTTTAGTTTACAAAACATACTGACTGTCGCCCAATTATTGCCCGGAGTTAGGTAGAAAGTACCAGCGAAAATATGAGGAATATCTGGTGGGTTAATTGTATGCCCATCAGGGCCTATAGGGAATTCGTTGTCAGCATCTCTCATAATTGCGAAACCGTGACATCTGTTTTGATCGGTTAACGATGCTGGATTTGGTTTTCCCTTTGGATTAAAACCATTCGGTACACTTAAGAAAGTTGATTCATTTCTTTGATGAGGCCCAGAATCAGCAATCCAGGTATTAGGGTCTTGGTAGACACTGTACCAACCAGCTGGTTGGTCAGAAGCTAGTACAAGAGATCTGACTGTATAGTTGTTCATTGGAAACATTCCCCCGGGAAAATATGTACTCCAAAGCCAAACACCGCCACCTCGCCAGGTGACAACCCCTTGACCCTCAGGTGGGCAAGTGGGAATGGTTGGTGTGCAGCCAGATGCACATGGTCCGGTCCTAGGTGGTTGGGTACTAATTGTGTCGACTGGATTTACGTTCTCAGGGTTTTGCGAAACGAAATTGTCTTGAGCTGAGACACTGTGTAATGAAATAGAGACAGCGGCTGTCAATAAAAATGAAATTGCAATTTTATTTTTCATAGTTGGCCTTGGTTTCATGTGGTTAAGAAGTAGAGATCCTTATTTAGTCAGTCTTAAAAGTGTTTTTTGAGCTACGTTTGAAAATACTGCTTCAAGCTCAGTAGCTGCGCTTGCCGTGTAATAGCGACCAGTCCTATTTACAGGAAGTTGGTCGAGTGCGTCGTAAGACACATACCCGTCATAGTCGAACTCGGGATGATGATCTCCTACTAGGGGACGAGCCAGAGCTGTGTCATTGGATACACGAGTTAGAAATACGTCTTTTCTGAAAAGAGAATCATTAATGTCTTGGTAAGGGTCGGTGGAACCATTGTCTGGAGCCTCTGGGCCAAGACCGATCGAATAGACCTGACTTCTTCGACTCCGAAGAAAGTCAGTTAAATTTACCACGGAGTGATAATAAAGATGTTGAAAGCTCTCAGAGTAGTTAGGAGTGGTTGTTTCATCAATTGTATCTCCAAATCTAACTGTAGGAAAGTTGGGCATATGTATTCCCAAATTGTCCAAACATTCTGAGAATATGTCATTGTGCCGGGCCTGAATTGGAATTGATTCTCCTCGACCGTAGGTGGTTGAGTCTGAAATGGTGTTGTTGCAATCGGGTGCTGCGGCTACATCAATATCTGTTCCAGCATCTTCCCAGTCAATAAGGCTGGTTTTTCCTAGCATCGATGGTCCAACGAAAGTTGCTCCAGTATTTTGGTTTGTCCAATGAACGCCAAAGCTAGTGTAGTCGTGAGATCCTATTCCAAGAGGATCTTCTACCTCCAAGCCAGCGGTTGGTGCTGAAAAAAGAAACCTGCCAGCGGTTGGTGCGCCATCAGAAAATAGAATGTAAGTAGCCTCTTCATTGCCATTTACCCCCCTTACGACCATGTCATTATAAGCTTCGATTAGCCCGGCTGATGGATTAGTGTAGCTACCAGGGCTCACGGCAGCGAGTGCATTGTTGATTTGGAGAGGATTAAAACCTCTGGAGCTTGGTTCAAATAAAGAAACCTCGACACTTGCTCCTTTCTTGAACAAAGTTAGACTAACCCGATCAAAAGTTGGGTCAAAGTAATCCAAGAAGGTGGCAACTGCTGTTTCTAATTCTTCAAATTTCTGAGTGGTACCCTGACTACCTGCTTCCGCTGCACAATCAACTGCAGGGTCTCTTGCTGGGGTTTTGCAGTCACAACTTCCAATAGAAGGGCATTCCATTGATGTCGACATATCCAGAACTAGAGCGATGTTAGCAGGTTCTCTCCTTACTTCTGCGGTAGCAGAAATTGGCCTTGAACTTTGAGCTTGCTCTAAGCCAAGAAGCTCAAATGGTACAACGTCCATAAGCAAAAATTCTAGTACAGCATCAGCGTTTACAGTTAAAGTTCTCGTATCTGGATCGTAACTTGGATCAATGTTTACAGTACCTAGATCAAAGCCTTGAGCCCTAAGATTCTCACTAGTTAGCTCCAGAGCCCTAGCTTCTATGTAGTCGGGAATATCTGCTGGATCTGTTGGAACGTTATCGTTGATGAATATGGAGCCTATTCCGGCCAAAGCCCCTGTATCGGCAGCTTTCTGAAGTTGAATTCGAGCGTGGTATATGTTTCCAGCATCAACGGCGAGTCCAGCCATTGCCAGCAAAATTATGACTAGAAAAATTGCTAGTACATAAACTGCTCCATCCTCGTCTTTACGAGGAGATTTCCTGAGTTCAGATTTCTGCTTATCCAACATTAGGCCTAATTTATGTTTCAATCCCGCGGGCTCCCCAAACCCTAATAACTAGGTATCGACACCGAAGAGGGAAAACTTTAGTAAATTAAGGAGTTAAAACTGGATTTGGCTTAAAACCTGAAGGGACATGCTTTTTGTTAGGGCTACTATTGTTATCAGATAAATGCTAAGAATTTTGCTGGTTTAACTGCTTGTACGCGATGTGAATTACTAGGGCTTGGAACATATGAAGAATTTGATTGCATCTTTTGGTGGCTTTTTTGTTATTGCTTTAGCTTTACTAGTCCTTAACTGTTTTAAAATAGTCGATGCTGGGCATGTTGGCGTCATTAAGCGCCTTGGAGCGGTTAAGCCGGAGGCACTTTCTGAGGGATTTCACTTCAAAGTGCCGTTTATGGATACGATCGAGGAGATGGATCTCAGATTGACCAGAGCTCAAGCAGATGCAGCTTCTTCGTCAAGAGACCTGCAGACTGTTCAAACCAAAGTTACAGTTCAGTTTTCACTAAATGGAGGGGTTGCCCCAACAACTTTTCAAAAAATTGGAACTCGAAACTCAGTGGCTCAGATTTTGGTTTATCCTGCCATTCAGGAGTCGGTGAAGGCAGTTACGGCTCAGTACTCTGCTGAGCAGCTAATTACTAAACGAGAAGATGTAAAACAGCGAATTCAGGAAGCAATTGTTAAATTTATCGAAACCACTTTAAGGCAGAAAGAAGCAAGTGGGGCGATATCAATTGCTAACGTAGCCATTACGGACTTTGACTTTTCGCCTGAGTTTAACAAAGCGATTGAACTAAAAGTTAGAGCTGAGCAAGAGGCTCTTCAGGCTAAAAATGAAAAATTAAGAAGGGTTACTCAGGCTGAAGCAGCTGCTGAAGAGAAAAAGCTTTCTGCTTCTGCTAATGCCTTTCAAATTAAAGTTCAGTCTCAAGCAAGAGCTGAAGCTATTCGCGTAGAGGCTGAAGCTTTGAAGAATAACCCTGAACTGATTAAACTTAGAAGTATTGAGCGTTGGAACGGAGAGGTGCCAAAGTTTAATGGTGGCGGAGTTATTCCTTTTCTGGACGTAGATAAATTTAAGTAGGTAAGTGCGGTAGATAGTTTTATATAGTCTTTTTAAAGCCTTGTGGCTGTCTGACGGGTTTTTTAATGGCTGTTTTTTAGCTCACATTTTTATCAAACCCACCATAATAACCTCGAGTAGTAGAGATTTGCTAACCCTTTGCTGGCTTTAAGGCCTGCAAAGGGGAAAAGCTAAATGTTTTTTAATTTCCTAAAATATTAGTCCAAAACCTGATCTAAACCCGAGCTGGTTTGCTGAGGTTTTGGACTAATTAGGAGACAAACTTTATGACTAACGGAGACATCTTTCTTCCTCAGGGAATCAAGCTCGAAATAGCCGAAAATCATCCTCTGAATAGTTGGGAATTTTGGGTTGTTCAAAATATACTGAGCGGCAAAAAAGCTTTGTTACTCAGGGATTTAAGAGCCTTCCTAACTGCAGAGAAGGTAATTTACCGAATCGACGAAACTGCCGTTCAACAAACCTGGCAGGAATTTGAATCGAATCACCGGCTTCATAATGACCCAGAGCGTTACGATGGAATTATAGAGGCCAAAAGATTGATTGATCTTCAATTTTAGATGGTGAGGTGAAAAGCAAAAGGATTTGCTTAAGGTTGTATGCTTTTCTCCTCACTTTAATTCCGATACTTTTCATTGCTTGGCTTTACCTTGAGCAGTTATAGTTCTTAACTGATAAGGATCTTGTTTATTAATCGGTCTGCTGCTTTGAAAGTTTACTCTCTACTGACTCTTTGCCTTTGCTTTCTTCTTTTATCTCCGCAGCCTCTAAGAGCGGAGAGATTTGTTGGTCCAGTAGAATTTCAGAATCAATATTTAGCTTCTTTAGGTAGAATTTCAGGAGTTACCAGAACTTCAAAATTGCTTAGTCCAGGTACTTTGGAATACCGAAGTAATTATCTTCTAACTAACTCTGTTAGCAGGGATCGGGGGCTTTTAGTTGACGGTGAATCTCGGGTGCTTGAGACGAGCTTTGGATATGGACTTACTGATTCAATAGAAATTGGGTTAGACCTTCCGGTATTATGGAGGGGAGCAGGGCAGTTTGATCAGTTTATAGACAGCTGGCACCAATTTTTTGGATTCGATGAAGGGGATCGAGATGAAGTAGCTAGAGATAATTTTAGTATCTCTGGTAGCTTTCCAGATCAGGCAGACTTTGACCTGACAGATACCGGCTTTGGAGTCGGAGACGTCGAACTTTCAGCTAAGATAGAGTTATTCTCAGAGGATGAGAGTTTTTTTAATACTGTTTCAAGCAGAGTCTCTTTACAATTGCCAACCGGAGGCGAGCTATTTGGAACAGCAGAGCCTAGCTTAGGTTTTGAGCTACTAGCCGGGAGAGAGTGGGAATCTTTGGCCATTGATACTGGAGTAGGCTTGTTTCATTATTTTGACAGTCAAAACCAAGGTCTAATTTTTCCAAAGAATAATTTCAGCTATTTTATTTCTGCAGAGTATCTGGTCTGGAGAAAGCTTAGCCTTCAAGTCTCCGGAATTATCTTTACTCATCCGCTTCGGAAAGTGACAGGTCAGCATACCTTTCAAGCCTATGTAGACACTGGATTTAGCTGGAATATGAAAAAAGCCGGAATAATCGATTTTTTAGTCAGAGAGAATCTAAACGATGGAGGTAATACCGCTGACGTTACAGTTTTGCTAGGCTATAGGAATGAGCTCGGAATTCTTAGCTAAAATAAATAAAGATCCCCGCCCGGTTCATATAGCCTGGATGGTTGCTATCTTAGGTTTTGGAACTTTCTATTACGACTTCTCACTTTCGTTAGAAATTATTGCAGTTATCTTTTGCTCTGGAGTTCTAAGCCACTTAACTCTCTCGAGCGTTTTTAAAACATACAGCGGGAGTATTCTCTCCTCTTTGATCACCTGCACTGGTCTTTCCTTACTTGTTCGAACTGAATCACTGTGGTTCGCTGCAATGCTTGCTGCTCTAGCTATTGGCTCCAAGTTTGTTTTGAGATTGAATGGAAAGCATATTTTTAATCCAGCCAACTTTGGGGTTGCGATTGGCATGCTTTGCTTTAGTGAAGTTTGGGTATCAGCTGGGCATTGGGGATCTGGAATACAAATTCTTTTGCTGCTTAGCTTACTTGGCAGTGTCTTAGTGAAAAGAGCAGGGGCCTCAGAGCTCAGCCTTGCATTCTTGTTTTCTTATGTTTCTATATGGTTGGTCTACCGAAGTCTTTACTTAGGCTATGAACTAGAAATACTTCTTCACTCAATATCAAGCGGCTCTTTCATTATCTTTAGCTTTTTTATGGTTTCCGATCCAAGAACCTGCCCGGCCAATCGTTTTGCTCGCTATCTTCATATATTTCTGGTTGCTATTGTAGCTCATATTTTTACCTATTATTTGTATTTAGAGAACGGGCCCATTTTGGCTCTTTTCTTTCTTTCTATTCTGGTTCCAGTCTGGGATTATCTTCTCTCTGGAGAAGAATACCGCTGGGAAAAGTCCTCATTTGTTAAACGTGTTGTTGCATAGTTTTTAAGGATTAAAGTCAATGAGTTTTAAACGTTCACTTTACGCACTTTGTCTGGCTTGTTGTTTTGTCTTTGTTTTCTCTAACAGTGCACAAGCATTTTGCGGCTTCTATGTCGCAAAGGCGGACTCTAGTCTTTATAACAAGGCATCGCAGGTGATTATTGCGCGCGAAGGGAAGAGGACAGTGCTCAGTATGATGAATGACTATCAGGGTGACTTGAAAGAGTTTGCCATGGTGATACCTGTTCCAACAGTTCTCAAAGAAGGCCAGATTAATGTCGGTGATAAGGCAATGTTTGAGAGAATTGATGCTTTCACCGCTCCGAGATTAGTAGAATACTTTGATCCTGACCCTTGTGTGGAAAGGATGGTTGCGCTGACTGCAGTTGCTGAAGGTACTGTCGCTAAGGCTGGACGTGCAAGATCTGTAAAGAAAAAATCTCGAGGTGTTAAAATAGAGGCTGAGTATACAGTTGGAGAATATGACATTGTTATTTTGTCGGCCCAAGAATCAGATGGTCTCGAGGCTTGGTTAGGTGAGAATGGTTATAATATTCCAGCCGGAGCTTCTCGGGCTCTTAAGCCCTATATCAAACAAGGGCTTAAATTCTTTGTTGCTAAGGTTAACTTGGAGGAGCATTCCAAAGCGGGACTAAGTTATTTAAGACCTTTGCAGGTAGCATTTGAGTCTGAAAAATTTATGCTTCCAATTCGCCTAGGTATGTTGAATGCCAAAGGTGATCAAGAGCTCTTGATTTATGTTTTGACTAAGTCAGGTCGGGTTGAAACTACTAACTACAGAACCGTTAAACTTCCCACTGGCAGTGAAATTCCAGTTTATGTAAAAAAAGAGTTTGGTGATTTCTATAAAGCCATGTTCTCTGAGCAGGTTGCGAGAGAAAATAGTAAGGCTGTTTTCTTGGAATATTTTTGGAATATGGGGTGGTGTGACCCTTGTGCTTCAGATCCGCTCAGTCCGGATGAGCTTAAAAAGCTAGGAGTGTTTTGGCTGAAGGATCAGAACAAGCCAATTACTGGCACTTTTAGGGGTCGAGCAGTAAGGCGTCCAGGTGGTGGACCTCTTCCAGTAATGGTCACGCGTCTCCATGCTCGTTACAATAAATCTACTTTTCCTGATGACCTTAGGTTTCAAGAAACGGGAGATAAGAAAAATTTTCAAGCTCGCTATGTCTTGAGGCATCCCTGGAAAGGAGATTACGATTCATGTTCTGCTGAAAAAACTGAGAATTATAAGACTAGAACTCGAGACAGAATGAACAAGGAAGTTGAGACCCTGGCTACTTTGACAGGTTGGGATACTGGAGCAATTCGAGAGAAGATAGACTTTTCTGTTGTTAAAGGTTCAGCAGGAAGTAGTGAGGATAAAGGAGATTGGTGGAAGGAGATATGGTAGCCAAGAAAGTTAAAGTAAATGTAGAGAATTACTATTTTTCGTCACGTTCAAAGTTAAAAGATTTTTCTACGTCAGATACACAAGGCCTTGAAGAGACCAAGGACGTTCGTAAAAAAATTAAAGAAAACATGAGGGAAGTTGCTGAGCTTCAGGAGAAACTTTTTGCTGAGAGCCAGCAATCACTTTTAGTTGTTCTTCAGGCTATGGACGCTGCGGGAAAAGATAGCTCAATTCGAAAGCTTACTTCCAAATTAAACTCCGCCAGTTGTGTGGTTCACAGCTTCAAAAAACCCACAAAAAAAGAGCTTTCTCATGATTTTTTATGGAGAGTTCATCAACGAGCTCCTGCTAAGGGCTATATTAATTTCTTTAACCGCTCTCACTACGAAGAAGTTTTGGTGGTAAAGGTTCATAAGCTTATTGGCCCAGCTGAAGTTAAAAGGCGTTACAAGCAGATCAACGACTTTGAAAGTCTTTTGGCAGCCAATGGAACCAGAGTGGTTAAAGTAATGTTGAATGTCTCAAAACGCTATCAGTTAGGAAGGTTTAAGAAGAGGCTTGAGAATCCTGGAAAGTGGTGGAAGTTTAATCCCGGAGACTTAGATGAGCGTAAGCTTTGGACTTCCTATATGGGAGCTTTTGAAAAAGCGATGCAGAATTGTTCTAGCAAGAAAGCGCCGTGGTATGTTCTTCCGGCGGAGAACAGATGGTTTAGAGACTTGGTTCTTAGCGAGTTGATGCTTAAGAACTTGAAAGCTATGAAACCCAAGTATCCTGAAGCTAGTTTTAATGTAAAGGATTACCCACCGGAAGATTTAGTGTAAGGGCTCAAGCCTTTTAGAGGGTCTCGTCAAGAACCACCTTAACGCTTACATCTTTATGGCGGTTTACGAGAAGTACTTATCTTTAAGTTGGTCCGCGGCGTCTAGTGCACCTTTCTTAAGTTCAGCAACGACCTTTTGTTGCTTTTCTTTAAGTTTGTCACGCTCTTGCCAGCCTCTAGCTAAAATTTCCGGAAAATCTTCGTTCCAAATTTCCTTCAATTCCACACTGTATTCTTCGCAGTCGAGTTGGCGCATGTAACCTCTAACTTTAGGAGCGTATACTAGTCCGATAATTGGAGTACCGGAGCCGGAGGCCAGAACACAGGAGTGAAATCTCATTCCGATCAACAGACCAGTTTCTCTCATTAAAGCCATTATATCGTGGCTAAGGTAACGAGTATTGTCGATGACGACACCGCCAATTTTTTCAGCGAATGTTCTAGAAAACTGTTCATCCATTGGCGAGCAAGAATAAACAACACGTTGAGGTTCTTCTGCCCCGCTTTTTTTAATTATCTCAATTGCTTCGCTAACAGACTTCGCATACTGCTCAAGGTAGTCTTGCTTGCTGCCGATTTTTCTTTCTTTAGTCAACCAAGAGTCAACATATGGCGTGATATTTAGTCCTAGAATTGGTTTGCTCAAGTCTAGATTATTTTCATCAGCAATTTTTTGAGCACCTGAGCGATCGGAAACCGGGTTTACAAAAGCTGCATCTCCAGTCACTTGGATTGGAGTTTTTACTCCAATCTCTTTTGCCAATTTTTCACTGTCATGCTCTCTCATTATGACTAAGTCGCACAGGTCGATCACAAAGCGGGCCATTTTTTCACTTAGCTTGGAAGGAAATGGCCCAATGCCGCAGGAGAAAATTACTACCTTACAGCCACAGAGTCTTGCCCAAGGAACAATGAAAAAAAGCGTAATTAGAAAATTGTGGGGACTAAAAAGTTTATAACCAAAAATGATGCCATCGCAGATTAAAGCAATTTCACTTTTTGCTAAGGCTGCCATGGTTGGAATGCCAAGGAGTCTCATGCTGAAAGTTCGTGGTCTGACGTCAACGGCTTTCATATTGTACTGCTCGCCGTAGTGATCATCAACAAATTTAGGATTTAGTGTGGGAACTAAAACCTCTGCTTCAGGAACTCTATTTTTTAACATCTCTAGGATGCTTGAGAGAATGGCAGCATCTCCTAGGTTTCGTCCAGAGTTGTTACCAAGCAATGTAATTTTTGGGTTTTTAGACATAACCGTAATATGAGTAAGGGTGGAAAACAGCTAGTCTTAATTAAGCCTAAAAAGTTTTGACCGTAAAGGTTATTATTTCGTTATGCTTAGGTTGTCTGCGTTTTCAGCAACCTTCAATAAATATGCTAAAGCTATATCCATTGCCTTTTCATTTAGCCGGTAACGATCAGAATGAAGAGGGTAGTAGGGATAGTCAGCTATCCTGGAACCCACTTTTACGTAGCATCCTGGAATATTCTCAGAGTAGTAGGCAAAGTCCTCAGCCCCCATGCTGGGAGGTGCCGACTCTAGGACTTTTTCTACTCCCTTCGCTGCTTTTGCTTGCTGAACAGCGAACTTTGAAAGGACTGAGTGATTCTCAAGAGGAGGGGAAGAGCTTACAAACTCAATTTCTGCAGACATTCCTAGTGAAGAGGCGGTACTCTTTACGGTTTCTTTAAACCTAGATTTCAATTTTTTTCGAATTTCTTTGTCATGAGCTCGGATAGTGCCTGAAAGAACAGCCGACTCCGCGATAATATTTCTGCTGTTTCCTGCTTCCAATTTACAAATTGAAATTAGCCCTAAGTCTGAGGGGGCGATTTCTCGGGAAACTATAGTTTGAACACTTTCAACAATCCTAGCAGCGCAAACAATCGAGTCCTTTCCCTCTTGTGGTCTGGCCGCATGGCTTGCTTGCCCAGTGATGCTAATATCGAAGCTGTCAGCAGAGGCCATCACCACACCTGGCTCGACTAGAATCTCTCCCGTCTGACAATTAGGAACAAAATGTAGTCCAAATATAGCATCTAGATCGTCAACTAAGCCTGCAGCAATTACTTCCTTAGCTCCTTGTAAGGTTTCTTCTGCTGGCTGAAAGATTAGTCTTACGTTGGTAGATGGCTTTTGTTCACTAAGTAGAGCAGCCAAGCCTATCTGAGTGGCCGTATGGGCGTCGTGTCCACAAGCGTGCATAACACCCGGTACGGCAGAGGCAAATTCATCTCCTGAGCGCTCTAGTATTGGGAGGGCATCGCAGTCGGCTCTGAAGGCTATTTTTTTAGCAGGATTTAAACCCTCCAAGTCCACGGTGACACAGCGCCCCTCAACGCTTAGTTTGGGCTTGAGGCCAAAAGTTTCCAAAGTTTCTGCAATAAATCGACTAGTTTCTACCTCATTTCCGCTAAGTTCCGGGTTTCGGTGCAAATGTCTGCGCCATTCAGACATTTTCTCACTTAGATTTAGTTTTTGGCCCATTCTCAATTCCTCAAATAATTTAACTATTACCATAAATCTTCGAATTGCCTTCAGCTAATATTTCGGCAATGATTGGGGGGTGCCTATTTCTATTAGTACTCTTGTCGGGGGTTTAAAATGTCCAGAATTATATCTATATCTTTGTTTCTGTTGCTTTCTTCAGTTTCTGCTCTGGCTCAAGACCCTAAACAGACTGAGCAAGTCAAACCTAAGGAAGTTAAGAAAGTCGAAGCTAAGAAAGCTCCAGAGATGGTCGAAGTTGTGGATCCTTACACAGGAGCTAAGTCTAAAGTTAAGAAAGAGGATTTGCCCCAGGAAAAACTTGTTCCAGGAGTTGCCGCCAGCTGGGGTAGGTTTGTAGGGAGTAAGGCCATAAACCAAGGGCAAACTGGAGTTACCGGAGAGAAAACAATTTCTCCTTTATCAGCTAGTATTTCTAGGCCAAAAGGAAGGAAATGTGATGTTACCTTCCGTAACAAAAGTAAAGAAAACGGATACCGAGCTCGGTATGTTGCTGAAGCTCGAAATGAAAAAGGTTCTGGACTCCAAAAGAAAACATTTTCTGTCAGTCTTAAGCCTGGAGCTAGTACCACTAAACAAATGTCTTGCTATAAAGGTGGAAGCACTAGATTGACATTGAAGTCAGGCTCGAAGCTCTAGCAGCCAGTGGCACAATCTGATTTAGGCTTTTTTCTATAAATACTTTTGGCTAGAGGTAGGCCTAGTAGGGCAATAAGAATTATCGCTAGTACTGATGCCCCTTGATGAGAATGTGTATTTGAATCAAGGTTTAAGGACATTAGCCCTGTTGGAAGTGATTCTAATGTTAGGCCAGCTAAAATTGAAGTCCCAGCAATTGAAGTTAAGTAAGCTACCATTCCTTTTCGTCCTAGTAGCTTCTTGGCTGCAAGAATAGTAGCGATATTAGTTGCAGGCCCAGCCATCAGAAACACCAGTGCTGCGCCTGCTCCTAGTCCTTTAGAAACCAGTACGGCGGCTAGAGGAGTCATGGCTGTTGCGCACACGTATACAGGTATTGAGGCGACCAACATAACGAGCATGCTGGTAAGAGAACCTAATTCACTAAAAAATAATAGATCGTCAGGAATTAGACATTTAGCGAGCCCGGCGGCGAAGAATCCTAGTAAGAGAAGTTTGGATAGATCTGCGGGTAATTCAATAAAGGCAAAACTTAGAGCCTCAGCTAACCCTTTTTGTTGTTCGTCTTGGCGCCCGCAACAGCTTGATTCTTTCGCCTCGTAAGTCTCCTCTTTAGTTGATTTTTCAACGAACAGACCAGCAACCATAGCAGTGATAAATGCGGTGACCGTTCTAAATATCGTAAATGGGAGTCCCAGCAAGGCTGTGCTTAGGGCAAAGGAGTCAATTCCAATTTCAGGAGTGCTGACTAAGAAAGATGCGGTGGATCCTCTACTCGCACCTGCTTTTCGAAGTGAGGCTGCTACTGGAATGACGCTACAAGAGCACAGTGGTAGTGGTAAGCCCAAAATAGATGATTTTAAAATGCTGCTCAGGCCAGGTTTGCCAAGTTGGTTGCGAATCCAAGAAAAGGGAATAAAGGCATGCGCTAGTCCAGCAAAGAGAAATCCAGCTAGCAAGAAAAGACTACTCTCTTGGATAATCTGGAAGGTATTAGTTAGCCAAGTAGAAAAAAAATCAATCAAAGTTTTTAGACCCTATCAAGTTTAGTCAATCTTTTTTACAGTCATTTAGGCAGTAAAGCTAGTGAACCATGTTTCTTTCGTTGAATTTCAGATGCTCTCATTATAGAAAACCCCATGGCAAAGTTTAAAAAGACCCTCCCTTTGGTCCTACCAATTTTCCTAGCTCTTGTTGGTGCTAGCTTGGGTTATGTCCTGAAGGAGAAAAATTCGATTAAGGTAAGTAAGGAAAAGCCGGCAGGGCTTGAACTTGGAAAGGACTATTATATTCAAGTTAACCTTGTAGAGTTGGCATCTAAGCCAGAGGGCAAATCAACATGGGATAGGCTAGGTTCGGCCCCTGATATCTATGTTGAAATTGAATGGAGAGAGAACTTAGTTTTTAAGAGTTCGGTCAAGTCCGATACCTTAATAGGAGTTTGGTCTCAAACTGAGCTGGACCTTCAGAGTCTAGCAATGGGAGATACCACTATTTCTCCTGATGATTTAATCAAAGGAGCGCGAGTGTCAGCGGTGGAAGGGGAAAGCATCGCTTTAAAAGTATATGATTATGATCCCCTGGGGCCTAACGATTTAGCAGGAAGCTCGAAGCTAGTTCTTAGTGATTTGAATATTGGAAAAAACAAATTGAATGACTTATCTCCCAGTCTGAAAAGAGTTGAAATTCTGGTCTCAGAGGTTTCTGAGAATTAGGGGTCGGGTGAAAGGTCTATTTCACATCGCCTGCTTTACTTCTAGCCTTCTTCTTGGTTTAGGGTTGGTTCTTCCAGCTATCTCTATTACTCCTGGGTTTGCTGAATTGGATCCTTTAGTTAAGTTGATTAAACCTGAGTTTGGTCAGCTAACTTCTCACTCTTTTATTTCAATAATTGCCACCCTTTTTGTGGATGGTAGTTATTTTCTTTCTGTTTTGCTTTTTGTTTTTTCAGTTCTTTTCCCTCTCTGGAAATTAGGAATAGTTTGGAAGGCTTGTTTTGAGATTGCTAATCAGCAAGCCACTCGTTCTAAATCTTTTAGACTAACAGGTTTTTTAGGCAAATTTTCGATGCTTGATGTTTTGGTTTTGGCAATTCTGGTGGTGGTTCTAAAGGGTTTACCTGGCAGCGGTCAGATTGAGATCGGACTGGGGGCCTGGGCTTTTGGGGGTTCGGTTTTATTGTCAATATTGGCTCAGTCTCTTCTGGTAAAACTTTCAAAGTGAATTTTCAATCTAGGAATGTTGCTAAAACCCTCCATTTTTCTGATTAATGTAAATGGGAGTTGAAGTGGTTTCGCTCCCATTGAGCGTTAAAACCGTGGATAATATTGCATGAAGGCGATATTTCGTTGATAGCCTTATTGAAAAGTAGTAGTTATTTCGGCTTGAGCTTGATGAGAGCCACTAGAGTTTTCAGCCTTACTTGGAGAAATTAGATGTCTAACAATAAGAAAAATTTAGGTCGAGATGCTATCCGTTTGTTTACCCTTAGTATGCTATCTGCTTGCTGTTTTTCGGCATGTGGCAACTATGATGAAAGAGTGGGTAGGCATAGTGGTGAGGCTCCGTCTCGCGAAGGCGTAAAGATAATTTCTTCATCTACTGGTTCAGTTGCTAGTAGCTCGGGCTCAGAAGTTCAAAAGAGTGGACAGTCGGCCAATGGCAAAGGCGCCGCTGCTCAAGGGAAGCAGCAGGTTGTAAAGAATTCAGAAACGAAAATTCACGAAAACAGTGATGCTAAAAATGCTAAAGGGAAAGCGAGCTCTTCTGGAGAGGTTATCACTGGAGTTGATAAGAACGGACTCAAGATAGAGCCAGATAGCGTTGCTAAAGCGAAAGTTCCACAAGGAGATTCGAAGCAACTAGTTGAGAAAGCCAAAGTTAAAGCTGCGGAGTTTGAAGGTGCTAGTAAAGTAGTTGCTACTAAACCTAAAGAAGGGGCTTCGAAGGTTATTGCCGCAGCATCTACTGCAGCCGCAGGGCAGAAAGTTACTGCTGCTAAAACTGAGGTAGCTGCGAAGAGCGCTGTTGCTAAAGTTGAGGGAAAAAGGACTGAAAAAGCTCCTGCACAGCTTGTGAATAGTGAGGCTGAAAAAAATGAGATCAAGCAAAAAGTAGAGAAGGCTTCTCAACTAACTAAAGACCTTTCAGCTAAAAAGAAAACAGACCTAAATAAGCGTCTTGAGCAAGAGTTGGCTAAGTTTAACGAAACGATTACCACTGCACAAAAAAATGCCAAAGATGTTGTTGAGAAAGCAAAGGCGCAGATTTCTGGTAAGCTAGATGGTAACTTGAATGGCCTAATGGAAACTGTTCAGAAAGAACTCTCTGATGGTGGTAATCTCAACACTAAGCAACTCGATAAGCTAAATACTAATGTTGAACAACTTATTGCCGGGTTAGAGAAAGCGCTGAAAGGAATTGAAGTTCAGTAAAGCCTGGCTAGGCGGGAGTTAGAGCATGTCAGTTAAAGAAGCTGGAATTCTGATTGGTGGAAACTCTGAAGGAGTCCAAGTTCGTATGCGTCCCGGCATGGCGAATAGGCACGGCCTTATTGCGGGAGCTACTGGAACTGGTAAGACAGTTTCAATGCAGCTCTTGATGGAGAGTTTTGCCAGTATGGGGGTTCCGGTTTTTAGTGCTGATGTTAAAGGTGATCTTTCCGGTATTGCCCTAGCTTCCGAGCCCGGGGATAAGGTCAATGAAAGGATAGAAAAAATCGGGATAGAGGGATACAGCCCTCGGGGTAACCCTGTTCTATTTTGGGACTTTTTCGGAAAAACGGGTCACCCTGTTCGAACAACAATCAGTGAGATGGGTCCACTTCTTCTTAGCAGATTGCTAGGGTTGAATGATGTTCAAGAAGGGGTTCTGGAGATCGCTTTTACTATTGCTGATGACGAAAGCTTGCTCCTTCTAGACTTGAAGGATCTTAAAGCCTTAATCCAGTGGATGGATGAGAATGAAAAAGAGCTAAAAAAGGAATATGGCAATATTTCTGGGGCAACTCTCGGTGCTATACAGCGTCGTTTGGTTACTTTGAATGAAGCTGGGGGTGAAATATTTTTTGGAGAGCCTGCTCTCAAGCTTGATCATTTAATGCAGAAAGATTTCTCTGGGAACGGTGTGATCAGTATTCTAGACGCCAGAAGTCTGATGACGGATCCCAGGCTTTACTCTACTTTTTTGCTCTGGCTCCTTTCCGAACTTTTTGAGCAGCTTCCTGAAGTAGGAGACCCGGATAAACCTAAGATGGTATTTTTCTTTGATGAAGCTCACTTACTTTTTGAAGATACCCCTCCTGCTTTGCAGAGTAAAATTGAGCAAGTGGTGCGTCTCATTCGCTCAAAAGGAGTAGGGGTTTATTTTGTTACTCAAAATCCTATGGATGTTCCAGAGGCTATATTGGGGCAGCTTGGTCACAAGGTGCAACATGCTTTACGAGCCTTTACTCCAAAGGATCAAAAAGCTGTTAGAGCGGCTGCTCAGACTTTTCGGGTAAACCCGGATTTGGATACTAAAAAAGTAATAACTGAACTTGGAGTTGGTGAAGCCTTAGTCTCTGTTTTGGATGAAGAGGGTTCGCCAACTCAGGTAGAACGAACATTAATTGCCCCTCCTCAATCGAGGATTGGCCCTCTTTCCCAAGAAGAAAGAGACGAGAGGTTTAGTTCTTCTCCGATAAAGGGTTTTTATGAAGAGGCTCTTGATCGAGAGTCTGCTTTTGAGAAGCTTAAAGAGCGCGAAGAGGAACTGCAAAAGAAGCTCGAAGAGGAAGAGCGAACTGAGCAAGAAGAGCTTTACGAAAGAAAGTCTAAGCGTAGGGGCTACCAACGACAAACCGCTACTGAGGCATTTTTTAAGTCCGCATGCAGGAGAGCAGGGACGCTAATCGTCAATTCGGTTGTTCGAGGAATATTGGGTGGCCGCCGAAGATAGTCGCTAATCGGCTTTGTTGCTCTCTTTCAAGTGTACAACGGCTTGAGGGTAAGGGATTTCAATAGATTTTCGATCCATTTCAACTTTAATCTTCTCTAAGATCTCATATCTAGTAGGCCAGTAGTTTTCGGTCTTTGTCCAAGCCCTAATTTCTAAAACAACAGCGCTGTCCGCGAGTTCTCGAACTGAAACGCTGGGCTCGGGTTTGCTGAGTATCAGCTCCTGATTTTTTATAATAGAAAGTAAGGCTGAGGACGCTTCGGTAATTTCTGCCTCGTAGGAAATTCCTAACTGTAAGTCTATTCTACGCAGCTTATTGGCTGAATAGTTTTTAATAACGTCATCACATAGCTTGGAGTTAGGCACTGTGATTTCAACGTTATCTAGTTCAGCCAATTCTGTTGAAAATAGGCCAATCGATTTAACGGTACCACTGATGCCCGCTCCATCAATAAAATCACCCACCTTGAATGGTCTCTGGGTTAGGATAAGAAGACCAGCCGCGAAGTTTGAAAGAGTTCTTTGTAAAGATAGGCCGATTGCAAAACCAATAGCGCCAAGTGCGGCAACCAAAGAAGTTGTTTCTACTCCAAAGCTGGATAAGGCTGCTAGAAAGAAAAAGCCGAATATTGCGAAAAATGAAAGACTAGAGGCAAACTCGGTAAGACTTTGCTCAAGGGGAGTGCGCTTTAAAGTTTTAGCCACCACCCTTTTTGCCAGCTTACCTCCTAACCAACCTAAAAATATAAGGGCTATTCCCCAAATTACACTAGGAGCATGAGTGCTGACTAGTTCCAGGAGCTTCTCTATTACGGGGTGATTAGAAATCTCGGAATTCATTGGGCCAAAAAGTATACACATCTGATTTCATGTTTAAACTCCCATGCTGCTGTTAAAGGAGCAAGACCTCAAAAAATGGCCTATGAGAGTCTATTATTGTAGTCTAGTGAAATAGGGTAGAACTGGAATGAATGAAAAAAAGGAAATGATTCGTGAGATTTTAGTCTCACTCGGCGTTGTCTTAGCTTTAGGATTTCTAGGCTACTATAGTAACCATTACCACTACCTCACCATATTCTACAGTCAGCCTCTAGACGAAGAAAAAGCGGCAACATCTTCCTAGAAATAGCTTCTAGGCAGCTGCTTCTGCTGGGCTGCTACCTAGGTCTTTCCTCACGGCCTCGAAAATTCTGAGTGGTGGAATATTTGGAAACTCTACGGACTTATCAGCTAGGTGCATTTGCTCAGCTAGGTAATCATCCAATTTCTTTCCTTTCCAAGTTATTGGCGGATAAAATTGGTAGATTATGAACTTACCATCTTTTTTAAGGATATTGTTCGCTTCAAAGATTATCTTTTTTCTGAGCTCATCATCGAACATTGCAAACGGCACACCAGATACTATGGCATCAACTTCTCCAGCTCCAGCCCCATGCTCTTCTAGTATCTTGCCCGCGTTTGTTACAGAGTCTTCAACTAAAGAAAATCTTGGATCTTCTAAAGCAGGGTCCTTTTTTAGGGTCTCAACAAAGGCACCGTTTTTTTCAATTGCAATCAATCGAGCATCGGGGTTCATCTTCGATAGCATGAACCTAGTGAAACATCCGCCACCTGGGCCGAATTCCACCAATGTCTTGGCTGTGCTGAAATTGATCCTCTCACAAACTCGCTTAATGCAAACTTGAGAGGTCGGTGTGACTGAACCCACATCCTTATCGAGGAAAAAATTCTTGATGTAGTTGATAGACATTGAGAATGTGCCCTTGAAAATCCAAAGTAAAGAGACCAGAGGTAGCTATAACCCCGTAACAGCAGAGGGTTTTGTAGTATCAAAGGCTAAGCAGGTCAACATTCTTGAAGATCTATGGTCTTAGGGAAGGCACATTTCTGGGCAAATATCAGTCAATATGCTATAATTCGCCCGCAAAAGTGAGATGGGGCTCGATTTGGGCGAGTTTTCACTAAATTGAATTTATATGCCAGAGGATTAACTTAAATGTCCGGTAAAACACATCCTTTTTCAGCAAAACAACTCGAAGAGATTTGTGCGAGTCATCCAACGCCATTTCATATTTATGATGAGAATGGAATCATCAGCAACGCTCGTAAGCTTACAGGAGCATTCTCTTGGAATGAGGGCTTCAAGGAATACTTTGCAGTGAAGGCGACACCAACACCTGCAATTCTCAAGGTTCTAGCCGAAGAAGGATTGGGGATGGATTGTAGTTCGGAGGCTGAGCTTATTCTCTCTTCTCGTTGTGGAGTGGAGGGGGAGGCCATTATGTTTACTTCCAATGATACTCCTCTAAAGGAATATAAAAGTGCAATTGATCTCGGCGCAATTATCAACCTAGATGATATCAGCCATATTTCTTATCTGGATGATAACCTTGGTTTGCCTGAGCTAGTTTGTTTTAGATTTAACCCTGGGCCTGAGAGAACAGGGAACGTTATAATTGGAGACCCTAAAGAAGCTAAGTACGGCTTCACTCGTGAGCAACTTTTTGAGGGTTACAAGGCGTGCAAAGAGAAGGGAGTCAAAAGGTTTGGTTTGCACACTATGGTGGCTTCTAACGAATTGGATGAGAGCTTTTTTGTAGAGACTGCTAGAATGCTTTTCGACTTAGTTGTCGAGATATCTAAAGAACTAGATATAAAAATGGAGTTCGTGAATATGGGTGGAGGAATCGGAATCCCATATCGGCCGGGTGAGGAGGCTGTTGACTATCAGGTTATATCTGATGGGGTGCGAGAGCTTTATGAGTCTACCATTAAGCCTGCTGGTTTAGATCCAATGAAAATTTTCCTCGAGTGTGGCCGCGTAATTACTGGGCCATATGGTTATCTTGTTTCAAGAGTTCTTCATAAAAAAGAAATATATAAAAACTATGTAGGTCTTGACGCCTGTATGGCTAATTTAATGAGGCCTGGTATGTACGATGCCTATCATCATATTTCAGTTGTGGGTAAAGAAGCCCAAGAAAAATCTCATACTTACGACGTAACTGGGTCTCTCTGTGAGAATAATGATAAGTTTGCCATTGATCGCGAACTTCCCGAAACAAACATTGGAGACCTAGTGGTGATTCATGACTCTGGAGCGCATGGTCATTCTATGGGTTTTAACTATAATGGAAAGCTTCGTTCTGCGGAGCTGCTATTGAAGTCTGGTGGACAAGTAGAAAAGATTCGAAGAGCTGAAACTTATGATGATCTTTTTAGGACCATTGAGGGTTTTTAGCTAGGACTTGAAGGAATTTTTTAGCTCTCGCATTACTCTCATTCTGTCACTGTGTTTAGCTAGTTCTGAGCCGGAGATTAAATCTAGATTATCAGCTATTACTTTTTCTGAGAGTCGGAAGAACGGGTTAATTTCCAACTCCTTGCCCAGTGAAGTTGGAGTTGAAATTTTAAGGTTATTTAGCCTCTCAATTTCACACCTAATTTTTCTATTTTCAGGTTCGATACTTTGGGCGAAAAGTAGGTTGGACATTGTATACTCATGTCCAAAGTAAATTTCCGTGGTTTCTTTCAAGCCGCTAATTTTATCGAAAGCTGCACACATGTCTTTCGGGGTGCCATGAAAGAACCTCCCACAACCTCCAGAAAATACAGTGTCTCCTGAGAATAGGATTTGATCGTTCTTCAATTTTATCAAAAAGCAGACATCAGAGTCCGAGTGACAAACGGTGTGTAGGGACTTAACAATAACTCCCCCGAGTTTGATTTCCTGGCCGTCACTCACAGCTTCGAGGCTATTGAATTTAGAGCTTAGGTTTGGGTGGCCAAAAACTTTGGCCTCAGGGAAAGCTTTTCGGATAGCTTTTAGACCTGAGACATGATCGCCATGTCCATGTGTTAAAAAAATAGCATCAAGAACTAAATTGTTTTTTTGGAGCTCACCAATTATTGGACCGCTTTCCGAAGCATCGAACAAAAACGCTGAGTTACCCACCCCCGAAGGGAGTAGGTAACAGTAGTTGTCCGCTAAGCAAGGAACGGTAATCGGATTCACTAGCTGATCAACCAGCTAGTAGGGCATCTAGCTCGCCTTTTTGATCGAGGGCTAAGGTGTCGTCACAGCCGCCAATCAGTGTTCCATTAATGAAGACTTGTGGAACAGTTCTCAAACCAGTTCTTTCTTTCAGTGCCGAAAGCTCTTCAGGTTTTCCCTGTAGGTCGATTTCTTCAAACTTTACGCCTTTAGATTGAAAAAAATTTTTTACCTGAACGCAGTAAGGACAGGTTGTTTTAGTGTAAATCTTAACTTCGGCCATGAGCTAGCTCCATAATAGTGTTTTCCCTTCTGTAGGTTGCTAGATAACTTAACGTACAGAAAAAGTCTTGTTGAAGGTAATTTCTCAGGGGTTTATCCACAGGCTATGACCTTAATTGCTGGATTAAGGGAAAACCATAGTTCTTTTAGTGATTCTTCTCCGTCTTTTGGCTGGACATATGTCGTATCCTGCTGCTAGGACATATCTTGGAATCAACCCTCTTTTTGAGTGCTTAAGTGATGGTCAAAAAATCTGCCTTTGCCTTAGTTTCAGTATTAGCTTTGACAGCCTGTTCAACCTCTGGTTCTCAGGTTTACCTAGACTCTGGCTCCGTTACTTTATCCCAAACCGTGCCGGGTAAGATCCAAGCACCTGCCACATTGGTAGGCTTCCTTCCTTCTGTCCCAGTGGGCAGTGAGTTTAGTGATGGCGGTTCTGTTTCTGTTAAGGGAAAGGTTCCTATCACTAAGGCTGTGGTTAAGGCTCCATTAATTGGTTATTTCGGTGGAGAAAAAACTTTTAGATCTGCTGGCTCAGTAACTTTACGCGGCAAAATTAATTAGTTCCACTACGATATTTTAGTGCTAACTATCGCTAGACCGTATCCCAACGGTAGCCTTCGTCATCAATAATCTTTTTAGCCAAGCCGCTTACTTTTTCGTCTTGGTTGTATTTTAGGGCATCAAGTTCGATATCAATTCTCACAGACGCCTGTTCAGTGAAGATGGATGCAATGTCTATCTCGGACTGACATTCATTGGCTCCCTTTTCTTCAATCATTGATGAGACTCTGGAAAGGACAGAGAAACCAATTACTAGGTCAATAGCGATATTGGCTAAACGTTTTAGTTCAAATTGACGCTCTATGATTCCCTTTTTGTGTTTGGCTACCAAGGATTCAGATGCTCTAGCTAAGTCCAGACAATGGGTTGTTAAAACTTTCTCCTCTTTAGATAAAGCCGAATTTAAACCTTCAACCTTAGGTCTCCCTAAGTAGGTAACCTGAGAGAATTTTCTGGAACCTAGGTTTCCTAGTGTCTTAAGCCCGTTACCTGGGTCTGAAAGAAGGTTGGAGATAGCACCGACCGATTCTTTTAGATTTTGTCCAACATCTTTTAGACAGGAGAGAGCAACATATAATCTGAGAATTTCATTGGTACCTTCGAAGATTAAATTGATTCGAGAGTCTCGAACTATTTTCTCGTATTGAAACTCCTTCATAAAGCCATTCCCGCCAGCGATTTGAAGAGCCATATTTGCGGTTTCCCAGAGAGCTTCGGAAGCGAAGATCTTGGAGATTGCAGCTTCTATCGAATAGTCCTCTGAATCTGAATCTATGTAGTGACCAACTAGTCCAACGATGCTCTCAGTGGCGAAGCAGTTTACGGTCATCTGGGTAATCTTTTCCTGAATTAGACCGTAGTCGGAAATAGACTGACCAAATTGTTTACGATCAATGGCTTGGCGAGTAGATAGGTTAATGCAACGTTTCATTGCTCCTACGGCTCCACCCCCTAATCCAGTTCGGCCGTTGTTGAGAATAGCCATCGCCACCTTAAAGCCTTCACCAACCTCTCCTAACACACAAGTTTTAGGTATTTTTACGTCATTGAAGCTTATAGTGGTTGTTGCAGAAGCTCGGATTCCCATTTTGTCTTCTTTGGGCCCTGACTCAACCCCACCAAACCCTCTCTCTACGATAAATGCAGTCATCTTCCCCTTCTTATCAGCCGAATGTTTAGGGTCAGTCTGGGCAAATACCGTGAAAAAATCAGCGAACGCACCATTAGTGATCCAAATTTTTTCGCCATTAAGTTTCCAGCTTCCGTCTTTCTGTTTTTCTGCTTTCGTTGAAATGGAAGCAGCATCCGACCCAGCCCCAGACTCAGTGAGGCAAAATGCGGCAATTGAATCACCTGAAGCTAACTTAGGAAGATATTTTTTCTTTTGTTTTTTATCTCCGTATAGAAGTAAACCTTTCATTCCGATTGAGCTATGAGCCCCAATAGTCAAGGAAGTTGAGGCGTCGTAACCACTGGTCTGTTGAATAACTCTAGCGTAAGCCGAGTTGGAGAAACCTAGTCCTCCAAATTCTTCATCAATGATCAAACCAAACAGCCCAAGCCCTTTTAGATCGTTAATATACTTTTCAGGTTGCTCGCCCTTTTTATCGTATTTAAAAAAATCTTCGCTTTTCGGCCCCATGAACTTATCGATGGACTCTAATACTATTCTTAGAGTTTCAGCCTCTTCAGAGTTCATTTCCGGGTAAGGAAGCAGGTTTTGATGCTCTACCTGTCCGAGGAATAAAGATTTGGTTAAGCTTTTAGATTTGTTCATTGAATGCACTCTGGCCTTCTGGGTTATTCCAATTCGGTAATTAATACACAATATAGCTCGGGCTTGCACAATTGATCTAGCTATTTTAGCTTCTTAAAACTATGTCTCTTACCAATATTGCCTAGCCCAATAGCCCTTTATGAGTGGAATTCCATTTTTTGTGCTTGTCTTGGTTGGAGCCTTTGTCGGCTTCAGGATGGCTGGTATTGTTGGATTAGTTCTTTCTGTCCTCGTCGCTATTGTGATGAACCCTAGTTTTAGTAAAAAGCTTAATCGAAACAAAACAATCAACAAAATTAGAAAGCATAGCTTGAGTCCGGCAGATCGCACGTTCTTTGAAACCACTTTTGCTATGTTTGCAAAGCTTGCTCGGGTTGATGGTAACGTTAATAGGAACGAAATCCAGGCCTTAGAGAAAATCATGAAGCAGGTTTTTTCTTTAGGCACTGTTGGGCGTGGTATTGCAATATCTGTTTTTAATGAAGCTAGACATGATACTACTGACTTCAGACAGCATGCCTTTGCCTTTAATAAATTGTATGAGAAACGACCTGTTATTTTAGGTGCGATGCTGGAATCAATGTTTGTGGTGAGTGTTGCTGATGGCCCCCTCCATGAAAGCGAGGAGCAACTTTTGAAAAGTGCTGCGAGCATCTTTGAGATTGAGGAAAGAGTTTATTTCTCACTTCATAGAAGATACGTACTAGGAGCTGAGTCGAGTAACCAAAGAAAGATAGAGACAGTCTCTAGTAGTCGCGCCTTTGTGGAAGCCTGTAATCGACTGGGTTGTAAAGAATCTGACTCTGTTGAAGATATTAAAGCCAAGTACCGAAAATTGGTACAAGAACATCACCCCGATAAACTTGCCGGTAAAGGCTTACCCGAGGGTTTTGAGAATTTCGCCAATGAGAGGTTTCGTGAAATTCAAGAGGCTTTTGAAGTGATTAAAGACGAGAAAGGTTTCAATTGAGGAGCAGTATAGAGTTTCCGGATGCAAGTGAAGCTGATGAACAGGGCCTTTTAGCCGTTGGTGGTGAGCTAAGCCCTGATTACTTATTCGCGGCATATTCCCAAGGCATTTTTCCGTGGCCGTTTGAGGAAGAGGGGCCGATACCTTGGTTTTCTCCAGACCCAAGGTGTGTGTTGAAATTTTCTGATTTTAGGATTCCTAGGAGTCTTAAGAAGCTTTTGAAACGGCAAACTTTTCGAGTGTCTATTGATCAGGCAACAGATCAGGTTATTGATCGTTGCGCCAGTGTTAAAAGAGGTAGTGGAGACGATCTGCACGGCTTACCTTCAACTTGGATTACTGCGGAAGTACGTTCGGCATATAAAGCCATGGCTAGGTTAGGATTTTGCCATAGTGTTGAGTGCTGGGAAGGAGAAAACCTAGTTGGTGGATTATATGGAATTTCGATTGGCGGTATGTTCGCAGGAGAATCCATGTTCCACTCAAAAGATGCAGCAAGTAAAGTTTGTTTGGTTAATTTGGTGGAACATTTAGAGCTTAGTGGAGTTGAATGGATTGATTGTCAACAATTGACACCCCTACTTGAGAGCTTTGGAGCCAAGGAGGTGGCCCGCTCAGAGTTCTTGGTAATGTTGGAGAATTCCCTAAACAAATCCCCGGTTTTTTAATTTCTATTTTAGGGTTCTGTTTTTTAGCGCCTACCGTTTTGTCTTTTCCTTTTTCTGCTATAGGCTAAGCCTTCTTGTGATTACCAGGGAGAGATGCAATGAGAGCCCAATATTTGCCCAGGATAAGCCTTTTTTTACTGACATTATTGTTTCCTGCATACTCAGCGGCAGAGGAGATTGGGCCGAGTAAGGTTCTAGAAAAGCTGGTAGCTGAGTTAAAAAAGTCTGGTGAGCCGGCAGTGATAGTAGATTATGTGCATTGGCCTACTGCTTGGAAAGCTTTGAAACCTGAAGAAAAAGCTATGACCAAGTCTAATAGTCCCGCGGAGCTTAAGGAGTATTTTCGTAAGTTTCTTAGCGACCCGAAGAAAGTTTTGCGAGGTCAGATAGAAGGACATCTAGTGGGTTTAGATGGAGGAGACCAAGGGGCTATGGAAGAAAGGATTAGCTCGATCATCGCTCAGGTTGAGGAGCAGTTTACTCAAGGTAGTGAGGTATTGGTCAACTCTGAGTATCAGGTAGGTAAGGAAGTGATTGACGGTTACAAAGCACATGTTGAGCTTAAATCTTCTTACCAGGGTCAGTCTAAACTTGAGTCTATAGATTTTATCAAAATCGAAGACCACTGGTTACTTCCTAAAATGGATAAGTTAGGCAATAGCCCAGTCAGGTAGAGGGCTTTAGATAAAACTGAAATGAGACTTATATTAGGAACATTCTTTCAAGTGGTAATAAGCTTTCTTAGCTTATTTGTCCTATTGAAGTATTTTCTACCTGCTAACTATTATGTTGATCTATTGAGTCATTTTTCGGTGATTTACTTAATTCTCGCGATCCTGAGCTTGGTGTTTATACTAGCCGCCAAGAACAAGAAGTGGGTTATTCCGGGTTGTTTTTTAGTTATCTATTTTTCTCTTAGTTTATGGCCCTATTTCAGTGATCAGCCAGAGTTGTCTACTGGAATGGCCTGCACTCAGCTAGGCATTTTTCAGGTTAATCTTGATGAGTCTACACCTGATCCTGAACAGTTTATGGATGCGCTAGAGAGGCTTCAACCTCAGTTAGTTTATTTGTCTGGTGTTACCCCAGATTCAGATCAGTCATTGAAACAATTTAAGAAAGACTACAAACATGTTGTTTCAAGACCAAGTCGAGGTCAAGCAGGGGATCTTCTTCTCAGTAAGTTTCCGCTGCGCAATATTGATAAACTGAAGTCGAACTTTGTGCTGTCTGTTGATCTGATGCTAGCAGATGATTTTGTATTGAAGTTCTTCGGACTAAGCCTCCCTACTCCGGCTGATATCAGCTATTCCCAGTCTAGAGATCAGGAGGTTAAGCTAGTCTCACGTTGGGCTAGAAATTCCTCTCGTCCGGTAATTGTTGCTGGGGAGTTGAATACCACTACATTTGCTCATTCTTACGAACCTTTGAGTCGCTTTACCTCTCTGACTAATGCGAGCTATGGACGGGGTTTGGTTTCTACCTGGCCTTATTCTCTTGCTTCGGGATCGCTAACCAAATATCTCGCACTGCCTCTTGCTCAAACCTTGGTGCATAGATCATTAGTTGTTACCGAGCATAAGGTAGTAGATCAAAAGCTTTCCGACCACATGGGTCTCTTTACCAAGGTGGAGATTCCTTGCGACCTGTATTGAAGACTTTAGTAGTTGGTTGCAACTAGCTCTAGAATCTTTCCTCTTTTGCTGGACTTGGAGTTAATAGCTCTGGCAGCTAATACCTCTCGTAAGTTGAAGTCGGCATAAAGGCCCCGAATGAACTCGTTATTTGAATTCGAGACCATAACCTTCACCCCTTTTGCGGAGAGCTTTTCACAAAAATTCCTAAGTTCAACTTGCTCGTTAATGCCAAAAGGTTCCCTTGTATAACTGGTAAATGAGGAAGTTTTAGAAATTGGAAGATAAGGAGGATCGAAATAAACGAAATCATCCTTTTCAACTTGTTCTTCTACGCTTTGGAAATTGCCCAAGGAGATCTCAGCGTTTTGAAGGGCTGCGCTTGATGAGCGAAGATCTTCCTTTGCTACTGAAAACTTATTTTCATACTTTCCGTAGGGCACATTAAAATGGCCTTTGCTGTTTACACGGAACAATCCATTGAAGCAGGTTTTGTTTAAATAAATGAGGCGACTTGCTCTAACCACATTGCCTAGCTGCAAAAAGTCAGGCGATCTATCTAACTCTCTTATTCGATAGTAGTATTCTTCAGAGTCTTGATGTTTTTCAAGTTCTTCGATTAGAGGTTCAACTGCATCACGAAGAACTTTGTAGGCATTGACTAGTTCAGGGTTGGAATCCGAGAGGAATGCCTGCTTGGGTTGTAGATGGAAGAACATAGCAGCCCCACCCATCATTGGTTCAAAATATCTATTCCAGTTGGCTGGGCTACTTTCTGTTAGAAAGTCACAAAGTTTTCTTTTTCCGCCAGCCCATTTAAGAAAAGGTTTGGCAGGCTGATTAACGGGGGCTGTCTTGGCTACGCTCATATTTTTCCGATCCTTTAGTCTTTCTCAGTATAGCGGAAAAACTAGTGAACTCGAAATTGTCCTGATCAACTGCAAATTATTGACTGTGGCGTAAAGAATCGAGGGATGGCATTTGGTTGAGATGAATAGCTAAAAGCTAAAAGCGTAGCAATGCTCAGAAATTATTCTACCAGTCCATATTTGATGGCGATTTGAACCAATTCAGCGTTACTTCTCACACCGAGCTTTTTCATTATATTAGCTCTATGGCTATCAACTGTTCTTGGCGAAATATGAAGAGTTTTTGCAACTACGCGGTTAGGCTTCCCTTCTGAAAGTAATTTCATTACTTCTCTTTCCCTAGAAGTTAAAGCTGAAAGAGGATTACACTCTTTGCCGTCTTCGCTGTTACCAGAATGTTGAAGCGCTGCTTCGCAAACTACCGGGCTAAGATAGGTATGCCCTCTAAGTACAGATTTGATAGCAAACTCAAGTTCTTCAGTTGAAGAGCTCTTTGGAACAAAAGCTTTTGCTCCAGCTTTCATCGCTTCACCGACTGAGTATTCATCTTCTCTTGCTGAAAGCACGAGAATTCCAGGACTTTTAGCCATCTTCTTTAGCCTTGATATCGTTTCTAGGCCTCCAAGGTTTGGCATGGAAAGATCCAAAATGATTAAATCTGGGGCGTGTTCTTCTACGAGAGGTAGAACTTCAAAACCATCACTAGCCTCGGCTACAACTTCCCATTCATTCATATTGTTAATCATCGAGCGTAAGCCCTCTCGAAGAACGATATGGTCGTCTGCAATAACTATTTTTGCTGGCATTTTTTTCCTCTGCTTCAAACTCTCTTTTAACAGCGAGAGAGTGACTTTTAGTTCGCATAGCTGGATTCCAAAGGTTTTTATTGGGAACCAAGCCTCAGTATCTTTATCGGCACCAGGTTCGTTATTCTGCAGGACTTTATTCCTTATTTGGCCTGGAAATTTTTGGATTTAGGGGTGAAGGGCTAATAAACCCCTGAATTTACTTAGATCGGGCCAAAAATAGGGCTTTGAGACATTTAGTGGCCAAGTTTGAAAGGGCCTTTAAGGCCCTTTCTTAGAGGTTTCTAGGCTCTCTTAAACAATATTTCTACTGGCTTAAACCTACTTCAAGCTGGTAGCATAAATTTTATGGGGTTCGGTAATACAGTACAAAAACTTACGGAGAAGCTGCTAGGTACTGGCGGAGAGGAGACAGTCGAGCGTTCTCTCCCCTCTGAGGCAGACAAGTCTACTATTACGATAGATCTTCCTGAACTACCAAGGGGTTCGAAAAACGAAGAAATTCCAGAGCGTTTAGGCGATATTTTAAATGAGTCTGAGCTTGAACATCAGAAGCGTTTGGCTAAGTTAAAAGACTCCGTAGGCAGTGGAGCTTACGGCGTAGATTCCGAAAAAATTGCTAATTCTATCCTCAAATATCCCAAGTCAAAAGATTAGCTAAAAATCATACAAAATTCTTTTGCCTTATTTTGGGCGTTAATTTGGTTCCTATTTTCAGGATATTAGCTGGGTCTAATTTTCACTTAAAGCCCAGGGCCAATAGTGTCGACTTTAGATTTAGGCAATTAAGTTAGTATTCAGCATTTTGTTGGCGGCTAATACAGCAATAAGTTCTTTATGTTTATGAAACCTATTGAGTTAGTCGACAGTTTTATAGGGTTAAATTTACCAGATTTTAAGAGGTTTTAATGCCACTGAAGTTCAGACTAAAAGGCTTGGCAGAGACATTTGTTGACAATGTCAGTTGTGACTGTTGCGGCAATCAAGGCGGTGAAGATGGAGATGAAGGTTTTAGTACTGATATGTCCCGTGTCACTCTTGATGGTATTGTGGCGGTAATCGAGTGCACTCATTGCGGCCATATTTTTGTTCCTAAGGAGCAAAAACTCGGAGTGATTAGTCTTAGAAAATTGCGGCAAGCTGTCGAAAACGATTCGAAAGTAACTGGCACACCAGTTCTTTCGGGTTTAGATGAAGTGGCCTTGGATGTTGAGAAACTTAACGCTATTCGAGACGACCACATACAGTAGTCTTACGAGATTAACTAGCGATATCGGCAAGCTTGAGATTGTAATCTTTAAGAGTAGCAGCCAAGCCTTTCTTATCAATAGTTCTCAGTATTCTGCTCGATACTTTGACCCTAACCCATTTCCCGGATTCAGAATCAAAAAGTCTCTTACTATGCAGGTTTGCATTGAAGACTTTTTTGGTTTTGTTGTGGGCTTTAGAAACATTGTTTCCACTTTGACGGCCCTTACCTGAAATCTGACACTTCCTAGACATTTTCTATAATTTTAATGGGTTTTTAGAGTATCTACGAAGAAGTGTTTATAAAAAATTACTGAGACGGTCAAGTATCGACAGGTGAGGGCATTCCTAATCTAATATAGTTCTCTTCTCACAATGGTGGACCTTCTTCTGCCAGTACTCCGACCCCCAACAGCCACAAAAGCCCTAAGCCACCTAGTTGAGGCAGGCATTTCTACCTTGGCGAGCACACTGAACTCGTTACTGGTCGTTTTTAGTCGATTGGCCAATTGGTCGTTTCCTTGGACCAGGACATTCACCAGCTCAGGGGTATAAGCGAATTGGAGTCGTTTCTCCACAATATCAGAAACTTCAGCGCTATCTAAGCCGAGAGCCTGAAGCACCTCTGGCGGAGCAGTATTAACATTAACCCTAGGGGTACCACTTCCTCTAGGAGATACTCTAATAAATCTAGCCACTCTTTCTAGTCTTTCTCTGGTAAAGCCGGGTACTAGCAATAGCTCTGATAAACTTCTTAGTGTCCGATTGTAAAACATCTTTTGATTGCTACTACTTTCAAGTCCAGAACCTGTAAAACCTGGGAAGCTGTAAGCGTCTGTATCGCGGTCTATCCAGTCCTGAATAGCTGCAACCTGAACATCAGCATCGAGGGCAATGTGCCCTCGAGTTCTGAATTCGTTTTCCTTGTAGCTTTCTCGAACGAAGCCGTTTAGTTCGAAAATTTCTTTCAAAGCATTTTTCCAAAATAACCCCCGGTCGGCAGGCTGGCCTGCAGTAGCAGCTCCTGGAGTGCCCGCGTTTGCCCCGGTTGGATTTCCCCCGGCCGAGAGACCATTAATTCCATTAATATCAATTTTCCCGTCCTCATCGTAAATTCCAAGTCTGGGTTCACCAACAAAACCTTCGATAGGTAGGGCGGGGGACGAGGCTACTGCGTTCCATGGTTCATTTAACCAATCAGCATTAACTGAAGGGTCAATTTTAGGAAGTTCTAGCAAAATCCTAGCGAAGTTCAGTCCAGACTTTAGGATATAGTCCCCTTGCACACTTTCACTGTAGTGGCGAGATATGCGTTGATCAAAGTGAGCGGTGTTCGCAAACTCCACAACGAGTATTGTGGCTAAGGAAATTACAAAAACAGTTAGGACTAAGGCAACGCCACTTTCATCTTCGATTGGATTAGTCTTCACCTGGCCACCCCAATTTTTAATTTGATCTCTTCGGGAACAGCTAGCCATTGTCGCCCTGCTTCTGGTCTTTCGATTATTTTAGCAATAATTGGTTCTATTTCTGAAGCGGGACTTAGCTTTCCATTATCCAACACCACTAGTGGAGGTGATTCGTAGTGGCTGCTAGCCTCTCCCAAGCTTCCTACTTTCAATACGTAATAAGAGGGATCCATTTTGAATTCTTCTCTTGTAATTTTCTCTACCTCTTTTACAAAACTTTCTGATTCATTTTGGTCAGATGACAGACGAATAGTCTTAAAAAGTTTTCTGGTGAAAAGACGGTTCGCAAGATCAGCAAGGATAGAATCCTCTGATTTAGTCCATTTTTCTACGTGGTAAGTCCACCAGTAGTCTGTCATTGAGTATACTTTTTCCAGGGGTAGTTCTGCCAAGGGATTTTTTGAAGAGAGAGCAGCGTTCATTGTGTTATCGGCGAAGAAAAGAGAGGAGTCGATTTCTGAGGCTCGCTCTACCAACTTTTCGACCATTGAGTCCGCAGTTTGCAACACTCTATGTTGATAAATCTGGCGGTACATTGAGTCTCGAGCCAGGTAAAAGTGGGTTAGGGCATCTAGTCTATTTTCATGGATAACCAAATCTCCATCAGAGGAAATTAGGAAAGAATCTAGAAGAGCAGTCACGTTATAACGGCCATAGTTTACGCTGCACATAGCGCTATCAACAATAGCCCAATTGCCACGATCTGCGTTCCATCCTCCTCCGGAAATAATCTGATGAGTCCATCCAGGGAGATTTTCTGATTCACTTAGTATTTCTACAACTTGTTCAGGAAGCTCTTGGGAGTAGGACTTCAAGATAGCGCTGATTTCAGGATCTTCTAGAATTATTTTTTTAGAAAGTTCCTCGTGTTTAGATTTGCCATTTTTTGACCAAACCCTTTCGGCTAAGTGGGATCCTGGGGCACAGTGACCTATGTCATGAAGTAAGGCAGCGGCAGTTACAGCGCATTTCCATGGCTTAACCTTATCTCCAAATTTTCTTTCGAGATTCTTCATTAAAAGTGAAGCGAGGTAGGCAACTCCCAGGCTGTGTCCAAATCTGGAGTGTTCAGCGAACATATAGACAAGCGAGGTATTGCCAGTCTGTCTGATCGAGCGAAGGCGCTGAACCCAGGAGCAGTTCAGAAGGTCCAGAACTAACTTTTCAGATGGTAACTCTTTATCGAAAGTTAAGGTTTGGTGTGCAACGTCGGCGAACCGGCTAGTGGAGTTGACGAGTAAACTGGAAGCTTCACTCATGTTTTAGCTATCCCCACCTATTGCGACTAGTTCATCAAGTTCGAGATTAAAAGCCGACAATGTCGCTAAGTTCGGCTTTTTGTTGGAGAGTAAACGAATTTTCCTAACGCCAAGTAGTCTTAATATTTCCGCCCCAATTCCAATCTCCCTTAGTTGAGAAACTTTTCCGTTTTCTACAGGTTCCGAACTGTCGTGGTAGCAATCTTTTGCAATCATTTTAATTTGACGTTGCAGTAACCTTTTTCTTCGATGCCTGATGTAAACGAAAAGTCCTAAAGGAGAGTCGGAAATTGAAGAGAGAGCATCATTGATGATTTTTCTGGAACTTTGATTTGATGGTCCAAAAAGATCGCCTAATCGATTCTCTGCCTGAACTCTAACCGTAACAGTTTCGGAAATCTCCTTACCCCCTTTTAAGTCAAACTCACCTTTTGCAAGAACTAAATGTTCAGTGCCATCCAGCTTGGATTTAAAAGCAATAGCCCTAAAGGATGGGTGTTCGTGCAAGGGAAGAGAGGCCTCGGCAATAGGCTCAATGAGACCCCCCTTAGTCATCATATTTTCAAGAATTTCAGTAATGCCAATGATAGGAATATTTTGAGAGCGTGAAAGCTCTTCTACCTGTTCAGGTTCTGCAAATTCAGCTTTCTCGTTTAAGAGGTGGCAAAAAACAGCAGCTTCCCCAGCTTCAGCCAAGCGCATTAAATCGACTGCAGCCTCGGGGATTGCCGATCGAACAAGGACCCCACCGTTGCTACTCTTTACTGGAAAGATATGCCCGGGCGTAACTATGTCCAGTCTGGGTTTTTTACTTGAGGCCACTTCTCGACAAGTCTTGGCCCTATCCGCAGCGGAGATACCAGTGGTAATACCTTCCCTAGCTTCAACACTTGTGGTGAAGTCGAACTGGGAGTTTTTCTGAAGAGGATTCATACTGGGTAGTTCTAGCTCTAAAGCTCTAGCTTCTGTAATAGCTACACAAACGATCCCACCAGCTAGGTCGATCAGCCTCGCCATCTGTTTCTCAGAGCTCAAACTGGCCGATGAACAGAGATATGAACGAGGGTTTTGAGCGACATCGTCCTTAATTATAACGATCCCACCAGATTTCAATTCTTTTAAGTAATTTGCTTGAGAGGAAGCCATAACTGAAGCTTACCAAGTTTCATTAGGAAAAAAAATGGAAAGAGAGCCCTATTGAATGGATAGGAATAATAAAAATAGACAGTGCAAAAGCCAGTTTTGATTAAAGAGAGTATTTTATGGGTTGGGAGATTTAGGGGTTTAGCCTTTTCGGTTCCACAGAAGCTCTAAAAGTTTCTTGGACAGCGATTTTCGCCGTCTTATCGGTTCGCTAACCCCACCGGACATAATCCATGGGGAAACGACTTTTTCACCAGTTGGCTCTTCGGTGTTGAAGAGTTCGCTGCCTGGGTAACCAGAGTTGATTAGCTTATTTTCTGCCTCTGGAGCCTGCTGATTGATTAAGCGCCAGAAAGCGTAGCGTCCACAAGCAGAGTTAAATTCACAGGTTAGAATAAAGGGACTTTCACTAGCCGAGATACTCATTTTAAAATCCCGGTCTTTCTCAAGTAGGAAGTGATTGCTCAGTATCTCTGTCCAAGTGCGGCGACATCTATAAACCGACATTTCATCCCCGAACTGACTAATAATACTAATATTATCAGTGTTATAGGTGATAGTATTGTTGATTTCTTCACTGCTGCGAATCGAGTTGTTGGAGTCCCTACTTAACATAACCTACTTAAAATACTTAACAAATGCCCATTCGATTCATGGCTGGATATTTGCCATAATCTCGCTCTTTATTAGGTATCGGCACTTACCCGGATTGTCTTGAGCTAGATCAAGAGTATCGATTCCGGAGGCTGATGGGGAAGGGAAGATTAAAAGATGTCAGATGAGTCAGTACATAAGGAAAACAGGAGGCCTCCTGAGGAGCTGGAGATAAACAGTGGGGCCATGCTTGTTGTAGATCAATTTATGCTTGGTAATCCCCAGTTCGTTGAGAAGTTGGATTTTGGGCCAGGTTTTAATAAATCCGTCGAAGAAGCCGCTCTATTATTCGGGGGAGCAGTAGTGCCCGCTGGACAAGGCAAGTATCAGGTTGAACGAGATGCTCAAGAGTCGTTGATACATCTTCAACCAGAGGAGAAAGCGCTCAAACAAGGAGAAGAGGGTCGAGAGGTATCTAGGGACTTATTCGAATCAGTAGGTAGAGTATTTGTGGATACACGCTGTGTTGTCTTTGTAGATGCTGGACTAGTTAATGATAAGAATCTGCTTGACGAGTATAGAAAGTCTCGTTTGGAGAAGGGAGAGAAGCAAGCCAGAGATTTCCTACGAAGCAAAGGTGCTTCTGTGAAGTATGGTTTCAATCGATTCGGTGATGAACTTGGGATTTTCCACGATTCAAGCACAGGTAGCATCGCGCTTTGGCCTGATGTTGTTGAAGACATAAGCTGAGACTAGAACTTTGAGAATCGTAATTGCCGGTGCCGGTAAGATAGGTAGTTACCTAGTAGAACGTCTGGTCACTGAGGGGCATGACGTTACTGTTGTAGATCAGAACGAAAAAATTCTAGAAGAGCTTTCTTGGAATTTTGATCTGCAAACCATAGTTGGAAAGGCTAGCTCCAGGTCGACTCTTCGCAAGGCTGGAGTTGAAACGGCAGATATTGTTGTAGCCGTAACTAACTCGGATGAGACTAATCTAATCGTTTGTCTACTTGCTGACAGTTTAAATCTTGAAATAAGAAAGATTGCTCGAGTAAGGGAATTGCTAGTTGGTGAGGGCTCTTTATCTCCCCGTATTGCTCAGGTCTTTGATGAGTTCATTAATCCGGACCGTGAAGCAGCGAATTATTTAAGCAGAGTTTTTGAAATTCCAGGTGCTTGCGATGTACTTGATTTTGCTGATGGCAAAGTCGATGTCATAGGCGTTACACTGGGTAAGAAATCGAAAGTTATTGGCCGCTCTTTAAAAGAATTTCGAAGTACAGACGGAGGAGTAAACTCCATGCTGGTGGTGGCGATTGCTAGGGAGGGAGAATTAATTATTCCTAGCGGTACTGATATTCTTCAAACTCGAGACACTGTTTATATCGCGACTGCTCCTAGTGAAGTAGATAAGATTTTCGAAATTGAAGGTAGTGAACGTTCCGAAATTAAAAACGTTATGATTTTTGGTGGCTCCGGCCTTGGGCGTCAACTTGCCCGCCAGCTGTCAGGTAAGGACATAAAGCTTAAATTAATCGAGCAAGATCCCGCTATTTGCGAGAAGCTTGCTGTCGAGCTCGAGGATGTTTTAGTTCTTAAGGGACGTGGTTCGGATCAGACATTACTCCGAGAAGAGGGTATTGAGGATGTTGATATGTTCGTCGGCGTCGCAGACGACGATGAAGATAATATTCTAGCAGCCTTATTAGCCAAAAAGCTCGGTGCAAAGAAAACTGCAGTAGCAGTTAATTCAAATAGCTATCTAAATCTGGTTACTACAATTGGTGTGGATATTGTTGTCAGTCCGATGATTGCGGGTGCGAGTAGTATCTTAAAGTTCGTGCGACCAGGTGCTGTCTCAGGTGTATTTTCTACAAGAGATAATACGGCGGAAGTGTTTGAGGTCATTGTGACAGAAGACTCTAAAGTGGTTGGTAAGCTTCTTAAAGATAAGCCTTTTCCTGCAGGTGTGATTGTTGCGGCAATCATTCGAGGAGAAGAGGTTACAATCCCAGACGGTTTAACCCAGATTGAAGAGGGAGATCATATAATCCTTTTTGCTAATAAGAGTGAGATGAGCCGACTTTCCAAGTTGATTGGTGCAGGTTCGAAGCTCGGAATTTTTTCTGGTTAATCATTTGGCGCAAAAATTTTATATTATTGATGGCTCAGGATATATTTTTCGAGCTTATTATGCCGTTCAGCCTCTGAGTAACAGTAGTGGATTACCTACTAACGCGCTTTTTGGTTTTTGTAGAATGCTCGTCAAGCTACTTAAAGAGCACAAAGCTGAGCATATAGCTGTTACCTTCGATACAGGGGCTCCGACCTTCAGACATAAATTTTATTCGGACTACAAGGCCAATAGGGGTGAATGCCCTGAAGATTTAGTGCCGCAAATGCCTTATTTCAGAAAAATTGTAGAGGTGATGGGTCTTCGATCCTTGGAGAAAGAGGGTTTTGAAGCGGATGATATCATAGCCACCCTAGCCACTCATTGCCGAGAGAAGGTTGAAGAAATAGTTATAGTCAGTGGAGATAAAGATCTTACCCAATTGGTTGATAAGAAGATCACTGTTTGGGATGCGATGAGAGACATCCATTACACCCCAGAAAAAGTTGAAGAAAAATTTGGGGTGCCACCCAAGAGCGTTCGAGATTATTTGGCTTTAAGGGGAGACTCTTCAGACAATATTCCGGGGGTGAAAGGGGTTGGAGATAAGACAGCCCAGGCCCTAGTTCGTCATTTTGGCTCGGTGGCTAAGTTGATGGAGTCCCCAGAAAAAATCGAAGAGATAGAGGGTTTGCGTGGTAAAGCTTCGGTTAGGAAGAAAGTTGAAGAAGGCAAGGACCTGCTCGAAACCAGTTACGAGCTTGTTGGTTTAGATCAGGACGTTGAGCCGTTTAAAAGTGACTCAGAGCTTGAATCTTACCGTTGGCTCGGTCCGCAGGAAGATGATCTGAAAAGCCTTTTCGAAGAGCTTGAGTTCGAAAAACTTCTTAGAGATATTCCGAGACCTGACGGCACGATAGCTAATTTCCAAGCTGAAGATCAGGCTGAAAGTGCTCCTGTCAAAGATTTTCAGTTGGTCGGGCCCAATGAAGTAGATGAGTTCATAGAAAAGCTTTCTAAGGTTGATGAATTCGCTTTTGATACTGAAACAACTTCCCTAGATACTTCTCAGGCAGAACTTTTAGGGATCTCTTTTTCTTGGGAAGAGGGTAAGGGCTATTACCTACCTTTAAAAAATAACTTGGAGAAAGATAGGCTTCTGGATGCTGGTTTGCTCCGAGAAAAGCTTGGTTCTATTTTTGCGGATTCTGAAATAGGTAAAATTGGTCAGCACACTAAGTACGACATTGGTGTCCTTGAGAACAATGGCTATACAGTTAATGGATTGGTTTTCGACAGCCTAATTGCTTCTCACTTGTTAGAGCCAGATGGCCGTCAACATGGCTTGAAGTTTTTGACGAAGAGATACCTTGGAGAAGAGATGGCTCCCTATGAGGAAGTTGTTGGAGAGGCTGAGAGCTTGGCTGATATTCCTCTTGAACGAGTATGTCATTATGCTTCATGGGATGCAGAGGCGACTTGGAGACTCTACGGCATTTTGGAAAAGAAACTCCACTCGGATCTTGATCAACATCAAGGACCGGGGCCGGCGGAGCTCACCCCAGCCTCAGCTTTAGTTGAGGTTGAGGTTCCCTTGATTCCTGTTCTTTCTAGGATAGAGCAAGCCGGAATAAAAGTAGATAAAAAACTTTTGAGTGATTTAAAAGAGACCTTCAGTGCTGAACTTTTAGAGCTCGAGGCGAAGGTGAAAGCTGAGGCAGGTGAGGACTTTAACTTAAATTCTCCTAAACAGCTGTCGACTATTTTGTTTGAGAAACTGGGCATTCCCACAAAGGGAGTGAAGAAAACTAAGTCAGGTTTTTCCACTGATGCTTCAGTCTTGAACAAACTATCTGATGGCCATCCGATTGTTAAAAGCATCTTAGAATATCGTGAACTTTTTAAACTTAGTTCGACCTATTTGGATTCGCTTTTAAAATTGGCCCGTCCAGAAACTGATCGTATTCATTCGTCTTTTAATCAGGCTATTACAGCGACTGGTCGTCTAAGTTCGAGTGAGCCGAACTTGCAGAATATTCCGATTAGAACTGAAAAAGGTCGAAAAATTCGGGAAGCTTTCATTGCAGAGAATGGACATACTTTAATCTGTGCTGATTATTCTCAGATTGAATTGAGAATACTTGCTCACCTTTCAGGTGATTCCAATTTACAGCGAGCTTTTATCGAAGGGGAAGACATTCACTTGGCAACGGCTCGAGAGATATTTGGTATTGGCATGACTGAGCAGGAGCTTAAGGATCGTCGACGAGTAGCTAAAACTATTAACTTTGGTGTGATCTACGGCATAAGTGCTTTTCGCTTAGCTAAACAGCTAGGTACTTCTAGGAAACAGGCACAGGATTATATAGATGGTTATTTTGCCCGTTACCCGGGTGTGAAGAAGTATTTTTCCTCAGTAGAAGCTAAGGCCGAGCAGATTGGCTTTGCTCAAACTCTTTATGGGCGCAGAAGGTATTTGAATCAGATTGATTCGTCCGGAAGGGATAAGGGATATCTGATTAGGTCT
The DNA here is from genome assembly GCA_964510575.1 of uncultured Bdellovibrionales bacterium. Taxonomy (GTDB): domain Bacteria; phylum Bdellovibrionota_C; class UBA2361; order SZUA-149; family CALKYB01; genus CALKYB01. The sequence goes on along the minus strand of CAZECN010000019.1, from coordinate 11,113 downwards.
ATACTGAATGCCCCCATCCAAGGTAGTGCCGCTGACATTATAAAACTGGCAATGGTTAAGCTAGATGCTAGTCTTAGGGAATGTCATAAAGAATCGAAAATGGTTCTTCAGGTACACGATGAGCTGATTGTAGAGGCTCCTCTTCAAGATGAGGAGCAGGTTAAGAATCTAGTATTGGAAGTAATGGAAGGTGCCGCCGAGCTAGATGTACCTCTTAAGGTGGATATAGATTCAGGCTCTTGTTGGGGTTAGTTTAGATAAATTTAAAATCTTAATTTGACACTAATCTTTTGCCTGACTCGTCGTCTTTATTGGAGGGGGCTTGCTAAAAGTCAGAATTTCTCCTTTGATTGACTAGAGCATATTGCAAAGACCAAATATTTTGATGAGTAATTCTAAGGATATATCGTCCCAAGGGCTTTCACCTGAGTCTGACAAGGAGCTTATAGCCCTCGCTAAAAAGGGGGATTCCGACGCTTTTAAGAAGTTAGTGATGATGAATGAGCGCAGATTTCTTAATTTGGCTTATTCTTTAAACAGAAATCCGGACGATGCGCGTGAAATCGTTCAGGAATCACTACTAAAAGCCTGGAAGAATATCGGCTCATTTAAGGGTCAAAGTAGCTTCTATACGTGGGTTTACCGAATAATTTCTAATATGACGATTGATTATAGTCGTAAGCGTTATCGTCAAAGAGAGAGAGCCGTAGGAGAAGCGGAGGTTCTAGATGCGGGACTACAAAAATCTTCGGGTCAGGGGGGTATCCCAATGGGGAACGTTGTATCACCGGACAAAAGTTATGAGAGTATGGAACTTGGAAAGCATTTAAGAAAGGCGATTAACAGTCTTAGTCATGAGCACCGTGAAGTCATTCTATTAAGAGAAGTCGAAGGACTTTCTTATGCCGAGATTAGTGAGGCGGTTGGTTGCTCCAGAGGTACCGTTATGAGTCGACTCCACCATGCGCGTAAAAAACTACAGAACTTCCTCAGAGAAATTTCTAGCGAATTTATAGTTATGGAGCGAGCCGCAGTATCGGCCCTAGACGCTGCAGCAAAGAAAGGATAATTTATGACACAGCAATCCAAAGAAATTTCCGACTGGGAGAGCCTTTTATACAGGTATTTTGACGGTGAGGTTAGCGAAGAAGAGCGACACTCCGTTGAGAATGAGCTTGAGAAGCCTGACTCGGAAGCCAGCCAATTTTTAAGCCAGCTTAGTTTGATTCAAGGTGAAGTTCGCAAGTGGCATCATGAAGCTGCTCAAGAAATTGAACAAGACTATAGACCCGGTTTTTCCTATAGACATATTGAGAGCAAAGGGGCCGAGAAGAAAGAGTCTTTTTTCGGCTCAATATTTGGAAAACAGGTGATGCTAGGGCTCGGTTTTGCGGCGGGCTTTGCTTTTTTTCTTTTTAATCTTTTCACTCTTAAAGGAGCTAATCCTGATCTCCAAGCCTTAAAGAGTAAGAATGGCATGGAAGCAAGACTGGCTATGCAGGACAGTAACACCAAAGTGGTCGAACTAGACACCACCGAACTAGATGCCGTAAAATTGGATGACAATGAACTGCAGAATGGAATACCTAATACCCCTGCTCTTGAACTGGACGATCCTCAGCCAAATAAGGAGCTTTTGGAAGTAGCTCGAGACGAAAGCAAGGATGAGACTCTACCTCGTTTGGATGAAGGTGAGCGTTTGGCTATGCAAAGTGAAAGCCAGGCTCCAGTTGCTCAAGTGCCGGTAGTAAATTCCTCAGCACCTACAGGCAACAGTGCTCAGCAAGTAGCGGGGCAGCGAGTTGTTGTGGCCAATCGTGGAGCAGTCGCTTTGAGTGTAGATTGGGTAAAGCCAGCTCAAGGTTACACTCATCGCCTGGTCAGTCCAGATAGTGGTAGCGGCTCGCCTGTTATCTGGGTTTCAAAGCAAGATGGATTGAGATAACTCTATTGAAATCAAATTATTTAAATCACTTTATTAAAATTAACGGTCTGAAATTCTGCAGGAGACCTTGTTATGACACTAGTTGGTAAAATCCCCGCACTAGTTTTCGCCATCCTTTTTATTCCTGCTATTTGTATTGCCCAAAACTGTGAGGTTGGTGTGCGGGTTATCAAAGGATCGGAAAAAGAGGGTAAGTCCACAGATTTGAACTCACTGGGTAAGTCTCTAGTTAGTATGGAGCCGCAATTGAAGAAGTTGCCCTACAAAAAATACGATGAGATGACTTCTCGCAGGCAGCAAGTTGCTTTGGGTAAAGAAAGCCGCTTTAGCGTTTCTGATGCGATGGGTAAGCCACAGACTGTCAAAGTTCAGCCAGTTTCCGTTAGCGAGAAAAGAGTCGAAGTTTTAGTTAATTGGCTCGGCGCTGACTCCAGCAAGCTTTTAAGTACTAAGGTAAGAGTCCTCAATGGGGAGAGTGTAATGCTAGGAACGGACAGTTCTGGAAAACATTCTACCATCTTGTCGATCAAAGTTAGCTGTCCAAGTTAAGCTTATGTCAAAACTTCTGACGTCGATTCTCAATGAAGATAATCTCACAGAACTTTCTTCCTCGGAGTTTGTTGATTTGTTGGGAGCGGCGATAAACCACGATCAGGAAAAATTTCCTGATTTGTCCAATAAAATGGATTTTTCAATTTTTTTGAGTGCCAATGTTTTTAGGTCAGCCCAGGAATTGAAAAAGGGATCCCTAAGGCAAACCAGCCAAGATAGGATAGCGAGATTTTTTGGCTACCTTGAAGCAGTTATCTCTCAGCAGCAATTTATTTGCGAAGGGCTTAAGATTGGTGAATCTGCAGTTGAAGCTGAGTTGGATGGTGTAGTACAGGCTTCTCTAAGGCTTGCAGGCAATTTCACCTCTATTATAGAGCAAATTAGAAGGCTCGAGGGGGATGTATCATTGGCGGCAGAAGTTGAGGCTGATTTTCGTACTTTCTGGCCTAATATTATGAGGCAATTGCCCGAGAGTTATACATCCTATAATGAACGTATAGCCGAGCAGATTGGTCTGAAATAGACTAAACTTTTAGCTGAGACTCATAGGAGTTGACTCCGACTGTTTCTGTGCTATTTTCCCTGTCCTCCGGCCACTATATCGGCCGCTAGATTAGTTTACGGTGAATATGACTACAAGTTTTCAAACTAAAGAAGATGCAGAGAAGAACAGAGCTTGGGTTCTGGTTGACGCTGCTGACCAACCACTAGGCAGACTTTCCAGTGAAGTAGCTTCCGTTCTTCGTGGTAAGAACAAGCCTACTTTTAGCCCACACAATGACGATGGCGACTTTGTCGTTGTTGTTAATGCCGAGAAAGTAAAGCTGACCGGAAATAAAGACGCAGATAAAACTTATTTCCGTCACACAGGTTACGTTGGTGGTATTAAGGAAGAAAAGGCCGCGGAACTTCGAGCTAGAAAGCCAGAAGAGATGATAAAGCGCTCCGTAAAAGGGATGCTTCCAGCAAACTCCCTAGGTAGAAAGCAGCTTGGTAAACTAAAAATTTATGCCGGGGAGAATCACCCCCATGAGGCGCAGAATCCTGCACCTCTTAATCAATAGCAGCAAACAGGAAGATAATGGCAGCTAAAAGCGACTACACTTACGCGACTGGTAGAAGAAAAGAATCAAGTGCTCGGGTTTACCTAAAGCCTGCAGCTGAAGAGGGTGGTTCGGCCGTAGTTAACGGTAAAGGTCTAGAAGAATACTTCCCACTTGCAACAACTCAAATGGTTATCAACCAACCTTTCGCTGTTACTGAAAAGGAAGGTAAGTTCGATTTGAAAATTTCTGTAAGTGGTGGCGGTAAGTCTGGACAAGCCGGAGCTGTAAGGCATGGCATCGCTCGCGCCCTAGAAAAGCAAGATCCTGAACTTAGAGCCGAGCTTAAAAAAGCTGGGCTGCTTACTAGAGATAGTAGGGCTGTTGAGAGGAAGAAGCCGGGTAGGCATAAGGCCCGGAAAAAACCACAATTCTCCAAACGTTAATTTCAGTTTGGAATTTTGTTCTTCTCTTTGTTGAGAAGAGCTCTCTTCACTGCGGCGTGCAGAAGCACGCCTCATTCATCGATTTCTTCTCGCCTCGACTAGAACCAAAATTACAAACTGAAATAGTGAACTAATTTATTCTCTTTGTTGCGGCGGGAGATGCTTCGTCCCTGCGGTGTGCAGAAGCACACCTCACTCCTCAGCATTCCCGCGCCTCGATAAGAGAAAAATTCCAAACGGAATCTTTTAGGCTTATTTCTTAGTCTGATGAGAAACGAGGAGAGGGGCTTCAAAATGACAAACTTGACAAATATAATCAAGAGTTTAGAGTGCGTAGCTATTCCAATAAACTAGGGTAGATGAAATAGACAATCCGATTTGCTGGCAATGGAAATCTATCCATCAAATCGGACTGGTCCCAGAACAGATCGGTTTTTCACTAAAGAACAATTCGTTCTTTTCTTATGTTTTAAAAGCGAAATCGCTAGGAGGTTTCAATGGACTGCAAATTAGAACTTTTTAAAAGTTTGGCAACCAAAATCGGGTTGAACGAATCTGAGCTAATGAATCAAATTCTAGAACGCAGACAAGTGTCAAAAATGCGTTGGTATGAAGATGAGAATGGTTCGGAAGACCGACCTATCTGGAGAACAGATTCTCTAGCTGCCGGGTTAGTGATAAGGCTAGTTAGAGAGAACACAAGTAACTGGAAGTTTGATATTGCTATCCCTACAGATCGTCGGGAATGTACAACAATAGTTTCTCATGAGATTGAGGAAGAATGCTCGCCTGAGAATATGCAAATTTTCGCCGAAGTTTTCGCTAGATATTTTTTCGCCTTACAGCTGAAAATGATCGATAGCAAAACTGTCTCGTTCGCTTGGTCTGAATGGTAGTTAGAGTATGAGCGGCCCTGGTTTTTGTGAAGTATCTGGGGCCGTTCCGTTTTTCTGATTAAAATTAAAATTTTTCGAGCCCTAAACTTTTGGGTGATAGGATTATTATGAAATTTATTCGGTTATGGGCGTTAAAATTTTAGAGACCCTTACGATTGTTCTTCTCTGCGGTGTCCAGAAGCACGCCTAATTCATCGATTTCTTCTCGCCTCGACTAGAACCAAAATTACAAACTGAAATTTTAGTTTACATTTAGATATGCTGAAACCAGCCTAAAGTAGGTGCAAGTATATACTGGAGAATGGAATAGGCTTAGAGCACAGGTAAAGAAGAACCTTTGGTTTAAAGGGGGTGATGTCAATGATCAGCCCCCTTTTATAAAATTGCTAGAGTAGCATGAAGGTAAACACTCCAAACGCAACTCCAGCATTGGCTACGCCTAAAGTTATTAGCTCGGTTTTCGTATTGCAGTTTTTATACCATGGATGGAATATCGAAACTGCCAATAAAAAACACCAGTTAGAAAGTCCGAAAAATATTGATAGTATGTAGTAATGTGTAGTTGTGATGATAGTGAGGTCTCCATCTTCAACTTCATCGATTACTTTAATTGGGTGGGCTGTTGATAGATCAATGCCAATCAACATTAAAGCAAAACTTATCACTACAAAGATACACTTGATTGCCTTCCAAACCATAACGAAAATCCTCTTTAAATTAGAATATGTAGAATACCAAAACGGCCAGTAAGCCGAATAGGATCCCAATAAATGCCAACAAAACTGTTTGATCATCAAAATTTATTGGTCTGTCTTCCGACCTTGGGACGAATATGGATAAAGCGAATTTTCTATCGGGATAGATAATGAAAACTCCCCACAAGAAAATCCAAGCAGTTAAACCGAATAAAATTGATATAATGTGAGCTAGTGGTAATTTGTATGTCGAGCTTCCTTTCACCACTGTGAGCTCAACCATTTCTAAAGGTAGAGTTGAAACCCAAACAAAAATCGGCGTTAAACCAGTAGCCAACCCAACCATAACGAACTTAGCAACTTTCCAAATCATAGATAACCCTCATAGTTAACCTTTGCGCACCTGCGCTCTAAAACTACTCATGGATATGGGGATAAGGAAAAGAACAAGGCTTTGTAGAGCTAGGTAATCATAGCATTTCAGTGTTCAATCGAAAACGCTGCTAACGAATAATCTTAGAGCATGGGATGAAAACCTTGATTTTAAAAACCAATAAAATAAAAATTGCCACCCCTTTGCCCATCTTGAGTTAATGATTGTAAAATCATAGCCACGGCGTTGCTGCGCAGAAATTTGTAACCAGTGCTGTTTCGCTCGTGGTGAACAGGAATATCAAAAAGAAGTTCACGACAAAGCCGAAAATTCCAAGTCCGAGGTCAACCCAACAGCGAGATTTAACTGAGCTGAGCAAATAACCCATCATTGTTGAAAAGACTAAGATCCAGCCCAGATAGGATGAATCAATTTTAAGTGGCTGGCCGGACCATATCAACTTGAAAAAAGTCGAGGAGCAGCCAATGTGTACTACTAGCAAGGCTGCAGTAATTGAAATAATTACTGTTAAAAATTGGAAAAATTTCACTTTAATTTCCTTGGTTTTGAGGGAGGCATAAGAACGTTTGGGTTCCATGCTCTAAAACTACTCGAAGGAAAATCTGGGATAGAACTAGACTAAGGGCTAGCTGCCTGAGCCTTAAAAACAGGCTGAAGTATTTAGCATAAAATTACTAAGAATAGAAGAGCGTTGTAGTTTGAAGCTTCGGCTATTCTACATACAGCAAAAGCCCAATGATTTTGAGCTTTTGCTAGTGCTAGAATCGGAAGCACTTGTTGGAGATAAGACTATTTTCAGTAGCGGCTAGAGCAAACCCCGTGCCCAGTGAGACTGGTAATCAGGACCAGATGATACAGGCGGATTCTTAGGCTTTCTCATCTTTACACTCAGTGGCACCGGGAACTCCACACCAACCATAACCGCTTCACCCGAAGCCAAAGTTGGAAGTGAGTTAATCACGGCTCGATCCACATCAGTAGAAGCTCGCTCAACAACACCACGGTCTTTATCGTTGATTAAACGATGCACCACTAGTGTTCCCATCTGAGAAAGAATATCTTCTGGAATATCCCTAGGTCTTTGAGTTGCTAGGCAAACACTGATTGCATACTTTCTTCCTTCCTTTGCAATCATTCCAAAAGAGTCTAGTGGAAAATCTTGTCCATCTGCTACCAAGTTTTTGTTTAGAAACTGGTGAGCCTCATCAACAGTTACAAGAACTGGGTTCTTTCTGAACTTTCCATCTCTAGCCATCTGCATCAGGTGACGCCCCATCGCATTGGTGATGATCTCTCTCGCATTATGCTCAAAAGATAGATACTGCAAAGATACTCGTAGAACTGAATAGTTTTCATCTTCCAGAAATGCATCTATTGCTTTAAGTAAAGAAGGACGGTCGCCAGGTTTAAATATTGGAGACAAGGTATGAGAGTTAATGATGTCCTGAATTCTATTGATCAATGGAATACAGTGAGACTGGTCATTACCGTTAATGTTACCCCATACGTTTGGCTCCATTTCACTTCTGGAAGGGTAAACACATTCGTTGTAAATCTGGTCAGCGAGGGCTTCTATCCTGAAATTTGCATGAGGATCATCTACTACTTCCTGATGCTTTCTATAGGCAGCTTGAAACTTATTTTTAGTCTTATTAACCTTGATAATCTTACCATCCAGAGCCAGACCAGATTCTAGGTCAGCAAGCTTCAAGCTTTTCATGGCTGCCCTAAGTTTTGGAGCCTGGCTTTGTCCTCTTGGTTTAAAAATAGCGAAGAGGTCTGATTCTAGAAGTTCTGTGTAAGGAATAGCTACTTCTCTAGCATGCTCTGGCGGATTCGGGTGATCTCCAAGATAAACATGGTAGGTGTTATTCTTAAGAGTGGAATACTCACCAGTCGCATCAAATAGGATTACTTTTGATCGATGGTTTCCACACTCTTCCATCAACCTAGCTAGAGACCAACTTTTACCAGCACCAGTGGTTCCTAGTATCGCCATATGACGTCCGAAGAGCATTTCTGGAGTAAAGGACACTGGAGTCCTCTGAGCGTCAGGCAGGTTTGCTAAAGCCAACTGCACTCGATGATCTTCATCATCTTCTCCTGACTTAACATTCTTTGCCTCAACAACTGATTGAACCAATTCTGGTAAGGTATGGTAAACGCTGTTTCCAACCACTGGTGCAGAGAGAACACCTGGAGAAATTACACCAGAGGTGAAGTCTACCGTAGTTAAGAGCTTAACTGTTCCTAAAGAGGTCAAGCCTCCGCCTTCTGATGGTTGAGCACTAGAATCCAAGACAACGTTTGAGATCTGCCCGATTGTAGCTAGCTTCTTATCACTATCAGAGGCGATGATAACAAATTCACCAACGTGGCAAGGCTTAGAGCTCATACCACTGGGGGTATATCCGCTCATTTTCATCTGCAGTGAACCAGAGCCAACCTGTACGGCTAGGCCAAGATAGTTTTCCTCAAGGAAATGCTTCGTTGCAGCGTTGTCTTCAGAACTCACGGGTCTCTCCTAGCAAATCAAAAATTAAAAACTTTATTTTAACTATTCGTCCTCAATATGATGTGGGATCGGCCCTAGATGACTCAATTTAAAGAGCATTTAAAAGAGTAAGCAAAAAAGCCCTCTATCTAGGGCTAATGCGGGGTTAACGACTTGAGCTGAGCGAGTAAATCCGCAAAAAGTTCCGCAGTGGCGTCGAGGGGCTCAGCTTTAGTGATATCAACCCCAGCGTCTTTTAGAAGATCGACTGAGTATTTGCTACACCCAGAACTTAGAAAATTGAGGTAAGAGTCGCGAGCTACAACATCACCTTCGATTATTGGTTTGGACAGAGCGATAGCTGAGGCAAGTCCAGTGGCGTACTGGTAAACGTAAAAAGGGCTGTAGAAGTGAGGAATCCTAAAACACTCCAGCTCCGAGCCTTCAGTTAGATTCATTGCAGGCCCAAAATACTTAGACAGCAGCTCTTTGTAAATACCAGTCAGACTATCTCTGGTGAGCGGCTTTCCATTTTGACAGTCTTTATGAATTAGCATTTCGAATTCGGCAAACATGGTTTGTCTGTAGAATGTCCCTTTAATGTCTTCAAGATGGTGATTGATTAAGTAACTTTTTCTTTTTGAATCATTCGAGAATTTATCTTTTAAAAATTTCAGAAGAAGTTGTTCATTGAAGGTCGATGCTACCTCAGCCACAAAGATAGTGTAGCCAAAATCTTGGAAATTCTGATGTTTTTGAGAATACCATGAGTGCATGGCGTGGCCTGCCTCGTGAGTAAGAGTGAACAAATCATTTAGCTGGCTTTCTTTGTAGTTCATCAGCATATATTGCTGGTCTCCGTAACAAGGTTTAGCGTAGGCCCCGGAGCGTTTTCCTTTATTTTCATAGCGGTCTACCCAACGGTCTGAAGTTAAACCTCGTTCCAGTACACTGCAGTACTCTTGCCCTAAGGGCTTTACTGACTCTAATATTAGTTGGCAGGCCTGATCATAGGGGATTTTATCGCCAGGCTCTTCTATAATCGGGTAGTAAGAATCGAACATTTCAAGCTTGTCTAAACTCAAAACTTCTTTTCGGTAACTATAGTAGTCATTGAGTGGTTTAAGGTTCGAGGAGACGCTTTCAATTAGATTTTGATAGACGGTGCTGGGGATATTATCTGAGAAGAGAGCGGACTCAAGAGGCGAGTTGTATTTGCGAATTTCAGCCATTACTACATTCTTTTTTACACTGGCGGCTAGAAGGCTAGCTAAGGTGTTTTTGTTGCCTTCAATCGCTGAGTAAAAGTTTTGATAAGCTTGGCGTCTTACCTCTCTGTTTGGATTTTTTAGGAAAGTAATGAAACTCCCATGAGTGAGAGGTTTCTCTTCCCCATCGACCTCTACTGACTCAAAACTAAGGTCGGCATTATTTAGTTGAGAAAATACTTCTGAGGTAACTCTTGTTAGGTCAGCAGATGATGCCATTAGTTTCTCTTCAGACTCTCCTAAAGTATGAGGTTTGAACCTGACAATCTCTCTAACCATTCGTAGATATGGTTCGTTGTCGGGATGGGCTTTTAAGTTTTCAAGTGATTTCAGTTCTAGCTCGAGAATAGCTGGACGAAGCCAGGCAGTGGATTTAGAGAAAGAAGTGTAGAGGTCTAGGGCTTGAGATTTCATCCCTAGGTTTTCGCTGTCCGCTAAATCTTGGTCGCTTGCTAGAGAAACCCAAGAGTAGAGTTTGCTTAGTTGCTCAGCAAATCCCAGGTATAATTCCATTCCTTTGGAGAAGTTCTCTGGGCTGGTTAGTAACGACTGCTCTAGGTCTTGGATACTGGGTAGACTTTCTTTGAGCCTTTCAAGTTCTGAGACCCAATGCTTTTTATCATCAAAAAGTTTAGTTAAATCCCAAGTATGATCTGGGTTTACGTTTTTCCTTTCTGGAACGCCATTAACACTCATTTTCGGGCCCTTTTTCGATGTTCACAAAGTTGATACATTTATAGTGTAAAAATAGTAACTTTCTAGATCCTAAGGGCTTGACTTTACTAGATAAAAATACTGTTTTGCTAGTTAATTAAATATCACAACCCGGAACTTTAGATGCATAAATAAGAGTGAAGGTATTGAGAGAAGGTTGTTTTAGGATTGTTAAGTAGTATAGTGCTGTAATAGCCAGGTAAAGGAAAATTATGCAGACAGTAAAGACTAGAAGAAAGAAAAGAAGAAAACCAACGCTGACTCCTCGGTTTGGACCATCTTCGGTTGCTCTCGAGATTGGCCTAATTAGGCAGAGCCTCGATGTGACAGCGGATATTAAACTGCAAGAGAGACGAACGCCTCAAAAGAACTCCAGTTAGTATCAATCGACTTCTTTGGAGATAGTCATAGTTATTAACAGGACTATCATCCCATCAAAGTAATAAGGATCGTTCCCCCTACTATCGAGCTTGGGGGACTTGGTTCAATCTCCACCCTAGCAAGTTAAATTTAATTATCTGTCCCCAAAAACTTAGTTAGTAGTCTACCCATTCCTGCTACTGTCCAAAGAAAATTGCTGTTATACTGCGCCTCATTAATTAATTATTAATCCGGGAAATCGAGGTATTTGGAGACTCTAGAGGCAAAACGCTAGTCGCGTTTTAC